>NZ_JBMMMZ010000003.1:0-351856 GCF_049725035.1 Streptomyces sp. XH2 | reverse complement strand
CCCCCCACCGCCCGGGGCCCCCGGCCCCCACCGGGGCGGGGCGCCCCTTCTCTTATGTATGCATGACCGCCTGGCTGTGGATCAGCCGGCGAGGAGCCGCTTGACCTCCGCGGCGACGCGGCTGCCGTCGGCGCGGCCGGCGACCTTGGGGTTCACGATCTTCATGACGGCGCCCATGGCCTTGGGGCCCTCGGCGCCACCGGCCTTGGCCTCGGCCACCGCCTCGCCGACGATGGCGGCGAGCTCCTCGTCCGACAGCTGCTTCGGCAGGTAGCCGGCGAGGACCTCGCCCTCCGCGCGCTCCCGCTCGGCCTGCTCGGCACGGCCGCCCTTGTCGAACGCGTCCGCGGCCTCACGGCGCTTCTTCGCCTCGCGGGTGATCACCTTCAGCACCTCGTCGTCGGAGAGCTCACGGGCGGACTTGCCCGCGGTCTCCTCGTAGGCGATGGCGGAGAGGGTGAGCCGGAGGGTGGAGGAGCGCAGCTCGTCACGTGCCTTGATGGCGGTGGTGAGGTCGTCGTGCAGCTTGGCCTTGAGCGTGGTCATGCCGCAATCTTCGCATTGGGCGACGGATGGCGCGCCGCATTAAGTCAGCGGGGCGGGTGGCACCTGCTCATCCACAGCCCGTGAAGGGCAAGTCCCCACGGTCTGCGACCATGTACCCCATGCGCGCTCGATACGGAGTACCCCTGGGAATCGCGGCAGTCGGCGCGGCCGGCCTCGCCTACGCCGCCGGCTTCGAGGTCCGGTCCTTCCGGCTGCGGCGGGTGACCGTGCCCGTGCTGCCCGCCGGGATGCGGCCGCTGCGGGTGCTCCAGGTCTCCGACATCCACATGGTCTCCGGGCAGCGCAAGAAGCAGCGCTGGCTGCAGTCGCTCGCGGGCCTGCGCCCGGACTTCGTGATCAACACGGGGGACAACCTCTCCGACACGGAGGGCGTGCCCGAGACGCTCGACGCGCTGGGCCCGCTGATGGAGTTCCCGGGTGCCTACGTCTTCGGTTCGAACGACTACTACGGGCCCAAGCTGCGCAACCCCGGCCGCTATCTGGTGGAGCGGATCAGCGGCCGGCACGGCCTCAACGGCAACGCCCCGGTGGTCGACGTGCCCCGCAACCCGTGGGAGGAGCTGCGCGACGGCTTCGACGCGGCGGGCTGGGTCAACCTGACCAACACCCGCGGCGACCTCAAGGTCGCGGGCTACGACATCGCCCTCACCGGCCTCGACGACCCGCACATCAAGCGCGACCGGTACGCGGAGGTCACCGGCGGCCCCCGCGAGGACGCGGACTTCTCCATGGCCGTCGTCCACGCCCCGTACCTCCGGGTCCTCGACGCCTTCACCGCCGACCGCTACCCACTGATCCTCGCCGGGCACACGCACGGCGGCCAGCTGTGCATCCCCTTCTACGGGGCACTGGTCACCAACTGCGACATCGACACCGACCGGGTCAAGGGCCTGTCCACCCACAAGGCCGGCGGCCACCGCTCCTACCTGCACGTCTCCGCAGGCTGCGGCACGAACCGCTACACCCCCGTCCGCTTCGCCTGCCCCCCGGAGGCCACCCTCCTCACCCTCGTCCCCCGCGACTGAGCCGCGCGACGGGGCAGGACAGGGCAGGGCAGGTTTCCGGAGCTCGCCCGTACGGTGGAGGGATGATCGACCCGAACCCCTCCACCACCCGCCGCGGCACGACCGGCGCGGCGGGCGTCCCCGCCTCCGCGGTCGTCCCGGCCGGCCGCCGCCCCTTCGCGGCGGCCTTCCGCGCGCTCGTGGCCCTGGCCGCGCTCACCGGCATCGTCCTGGACACGATCGACTCCGACGACCTGGGCAGGCTCTTCAGCTACTTCACGATCCAGTCCAACATCCTGGTCGCGATCACCTTCGCCTGGGCCGCCCACCGCGCCTGGACCGCGCGCCCGGCCCTCTCCCCGCGGATCACGGGCGCCGCGCTGCTCTACATCTCGATCACGGGCCTGGTCTTCCACTTCGTGCTCTCGAACGACTCCAGCGGGTTCGCCATGACCAGCGAGCGCACGCCCCTGGAATCGATCGCCAACCAGCTCCTCCACACCGTGACCCCGCTCACGGCCGCCCTCGACTGGCTCCTGCTCACCGCGCCCGGCGGCTTCCTGCTGCGCCACGCCGGGCAGTGGCTGCTCTACCCCCTCCTCTACCTCCCGTTCGCCCTGGTCCGAGGCGCCCTCCTCGACCCCGGCACCGACGGCCGCTACCCGTACCCCTTCCTGGACGTCGATCTCCACGGCTACGACGGCATCGCCACCAACGCCGTCACCTTCGGCCTGGCCTTCTACGCCCTGGCCCTCACCCTGCTCCTCCTCGACCGCGTACGCCCCCACCTGCACGGCTCCCGAAACCGGATTTCGCCTACGGGCTCCAGTCCGCTAAAGTAGAGCTCGTTGCGCCGGGGACCTGAGAAATCAGGGGCCCGGAGAACATCGGGGTGTAGCGCAGCTTGGCAGCGCGCTTCGTTCGGGACGAAGAGGTCGTGGGTTCAAATCCCGCCACCCCGACAGGTGAAACACCAGGTCAGAGGCCTGATCCGCGAAAGTGGATCAGGCCTCTTGCTGTTTTGCGCGAACCCCTGGGCACGGCTCCCCGCATGTGAGCCGCGACACAACGGTGTGCATGTAGAGCGGGGAGCCCGCGACGGCGGTAGGCGTCCCTTTTGTCTGTGCCGGAGGCAATGGCTTCGACGGCCGGCCCGGCTGGGTGATCGCTGTGGTTGCCGGGCCGCCTAGGATCGCAGCGCCCCTGGCGGACGGAGCGGTCACCGGCCGGGGCGACCAGTGAAGCAACGGGGAAAGGCCGATCAGAACATGCGACTTACCGGTAAGCGCCGAATAGCCGTCGCCGCCGCGGGTGCCGTGGCGGCAATCGCGGTGACCGTGCAGTTCTCGCCCGGTGCCTTTGGCACTGAGGGCTCCGGGAGCTCCGAGAGCACCACCACGGAGACGGCCGCGGCACCGGCGAACGAGCCGTCCGGCCAGGTGGATTCCGGTGTCTCCGCGACCGACGGGACCGTCTTCGACAACGGTGTGATGTCGCCGGGCACGGCACCCGCGCACACGAGGGCGGCGGTGGCCGCGGCACCGCAGGGCGAGGGGTGGAAGCTGGCCAACGGCATGACCAAGTCCCTGCCGACCGGCTACACGATCAAGTTCTACGACCAGCAGTCCGTGGACTGGCTGGGCCGCTACGTGAAGGCGTCCGCAGCCGACCTGAAGCGCATCACCAACCTGCCCGTCTCCGTCGACACCGCCCCCGTCGGCTGGAACTACTCCCGGCCCAAGGGCGAGATCGTCATCGGGGTGCTCAAGCGCCCGTGCGTGCCGCCGGCGGACAACGGCCAGACCGGCTGGAAGATCGTCCGTGACGGCTCGGGGACCCCCAATCTGAGCTGCGGTCTCATCTCCTCGTCGATCCCGGGCACCGTGACCAGCGGGCACGCCTACATCGACAGCGAGTTCTTCACCAAGGACGGCAAGCCCGCCCCGTCCTGGGGCGAGACGTTCATGCGCAACCACATCAGCCACGAGCTCGGCCACACCATGGGCCTGACGCACGCGGACCGCAGCGCGACGCGCGGCGACTGCGCCACGGGCAAGGACTCCGGCGAGAAGCCGGTGATGTGCACCGCGAACCACGGCTACCAGGACGGTCGTGTGGGCACCTACGTCCAGCAGTTCGACGCGCAGGGCCTGCGCTACCTCGCCGCCGGCGCCGGCGTGGCCGTTCCGCCCCAGGGCAAGGTGACCGGCCTCGGCGGCAAGTGCCTCGACGTCAAGGGCGGGAAGGCGGTCAACGGCACCCAGATCCAGCTCTACTCCTGCAACGGGTCGGTGGCGCAGTCCTGGATCCTGGGCAAGGACGGCACGTTCCGCGCGCTGGGCAAGTGCCTGGACAACGCGCGCAACGCGAGCGCCGACGGCAACAAGATCGAGCTCTTCGACTGCAACGGCGGCGCCTCGCAGCGCTGGTCGGTCAACGAGAAGGGGCAGATCGTGCACGTCGCTTCCGGCAAGGTCCTCGACGTGACCGGCGGCAGCACCGCCAACGGCACCAAGATCCAGCTGCACGCCGCCAACACCTACAAGCGCCAGCTCTGGACCGTCCCGAAGTAGCAGTCGCCGGCTTGAGGCACGGCCCCACGCGAACGGGCCCGGCTCCGTCGGAGCCGGGCCCGTTCGCGTCGTCGGGCGTCAGCTGAGCGCCTCGGCGAAGGGGCGCGGGGTGTTCAGCGGGGTGTTCACCGCGTCCGGGACCGGGGCGCCCTTCAGGGCCAGGGACACCGACCTCGCCACTTGCGTGCCCGCCTTCTCCTGGGCCTCTCGGGTCGAGGCGCCCAGGTGCGGGGTGACCACCACGTTGTCCAGGGCGAGGAGAGGGGAGCCCGCGGGAGGCTCGTTCTCGAAGACGTCCAGGGCCGCACCGGCTATGCGGCCGGTGCGCAGGGCGTCGGTCAGGGCGGCCTCGTCGATGATGCCGCCGCGGGCGACGTTGACGAAGTACGCGGTGGGCTTGGCCTTGCGGAGTTCCCGGTGACCGATGAGGCCGGTCGTCTCGGGGGTACGGGGAAGGTGGACCGTCACGAAGTCGGCGCGGGTGAGGAGGCCGTCGAGGTCGGTCAGCTCGATGCCGAGTTCCGTGGCGCGCTCCCCCACCACGTACGGGTCGTAGGCGATGACCTTCATGCCGAAGGCCGTCAGCCGCTCGGCCACCAGCACGCCGATGCGGCCCAGGCCCACGATGCCGAGCACCTTGCCCGAGAGTTCCACGCCCGTGAAGCGGCTGCGCTCCCAGGAGCCCTGCTTCAGGGCATGGTCGGCCTGCGGGACGTTGCGGGCCGCCGCCAGCAGCAGGGCGCAGGTCATCTCCGCGGCGCTGACGATGTTGGCCGTGGGCGTGTTGGCCACGAGGACGCCCGCGCGGGTGGCCGCGTCGACGTCGACGTTGTCGAGACCGACGCCCGCCCGGCCGATGACCTTGAGGCGGGGCGCGGCGTCGATGACCTCGGCGTCGGCGCGGGTGCCGCTGCGGACGAGCAGGGCATCGGCGTCCCGGACGGCTGCCAGCAGCGCGGCCCGGTCCGTACCGTCGACATGGCGGATCTCAACGCCTTCGCCCAGGGCGTCGATCGCCGCGGGCGAGAGTGGGTCAGCTATCAGGACTACCGGGGGCTTCATTCCAGTGCTTCCGTTCTTTCGCTCTGCGGTTCTATCGTTCTGCGGTTCTTTCGTCGTGCCGTGCTTCTGGTTTCGCTGTGCTTCTGGATTCGCTGTGCTTCTGGTTTCGCCGTTCACTCGCTCTGCGGCGCTTCTTACGTCTCTTACGTCTTCCGTTCCTCCGTCACTGCCACACGACCGCTATCGCACCCGTCGTCAGGAACACGAGCGCATGCACCGACAGCACCGTGCGCAGGACCCACCGCGTGTCGACCGGGCGGCTCGTCGCCGTCTCCGCTTCCGCCGGGGCCTGCAGCACCGGCGTCGCCGTGCGGCCCCCCGATGCGGATACGGACTCCCGGGCCGGCACGACCGCCGCGGCCGCCGGCCCCGGCGCGTTCTCCGCCAGCTGTGCCGCCAGGACGACGCGGGCACTGGAGGCGCCCGAGGCGAGCGCCGCGCTCACGTTCTGCACCGCCACAAGGTGGCCGGTGGAGTAGCCGAGGGCCTCGGCGGTGTTGGCCTGGCTGGCGGCGAACATCGCGTTGGCGCCCGTGTTGGAGCCGGCGAGGAAGCCGCCGATGGCGCCGATCCAGGGCGCGAGCACGAGATACGAGGAGCCGATCGAGGCGCAGGCCTCGGCGAGCTCCTGGCTCATGCCGGTGACGGTGAGCAGGGTGCCCAGGGTCAGGAACACGACCGTCGTCAGGGTCACCTGCCACCAGCGGCCGAGCGCCGCGCGAGCGGCCGTGCCCAGCACGGGCTCACCGGCCCCCAGCAGCTTCGGCGTGAGGACGGCGGTCAGGAGCAGCCAGCCGCCGGGGCCGGCGACGACCGTCCACCAGCCTTCCTTGACGCCCGCCGACTCCAGGACCAGCCGGCTCACCAGGAGGCCGGCGACGAGGAAGCCGTACGGGGAGAGGGTGCGGCCTATGGACTCCCGCTGCGCGCCCGCGCCGGCCTGCTCCAGCAGCCGCGAGACCAGCAGCAGGACGACCATGGTGACGAGTCCGCCGAGGACGCCCGCCAGCGGCACGCCGATGAAGGTGTTGACGGCCCAGACGGTGCCCCAGAGGGCCGCCACGGCCAGGATCAGGTCACCGGCCGAGGCCACGGCACGGCGCACGCCGAGCGCGACGATCAGTGCGGCCGATCCGGTGATGAGGAAGACCGGCGCGGAGAGGAAGGCGGAGTCGATGCCCAGTTGCTGGAAATCGACCCCTCCGAGCTCCGCCGCGACCAGGCTGCCCGGCGCCAGTGACCCCCAGGGCACCGTCACCAGTCCCAGCAGGCCGACCACCGCGGCCTTCGCCGGCGGCAGGCCCAGTTGGCGCAGGAGGGGAATGGCCACGATGACGCCGATGCCGAATCCGGTGAGGGACTCGGCGAAAGGCGTCACTCCAAGCATGACGAGCAGCACTGCACGGCTGGGCGAACTGCAGGCGCTGCCTATCCAGTTGCCCAGGCGCGACTGTGCGCCGGTACGGGTCATCAGCTCGCTGAGCAGGATGCCGCCGAAGAGGATCGCGGCCAGTTCGACGATCGTCGGCAGCATGTGCTGTTCGGCGTGGCCGAGTTCACCGAGCGGCGTACGGAAGGAGGTGGCCGTGATGACGATTGCGGTCGCCAGGGCCGACAGGGCCGCGTAGAGGGCGCGTACCCCGAAGGCGAGGAGTCCCAGCGTGACGAGGATGGGGAGGGTTGCGAGAGCAGCGTTCACAGAGCCACCTTTGCGGATGGCGTCTCTGTGGGTGACTCCTTTTCGGACACCTCTGCCGCAATAGAGCCCTCCGTCTCGCCCCCTGCCCCGCTCCCTGCCTCGCCCTCCGCTTCACTCGCCGCCGCGCCCGCCGCCTCACCCGCCGCCGCGAGCATCTCCACCACGCTCCTGTGAGCGTCACTCAGCGCCCGCGAGAACCCGCCCGGCGACGGCACGTAGTGGTTGTAGAACGTGGTGCCTTCGGACAGCGGGCCGAGCACCCACATGCGTTCGTCCGCCGCGCCGTCGCCGCCGACCGGGTGCAGGCCGCGCGTGAGGTCCACGCCCCGGCTGTTCGCCACGGCGGAGCGGTGCCGGCGGATGACGCCCGTGCGGACCAGGCCGGCGAGCAGCCGGCTGCCCGTGCGCTCGACGTCCGGCTGACCGGACGTGGCGTGGCAGAGCCAGTCGGCGGTGGCGGAGTACGGCTCGGCCAGGCGGGTGGAGGACAGCCGCCAGCACCCGCCCGCCTCGTCCCAGGCCACCTCCGGCTCGGGGCCGAACGGGACGGCGGCCACCCCGGCCCGCAGCAGGGCGAGCAGCTCCTGGTGCCGGTCCAGCTGGGGGCCGGTCACGGACCGGTTCAGTACGGCGGTGAAGGACCCGTAGAACTCGTCGTGGGACTTCTCGTCGAGCCCCGCGAAGTCGACGGCCCTGCGGATCAGCTCACGGCGGTCGCGGAGCACCTCCAGCGCGGCCTTGACCGGGCTGCCGGCCAGGCCCCGCTCGGCCTGCTCCAGGTCTTCCGCGAGGCGGGCGCCGTACCAGTCCTGGTAGGCGCGGCTGCCGGAGAGGTCGCCCGGTTCGGGGAAGAGCAGTTCCTCCGGGTCCAGGAGCCCGAAGGCGGTGCGGTGCTCGGCGTCCAGCCTGTCCAGCTCGGAGTCGAGGCGTCCGGCCGCCACGGCCTCGCGGAGGGCGTCCGCCGTACGGTCCTCAGCCGTACGGTCCTCCGCCCCCCTACGGTCCTCAGCCGTACGAGCCTCGGCCGCCCCGTCCTCGGCCGCCCGGCCCCCGTCGCCACCGACCAGTCCGGCGCAGCGGAGGTGGAAGGCTATGCGCATCTCGGTGCGGATGAGCGGCAGCAGGTCGCCGTGGAGGCTCAGGCCGCCCTCGGGAGCGTCGGCCCGCAGGCGGTCGACGGCCTCCGCCGTGAACACCAGGGGCTCGTACAGCCGGCCCTGGCGGTTGGCCCGCGGGCGGGCGCGGAAGGGCAGCCCCGTACGGGAGTACAGCAGGATGCGGGGCTCGGCTCCGCTCGGGACGTACTGCAGCGTCCCGTCGGTGGTGGTGTACCTGCCGCCCCGGCCGAGGGTGAGCGCCGCGAGGGCGTCCATGCCGGACAGGCCGGTGCCCGCGAGGGCGACCGTCTGTCCGGGCCGGATGCCGGCGAACCGGCTCACCGGCGGGTAGATCTCGCGGATCCTGCGGTGCTCCCCCAGCGGCCGGTCCTGCTCGGGCAGGGCGGCCGGCGGGGTGTGTCCGGTGGTGAGGAAGACGTACGGGGCGGACAGGACGCCGCCGTCGTCGAGGACGATACGGCGGCTGCCGTCGGGCAGGGCCGTGAGTTCCACGGCCTCGGTCCGGTGGAACCGGATCACCAGGTGGTCGGGCGCGCGGTCCACGACACGCCGGAGGAACCACGAGAGGTACTCGCCGAGGATGCGCCGCGGAAGGTAGTCGTCCGCGCGTATCTCGCGGCCTGCGGAGCCGAGCGTGTAGCCGTCCTCGGCCATCCGGAGGCCGCGTTCACGGACCCACTCGTACAGGTTGGGCCCACGGTCGGCGACGGTGTCGCCGACCGTCGCCTCCTCGGGGAACGGCGAGACCTGCCTGCATGTGGTGTTGAGCAACAGGTAATCCGGCTGGGCCGGGTCGTGAATACCAATGGCGTCGCACCGCGGATCGACGATGTCGACGGTGAAGGGCCTGCCGCCCCATTCGGGGGCCGAGGTCAGGGTGACGATCCGCTCCAGGACGCCGAGGCCCCGGGAGCCGAAACCGATGATGCAGACACCGGGTTCCATGGACAAAGAGGTCGCGGAAGGGGTCGTGGAAGACGTCAGGGAAGAGGTCGTGGAAGAGGTCGTGGAAGAAGTCGTGGAAGAAGTCATCGTCACCACCGACGGGTCTCACCGAAGAAGTCCGGCACGTCGACGGCCTCGCCGCTCTCCCGCGCCGTGCGGTAGACGTGCATGCCGACGGCGAGGTCGAGGACGCCCAGCCCGAACGGGGAGAAGATCACCGGACGGTCCTTGACGGGCCGGACGTCGCCGCGGATGACGTCCGCGAGCGTGCCGTCGATGAAGTCGCGGTGTCCGTACTTCTGCTCGGCCAGGTGCGGCGAGGTGTTGGCGGTCATGCAGTGCTCGACGTCGTCGAGGATGTTCTGCGCCCCCAGGATGATCTCCGGGCCGATGTCGCGCAGCGAGACGTTCAGGACGACCTGGCCGGCGGCGAAGGCCGCGGGGTCCGTGATGTACGGCTCGCCGGCCGTGGTGGCGAGGACCACGAGGTCGGAGCCGGTCAGGGCGGCCGTCAGGTCGTCCTCGGTGGTGGTCCGGTGGCCCAGCGAGGAGGTGGCGTACTCGGCGAAGGCCTTGCTGTACTCGGGCAGCCGGTCGTGGATGACCAGCTCGTCCACGGACCACTCCTGGGCGGTGAAGAACTCCAGGATGTTGCGGGCGATGATGCCCGCGCCGACGATGGTCAGCCGCTTGGCGGTGCGTCCGCCGGTCAGCTGTTCCGCCGCCAGGACGGCGGAGGCGGCGGTACGCGCCGCGCTGATCTGGGAGGCCTCCAGGCAGGCGAAGGGGTAACCGGTCTCGTAGTCGTTGAGCAGGAGGGCCGCGGAGGCGCGCGGGAACCCCTTGGTGATGTTGGCCGGGAAACTGCTGATCCACTTGATGCCCGCGACATCGGACTTGCCGCCCAGGTAGGCGGGCAGCGCGATGATGCGGCTGTCGGGCTTGTCGGGGAAGCGCAGGAAATAGCTGTTGGGGTTGACCGACTCGCCCGCGTGGTGGGTCAGGTAGGTGTCGCGCACCTCCGACACGATCTGCTGCCGTGTGCGGCCGATGATGTCTCGGGCGGTCTTTCCGCCGATGACGCTGAACTCGAACATCGCTGTCCCTTCAGAAATTCAGGAATGAGGTCTTCAGGCTTCAGGCTCGGACTTCAGAATTCAGATTTCAGAATTCATACTTCGGGCTTCAGACTTCGGGCTTCGGGCTTCGGGCTTCGGGCTTCGTGAATCACGACTACGCCGGAACCCGTTGCCCGAACCGTTCCTGCACCCACGCGTCGTCGTAGATGGTGCTCAGATACCGGTCACCGAGGTCGGGCGCGATCGCCACGACCCGTGCCCCGGAAGGGATTTCCGTCCGCTGACGCTCGACAGCGGCCAGTACCGACCCGGTCGAGCCACCGGCCGCGATGCCGCGCTGCGCCGCCAGCAGGCGGCACATGCGGACGGCTTCGATCTCGGGAACCATGGCCACGTGCTCGATGTGCTCGATCCGTTCCGGGTCGAGGATCTCGGGCCGCCGGCTGGTGCCCAGCCCCGGTATGTGGCGCCTTCCGGGCGGGTTTCCGAAGGTGACGGAACCGACGGTGTCGACGGCGATCACCTTCGTCTGCGGGGAGTTCTCCCGGAAGTACGCGATGCAGCCCATCAGTGTCCCGGTGGTTCCGGCTCCGACGAAGAGATAGTCGACGTCGAACCCCTGCTTGACGATTGCGGCCGCCGTGCGCTCGTAATGCGCCCTGGGGTTGGCCGGGTTCGCGTACTGGTTGGGCCAGACGAGTGAGGGATCGTCGGCGATGCGCCGGTGGATGTAGTCGATGCGGGACTGCAGGTAGCCCCCGTTGCTGTCCCGCCGGTCGACGGATACGACCTCCGCCCCGTAGGCCTGCATCAGCGCGATGCTGTGGGCGGACGTGTTGGGGTCGACCACGCAGGTGAAGCGGTAGCCGCGGGCGGCGCACACCGAGCTCAGCGCGATGCCGAGATTGCCGGAGGAGGATTCGATGACGTGCCCGCCGGGCGTCAGGAGACCCCGGTGCTCCGCATCCTCCAGCAGGCCGACAGCGGCTTTCATCTTGATGGAACCGGCCGGGTTGAAGCCTTCGACCTTGAGCAGGAGATTGACCCCTGATATGAAGCCGGACAGGTCGAGAAAAACGTCGTCCAGAATCATTTCGTGAGTGCTCTGATAGATCATTGATCGCCTCGCATTTCCGCGTACCCCGGGGTTTCCCCGTGTCCCGGGCGGGCCGGCGTGGCGGCGGGCTGCGGCAGGTGGGAGTATCACCGACCTGCTCTGTTCCGCCGGCCTGCTGTTACGGGCGCGTCAGCGCAAGCGGAATGAGGAGAGGCAGTAGGAAACGCGTACTCCACATGAGATCCCCCCGTTGCGCGGCGGCAGGCCGGGCCGCCACTCCCTGGTGATCAACTCTGGCCCGGACGCGCCGCGTCGGTCCATGAGAACCCATGACGACAAGTCGTCAGTCGAGTTCTCGTCACCGACTAAAAAGGGGGTAAACAATGTCAAAAGCGAACCAGGGCGCAGGCGGCCCCCGGGGCGGGGTACGGGGCTCCGGAAGGAGTCAGACGGCCGCTGCCCGGATCCGCCCGGAACACCGTCACGGAGCCTGATCGCTGGTTCGCCGCGAAGAGCAGGCGCTCGTCGGGGGAGAAGGCGATGTGGCGCGGGAAGTCACCGCGTACCGGAACGGTGTTCAGCAGGCGCAGCCTCGCGCCGGACGCCTCGACGGCATAGCGGGCGATGCTGTTGTGACCCCGGTTGGCGAGGTAAGCGAAACGGCCCGACTTTCCGACCAGGATGTGCGCCGGATAGTTCCTGGCGCCGCCGGTGCCGGAGCCGGTGGGGCGCGCGGGCCCGGGGCTGAGATCACCCGTCGACGGATCGTAGGCACAGACGACGACCGTGTTGTCGAGTTCGTTCGCCACGTATGCGAACTTGCCGCGGGGGTGGAAGGTCAGATGGCGCGGGCCCGCTCCCGGAGCGAGGCTCACATGGGTAATTCGCGTGAGTCGCCCGGAGGTTGGGTCGAGGCGATACGTGTACACCGTATCGTTGCCGAGATCCACCGCGAGTACGAAACGGCCGTCGGGGCTGGTGATGATCTGGTGGGCGTGCGCGCTCTCCTGGTCCGGGCCGGGCGGGGGGACGAGGTGCGCGACCACGTCGGACGGTTCGGCCAGGGCGCCCGTTGCGTCGATCGGGTGAACGGCCACGCTGCCCGAGAGGTAGTTGGCGGTCAGCAGCCAGCGGCCGCTCGGGTGGACCGATACATGGCACGGCAGGGCACCGCCGGTGGTCCGCGTCCCCAGGATCCGGCGGTCGGCCAGCCGGACGGCCGTCACCGTGCCGTTCTGCCGCTCGTTGACGGCGTAGAGGGTGTGGCCGCGCGGGTGCAGCGCCAGGTAGGACGGATCGGCCACCCCCTCGATCACCCCCGCCGCGGTCATCCGCCCTGTCTTCCGGTCGTACGAGGCGAGGCCGATGCCGACGCCAAGGCCGGTGCTGGTGCTGGGCCCGGAGCCGGCGGCCCCCGAGGCGCCGCCTCCGCCCAGGTCGGACGTGTACGCGCCGAGGAGGACGACGCCCGGGGGCGCGGGTGCGGAGGGCCGGCCGGCCCCGAGCGTGGCCCCGGCTGCGAGCCCGGCGAGCCCCGTCAGCAGACCACGCCGCCCGGAAGCGCGTCGTTCTGTCTCGTGATTGGCCATCTCCCTTGTAGTAAAGCCTGGGATAGGCGGGATCAAGGTCGGACGCCACGCCGAAATCGGCGTCGGGATGGTTCAGTCGGGACGTCCGGGTGGTTCAGCCGGGACAATTCAGGAGGCGAGAGATCCCTTGACCGGTTGATGCGTGTGCGACTCGATGTCGTGCGCGGCATTGTCGAGCAGCTTGTTGGTGAGGTCCGCGAGAGCGCGGGCCGCTGCGAGTTCGTCGCCGATGGCGGGGTCGTTCTGGTCGGCCGGATTGCACCGGGCGACGCCGTGCCCCACCAGTTGCCGTTGCCCGCCCTTGCCGATCAGCGTGGCGTCGGCGGTGACCTTGCGGCCTTCTTCAGTGATGTCGATCTGGGCGTTCCACGCCGTCTTGGTCGTCATGACAAACCTCCTGTACGCAGGGCGGCCCACAGTCCACGCTGGCACCGGTACGGGCCCGGCGCATCTCAAGCCGCGATCCGACAGGGCGCGGGTTACTCTCTGATGCCCTCTGGGCACTTTGTGTGTCATGAGTCATGTCTGGTCACGCACGCCGGTGACGCCCGAGGGCCGGCTCGGCACGGCGGCGCAGCACCCGGGACGGAGCGACAGCCTGTATCTGCGGCGGCGGAACGCCGTGGCGCGGCTCGCCCGCGGGCACCGCGTCGGCGCCCCCTCCCCGGCCGTGGAGTACACCGAGGCCGAACACGCGACCTGGCGCACGGTCCACGGCGCGCTGGGCGGGGCGCACCGGGCGTACGCCTGCCGGGAGGTCCTGGACGCCGTGGAGGCGGCACCGATCCCGGCCGATCACGTACCGCAGCACGCGGAGGTCAGCGAGCGGCTGAAGCCGCTGACCGGGTTCGCGTTCACACTCGCGGGTGGTTTCGTGGAGAACCGGCGCTTCCTGGGAGCGATGGCGGACGGCTATTTCCACGCCGTGCAGTTCGTCCGCCATCCGTCGGTGCCGCTGTACACGCCCGAACCGGACGTGATCCACGACGTGTTCGGGCATGGCATCCATCTCGCATCGCCCCGGTTCGCGGAGCTGTACCGCATGTTCGGGCGTACGGCGATGCGCCTCGAAACGCCCGAGGCTCTTGATCTGATCAGCCGGGTGTACTGGTTCACGCTCGAGTTCGGCGTGATGGCGAGTCCCGGACCGGGGAACGGATCGGGGAATTGGTCGGGGAACGGATCGGGGAGCGGATCGGGGAGCGGGCCTTGGGCGGGCCCGCCCAAGGCCTACGGCGCGGCGCTGCTGTCCTCGTACGGCGAGCTCGCGCGGCTGGACCGGTGCGAGGTCCGGGAGCTGGACGTGCACGCGGTCGTCGCGACTCCCTACCGGGTCTCGGGCTACCAGCCGGTGCTGTTCGGCGCGCGGTGCCTGAACCACCTCACGGACCTGCTGGCCGGTTTCCTGGCCGACTTCGACGACGACACGGGCGACCGGCTGGGCCTGCGCCCGGTACCGGGAGACCGGTCCTGAACCTGCGGCAACGCCTAAGCGGAATGGGAGTTTTCCACAGGCTGGGGCTCGTCTGGACGCCCGGCCCGCGCTCCGGCGCAGAATGGGTCCATGACTGAGAGCAACGGGGCCGAGCTGAATGACGAGAGGCCCGGCGCGGCCGTGCCGGGCGCCATGCCGGACTGGGAGAAGCGCTTCCGGGCGCCGCGGGTCGGGCTGCCGAGATGGGCGAAGGACGCCCCCGACCGCGCGCTGTTCGTGTCGAACGTGACGGGCACCTTCGAGGTGTACGCGTGGGACAGGGCGACGGGCGGGCAGCGGCAGGTGACCGACCGGCCGAACGGGACGACGGGCGGGGTGCTCCCGCCCGACGGCGAGTGGATCTGGTGGTTCGCCGACACGGACGGGGACGAGTTCGGCGTGTGGATGCGCCAGCCCTTCCACGGCGGTCCCGACGAGCCCGCCACGCCCGGCCTGGAACCCTCCTATCCGGCCGGACTGGCCCTGGGCAGGGACGGCACGGCCGTGGTCGGCCGCTCCACGGACAAGGGCGGGTCCACGGTCCACGTGGCGCGGCCGGGTGCCGCGCCCGTGGAGATCTACCGGCACGCGGAGTCGGCGGGTGTCGGCGGCATGTCGTACGACGGCACTCTGATCGCGATCGAGCACACGGAGCACGGCGATGCGATGCACTCGGCCGTCCGGATCGTGCGGCCGGACGGCAGCGCCGTCGCCGAGCTGGACGACACGCGGGGCGGCACGGAGGAGCTGGGCCTGGCGGTGATGGGCTTCGCGCCGGTGGCCGGGGATTCCCGGCTGCTCGTGGGGCACCAGCGGCGGGGCCGCTGGGAGCCGATGCTGTGGGACGCCGCGACGGGCGAGGAGACGGCGCTGGCCGTCGACCTGCCGGGCGACCTGGACGCCGGCTGGTATCCGGACGGTTCGGCGCTGCTGATCGAGCACAGCTTCCAGGCCCGCAGCGAGCTGTTCCGCTACGACCTGGCCGAGGGCTCGCTGACCCGCCTCGACACCCCGGCGGGCACGGTGTCGGGCGCGCTGCCGCGGCCGGACGGGAGCGTGGAGTTCCTGTGGTCCTCGGCCGCCGAGCCGTCGGCGGTGCGGTCCACGACGGGGCAGGTCGTGCTGGATCCGCCGGCGCTGCCGGGCGGGGTCGGCCGGGCTCCGGGCTCCGTGCCGGTCGAGGACGTGTGGGTGGAGGGTCCCGGCGGCAAGGTGCACGCCCTGATCCAGAAGCCGGAGGGCGACGGCCCCTTCCCGGCGGTCTTCGACATCCACGGCGGCCCGACGTGGCACGACAGCGACGCCTTCGCCGCGGGCCCCGCGGCCTGGGTGGACCACGGCTACGCGGTCGTCCGCGTCAACTACCGGGGCTCGACGGGCTACGGCCGGGCATGGACGGACGCGCTCAAGCACCGGGTGGGCCTCATCGAGCTGGAGGACATCGCGGCCGTCCGGGACTGGACGGTCTCCGCGGGGATCGCAGACCCCGAGCGGCTGGTGCTGGCGGGCGGGTCGTGGGGCGGCTATCTGACGCTGCTCGGCCTGGGCACCCAGCCGGAGGCCTGGGCGCTGGGCCTGGCCGGCGTGCCCGTCGCGGACTACGTGACGGCCTATCACGACGAGATGGAGGCCCTGAAGGCCCTGGACCGCACGCTGCTGGGCGGCACTCCGGAGGAGGTGCCGGAGCGCTACGCGGCCTCGTCACCGCTGACGTACGTCGAGCAGGTGCGGGCGCCGGTCTACATCTCCGCGGGCATGAACGACCCGCGGTGCCCGATCCGCCAGATCGAGAACTACGTGGAGCGGCTGGAGCAGCGCGGCCACCCCCTGGAGGTGTACCGCTACGACGCGGGGCACGGCTCCCTGGTGGTGGAGGAGCGGATCAAGCAGCTCCGGCTGGAGATCGCTTTTGCGGAGCGTCACCTGGGCCGTCCGGCCCGGAATCGTCCGGAGCCTGCCCGTCCGGAGCCGTCCCGCCCGGAGCCTGCTCCGGAGTGATGCCGAGGGCCCGGTCCCGTGCGGCCTCCGCCTCTCGGCGGAAGAGCCTGGCCCACATGAACAGCACGAAGCCGGCGAAGACGAACCACTCCCCGGTGTAGCCGAGGTTCTGGAAGGCCTTGAGGTCCAGGCCGCTGCCCGGGGCGGCGGCCGGGGGCACCGGGGTCATGGCCCCGTCCGCCGCCGTGGCGGTGATCCACGCGTCGTGGACCCCGTACGGCACGACGTTGACCAGTGAGGCGGCGCTGATCACGCCGAGCTGGCCGGCGGGCAGGCCGCCCCCGGCCCGTACGCCCTTGGAGCCGGGGCTCTCCGAGGACTGGAGGGCTCCGGTGACGGTCACGTGGCCGGCCGGCGGGGCCGGCACCTTGGCGGTGTCGGCCTTGGAGTCCGCGTCGCCGGGCAGCCAGCCGCGGACGACGGGAAGGGCCTTGCCGTCGTCCGTGCGCAGGAGGGTCAGCACGTAGAAGCCCTCGCGGTCGTCCAGCATCCGCTCGGGCACGAGCAGCTGGTGCTCGGCGTCGTAGCGGCCGGAGGCGGTCGCCTTGCGGCCGGAGGTCTCGGTCGTCACGGGGAGGAGGTCGCGCAGCGGCTCGGCCGCGGCCTCGCGGGCGTCGTCGGCCTGCGTCTGCTGCTCGCGGTGCGAGTCGACGCGCGTTTCGAAGCGGCCGAGCTGCCAGCTGCCCATGAAGAGACAGAAGGGGATGGCCACCACGGTGAAGACGTTGATCGCCCACCAGCGGGGAGTCAGCAGGAACCGATACACACCACCACGGTACGGGCACGGCCGCGGGGACCGGCACCGCCCCCTGCCGCGGCGCCTTCGCCGGGATTGCGGCAACGCGACGGTGGCGGTGCCGGTCCGTTCCGCCGGACCCTCACCGCTGCGGTGCAGCGCCGTTGCGGCGGGCGTTGTTTTCGCCGCCCGGTGGAAGCGGAAGCTTCTCGGGGCGCCGTGGGGACGCCCCCGGCGGTGGCTGGAGAAGGCAGCCGGAGGTGGCACACCAGGACGCGGCAGTCCGGGCGCCTCAGCCCGCCGGGACGATCGGGCCGGTCCGGTAGACGGTGCCGGCGCACGCGTCGTCGATCTTGGCGTCCGCGATCGCGGGCTCGCCCACGTCCGGCGTGTGGCTGAGGACGATGCTCGGCGGGGGCGTGGGCGGCGGCGAGTCCGGCACGACCGGCTGCTGCTGGGTCGCCGCGGAGGAGCCGGCCGGGGAGGCGCTGGCACCGCCGCCGGCGGAAGGCGCCGGGGAGGCGCCGCCGCCGGGCTTGGCGCAGCCGTTGCTCCCGCCGTCGCCGGCCGGGATCCAGGCGAACTTCACCTCGTAGGCCTGCCCGGGCTGCAGGATGACCTCGCTGGGCTCGCTCGTCGGGTCGGGCAGGCCGGTCGCGGCGTCGCCCGGGGTGTGGTCCACGACGGAGACGCGACCGCTCTCGGCGCTGCCCCGCGGGCTCGCCGCGACGGTCCCCGGCCCGCCCACCGTGCAGACGGAGCGGGAGACGTTGACCACGCGGAAGGCGCCGTAGACGCGTCCGTCGCGGCCGGCCGGGCCGACCGTGCCGCTGCCCTTGCCGAGCTGGTCCCGGTCGCAGGTCGGGGAGACGGCGGCGAAGGTGTTCGTGGGCGCGGGAGGGATGCCTGCGGGGGAGGAACCGGCGGGCTTCGGTTCGTTGCCCTTCTTCCCCTCTTCCTTGCGCTCTTCCCGCTTCTCGTCGTGGTTCCGGGCCTCGCCCTCGTCGGGGCGCCCGGGGCCGTCGCTCACCCCGTCGGGCTCGGTGTCCGGCTCCTCGGGGGTGTGACGGCTGCTGGCCGTGTTGGCGTGGCGGTCCTCGACCGCGTCACCGGTGGTGGCGACGTGGACGACGGCGGGCAGGGCCGTGCCGCCGAGGATCAGCGCGGCCGCGGCGCCCACGAGGGCCTGCCTGCGGCGGGTGCGCCGGGCCGGCACGGCGCGCCGGATCTGCTCCAGCGAGTCGGGGGCGGGCTCGATGTCCCCGACGGCGCCCTGCAGCAGCTGCCGGAGCGTCTGCTCGTCCATGCCGCTTCCGTGCACATCACTGCCGTGCGCATCGCTGCCGCGCATACCGCTGCCGTGCATACCGGTGTCGTGCATGCCCCCGCCGTGCTCGTCGGCGGGGCCGGGCCCGTCGTATGGGGGGCGGGTCATACCGGAGCCTCCATGGCGACGCGGAGCGCCGCAATGCCCCGCGACCCGTACGCCTTGACCGAGCCGAGCGAGAGGCCCAGGGTCTCGGCGACCTGGGCCTCGGTCATATCGGCGAAGTAGCGGAGGACGAGGACTTCCCGCTGGCGGCGTTGCAGTCCACGCATCGCTTTGATCAATTGGTCGCGCTCCAGCTGTTCGTACGCACCCTCTTCCGCGCTCGCCATGTCGGGCATCGGCTTGGAGAGCAGCTTCAGCCCGAGGATCCGGCGGCGGAGCGCGGAGCGGGACAGATTGACGACGGTCTGCCTCAGATAGGCGAGGGTCTTTTCGGGGTCCCGGACCCGGCCGCGCGCGGAGTGCACGCGTATGAACGCTTCCTGGACCACGTCCTCGCAGGAGGCGGTGTCGTCGAGGAGCAGCGCGGCAAGGCCGAGCAGGGACCGGTAATGGGCCCTGTAGGTCTCGGTGAGGTGGTCGACTGTGGTGCCCGCTGCCATTGCTTCGTCAGCGTCCCCCCGCTGGGGCGGGATCTGGGCGGCGGGGCGGGCGGTCGGCCAGGGAGCGATCACCGGCATGCCGCCCGACGGGTGGGAACGCGGACGCAGTGCACTGCCGCCGCGCCTCGGGGCGGTTGCGATGCTGATGACCTCTGCCACGCCTGTTGGACACGCTTCCCCCCGTCAGGGTTGTACACGCGAGGCGCCGCGTCTGACGATGCGCCGCGTGACGATGCGTCATATGCCCTCATGCGTACCAGCTCTTCCTCAATGCCCCGGTTTTGCTACCGCCCTGAGAGACGGCAGCAAAGACGCCCCCCGGCCCGCTGGCGGTTGCAGTGGGCGGGGAGCGCATCGTCGAACACTTCATCTGCCCAGTTCAAGAGGTCTGGACCAACGACTTGATCACAGGACCTGCAAGACCTTCACCACTTCTCCAGATTAGGGAGTGGTCAGCTCCGCCGCCACGCATTCGGCGACCTGAGCCGTGTTCAGCGCCGCTCCCTTGCGCAGATTGTCTCCGCAGACGAAGAGGTCGAGCGCCCGCGGATCGTCCGGGGACCGGCGCACCCGGCCGACCCACGTCGGATCGGTGCCCACCGCGTCGGCGGGCGTGGGGAACTCCCCCTCGGCGGGGTCGTCCACGAGCACGACCCCCGGCGCGCTCGCCAGGATCTCGTGGGCCTGCTCCACCGTGACCTCGTTCTCGAACCGCGCGTGCACGGCCAGCGAGTGCGTGGTGATCACGGGGACCCGTACGCACGTCGCCGCGACCCGCAGCGACGGCAGCCCCAGGATCTTGCGGGACTCGTCCCGGATCTTCAGCTCCTCGGAGGACCAGCCGTCCTCCCGGAGCGAGCCCGCCCACGGCACCACGTTCAGCGCGAGGGGCGCGGGGAAGGGGCCGAGCCCGTCGCCGACCGCCCGGCGCACGTCGCCGGGCTGCGTCCCCAGCGAGGAGCCGGCCACCGCGGTGAGCTGTGCCCGCAGCGTGTCGACGCCGGCCTTGCCCGCCCCGGAAGCCGCCTGGTACGAGGAGACGACCAGTTCGCTGAGGCCGAATTCGGCGTGCAGCGCGCCCACCGCGACGATCATCGACAGCGTCGTGCAGTTCGGGCTCGCAATGATGCCGCGCGGCCGTACGCGCGCCGCGTGCGCGTTCACCTCGGGCACCACCAGCGGCACGTCCGGGTCCATCCGGAAGGCCGCGGAGTTGTCCACGACGACCGTGCCCTTGGCGGCGGCGATCGGCGCCCACTGCGCCGAGACCTCGTCCGGCACGTCGAACATGGCGACGTCGACGCCGTCGAACGCCTCCTCGCTCAGCGCGACGACCTCGGTCTCCTCGCCGCGCACGGTGAGCCGGCGCCCCGCCGAGCGCGGGGAGGCGACGAGCCGGATCTCGCCCCACACGTCCTGCCGCGTGGAAAGGATCTCCAGCATGACCGTGCCGACGGCGCCGGTGGCGCCGACGACGGCGAGCACCGGCTTACGGCCCGCCCCGGCACCCGCGAAGGTGCCGGTACGGGCCGCGGGGCCGGAGGTCATCGCCCGGTGCCTCCGTAGACGACGGCCTCGTCGTTCTCGCTGTCCAGGCCGAAGGCGGAGTGCACCGCGCGGACGGCCTCGTTCACGTCGTCGGCACGGGTGACGACCGAGATGCGGATCTCGGAGGTCGAGATCAGCTCGATGTTCACCCCGGCGTTCGACAGCGCCTCGAAGAACGTCGCCGTGACGCCCGGGTTGGTCTTCATCCCCGCGCCGACCAGCGAGATCTTCGCGATCTGGTCGTCGTAGCGCAGCGAGTCGAAGCCCACGCGCGCCTTCGTCCGCTCCAGCGCCTCGACGGCCTTGCGGCCCTCGGTCTTCGGGAGGGTGAAGGAGATGTCGGTCAGGCCGGTGGACGCCGCGGAGACGTTCTGCACGACCATGTCGATGTTGATCTCGGCGTCCGCGATCGCCCGGAAGATCGTCGCGGCCTCGCCCGGCTTGTCCGGCACCCCGACGACCGTGACCTTGGCCTCGGAGGTGTCGTGCGCGACGCCCGAGATGATCGCGTTCTCCATCGGCTGGTCCCCTCGCGGTTCGTTGCTGACCCAGGTGCCCTGGAGCCCCGAGAAGGACGAGCGCACGTGGATCGGGATGTTGTAACGGCGTGCGTACTCGACGCAGCGGTGCAGCAGCACCTTGGAACCGGAGCTCGCGAGCTCCAGCATGTCCTCGAACGAGATCCAGTCGATCTTGCGGGCCTTCTTCACCACCCGCGGGTCGGCCGTGAAGACGCCGTCGACATCGGTGTAGATCTCGCAGACCTCGGCGTTCAGCGCGGCGGCCAGGGCGACGGCGGTGGTGTCGGAGCCGCCGCGGCCCAGGGTCGTGATGTCCTTGCTGTCCTGGGACACGCCCTGGAAGCCGGCCACGATCGCGATGTTGCCGGAGTCCACCGACTGCTGGATGCGGCCCGGCGTGACGTCGATGATGCGCGCCTTGCCGTGGACCGCGTCCGTGATGACACCGGCCTGGCTGCCGGTGAACGACTGCGCCGCGTGGCCGAGGTTTTTGATCGCCATCGCCAGCAGGGCCATGGAGATCCGCTCTCCGGCGGTCAGCAGCATGTCGAACTCACGCCCGGCAGGCATCGGCGAAACCTGCTCGGCGAGATCGATCAACTCGTCCGTCGTGTCACCCATCGCGGAAACCACGACGACCACCTGGTGGCCGTTCTTCTTGGCTTCCACGATTCGCTTGGCAACCCGCTTGATGCCCTCGGCATCGGCAACGGAGGAGCCTCCGTACTTCTGCACGACAAGGCCCACGTGCGCTCCTCGCAGCTCTGTGTAATGCGGTCGGCTCAGTCTAACGAGCGGCCGGATTCAGCCATGCCGATATCGCATGCTGAGACGTGTCGCCCGCGTCATGATCGCGAACGGTACGCCGTCGGACCGCTCATGATCGCTCTTGCCCTCTGCGGCCGGAGCCACTCACTTTGTGAGCTGCACCATACGGGGCGCGGGGTGGTCCGGGGCGGCGGGGCCGGTGCCGGCGGCCGCGGTGGCCACGCCGGTGGCCGGGGTGGGCGCGCCGGTGGCCGCAGTGGGCGCGGTGGCCGCTTTCCAGCGCGCCACCATGTCTGCGTGGACGGCGTACATCCGCGGCTCGGTGGAGAGGGCGGGCAGCTTGCGGCGCCGGCCGTTCCGCAGCCGGACCCGGATGTAGAGGTTGTGGTACGGGCCGTCGCTGCAGAAGACGTGCTGGTCGATCACGATCTCCGTAATCTCCTGCCAGGGCATGAAGTGAACGCCACGGAAACGGCGCGTCCGCAGCCCGTCGTCGGCGACCCATGTACGGGCCCAGTGGGCGAAGGCCACTGCGCCGAGCATGAGGGGAAACGAGAGGATCGCCACCGCCGCCGCTGCGTGGCGCGCCAGGAGCCGGTCGTCATCGGGCAGATCGGCGAAGTAGCCGATGTAGGTGCTCCAGCCCATGGAGAAGGTCACCCAGTACAGGGCGGCGAGCCCGGCGAGGGCCCAGAAGGCCGCGGAGATCCGCCAGGCGACGCCCGTGACGCGGTATTCGTCCATGCCGTTCACCTTGCTGTCTCCCATGAACCCATATGGGTCCTTCAAGATCACATAACAGGGCAGACAGTATGCGGAGCGCGCCGGTTGATCCAGCGATCAGGGAGCGGTTCCAGCGGCAGGGCGGGCCGGCGGGAGGATGGACATGACGCCGCGGAGCGTCTCATCGCAGACGTCCGGCGCAGGGGGCATCACATCGCTGAGGATGAGCACGTCGGAGCCGTCCGCGCCCCGGAGGTCCGGGTGCAGGCCGTTGCTGAGGAAGGTGATTCCCTCGCGGCGGTGCTCCATCTCCAGCACGCTCCGGGCCCCGTGGAACTCGACGACCACGGCCGTCCCGGCCGCAACGACGTGCTCTGTCCCCCACGGCTCGAAGCAGAGCCACAGGTCCCGCTCACCAGCGCGGACCGTCAACCGCGAGACGGTTGCTTCACTCACCGTTCCTCCTGACGCCCAGGCTCCAGCTGGGCACGTACTAGCTGGTCAAGAAGGTACTGACAGCGCCTTCCGGGCCGCGCACCCGGCTCGGCACGCAAGGCGGAAGCCCGGCACCGCCCAGCGGTAACGACCCGGCCACAAACGACACTTGCCGGATGCGGCGCTTATCGGCCACGAGGACGATGCCGTACATGACCGGACAGGTGCAGGCACGGTGGGGCGGGGCGGCCGCGGCGGCGGCTGTGGTGGGGCTCGGGGTGTACTTCGCGCTGGCGGGGTGGGACGCGGCGCAGCGGTGGGCCACGGTGCTGGGTTTGTTCGTGGGACTGGCGGGGCTGTGGGTCGCGGTGGCCGGTTTGCGCCGCGGGCGGCGGGAAGCGGCGGGCGGTCAGGGGGTGGTCGGCAGCTCGGTCGGGGGCGGGGTGGCGCAGGTCCACCGCACGTGCGGGAACGTACGGATCCGGCATACGGGTGGGCCGGGAACGGCGTCGGGTACGCCGCTCGTGCCGGGCCCTGCCGCGCCCCCGGGGAACGGCCAGACCGTTTCCGGCAGCGCGGTCGGCGGGCCGGTCGACCAGGTCCGTGAGGCGGGTGGAGATGTCGACATCGAGCAGGGCCCGTGAAGTGGCCGAGGCGGCGCCCGGCCGCCGGGCCGGAGACGTACGGCCGCGGCTCGTGGGTCGCGGGGTCGGTCGTCTACGGGTCCGTGGTGCAGGTGACGGGTGTGACGGGCGATGTGTCCGTCACCGGCGGGGAGTCCCCGCTGTACCGGGTGGACGCCTTCCCCTCGGCCCCTGCCCGGCTGACGGTCGAGGAGGCCCGGGCCCAGCCGGCGCGGCTGCTGCTGGCCCGGCAGGGAGTCGTCCCCTTTACGGGGCGGTCCGCCGAGCTGGCGCGGCTCGCGGAGTGGCGTGACGGCGCGCCGTCTGTGTCGGTGCTGCTGTTGCACGGGCCGGGCGGGCAGGGCAAGACGCGGTTGGCGGCGCGGTTCGCGACGCTGAGCTGTGAAGCGGGCTGGGACGTACTGCAGGCGCGACATGCGAGCGACCCGGCGCCGGTGGGGTCCGCGGCGTGCCGGAGGGACGCCGCCGGAACCGGCGTACTGATGGTGGCCGACTACGCCGAACGGTGGCCGGTCACCGACCTGCTGGAGCTCATGCAGGACGCAGCACGCCAGGAGGGCCGCCCGGCCCGGGTGCTGCTGGTGGCCCGGCCCGCGGGGGCGTGGTGGCAGCCGCTCGCCAACCGGCTGGACCGGATGGGCCTGGCGACGGACCAATTGCCGCTGCCGACACTGGCGGATGACCCGATCACGAGTGCGGGGGACCTTTTCGCGGCGGCGCGGGAGCGGTTTGCTGCCGCCCTGGAGGCGCCCGGGGCACCCGGTATCTTCCCGCCGCCCGTCGTACTGTCCAAAGACTCCGGCTCCCGGTCGGTCCTCGCCATCCACATGGCGGCGCTGGCAGAGGTCGACCGCGTACGCCGTAACCCGGAGCAGGCGGAGACCGGCCTGAACACTCCGGCCCAGTTCTCCGCCTACCTCCTGAACCGTGAACGTGACCACTGGCAGACGCTCCACGCCAACGGCCGCGTCACGACGCCCCCGGACGCGCTCGGCCGAGCCGTCTATACGGCGGCTCTTACGGGTGCCGTGACGTATCAGGACAGCCGCGCGGCCCTGACAGCGATCGACGCGTGCCCGGACGGGGACGCGGCCCGGCTCCTCATGGACCATGCGGTGCCGTATCCGTCCTCCACCCCGCACGCCGGAACCGTGCTGGAGCCCCTCTATCCGGACGTCCTCGCCGAGGACTTCATCGCGCTGACCACGCCTGGGCACGGGGTGGAGGACTACACGCCGGATCCGTGGGCCACGGGTGCCGTCGGAAGGCTCCTGACCGGCGAAGGCGGGCCGCCGGGGTGGACCCGGCCGGCCGTTTCCACGCTTGTCGCCGCCGCAAGGCGGTGGCCCCACCTCATCGAAGACGAACTCGCACCGCTGTTCCTTGCACGGCAGGACCTAGTACTCGCCGCAGGCGACATCGCTTTCGTGGCCGACATGATGCTCGCGACTCTCCCTCACACCGTCCTACTGCGCGCCGCAGAGCAGATTCCACGCCCGCGGAACACCGACGACGCGCGCATCGCCGCGCTGACTGCCCGGCTCGTACCCAAGCTGATCGCCAACCTTGAGGACCCGGACGGGCGAGCCGATATGTACCTCTACCTAGCGGAACGACAGTTGTCCGCAGGCCGCCACGACGATGCAGTGATCGCAGCCGAACAGGCATTGGCCATCCTGCGGCCGCTCGCCGCAGATGACCCTGCTGAATACGAGCCTCAGCTCGCCCTCGCGCTGACTCGACTCGGTTCCTGCTTGTCAGGTGCCGGACGGCACGAGGAGGCGGCAGCCACTCAGCGCGAAGCACTCGCGATCTGGGAAAGGTGGCCACAAGATGCCTATGCCGAATACGAGGAGGAGTATGCCAACGCACTCTCCGAACTGAGCGACTATCTGTCACGCGCAGGGCGCTCGGACGAGGCTCTGACTGTCAGCCGGAAGGCCCTCGACGTGTGGCCGCAAGCGAAGGAGGACGAACCTGTCGAACGCATGCACGAACTGTCCATATTCCTGTCCGCCCATGCTCTCCGGCTCGCGAGAGCCGGAGAGAAGGAAGAGGCACTGGCCACGGCCAGAGAAGCAACGGGGATCTTTCGGCAACTGGCGGAATCCTGGCCGAACACCTTTGAGCCCGCATATGCCCTGTTGCTGGACAACCTCCTTCGTTACTCGCTCTTGGCAGACCGGCACGCAGAAGGGCTGAACCCCGCAACGGAGGCTGTCGCGGTCTGGCGGCGATTGGCAGCAGGCGATCCAGTACACATGCCCGAACTCGTCAGCGCACTGTCCCGCCTCGCCGACCTGCTGTGGGAGGCAGGACGGAGGGAAGAGTCCCTGCGCACGCGCTATGAGGGCCTGCTCATCCTCAATCAGCTGACCGCCAGGAGTTCCGTGACATACGCCCCCGCCCTGGCCGAAGCGCTACGCGTCTTCACCCACCGCCTGTTCGAGGCAGGCCGGCTGAGAGCAGCAACCGATTTCGCCCGCAGAACCCTGAAACTGGACCGGCACCTGTTAGCCGGTACCCGCGACAACGCATACGAGTTCCGGATCGTCAGCATGCTGATGCTGCTGACGACGATGCTGATCCTTCAACGAAGCGAACTGCACAACGCGCTGGACGCTCTCAACGAATGCGAAGCGCTCGTCCTACGGTCGACTGCATGGGAACCCGAGCGATCTGCCGAAGCCCTGCAAAAGGTAGGGACACTCAAAAAATTGGTCCTTGAAGCCCACGGTCGCGCCGACGAGACCGAGCAGGGGTGACCCCTGCGTGCGCAGCTCGGGCAGGGGTCATTTCTTCTTGCGTCTGCGGAGGGCATCGCCCGGTCGCTGCCGGAACAAGGACTCCCTGATGCCGGCCGCCCGGCGGTGGATTTCCTCCGCGTACGCCGGGTCCACGTCCCCGTCACCGGCGTCGGGCTGGAGGAACGGTGGGCGGCAGGGGCGGCACAGGCCGTCCGGGAGGGCCTCAGGGCGTCCCGGGGCGCCGCAGGCAACGCACTCCGCCATCAGGGGAAGCGGGGTGTACGGATCAGCGGGCTCGTAGACCGGTTCCGGGGGGATCTTGTCGATCAGGCGGCGGCGGGCGAAAGCCCCCGCGCAGTGGACTTCCGGCGGCAGGCCCGACGACACGGCGCGGACGACGTCCGCCTCCCCCGCTCCCCGCGCGAACCATTCCGCCACCAGCGGCTCCAACTGCGCGCACTCCGACGCCGACAGCGTCAGGCGGCGATCGCCCGTACGGCCCAGCATCGCGAGTGTTTTGTACGCGCGGGAGCGGGTCGGGGGCTGCGCCGCCGGTACGGGGTCAGGTACGGGTTCGGGTACGGGTACGGGTTCGGGGGTGGCGTCAACCTGCTCGGGCGGTGCGTCGCCCTTCAAAAACCTCTTCCACCACGCGTCGTTCCGCGGCGTCCGCGAGAAGTACGTACGGAACACCCACTGCGTACGGCCCTCCCCCACCGGCTCGCGGCGGCGGAACAGGTAACCAGCCCGTACGAGGTAGTTGAGCGCGGTGCGGATGGCCTGCTGGCCGTACGCTGCCAGTTCCTTGGCCAGGGTTTTCACGTCCATGGCCGCGCCCTCGGGCAGGCGGTCCAGGTAGCTGGCGATGGAGGCCTCACGGGCGGGCAGGTGGGCGAAGTCGTCCGCGCGGCGGGGCGCCTGACCGGGTGCGGAGCGTTTTCCGAAGCCGGGTCGGGCCATGGGGGGAGCGTACGGAGGCGCGTCAGCGCTAAGGTTGGCTGCAGCCATGGGATCGGGCTTTCGATCTCGATGGTCAGACCCCCGTTCGGTGTTGTCAGCACCGGCGGGGGTTGCTTGTTGCTGCGCACGCTACACCGCCGCAGCGGATCGTCGCGACCCGATCACGTAAAGTCATGTCACTTGTGGTATAGGCAAGTTCGAACCCTGCCGCCACCACGCCATGGGTGGGAGGGTGGGTTTCAACCTCCCCGCCCATTCCTTGCATAAAGAGCTCGAATCTCGACCTCCGACGCCCGAAGCTCAGCCCGCGGCCGCCTCGGACGCGTAGGTTATGAACGCTTCCCAGGCGTGGACCGGTATCGAGAGGCGACCACCGACGTCCCCGAGCTTCGAGTCTCGGACCTGCATCCCGTCCAACGCGGTGGCCACTTCAACGCAGTTGGTATCCGCGGTTCCCTGGCTGTAGCTGGACTTGAACCATCTCAACCTGTTACTCACAACTCCTCCATCAACGTACCGATGAACCGCCTGGACTCTTCCTCGCTCAGAGCCTGCATACGGAGCATGGCGAAGCGCTTCGTCATTGCGCTGACCCTCTGCGCTTCGGAGTCCAGCGAGGTGACCTCGTGGCATTCCACGTAGGCGAAGTGCTCGCACTCCGGGCTCTCCAGGAGCGTAAATCCGCCGTACATCCCCGGGAAGTAGCCCTGCCCGGCCGGCACGATCTGGACGAACACGTTTCGCCGCTCCCCCGCCTGCAGGAGCCGCCGCAACTGCCCCTTCATCACCGCCGACCCGCCCACCATGGTGCGGAGAGCCGCCTCGTAGATGACGAAGTTGAAAAGAACCGTCTCTTCGTTCAGCCGCTCTTGTCGCTGCAGGCGATGCTCAACGCCGACCTCGATCTCGTCACCTGGGTTAAGGGGCATGTGCGCTTCCATGAGCGCTCGCGCGTACTCCTCGGTCTGCAGCAAACCCGGGATGAGCACGAGCTCGAAGCTGTGGACCGCCACCGCCTCGGCTTCGGCCGCCAGGTACTCCGGTACGCGCGTCAGGTCCCTCTCCGGCAGCAGGTACTCCTCCGCCGCGATCAGCATCCCCTTCGCGCCGCACATCTGGTCCGCCACCATCAGCAGTCTCTGCGTGGGCCGCCGCCTGCCCTGCTCCATCGACTTCACGGTCTCGACGTCGTAGTTGGCCTCTGCCGCCAACTCCTCGCGTGTGACGTCCGCTTGTCCTCGCCACATCTTGATCTGGCCGCCGCAGTACCGCCATGCAATGGGGGGTCGGGAATTGCGCAGCATCGTCGCCGTTCACCTCACGGTCCGTACCGACATGGTTGCGCCAGAGGCTAGGACCGGCCAGCCGGATACGAGCCAGAACGGCCAACGTTCCCCCGCACGAGCGTGCGCGTGCGGGGGAACGTTATCGCCGCGTCAGGGTTGGCGGGGTTAGACCGGAATCGCCTCGATGATCGAGGCGAAGTTGGGGGTGGAGATGATCCGGTCCACCCTGAAGCCCGCGTGGCCGAGCAGGTCGCGGAACTCCTGCTCCGTACGCTCGCGGCCCGTCACGACGGTCAGCATGATGATGTCCAGCACCTTGGCGGTGTGCGGCTCGTTTCCTGGCGGAAGGATCGCGTCGACGGCCAGCAGCCTGCCGCCGGCGGGGATCGCCGTGCGGACGGCGCGCAGGATGCGCAGGCAGTCCTCGTCCTTCCAGTCGTGCAGGATGTGCTTCAGGACGTAGATGTCGCCGCCGGGTGTCACGGATTCGAAGAAGCTGCCGCTGTCCGTCCGCCAACGGCCGGCGATCTCCTTGGCGCTCGGGCCCTCGTCCAAGAGGTGCTCGGCCACCGTCTGTTCCTGGTCGAACAGCACGCCCGACAGCCCGGGATTTCGGCTGAGCACGGCCCGGACCAGGCCGCCGCGGCCGCCGCCGACGTCCACGATCGTGCCGGTGGCGGGGAACTCGTACGCGTCGGCGATGAGTTCGTCTTCCGGGCCGGACATGTTCGCCATGCCCGTGTCGAAGAGCTGCTGAGCGCCGGCGTCCGTCAGCAGGTAGTCGAAGAAGGGCATGCCGTATGCCGTGTCGAACGGCGTGATGCCCGTACGGAGGGTGTCTTCCAGGCCCGCTGCTGATCGCTGGAAGATCTCGTCGGTGAGCCACACCATTCCCGTGTGCGCCGAGGCGGGCACGTCCGTACGGAGCAGCTCGGCGGCCGGGGTGAGGCCGAAGGCGCCCTTCTCGTCCTCCTGGAAGATGCCGCGCGTGGCGAGCAGGCGCAGCACGCGGCGGAGGGTGGGGCCGTGGAGGCCCGCGCGGCGGGCGAGCTCGTCGCTCTGCAGCGGGCCGTCGGCGAGGTGGTCGGCGACGCGGTGGACGGCGACGGCGCGCAGTGCGGAGGCGTAGAAGAAGCCGAAGGCGACTTCGCCCAGCTGGGCGGAGAGTGCGGGGTGGTCGGCGGGGTGGTCGGCGGGGTTTCCGGTGCCGGGAGTGACGTCCATGTCCTCTTCCCCTCGTTTTCCCTCGTTGGTGAGCGACCGGCCTGGCAGCTACCGGGGCGGGAGCTACCGGGCCGGGCCCACTCGCAGGCTACGAAGGGGAAGGCGGCCGGGGACGTCGAATTCTCAACGATGGCCGAAGTTGGGCCCGTCAGACCCCGCGCAGCCCCAGCGGGGTCGCGATCTCCGCCTCCATCACGCGTCCGGCCTCCTCGGCGAGCCGCTCTTCCGTCGCCACGGAGTCGGTGTCCAGGCCGCCGAGCTCGTCCAGGGGCTGGTCGAGGCGGACGTGGGCGACCAGGGACTGGAGGGCGCGGAGGGCGGCCGAGGCCGTCGGGCCCCAGTTGGACAGGTACGAGAACTGCCACCACCACAGGGCCTCGCTGACCCGGCCGTCCCGGTAGTGGGCCATGCCGTGCCGCAGGTCGGTGATGATGTCGGCGAGGTCGTCGGAGATGCGGCAGGCGACGGGGGCCGTACGCGGCACGTACGGGTCGAAGACCTCGGAGTAGACGTCCACGGGGTCGAGGAGCCTGGCGAAGCGCTCCCGCAGCTCGTCGACGTCCGGCTCGGGGCCGACGTCGGGCTCGTACCGCTCGTCGGGGAGGAAGTCCTCGTGCGCGCCGAGCCTGCCGCCGGTGAGGAGCAGCTGGGAGATCTCCAGCAGCAGGAAGGGCACGGCGCTGTCGGGCTCATCGCCGCGCGACACCTCGGCGACGGCGACGATGAAGCTCTCGATGGAGTCCGCGACCGATACCGCGAAGTCGTCGGGGTCGCGCTTGGCGTCATGCAGCGTTGCGTCAGACATCGAGAAGTCGTCTCCCTTCGAAGGCACGCCCGAGCGTGACCTCGTCGGCGTATTCAAGGTCTCCCCCTACGGGGAGGCCGCTGGCCAGCCGCGTGACCTTGAGCCCCATGGGCTTCACCATGCGGGCGAGGTACGTGGCGGTGGCCTCACCTTCCAGATTGGGGTCGGTGGCCAGAATCAGCTCGGTGACCGTGCCGTCCGCGAGCCGGGCGAGCAGCTCTCGGATGCGCAGATCGTCGGGACCGATGCCCTCGATGGGGCTGATGGCCCCGCCGAGGACGTGGTAGCGGCCGCGGAACTCTCTCGTCCGCTCGATGGCGACGACGTCCTTGGACTCCTCCACGACGCAGATCACCGAGGGGTCGCGGCGCGGGTCCTGGCAGACCCGGCACCGCTCCTCCTGGGCGACATTGCCGCAGACCGCGCAGAAGCGGACCTTGGCCTTGACCTCGGTCAGGGCGTGGGCGAGCCGGCGGACGTCGGCCGGCTCGGCCTGGAGGATGTGGAAGGCGATCCGCTGCGCGCTCTTGGGACCGACGCCGGGCAGCCTGCCCAGCTCGTCGATGAGGTCCTGGACCACGCCTTCATACACGGATCGAATGCTCCTTCTTGGGTTTGTTCCGCTTGCTTCTGGGGTTGCTTCTTGGGGTTGCTCTTCGTGCGTTTTGCGTTTGTCAGAACGGCAGGCCGGGGATGCCGCTGCCGCCGCCCAGACCCTGGGCGAGCGGGCCGAGCTTCTGCTGCTGCAGCTGCTGGGCGGAGGCGTTGGCGTCGCGGACGGCGGCGAGGATGAGATCGGCGAGGGTCTCGGTGTCCTCGGGGTCGACGGCCTTGGGGTCGATCACCAGGGCCTGGAGCTCGCCGGCGCCGGTGACCGTCGCCTTGACCAGGCCGCCGCCCGACGTGCCCTCGACGGGCGTACGGGCGAGCTCTTCCTGCGCCGCGGCGAGATCCTGCTGCATCTTCTGCGCCTGCTGGAGGAGCTGCTGCATGTTGGGCTGGCCACCACCGGGAATCACGGGTTCGCTCCTGGCTTTCGACGACGTTTGTCTCGGTAGCCCGAGCCTACGTGGTCGCCGCCTCCGGCGCCCCATGCCGGACGAAGAAGAACAGGGGCGCCTCGGGGCGCATGCGGCGCACCCAGGGGGTTTGCGGTGTTGTCGCTGGTCGGGCGGGTCGCGGCCCGGCGGCGGTCGGCCCGGGAGCGGCCCGCGTAGGCCTGCGGGCGGGCCGTGGGTGGCTCACGGGCGGCCCGTCTTGCTCGCTGCTTGGCCGCTGCTTGCTCGCTGCTTGGTCGCTGCTTGGCCGCTGCTTGGCCGCTGCTTGGTCGTCGTTCTTACTCGTTCGCGATCTCTTCGATGACGGTCGCGCCCAGCTCGCGGACGATGAGGTCGTGGCCGGTCAGGGCGGTCTCGTCGAGGTCGGGGTCGTCCTCGGCGGGCATGTCGTCCTCGGGGGCGACGGGCGGCGGCTCGGGCTCGCGGTACGCCTGGGCAGGCGGGGGCGGCGGAGGCGTGGGGGACGAGGGCGCCTGGTACTGGTGCTGCGGGCTCGCCTGGGGCTGCGGGGCCGCCGGGGCGGGGGCCGTGGCCGCTCGGGGAGCGGCGTGCGCGGGGGCCTGGGGGGCGTAGCCGGCACCGCTGAAGCCGCCGCCGAAGCTGCCGGTGGGGCCGCCTGCGGGGGCACCGCCCCCACCGCCGACGACGAGCTCGATCTTCCACTGGACCTGGCCCTGGTAGGCGTCGCCGATCGCCTGGCGGAGGACCTCTTCGCTGCCGCTGTTGGCGAAGCTGTCGCGCGCGCCGGCGTTGGCGAAGCCGACCTGCAGGGTCGTGCCGTCGAAGCCGACGACCTCGGCGTTCTGGCTGAGGACGATCCAGGTGAAGCGGCGGCGGTTCTTGACCGCGTCCAGGATGGCGGGCCACATCTGGCGGACCTGGTTGGGGTCGCCGACGGGGGTGGGCTGGGCGCCCGCGCCGACTGCGGCTCCGGCGGCTGCCGGTGCGGCCGCGGGGGCGGGTGCCGGTGCGGCGGGGGCCGGGGCCGGGTGGCCGCCGCCCTGGCCGGGGGCCACGGCGGAGGGCCAGGCGCCGGGGCGGGAGGCTCCGCCGCCGCCCTGACCGGGCGCGGCAGCCGTCGGCCAGGCGCCTGCGGGGCGGGCCGCGGGGGCTTCGGGGGCCGGGGCCGCGGGGGCGGGGGGTGCGGGGGGCGTCTGCGGTGCGACGGGGGCGGCGGGGGCCGGAGCCACCGGGGCGGCCGGGACGGCCTGTGCGGCGGCCGGGACGGGAGCGGCGGCAGCCGGCGCAGGAGCCCCGGAGACCGCCGCGCGGGCGGCAGCCGGACCGGACAGCCCGGGGGCGGCGGCGGGCGGCGCGTAGGCCTGGTCAGGGGCGTGGGCGCCGGGCCCGGGCACGTAACCCGTGGCGGGAACCATCGGAGCGGTGACGAGCGCGGCCGCGCCCCGCTCCAGCTTTTCGAGCCGGGCCCGTACGGACCGCTCGTCGTCGTAGGCGGCGGGCAGCAGGACGCGCGCGCAGATCAGCTCCAGCTGCAGCCGCGGCGAGGTCGCGCCCCGCATCTCCGTGAGGCCTTCGTTGACCAGGTCGGCGGCGCGGCTGAGCTCACCCGGGCCGAAGACGCCGGCCTGGGCCTGCATGCGCTCCACGAGATCGGCGGGAGCGTCGATGAGGCCCTTCTCGACCGCGTCGGGCACGGCGGCGAGGATCACGAGGTCGCGCAGGCGCTCCAGGAGGTCGGCGACGAAGCGGCGGGGGTCGTTGCCGCCCTCGATGACGCGGTCGACGACCTCGAAGGCCGCGGCGCCGTCGTTCGCGGCGAAGGCGTCCACCACGGCGTCGAGCAGCGAGCCGTCCGTGTAACCGAGGAGGGACGTCGCCATGGCGTATGTCACACCGTCCTCGGCGGCGCCGGCGAGGAGCTGGTCCATGACGGACATCGAGTCACGCACGGAACCGGCGCCCGCCCGCACGACCAGCGGCAGCACCCCGTCCTCCACGGGGATGGCCTCGCGCTCGCACACCTCGCCCAGATACTCACGCAGCGTGCCCGGGGGGACGAGGCGGAAGGGGTAGTGGTGCGTACGCGACCGGATGGTCCCGATGACCTTCTCGGGCTCCGTGGTCGCGAAGATGAACTTGAGGTGCTCCGGCGGCTCCTCGACCACCTTCAGCAGGGCGTTGAAGCCCGCCGAGGTGACCATGTGGGCCTCGTCGATGATGTAGATCTTGTAGCGGCTGGAGGCGGGCCCGAAGAAGGCCTTTTCCCGCAGCTCACGGGCGTCGTCCACGCCACCGTGGGAGGCGGCGTCGATCTCGATGACGTCGATCGAACCGCGCCCGTTGCGCGCGAGGTCCTGACACGACTGGCACTCGCCGCACGGGGTGGGCGTCGGCCCCTGCTCGCAGTTCAGACAGCGGGCGAGGATGCGCGCGCTCGTCGTCTTGCCGCAGCCGCGGGGACCGCTGAACAGATACGCGTGATTGACCCTGTTGTTGCGCAGCGCCTGCTGCAACGGGGTGGTGACATGCTCCTGCCCGATGACCTCGGCGAAGGACTCGGGGCGGTAGCGGCGGTAGAGCGCGAGGGACGACACACCTACGACGATATCGGGCCCCGCTGACAAGTGGCCTCGCTCACATCCACAGGCCCCCCGCGACCCGGCCCGGGACCGCTCTCGCGCCCGGAAACACCCCGGGAACGCAAGGGCCCCCCACGTACCCGCCAGAGCCGACCTACCCTTGCTGCCTTCCGGCCCTGGGGGAGTTCAGTCAGATAGCGCCACGTGAGGGGCTTGCCCCCAAGCCTAGCGGATCGCCCGGGGTGCTCAGCCACCCCCGACCCCTCCGGACGTCCCCCGCGACCACGTGTTCGCGAGCACCCCTCCGCGTCTTGTATTGTTTGCGGCGGAGGATTCGCCTAGAGGCCTAGGGCGCACGCTTGGAAAGCGTGTTGGGGGCAACCCCTCACGAGTTCGAATCTCGTATCCTCCGCACTCGCCCAGCAGGGCAAACGAAGGTCCCGACCGCTCAGCGGCCGGGACCTTCGTCGTTTCGTGGTTGCAGTTTCGGTTGCAGTCCCGCCCTCGGACCTGAACCTGGGGGGCGGAGATCCTGCGCCGGCTGCCGGAGTGGAGCCTGCTGGACACACTCGCGCGCACGGCGTACGGGATCCAGTGGTGGCGGCCTGGACTGCTCGCGAACCGCCTGACCTCCCACACCGCCTCCGGACGGGCGGGCGGCCGGGCAGCTGCGGCCGGCCGCATAGACAGCACGGACCCTGGGGCGTGCACCGGGCAGAGAGAGCCGTGCCGGTCCTCCGCTCCGGCCGGCGGGCAGACAAATGCATTGCGACTTCTGCGGCCACGTGAGTAGCGTGATCGGTGCCGTGGAGCCACGTGCTCCAGCCGCACATGTCACGAGGTGATGACTTATCTCCCAGGCCTGACAGCCGCTTGCCCCGAGGCTTGACCCCCTGCCCTTCCCCGGCAGCGCGCGGTCGCCTCAGCAGCGGCGTACCCATCGGCCTGGGCGTCGTCGTACCCATTTCTTCCTGTCGCCGCAGTGAGCGGGACGGGCACGCCTGGCCTGCCCTCTTCCCATTCCGCCCCCAGAACAGGAACTGCTCCGTGTCCGCCGACACCGACCATTCCCCGCTCCTCTCCGCCTCCCCCGAGAGCCGCACATCCCGCGGCCGCACCATCACGCTCGTCGTCGTCCTGGTCGCCGAGCTGATGAACGCCCTCGACGGCTCCGTCGTCTACACGGCCTTGCCTTCCATCCAGGGCGACACCGGCGCCTCCGCCGCTGCCGTGCAGTGGATCCACGCCGCCTACGCCCTGACCTTCGCCCTCGGGCTGATCACCGGCGGCCGTCTCGGTGATCTCTACGGCCGCAAGCGGGTCTTCCTGCTCGGAACCGGTGTCTTCACCGCGGCGTCGCTGCTCTGCGGTCTCGCCGGCACCCCGGGCCTGCTGATCACCGCCCGCGTCGTCCAAGGTGGTGCCGCGGCGGTCATGATCCCGCAGGTCCTGGCGACCTTGCACGTCACCTTCGACGAGGGATCCCGGGCCAAGGCGTTCAGCCTGTACGGCACCATCATGTCGCTGGGCAGCGTCGCCGGACCGGTCCTCGGAGGCGTCGTCACCGGCGCTGACCTCTTCGGCCTCGGATGGCGTCCGATCTTCCTGATCAACCTGCCCATCGGCCTGGCGGCCGTGCTCCTCGGACTACGCCACCTCCCCGAGTCCCGGGACCGCGACGCCCCGCGTCTGGACGTCGTGGGCGTGGCGCTGTCCGGCCTGGGCCTGCTGCTGATCGCCTGGCCCCTCACTGTCGGCGGCGAACACCACTGGCCCGTCTGGACTTTGGTCATGCCGGCAGCGGGCCTGGGGACCCTGGCCGTCTTCGTGCTCCAGCAGCGGACCAGGACCGTACGGGGCGGCGCCCCGCTGGTCGTCATCGCCCTGTTCAAGGACAGGGCCTTCAGCGCCGGCCTGGCCGCGCAGTTCGTCTTCGGGTTGCTGTCCGGCGTGTTCTTCCTGACCTGGACCTTGTTCATGCAGGACGGCCTCGCCCTGGCCCCCGGGCAGGCGGCCCTGGGCTTCGTGGCGGCCTCCCTCGGCGAAATGGGCGGTGCCTGGCTGGTGATGAGCCTAGCCGCTCGCCTGGGCCGCAGGGCCCCGCAGGCCGGGGCCCTGCTGGCCGCCGCCTCGCTGGGTGGCTATGCGTGGATCATCGCGGACCAGGGCACCGGTCTGTCCTTGGCGCTGACCGTGGCGCCGATGCTCCTGGTAGGGCTCGGCCTCGGCATGGTCGGTGCCGCACTGGCCGACATGACGCTCAGTCGGGTGGTCGGCGACCACGCCGGTTCCGCATCAGGGGTCTTCAACACCTCGACCCAGCTCGGCATCGCTCTGGGTACGGCACTGACCACCGTGGTGTTCTTCGCCCACTCCCCGGCGGGCAGCCGGGGAACCGCGGTCACCGCAGCATTCACCGGAACGATTTGGTACGTCATCGGCGCCCTGCTGGCGATGTGGGCCCTCATGCTCCTGCTGCCCAAGCGCTGCCCCGCAAGCTGAACTCCGCTCCGGACCGGGCTGGTTGGCCGCCATGCCCTACCGGCCGACAGGTCTTTCGAAGAGGAACAACCACCGCCATGATCCGAGTGCTGATCGCCGACGGCCTGCGATTGCCGCGCGAAGCGCTGTCCGCCGTACTGTCGTCCGAACCCGGCGTGCGCGTGGTCTCGCAGGCACCGCGGGGCGATGCAGTGGTGCCGAGCGCACTGCGCACCCGCCCGGACGTCGCGCTGCTGGACGCCGACCTCCCGGGACTGGACGGGGTCACGGTCGCAGCACAGCTCAAGGCCGCCCTGCCCTGCTGCCGCGTCATCATCGTGACCGCGCCGGAGCGGGCCGCCTCCCTCAGGGCTGCCCTCAGCACTGGGGTGGACGGGGTCCTGGGCAAAGGCTTGTCGGTCAAAGAGCTGGCGGAGGCGGTCCGCAAGGTGGCCCGCGGCGACCGGATCCTGGACCCGCAACTCGTCACCGATGCCCTGCACGCCCCCGACAACCCGCTCAGCCGACGCGACATCGGCATCCTCCGCCTGGCCGCGCAGGGGCACACCCCCGCAGAAATCGCCGAGGTCCTGCACCTCTCGCCAGGCACGGTCCGCAACAACCTGGCCGCGATCAACCGCAAGGTCGGAACCCGCAACCGCATCGAGACGATACGTACGGCTTCCGCCCGGGGCTGGATCTGACGCCCACGGCGGGTCTGCGGGTCGGGGCGTCGTGCAACGCCGTACGGCGCCCCGACAGAAGTGCAATCTGCACGGAAAGCAATGCAGTTCGCCCTGGATTCAGGAATTGCCACGGGTAACCACGGACACGCCTGACACCCTTGCACGAGCTGGTCAGCACGCTATCGGCAGGAAAACCGGCGGGCACACACGTTGATCTGCGCACTGTGGCGCAGCCGTCGGACTCGTTCAGCGAAGCACGTGACCAGCAAAGGAACGAGCGGTGATCAAATGCGCCGCAGACCGGGAGATGCAATGTCCAGTCGATGTGATGTATGCGGAAAGCAGCCGAGCTTCGGAAAGCGTGTGGCACGCGCCGGGCTCCGTGCCCAGGTTCGGCACGTGAAGGGGCGGTCGAGTCGCCGATTCAATCCGAACATCCAGTCGGTGCGGGCCGTCAAGGACGGCACGCCTGTCCGCATGAAGGTGTGCACCTCTTGCATCAAAAAGGGAAAGGTGGAGCGCCGCGCCTCGGCGTAGGTCTCCTGAGGCAGCGGTCCGGCGGCCTCAAGAAGATGGCCCGTATTCACCATGCGGGTAAGGGCATGTGGCGCCGCCGTCGCCCCGAGCGGGACGAGTTCCCTTGCCTGGACTGCGGCTTCCTGACCGCACCTCTTGACGGCCCGGACGAGTGGTACATGGTGCATGACAGCGTATGGCAATGCGCCGGTATCGCGGAGGACGGTGTCCTTTGTGTCGGTTGCCTTGAGGCCCGGCTCGATCGCCGACTGCTGCACACGGATTTCACGCCCGCCGCTCTCAACGACCCGGATTATGGCCACCACAGCGAACGATTGCTCAGCCGCTTGCGGCCCGGGGCTGCTGGAGCACCCACATCCTGCGCATCCTCATGAAGTCGATCGCGATCACTGCGGTCGACCTCGTTTCGAGACGGCAGGACGGGCGAGGACAGGGCGGTCGGAAAATGGGTTTGCACAGGCAGGCGCCGACCGTACTCTGGAGGACTGCGAAGCGCGTCCGCGCTTCGTCCGTGTTGTGTTTCACGAGGTGATGACTTATCTCCCAGGCCCTGTAGCCGCTCGTCTTGAGGCGCTCTTTCCGGCTGTCCGCTGAAGCGGGCTTCCGACGCATGCCTCGACGGTGGTGCACCCGATGGCCTGGGCTTCGTCGTACCCTTTTCCGCTCCTGCTCGCAGCAGGCGTACGGGCATGCCCAGGCTTGCCCCTCTACCCCCCATGCGAACAGGAATTGTTGTTCCGTGTCCACCGACACCCATACCTCCGGCCGGCCGCGCTCCGGCGCCGGGCCGGGCCGCGCCCGCACCATCACCTTGGTCGTGGTGCTGATCGCGGAGCTGATGAACGCGCTGGACGGCTCGATCGTCTACACCGCGCTGCCGTCGGTCCAGGCCGACACCGGTGCATCCAGCGCCGCGACGCAGTGGATCCCGGCCGCGTACACCCTCACCTTCGCCCTCGCTCTGATCACCGGCGGCCGCCTGGGAGACCTCTACGGCCGCAAGCGGATCTTCCTCGTCGGCACAGGTGTGTTCACCCTGGCGTCGCTGCTGTGCGGCATCGCCACCAGCCCGGAACTGCTGATCGCCGCCCGGGCCCTTCAGGGCGCGGCCGCCGCAGCGATGGTGCCGCAGGTCCTGGCCACGATCCACGTCACCTTCGACGGGGAATCGCGGGCCAAGGCGTTCGGCCTCTACGGGATGATCATGTCGCTCGGCGGTGTCCTCGGCCCTGTCCTGGGAGCCGTCCTGACCAGTGCCGACCTCTTCGGCCTCGGCTGGCGGCCGATCTTCCTGATCAACCTGCCCATCGGCCTGGCCACCGTCCTGCTCGGTCTCCGGTGCATTCCGGAGTCCCGTGACCAGCAGGCCCGCCGTCTGGACCTGCTGGGCATGGCGCTCTCGAGTGCCGCGCTCCTGCTGATCGCCTACCCGCTCACCGTCGGCGGCGAGCGGAACTGGCCGGCCTGGAGCTTCGCCATGCCGGCCGCGGGCGCTGTCGTGCTGGCTGTTTTCGTGGCCCAGCAGCGGGCGAAGACCTCCAAGGACGGCTCGGCGCTGGTCGCGCTGTCCCTGTTCCGGGGCAAGGCGTTCGCCGGCGGGCTGGCCGCCCAGCTGGTCTTCGGACTGGTCTCCGGCGTGTTCCTCCTGACCTGGACCCTGTTCATGCAGGAGGGGCTGGGCTTTTCTCCGGCGCAGTTCGCTCCGGGGTCGATCGCCGTCTCGATCGGCGGTATGGCCGGTGCCATGCTCGCCTCGAAGGTGGCGGCGCGTCAGGCCCGGCGCGTCCCGCAGGCGGGTGCCGTGCTCGTCGTGGTCACTCTGGTCGGCTACCACCTGCTGATCACCGCCCAGGGCACGGGTCTGCCGTTCGCGGCCGCCGTTGCCCCGATGGTCCTCTTCGGAGCCGGCTTCGGCATGATCGGCGCCGGGCTCGCCGGCCTGGCACTCGGCCAGGTGGGACACGAGGACGCGGGGTCCGCGTCCGGGCTGTTCAACACCGCGATGCAACTCGGCACCGCCCTTGGCATCGCCGCGGCCTCCGTGGTGTTCTTCACCCACGCCCCGGCCGGCAGCCACGGCACCACCGTGACCAGCGCGTTCACGGGCACCATCTGGTACGTCACCGGAGCCCTGGCAGTGATGTGGGCCCTGATGTTCCTGCTGCCCCGCCGGACACGCGCCTGACCACCTGGTGCCCCCTCTGCCATCCGCAGAAGGGCACCGGGACACAAGCGGGCCTTAGTTCCTCGTCGTGATGACGGGTGGGTTCGGTGTCGGGGAGCCGATGTTGCACCGCGCCTCAGTTCTCCGCACTCGCCCAGCAGGGCAGACGAAGCCCCCGACCGGATTCCGGTCGGGGGCTTCGTCGTTGTCGTCCGGTGGCAGAGACGCCCCCGCCCGTCGATCTCGGGTCGGCAACGAGGCGGTCACGACAAGTGGCCGCATGTGGTGTTCAAGGGTTCAACCAGTCATAGTGACCACTCGCCACTGGTGAGGTAAGCCTCGCCTTACTTGATCGGAGAAGTGTGTCCACCGCCCTGCCCCGCGACCCCTCGGTGTCCTACCTCCCCCACTCGCGGCCGGCGCCGGGCTGGGCGAGGAGCGCCCGGTACGCCCGGCCCGTGGGGGTGTACGACTCGTGGTGGACGGTCGCGGGGGCCGCGCTGGTCGTCTGCGCGGCGTGGGGCGCGGCCGTCTGGGTCTCCGGGCACCTGCGGGTGGACGCCTCGCTGCACACCGCGGCGCTCTTCGTACACCTGGCGACCCTGGCGCTGGGCTTCGGCGCCGTACTCGTCGCCGACTACTACGGCATGCTGTGGCTGACCGGCCGGATGTCGCTGATGGACACCCTCGACAGTGCGGGCCGGCTGCACACGCCGATCTGGGCGGGCCTGGCGGGCCTGGTGGGCAGCGGCGTATTGCTGCACCCGGACACCTCCTCGACACCCACCCGCATCAAGCTGGTGATGGTGCTGGCGCTCTCCCTCAACGGGCTGCAGGCCGGCCTGCTCAACCGTCGCATGGCCGCCGCCCGCCGCCCCGGGGGACAGCCGCCGCGCCGCTTCCTGGCCTGGGGCGCCGGCACCGCCCTGGTCTCCCAGGCGTGCTGGTGGGGCGCGGTGATCATCGGCTTCCGCAACAGCCAGCGGTGACGGGCGGGCGCGCTCGCGCTGCGCGCCGGCCGGCGCGCCTGTACTGACGCGCGCGTCCCACGAAAGCGCGGGGGGGGGGCCCCCCGGGCCGCCCCCCCCCGTGTGCCGCGCGCCGGGCCGGACGCGCGCGCCCCACCACCCCGGGGGGGCGGCACCACGGGGCCGCCCCCGCGCTTTTTCCGGCCTTCCGGAATACCCCTGGGGGGTATACAGTTCTCACGAACGCAGCACGAAGAAGAACGAAGACGCGACGACCCGAAGGAAGTGCCATGACCTCCATCACCACCATCTACAACGTGACCGGCATGACCTGCGGCCACTGCGAGGGCTCGGTCTCGCAGGAGGTGTCCGCCCTGGCCGGCGTGACCTCCGTCAAGGCCGTGGCCGCCACCGGACTGGTGACCGTCACCTCCACCGGCCCGCTGGACGACGAGGCCGTCCGCGCCGCCGTGGACGAGGCGGGCTACGAGCTCGCCGGCCGCGCCTGAGGTACCCCCGCCCCGTAGGCCCGTGGCCATACGCCCGCCCGCGGCCGTAGGTACGCCTGTAGCCGTAGGTACGCCCGTAGCCGTACGCCCGCCGCACCCCCCGTACACAAGTTCCCGGTACCGCCGGATCGTGCCGCTCCACTGATATGGACGCCCGCAGCTCCGGCCCTCCTCCAGGAGACTCCGTATGACCAGCACCGCTCTCGAGAAGACCCCGGCACCCGCCGCGGCCGCCTCCGAAGTCGAACTTTCCATCGGCGGCATGACCTGCGCGTCCTGCGCGGCACGCATCGAGAAGAAGCTCAACCGCATGGAAGGCGTCACGGCGGCGGTCAACTTCGCCACCGAGAAGGCCAAGGTCTCCTACGGGCCGGGTGTGGCGGTCGCCGATCTGATCGCCACTGTCGAGAAGACCGGCTACACCGCCCAGGAGCCGCCCAAGCCGACGGCCCGCGCGGAAGCGCAGACGCCTCAGGGGCAGGAGCAGGAGCCCGGCCACGGCGGTGGAGAGGTCGGCGCCCTGCGGCAGCGGCTCCTGGCCTCGCTCGTCCTCGCGGTGCCGGTCGTCCTGATGGCCATGGTCCCGGCCCTCCAGTTCGACAACTGGCAGTGGCTGTCCCTGACCCTGGCCGCCCCGGTGGTGGTGTGGGGCGCGCTGCCCTTCCACAAGGCGGCGTGGACCAACGCCCGGCACGGGGCCGCGACGATGGACACGCTCGTGTCGATAGGCACGCTGGCCGCCCTCGGCTGGTCGCTGTGGGCGCTGTTCTTCGGCCACGCCGGCATGCCGGGCATGCGGCACGGCTTCGACTTCTCGGTCTCGCGGGCGGACGGCTCGTCCTCCATCTACCTGGAGGCCGCGGCCGGCGTCACCGCCTTCATCCTGGCCGGGCGCTACCTGGAGGCGAAGTCCAAGCGCAAGGCCGGCGCGGCCCTGCGGGCGCTCCTGGAGCTGGGCGCCAAGGACGTGGCCGTCCTGCGCGACGGGCGCGAAGTCCGCGTTCCCGTGGAGGAGCTGGCGGTCGGCGACCTGTTCGTCGTACGGCCCGGGGAGAAGATCGCCACCGACGGCACGGTGACCGAGGGCAGTTCGGCCGTCGACGCCTCCATGCTCACCGGCGAGTCCGTCCCCGTCGACGTGACCGTGGGCGACGCCGTCACCGGCGCCACCGTCAACGCCTCCGGCCGTCTGGTCGTCGAGGCCACCCGGGTCGGCTCGGACACCCAGCTGTCCCGCATGGCCAAGCTCGTGGAGGACGCCCAGAACGGCAAGGCCGCCGTCCAGCGCCTGGCCGACCGCATCTCCGGGATCTTCGTCCCCGTCGTCCTGCTGATCGCCCTCGGCACCCTGCTCACCTGGCTGCTCGTGACCGGCGACGCCACCGCCGCCTTCACGGCCGCCGTCGCCGTGCTCATCATCGCCTGCCCCTGCGCCCTGGGCCTGGCCACCCCGACCGCCCTCATGGTCGGCACCGGCCGCGGCGCCCAGCTCGGCATCCTCATCAAGGGCCCCGAGGTCCTGGAGTCCACGCGCCGCGTCGACACCGTCGTCCTGGACAAGACCGGCACCGTCACCACCGGCCGCATGGCCCTGCACGAGGTCATCACCGCCCCCGGCGTCTCCGAGCAGGAACTGCTGCGCCTGGCCGGTGCGCTGGAGCACGCCTCCGAGCACCCCATCGCCCGCGCCATCGCCGACGGCGCCACCGAGCGCACCGGCGGCCTGCCGGTCCCCGAGAGCTTCGAGAACATCGCGGGACTGGGCGTCCAGGGCGTCGTGGAGGGCCACGCGGTCCTCGTCGGGCGGGAGAAGCTGCTCGCCGAGTGGGTCATCGAGCTGCCGGTCGAACTCGCCGCGGCGAAGGCCGCCGCGGAGGCCGAGGGCCGTACCGCCGTGGCCGTCGCCTGGGACGGCGAGGCCCGCGGCGTCCTCACCGTCGCGGACGCCGTCAAGGACACCAGCGCGGCCGCCATCACCGAACTGCGCCGCCTCGGCCTCACTCCCGTCCTGCTGACCGGTGACAACAAGGCCGTCGCCGAGGCCGTCGCCCGCGAGGTCGGCATCGACGAGGTCATCGCCGAGGTCATGCCGCAGGACAAGGTCGACGTCGTCAAGCGGCTGCAGGCCGAGGGCCGTTCGGTCGCCATGGTCGGCGACGGAGTCAACGACGCGGCCGCCCTGGCCACCGCCGACCTCGGCCTGGCCATGGGCACCGGCACCGACGCGGCCATCGAGGCCGGCGACCTCACGCTCGTACGGGGCGACCTGCTGGTGGCCGCCGACGCGATCCGGCTCTCCCGCCGCACCCTCGGCACCATCAAGGGCAACCTCTTCTGGGCCTTCGGCTACAACATCGCCGCCCTCCCGCTCGCGGCGGCCGGCATGCTCAACCCGATGATCGCCGGGGCGGCCATGGCCTTCTCCTCGGTGTTCGTCGTCACGAACAGCCTCCGGCTCCGTCGCTTCCGCTGAGCGAGTCTCCTCGAACCGGCCGGGGGCCGGGTCCGGTGATCACCGGACGCGCCCCCGCCCGCCCCCGGGCGGGGGGCGGGGGCCCGCCCCCCCCCCCCCCCCCCCCCCGGCCGGTTCGAAGGGTTTCGGCCACGCCGCCCGACCACCCGCCGGAGCCGCCGTTACGCGCCCGGGGAGCGGTCGCGGAGCGCGTCCTGGGAGGCGACGTACTTGAGCATCAGGCGGGCGAACTCCAGGCGTTCGCACTCGGGCCGGTCGGCGGTGATGAACTCGTAGGCCGAGCGCTGGTGGCGGCTGAAGCGGGCCATCAGTTCGCGGCCTTCGGGGCTGAGGTGGAGAACCATGCGGCGGCCGTCCTGCTGGGAGGCCGCCCGGATCAGCGGATGACCCGCAACCTGGAGAGCCTGCCGGCGACGTGAGCCCGGACTCCCGGAAGGGAACGCAGCCCTTCAGTCCCCGCCCAGGGCCCCCCGCGACTTCCCCGTCAGCGCCGACGCCAGGTAGCGCCCCGCCCCCGGCAGCCGGGCGGCGCGCAACGCGAGGCGGCGGGCCCGCAGTTCGCCCTGTGAGCGGGGGAGGAACCAGCGCACGCCCTTACGGGCCGCGCGCTGTTTCTCCGTGACCACCGGGCGCCACCGCTCCTCGTACCGCCGCAGCGCCGTCGCGGTCGACGGCGCCTCGGACAGCTGTCCGGCGAGGAGGCGGGCGCCGGCGAGGCCGAGGGAGGCGCCCTGGCCCGCCAGGAGCGAGACCGCGTAGCAGGCGTCGCCGACCAGGGTCACCCGTCCCCGGCTCCAGCACGGCACCTCGGTCTGGGCGACTTGGTCGTAGTACACCTCGTCGCCGGGCGGGCACGCGCGCAGCGCCTGCGGGACGACCCAGCCGAGACCCCCGTACTCCTTGCGCAGCGCCTCGCGCGGGTCGCCGGGCAGGCCGGGGCGGGCCGTCCAGTGGACGGCGAACGCCGCCACGCGGCCGTCGCGCAGGCCGTAGAAGCCCATCTGCCGGTCGGTCGTGTCGGTGAGGACGAAGCTGTCCCGGCAGGCGGCGTGGATCCCGGGGTCCTCGAAGACGAACGCCGCGGTGTGGAAGCCGAGATGGCGGACGTGGCGCTCGTCGTCGCCTTCTGCTTCGCAGAAGGCCAGGCGCCGCACGGCCGAGTGGACGCCGTCCGCGCCGACGACTACGTCGGTTTCGAGGTGCGTGCCGTCGTTCAGCAACACGCTCGCGCCGTCCGTACCGTCCTCGATCGCCGTGAGCGTGGTGCCGAACCGTACGGCGACGCCCGCGGGCAGGCTGTCGTACAGCGCGCGTTCGAGGTCCGGCCGCATGATGCTGATCAGCCGGCCGCCGACGGCGCGGCCCAGCGTCTCGTACGTCATCCCCGCCCGCCTGCGTCCGTCCTCGTCCACGTAGCGGAGTTCGTGCACCGCGTAGCCGAGCTCCTGCAGCCGGGGCAGCAGGCCCATCTCCTCGGCGGCCGTGTAGCCCGGACCGAAGAAGTCGATCATGTAGCCCTGGGTGCGGAGGGCGGGGGCCTTCTCCAGGACCACCACGTCCCAGCCGGCGTCGCCGAGGCACCGGGCGAGGCCCAGTCCGGCGATTCCGGCGCCGCAGATCACGGCCTTCACCGGCGTCGGCCTCCTCTCGCGCGGCTCCGTTTCCCCTTCCGCTCCGTGTTCCCGCGCAGGCCGGGGGCACACTCGCCCGGACGGGTCGTCCAGTGCGGCTCCCCGGGGCGGACCGCGGGCCGGCGGCTACCTCGCCGCCGGTTCGGCGAACTGCGGTGTGCCCACCGCTCCCAGGAGGGCCAGGCGGTCCGGGGTGTCCGTGCCCGGGGGCGGAGTGAGGAGGATCAGGCGCTGGTCGCAGTCCGGGGAGAGCAGGACCTGGCAGTCCAGGTCGACGGGGCCCACCACCGCGTGCAGGACGCGCATGCGGGTGCGGCGGCGGACGGCCACCTCATGGCGCTCCCAGAGGGAGCAGAACTCGTCGCTGGCCCCGCGGAGGCGGTCGACCAGGCGGGTCGCCGCCGGATCCCCCGCGCGGCGGGCCACGGCGGCGCGCAGGTCCGCGGCGTGCAGCCGGCCGTAGTGCTCGTGCTCCTCGGGCGGGTACGCGGCGCGGACGGCCGGGTCGGTGAACCAGCGCCAGACGACGTTGCGGCCGTGCTCGGAGACGGTGCAGACGCCGCCGAGGAGGGCGCGGGCCATGGCGTTCTGCGCCAGCACGTCGCCCAGGTCGCTGAGGACCTGCGCCGGTGTCGCGGGCAGCTGGTCGAGGAGGTGGAGCAGGCCGGGGGCCACGTGGTCGCCCGCGGTGCGGCCCGCGGGCGGGCGGTGGCCCGCGAGCAGGTACAGGTGGTCGCGCTCGTCGGTGTCCAGGCGCAGGGCGCGGGCGAGCGAGGCGAGCATCTGCGGGGAGGGCTGCGGGCCGCGGGCCTGCTCCAGGCGGATGTAGTAGTCCGCCGACATCCCCGCGAGCTGGGCGACCTCCTCGCGGCGCAGTCCGGGCGTGCGGCGCCGGGGGCCCGCGGGCAGGCCCGCGTCCTGGGGGCGGATCCGGTCGCGGGAGCGGCGGAGGAAGTCGGCGAGCTCCGGGCGGTCCGGGCGGGCGGTCGTCATGCGGATCATCCTCGCCGACGCGTACGCCGCGAACCAGGGACCGGCGATCCCAGGGTGGGCAGGGCTCTCCCGCCGGGCCGCGGACGACGGAAGTGTGAGGGGCGTCCCCACCGGTACGCATCTCGCTCGCTACAGGAGTTCTCCCATGACCACGACCACGACCACGACTACGACCATGACCATGACCAGCGCCGCCGTCACCACGGCCACCGTCCCCGTCTCCGACGCCCTCGTCCACTACGACCGCCTCGGCCCCTCCGGCTCCACCCGCACCCCCCTCGTCCTCGTCCACGGCACCGGGTCCGCCGGCGCCGCCCTGACCTGGGGTCAGATCGCCCCGCGGTTCGCCGAGGACCGCACGGTCATCACCCCCGACCTCTCCGGCACCGACCGCACCACCGACGGCGGCGGACCGCTCACCGTCGAGGGCCTCGCCGCCCAGGTCGTCGCCGTCATCGAGGACGCCGGCACCGGGCCCGTCGACCTGCTGGGCTTCTCCATGGGCTCCCCCGTCGCCGCCGCCGTCGCCGCGCTCCGGCCCGACCTCGTACGGCGGCTGATCCTGGTGGCCGGCTGGGCCCACACCGAGGCCGACGAGTTCCTCCGCAACACCTTCGCCCTGTGGAACCGGCTCGGCACGACCGACCCCGAGTCCTTCGGCCGGTTCGTCATGATGACCAGCTTCAGCCGCGGCTTCCTCAACGCCATCGGGCGGGAGCAGGTCGACGCCATGTCCGCCAACATGCCGCCCACCCCCGGCACCCTCCGCCACGCCGACCTCGACGCCCGCGTCGACATCCGCGACCTGCTGCCCCGCGTCCAGGCCGAGACGCTCGTGATCGGCTGCCTGCAGGACGCCACCGTGCCGGTCGAGCAGAGCCGCGCCCTGCACGCCGCGCTCCCCGGCAGCACGTACGCCGAGCTCGACACCGGGCACGTGGCCTTCTTCGAGCGGCCGGAGGAGTTCCGGGAGCTGGTGGACGAGTTCACCGCCGGTGCGTGAGCTCCGGCCGGACCGGCGCGGGAGGAGCCCCGGAACACGGGGGCGGGCCATGCGGCTCCTCCCGGCCGGACACCAGGATCACCGGCGCGGCACCCCCGCGCCCAGGGCCGTACGGTCCCTTTTCCACAGCCCGTCAGGCCCTGTCGCACAGGTGTCGTACGCTGCTGGGCAGGGACTCGGCCCGGGGAGCAGTCATGACGGAAACCGCAGATCAAGCCACTGATCACGCCACTGATCAAGTCACTGATCACGCCGATCACACCGATCGGCGAAGTGCCCGGCCCCAGTCCGCGCACTTACCGTCCGCCGACCGCATGCGCGGTCTCCTCGACGCCGTCATGAGCATCGGCCATGGCCTCGAACTCCCCCAGGTGCTCCGCGGCATCGTGGAGGCGGCCGTCACCCTCACCGACGCCGAGTACGGCGCCCTCGGCATCGTCGGCGACGGGCAGACGCTGTCGGAGTTCCTGCCGGTCGGCATGTCCGAGGAGCTCACGGCGCGCATCGGCCGCACCCCCTGCGGGCGCGGCATCCTCGGCGAGCTCATCCACAACCCCTCCCCGCTGCGGCTCACCGACCTCACCCGCCACCCGCGCAGCTACGGCTTCCCCGAGCACCACCCGCCCATGCGCACCTTCCTGGGCGTGCCGGTCCGCGTCCGCAACGAGGTCTTCGGCAACCTCTACCTCACCGAGAAGCGGGGCGGCGCCGCGTTCGACGCGGACGACGAGGCCGTCCTGACCACCTTGTCCATCGCCGCGGGCGTCGCCATCGACAACGCCCGCATGTACCACGAAAGCCGCCGCCGGGAGCGCTGGCTGCAGGCGCTCGGCGAGATCACCCGCAGCCTGCTGTCGGGCACGGACGCGGACGCGGCCCTGAAGCTCATCGCCGAGCGGGCGATGGAGGTCGCCGGCGCGGACAGCGCCGTCGTCGTGGGACGCGATGACCTCGTGGGACGTGACGACCTCGTGGGACGTGACGACCTCGTGGGACGTGACGGCCTCGTGGGACGTGACGACCAGGACGGCGGCCGTCACGGCCCCACCCTCTCCGTCCCTCTCCAGACCGCCGACGGCACCCGCGGCGCGCTGCGGCTGCGCCGCCGCGCCGGGCGGCCGCCGTTCGACGAGAGCGAGGTGAAGCTGATATCCGGCTTCGCCGACCAGGCCGCCATCGCCCTCGAACTCGCCCAGCACCGCGCCGAGTCGGAGGAGCTCACCGTCCTCCACGACCGCGACCGCATCGCCCGCGACCTGCACGACCTGGCCATCCAGCGGCTCTTCGCCACCGGCATGACGCTGCAGAGCGCGACGCGCCTGATCGACCGGCCGGAGGCCGCCGAGCGCGTCGGCCGGGCGGTCGACGACCTGGACACGACCATCCAGATCATCCGGTCGACCATCTTCGGCCTGCGGACGGCCGGGGACGGCCGCGGCGGCGGGCCGAGCCTGCGCCGCGGCATGGCCGAGGCGGTGCAGGCGGCCACGCGGACGCTGGGCTTCGCGCCCGCACTGCGGATCGAGGGGCCCGCCGACACCGACGTCCCCGCCGAACTGGCCGAGCAGATCCTGGCCGTGGCGGCGGAGGCGCTCAGCAATGCCGCCCGGCACGCCGCGGCACGCCGCGTGGAGGTCATGCTGACGGTGGCCGACCGGGCGACGCTGACGGTGACGGACGACGGCGTGGGCGTCGGCTCCGCCCCGCGGCGCGGCGGGCTGGCCAACATGCGGTCCCGGGCGGAGCTCCACGGCGGCCGGCTGGCCGTGGAGACGCCCGACGGCGGGGGGACGCGGATCGTGTGGAGCGTGCCGCTGCCCGAGTGACCGGCGCGACCGGAGTGACCGGCGCGAACCGGAGCGAACCGCATCGCCACAACCCGCACTGCCACGACCCGCGCCGCCACAACCCGCACCGCCACAACCCGCACCGCCGCGGCTTCCGGCGCACGGGCTCCGGCCGGGGCCGGGGCAGCGGTTACGGCCGTGGCCACAGCCACAGCCACAGCCACAGCCACAGCCACGGCTACGGCTACGGCTGAACCTTCTTCGTCCGGCCCGCTATCACCGCCGCCTGTACCCGTCGCCCCACCCCCAGCTTCGCCAGGATGGACGAGATCCGGTTCTTGACCGTCTTCTCGGCGAGAAAGAGCCGGTCCGCGATCTGGCGGTTCGTCAGCCCCTCCCCGATGAGGTCGAGGATCTCCCGCTCGCGGGGCGAGAGGCTGTCGAGCTCCGACGCCTCGGGGGCCTCCGGCTCCCGCGGCGCCCGCAGCCGGTCCATCACCCGGGACGCCGTGCGCGGGTCCAGCGTCGACTTGCCCGTGGCCACCGTCCGCACCGCCGACACCAGCTCCGAGCCGTTGATCTGCTTGAGGACGTAGCCCGCGGCGCCCGCCATGATGGCGTCGAAGAGGGCCTCGTCGTCGTCGAAGGACGTCAGCATCAGGCAGGCGAGGCCCGGCATGCGGGCGCGGAGTTCGCGGCACACCTCGATGCCGCCGTGGTCGCCGCCCTCCGTGCCGCTCTCCCCGAGGCGCACGTCGAGGACGGCCACGTGCGGGCGGGACGCCGGGACGCGCACGAGGGCCTCCCGGCCCGTGGCCGCCTCCCCCACGACCTCGATGTCCGGCTCCGCCTCCAGGAGGTCACGGACGCCGCGGCGGACCACCTCGTGGTCGTCGAGGATGAACACGCGCAACGGCACGGTCGGCTCAGCTGTTTCCGCATCGATTCGGTCCATACGAGGCAGTATGTCCGGGCCCGGCAAGGGCACCGCGCACCAGGGGTGCGGGCACCGCTGCCGGGCCCGGGCGCAACGAACCGCGGACCCAGCTCACACCGGGCCCGCACCCCGTCGATAGGGCCGAACGGCCCTGCTGACCAGGGCCGGGCGGTCCCCCGGGGCGGTTGCCATACTGGCCCGCCCCAGCCCGTGCGCGAGGAGCCGTCGAGGAGCCGCCCACCGTGAACCCCGTCAACGACACGTACCACTCGCTGCTCGCCCGGCACGACGCGATGCGGCTCCGCAGGCGGCTGCACTCCCCCTCGGGAGACGGGCGGCAGACGGCGGAGGGTGCCGGGACGGCTGCCACGGCGGCGGCACCGCGGCAGCCGTACGACGGTGCCGCCGACCAGCGCCTCATCGCCGACCACCTCGAACTCGTCACGCCGTTCGAGGACTTGATCTCCCACCTCTACGAGTCGATGTTCGCGAACTGGCCGTTCCTGCGGCGCCTCTTCCCGGACTCGATGGAGTTCCAGCGCAAGCACCTCGAAGCCGCCTTCTGGTACCTGATCGAGAACCTCCACGACCCCGACGCCGTCTCGGCCACCTTCACCCGCCTCGGGCGCGACCACCGCAAGCTGGGCGTACGGCCCGCCCACTACCGGGCGTTCGAGGCCTCGCTGTGCGAGGCGCTGCGGCGCACGGCGGGCCCGCGCTGGAGCGAGGACGTGGAGCGGGCCTGGGTGCGCATGCTGCGGTTCGCGGTGGCGGCCATGGTCGAGGGTGCGGAGGCCGCCCTGGGCGAGCCCGCGGCCTGGCAGGCCACGGTCACGGACCACGACTTACGGCGGGCGGACCTCGCCGTCCTGCGCGTACGTCCGCACGAGCCGTACCCGTACCGGGCCGGCCAGTACGCCTCGGTGGCCTCGCCGCTCCTGCCCCAGGCGTGGCGGCAGTACTCCATCGCCTGCGCGCCCCGCCCGGACGGCGAGCTGGAGTTCCACGTGAAACTGACCGGCCGCGGAGGCGTCAGCGAGGCCCTCGTGGCGCGCACCCGCGTCGGCGACGTCCTGCGGATCGGGCCCCCGAGCGGCACGATGACGCTGGACGAGGACGATCCCGCGCACGACCTGCTGCTCGTCGCGGGTGACACCGGCTGGGCCGCGGTCAAGGCGCTGCTTCAGGAACTGGCCGCGCACCGGGTCGCCCGGCGCGAGGTGCACCTCGTCCTCGGGGTGCGGCACCCCTCCGCGCTGTACGACGCGGAGTCGCAGGCGGACCTGCGCCGCCGCCACCCGTGGCTGAAGGTCACCCAGGTGCTCGGCGAGGGCCCCGGCCCGGGCGGGCACGGCGCGCTGGCCGACGTCGTCGCGGGGCTCGGCGACTGGTCCCGGCGGCTCGCCTTCGTGAGCGGCCCGCCGTCCATGGCCGGACCGCTCGTGGCACGGCTGACCGCGGAGGGCGTGCCGGCCGGGCGCATCCGGCACGACCCGCTGCCGGACCGGACGTGAGGCCCGGCCGGCGACGGCCGCACAGCGGACACCAGCGGCTTCCCGAATCGGAGCCCAAGCCGGACTCCAAGGAGAAGTCCAAGCCGAAGTCCAAACCCGGGCTCCAAGCCGGAGCCCAAGCCGGAGCCCAAACCGGGCTCCAAGCCGGAATCCAAGCCCGCGTCCGAGCCGGAATCCACGCGGCAAGCCGAACCGGCGCCCCCGGCCGATATCCAGAGGACAGCGGCGCTCCGGCCCCGGCACACTTCGCCCATGAACGATCACGCCGAAGGCGTTCCGGCCGCCCCCGGTTTCGCCTTCAAGCCCACGCTCACCGGCGAGCTGACCCTGCTGCGCCCGGTCACCGTGGACGACGTGCCCGCGCTGCTCCCCATGTTCCGGGACGCGGAGACGGCACGGCTGACCGGTGACCACACCACGCACGACGACGCCGGGCTGCGGGCCTGGTACGCCTCGCGCGGCGACCAGGACGACCGGCTGGACCTCGCGATCGTGGAGAGGGCCACCGGGAACGTCGTCGGCGAAGCGGCCCTCCTCGACTGGGACCCGGGCAACGAGAGCTGCGCCTTCCGCATCTGCTCCGTGCCCGGCGCCCCCGGCCGCGGCCTGGGGACCGAGGCGACCCGCCTGATCGTCGGCCACGGCTTCGAGACGCTGGGCCTGCACCGCATCTGGCTGGAGGTGTACGCCTTCAACCCGCGCGCCCGCCGCGTCTACGAGAAGGCCGGCTTCGTACCGGAGGGCGTGCTGCGGGGAGCGCTGCTGTGGGAGGGCGAGCGGGTCGACGCCGAGGTGATGTCGATCCTCGCGCCGGAGTGGTTCCGGCACCGCGGGCGGCCGGAGTCCGGGGCGGACCCGGATGCCTCGCGGGCCCGCCGCGAGCCGGGAACGGCACGGTGACCCCCCATTCCCTCGCGTTCTACATGGGCGTCGTCACGACCGGTACGGTGCTCGGCGCGCGGCCGGCGGACACCCCCGACCGGGTGGCCGCGGTCCTGGGGCCGGACTTCGCCGAGAACTCCCCCGACGACACGAACATGTGGCGCGACTACGGCCTGGCGGAGTTCTTCTGGACCCGCGAATCCGCCGGGCACCCGTGGCAGGGCCACCACTTCTCCTTGCAGGTCCACCGGCTCGCCCACGGAGGGAAGGTCGTCGACGACGCCGTACGGGCCCGGTACGGCCGGTTCGCCCGGAGGCTGCGCTTCGAGAAGCTGCAGCGGCTGCTGGAGCGGCGCGGCACGACGCTGCTGGAGATCCCGGACCCCTGGAACGCGCCGAACTACCGCCTGTACTGGCAGCCGGAGTCGCAGGTGTCCGTCAGCGTCGTCGCCGAGCGCGAGGAGTACCTGACGCCGGGGAACCTGCGGCCGGGCGACGTCTACCGCATCAGCGCCCCGATGCCGCCAGAACAGGTGGAGCGGCACCTGTCCTACGGGCAGGAGTAACCGTGCGGCGCCCCGGGGCCGTTCGGCCCCTGGTGCCCTGTGAACCGGCCGCCTGTACTGGAGGGGTGAGCGACACCACCGCGCCGCCCCGGCGCCGCATCGAGCTGACCCGCACCGAGTCCCTCCGGCTCCTGCGCTCCGTCTCCCTGGGACGGGTCGTCTTCACCCGGCGCGCCCTGCCGGCGATCCGTCCGGTCAACCACGTCGTGGACGGCGGCCACATCGTCATCCGCACCCACGAGGGCGCCGCCCTGGCCGGACTCGCGGCGACCGCGCAACAGCCCGCGCCCGGGCCCGCTCAGCCGCCCGGGGCGGCCGTCCGCCGCGTCGTGGTCGCCTACGAGGCCGACTCCATCGACCCCGTCACCCACCTCGGCTGGAGCGTCGTCGTCACCGGCTACTGCATGCCGGTGACCGACCCGGGCGAACTCGCCCGCTACGCCACGCTCCTGAAGCCCTGGTGGGACGGGCGGATGGACTACGCGGTACGGATCCGGCCGTCGCTCGTGACGGGCGTCCGGCTGCTCCCCGGGTGCCCGCACGCACTCGCGCCGGCCCGCTGATACCGGCGGACGACCAGCCGGGCGACGGCGTCGTGCGGGCCCAGCGGGCGGGACATGAGCACATCGCTCACTCCCCTCCGTACGGATTCGCTGAAGTGCCCCGGCGCCGTCAGGTACGTGGCCACGGACACCTCCCCGTGCCCCTCGTCGCGCAGCGCCGCCACGGCCTCCGCGGGACGCCGCCCGTCGCCCGACACGTACGACGGCATCACCCTCACTCCCATCCGCAGGGCCAGCAGCCGCGCCATGCGCGTGGTGTCCGCCCGGGCTGCGGGGTCCGAGGACCCCGCAGCGGCGAGGACGACGGGGGCCGGCGAGCGGGCCTCCCGCCCCGCCTCCGCCAGCCGGTCCGCGAGGGCCTCGGCGAGCAGCGGGTGCGGCCCCAGCGCGGGGGCGGTACGGCACCGCAGCCGGGGCCCCGCGGACGCCACCGCCGCCGGAATGTCGACCCGTATGTGGTGGCCGGTCCCGAGGAGCAGCGGCACGAGCACCGCCTCGCCCCGCAGCCCGGCCAGGACCTCGTCCAGGGAGGGCGCCACCAGGCCGAGGTAGCCGACCCGTACGGCGAGGTCCGGCCGCAGGGCGCGGACGCGCCCGGCCAGGGCCTCGGTCACGGCGATGCCGGCCGGGCTCCGGGTGCCGTGGGCGACCAGCACCAGAGCGGGCGCGCGCCGCGCCGTCGCCGTCACCGTTGCCGCCGCTATCGCCGCTGTGGCCGCTGTCGCCGTTGCCGCCGTTGTCACCATCGTCATCGCCGTCGTCGCCTACACCCCCGCCGGCCGGCCCGGACGGGGCCGCAGGTAGACCGCCCACGTCAGCGCCGCGCACACCACATACGCGGCCAGGAAGGCCAGGTAGGCCGCGTCGCCGTTGTGCGAGCCGAGGAAGGACTGCCGGAAGGCGAGGTTGACCAGGACGCCGCCGAAGGCCCCCACGGCGCCGGCGACGCCGATCAGGGCCGAGGCGCGGCGCCGGGAGGTCTGCTCGGCTTCGGCCGGGTCGGTGCCGTGGACCTCCACCGCGGTCCGGGCCCAGGCGCGGAAGATCGCCGGGATCATCTTGTACGTGGAGCCGTTGCCGATGCCGCTGAAGACGAACAGGGCCACGAACCCGGTGACGAACAGCGGCAGCGAGCCCTGCCGGGACGCGGCCAGGACGGTCAGCGCGCCCGCCGCCATCGCCCCGTAGTTCGCCAGCGTCACCCGGGCGCCGCCCCAGCGGTCGGCCATCATTCCGCCGACGGGGCGCACGAGGGAGCCGAGGAGCGGGCCGAGGAAGGTGAGCGTCGCGGCCTTGACCGGGGTGTCGAAGTCGGCGTGGAACTGCACCTGCAGCACCTGCCCGAAGGCGAATCCGAAGCCGATGAAGGAGCCGAAGGTGCCGATGTAGAGCACCGACATCACCCAGGTGTGCGGCTCGCGGCAGATCTCGCGCAGGGCGCGCTTGTCGTTGCGCAGGGCGGTCAGGTTGTCCATGCGCAGCGCGGCGCCGAGGGCCGCGAGGGCGATGAGGGGAATGTAGAGCAGGGGCAGCAGGCGCGGGTGCGCGCTGCCCGCGGTGGCCAGGACCAGCAGACCGAGGAGCTGGACGGCGGGGACGCCGAGGTTGCCGCCGCCGGCGTTGACGCCGAGGGCCCGGCCCTTGAGCCGCTGGGGGTAGAAGGCGTTGATGTTGGCCATGGAGGAGGCGAAGTTGCCGCCGCCGACGCCGGCGACGCACGCGACGGCGAGCAGGGTCCCGTAGGAGACGCCGGGTTCGAGGACGACCCCGGCCAGGACCGTCGGGACGAGCAGCAGGAGGGCGCTGATCACCGTCCAGTTGCGGCCGCCGAAGGTCGCGACGGCGACGGTGTACGGCAGCCGCAGTACCGCGCCGAGGGCCGTCGGCAAGGCGGTGAGCAGGAACTTTCCTGCGGGGTCGATGCCGTACTCGGGCCCGAGGAAGAGGACGAGGACGGACCACAGGCTCCAGACGGAGAAGCCGATGTGCTCGGAGAGGACGGAGAAGAGGAGGTTGCGGCGGGCGGTCCGGGCGCCGGTCTCCTTCCAGAAGACGGGGTCCTCGGGGCGCCAGTCCGCGATGTCGTGGCGGCGGGCCCGGGGCGGCGCGCCTGCGGCGGGCTCCGCGGCCGCCGGGAGCGCAGCGGGCGCGGCAGGCCCAGCGGATTCCGGGGGCGCCGCAGACTCCGCAGGAGCCGTCGGCGCCGCGACCCCCACGTCCCCGCGCCGCACCGGCCACACCCGTACCGCCGCGTCGCTGCCGTCCGGTGCCAGCGGCTCGTCCAGGCAGGCGCCCGTCCGCAGGCAGAACGCCTGCTTGTACATGGGCGAGGCCACCACCGGCACGCCGTCGCGGCTGCCGAGGATGCCGCGCGAGAGGACGTGCGCGCCGCTGAACGGGTCCTGGTTGCCGACGGCGTACACCTCACCGGCCCGGTCGCGGAAGACCGCCACCTGCTGGTCGCCGACCAGCACCGCGACCCCGCGCCCGGGGACGAGCCCGTCCCACTCGCACACGGGCTGCCAGCCCGTTCCGTCGTAGATCTCCACGATCTCCACGGTCATCCTGCACGCACCTCCAGCTGGGCGCCGGCGATCAGCGGCGCGGTGGGCACCTGCCCGTCCTCGTGCGGCAGGGCGGGGCGGATCTGGTCCCGTTCGGGGACGAAGCGGACGGTCGGGTCGGGGGTGCCGGGGGCGTTCGCGAAGGAGACGAAGCGGCGCAGCCGGACGGGGTCGGCGAGGGTGGCGGCCCACTCGTCCTCGTACGTCGCGATGTGGCGGGCCATGAGCGCGTCCAGGTCCTCGCAGATGCCGAGGGAGTCGTCCATGACGACGGCGCGCAGGTGGTCGAGGCCGCCGTCGAGGCGTTCGAGCCAGGGGGCGGTGCGCTCCAGGCGGTCGGCGGTGCGGATGTAGAACATCAGGAACCGGTCGATGGTGCGGATGAGCGCGGGGCGGTCGAGGTCGGAGGCGAGCAGGTCGGCGTGGCGCGGGGTCATGCCGCCGTTGCCGCCGACGTAGAGGTTCCAGCCGGTGGAGGTGGCGATGATCCCGAAGTCCTTGCTCTGCGCCTCGGCGCACTCGCGGGCGCAGCCGGAGACGGCCGACTTGAGCTTGTGCGGGGCGCGCAGCCCGCGGTAGCGCAGCTCCAGTTCGATGGCGAGGCCGACGGAGTCCTGCACGCCGTAGCGGCACCAGGTCTCCCCCACGCACGACTTCACGGTGCGCAGGGCCTTGCCGTAGGCGTGGCCGGACTCGAAGCCGGCGTCGACGAGCCGCCGCCAGATGTGCGGGAGCGCATCGACCGTGGCGCCGAAGAGGTCGATGCGCTGCCCGCCGGTGATCTTCGTGTAGAGGCCGTAGTCGCGGGCGATCTCGCCGATGGTGATGAGCCCGGCGGGGGTGATCTCGCCGCCGGGGACGCGCGGGACGACGGAGTACGAGCCGTTGCGCTGGAGGTTGGCGAGGAAGTGGTCGTTGGTGTCCTGGAGGGCGGCCTGCTCGCCGTCGAGGATGTGGCCGTTGCCGAGGCTCGCGAGGATGGAGCCGACGGCGGGCTTGCAGACGTCGCAGCCCTCCGCGCCCGCACCGGCCGTCCCGTGTTCGTCGATGAGGCGGGCGAAGCCGTCGATGCCCTTGACGCGGATGATCTCGTAGAGCTCGGCGCGGGTGTGCTCGAAGTGCGCGCACAGGCCGCGGGAGGTCTCGACGCCGGCGGCGGCGAGCTCGTCGGTGACGAGCGTGCCGAGCAGCTTCACGCAGCTGCCGCAGCCCGTGCCGGCCCTGGTGCACCGCTTGACCTCGGGGACGGTCGTGCAGCCCTTGTCGTTCACCGCCGCCCGGACCGCGCCCTTGGTGACGTGGTGGCACGAGCACACGACGGCGTCGTCGGGCAGGGTCACGGGGCCGGCCGGGGCGCCGGCGGAGGCGGGCAGCACCAGCTGTTCGGGCGGGGCGGGCAGCGGCGTGCGGCTGAGGGCCAGGGGGCGCAGGATGCCGTAGGCCTCGGTGTCGCCGACGAGGACGCCGCCGAGGAGCGCGCCGTCCGCGCCGATCACCAGCTTCTTGTAGACGCCGTCGCGGCTGTTGGAGTACGTGACGTCGAGGGCGCCCTCGGCGGCGCCGTGCGCGTCGCCGAAGCTCGCGACGTCGACGCCGAGGAGCTTGAGCTTGGTGGAGGTGTCGGCGCCGGTGAAGGAGCCGCCGCCGTCCGTAAGGGCCTGCGCGGCGGTCTCGGCCATGGCGTAGCCGGGGGCGACGAGCCCGTAGACGCGGCCGTCGGCGGCGAGCGCGCACTCGCCGATGGCGAGGACGGCGGGGTCGGCGGTGCGGCAGTGCTCGTCGACGACGATGCCGCCGCGCTCGCCGACGGGGAGGCCGCAGCCGCGGGCCAGGTCGTCGCGCGGGCGCACGCCGGCCGCGAAGATCACCAGGTCGGTGGGGAGCCGCGTGCCGTCGGAGAGGGCGAGGGCCCGCGCCGTGCCGTCCGCGCCGGTCTCGACGCGCTGCGCTCCGGCGCCGGTGTGGACGGTGACGCCCAGGTCCTCGATCCGGCGGCGCAGGACGGCGCCGCCGCCGTCGTCCACCTGGAGCGCCATGAGGCGGGGCGCGAACTCGACGACGTGGGTGGGGAGTCCCATGGCCTTGAGCGCGCCGGCCGCTTCCAGGCCGAGCAGCCCGCCGCCGATGACCGCACCCGCGCCGGCCGTGGCGGCGGCGTCGCGGATGGCCTCCAGGTCCTCGATGGTGCGGTAGACGTGGCAGCCGGGGGCGTCGTGGCCGGGGACGGGCGGCACGAACGGGTACGAGCCGGTGGCCAGGACGAGCACGTCGTAGGGGAGTTCGCGGCCCGAGGCGGTGGTGACGGTGCGGGCGGCGCGGTCGACGGCGGTGGCGCGGTCGCCCAGGTGCAGCTCGATGCCGTACTTCTCCAGGAAGCCGTCCGGGCAGAGGGAGAGCTCCTCGGCGGAGGTGCCGGTGAACCAGGAGCTGAGGTGGACGCGGTCGTAGGCGGGGCGGGGCTCCTCGGCGAGGACGGTGACCTGCCACGCGGACGTCCGTCCGGACGGGTCCTGCTCGAAGAAGGCTTCCAGGAAGCGTTGTCCGACCATGCCGTGGCCGACGAGAACCAGGCGTCGTGCAGCCGTCATCAGGAGGCTCCTTGCGAGGTGGGCGAGGTCAGCAGGTGGAAGGGGTCGGCGGGCACGATCTCGTCCCGTTCGTAGGCGCGGGCGAGGGCGCCGACCGTCGACAGGTCGCCGAGGAGGACGGCCCCGGCGATCCGGTCGCCGCGCAGGACGAGCTTCTTGTACGAGCCGCGGGTGGCGTCGGCGATGCGGAGCACGTCGAGACCGCCCTCGTCACCGCCCTCGTCGGCGGCCGGATCGCCGAACGCCGCGTACTCCAGGGGCCCGGCCGACAGCCGCGCGTACGGGCGCGAGCCCGCGTAGGCGGCGTCCGGGGCGGCGCCGGAGAGCCGGGCGGCCAGCACGTCGGCCTGCTCCCAGGCGGCGCCGGCCGTGCCGTGCGTACGGTCCCGGTGCTCGGCGCAGTCGCCGATCGCGTACACGCCCGGGGCGCAGGACAGACGGTCGTCGACCAGGACGCCGGTGCGGACGGGGAGGCCGGCGGCGCGGGCGAGGGCGGTGCGGGGCGTGACGCCGCAGGCGGCGACGACGAGATCGGCGTCGAGGACGTGGCCGCCGGAGAGTTCGACGCGGCCGTCCCCGTGCACCGCCCGGACCGTGCTCCCCGTGCGCACCTCCACCCCCAGGCCCGCCAGAACGCCGCGCAGGAGCTCGCCCGCCGGGCCGTCCAGCTCGCGTTCGACGAGGTGGGAGGCCTGGTGGACGATCGTCACCGGCAGTCCGCGGGAGGCCAGCGCACGGGCCACGCTCACCCCGAGGACGCCGCCCCCGATCACGACCGCGCGCCGGGCGCGGGCCGCGGCAGCGGCCAGGCGCTCGAAGTCGGCGGCGGTCCGCACCATGTGCGCGCCGCCGGGCGGGAGTGCGGGGCCGGCGGCGGGGCCGACGCCGGTCGCCGGGGCGGGCTCGTCGTACGGGGCGTGCCCGCCGTCGGCCGGCCGCAGGGTGTCCGCAGTGTCCGCGCCCCCCGGCAGCACCGGCTCCGCGCCCGTCGCCAAGACCAGGTCGTCGTACGGGACGTGCGCCCCGTCCGCCAGCCGCAGCGTGTGCGCGACGGTGTCGAGCGCCGTCACCTCGCAGCCCGTCCGCAGCTGCGCGTCGCCGGACAACAGCGTGAGATCGTCCGCGGCGTAGCGACCTGTGAGGACGTCGGCGAGCAGCGCCCGGTTGTACGGGGCGCGCGGCTCGGCGCCGTACAGCGTGACCTCCGCGTCGCCGCCGAGGGCCTGGAAGCGCTCGGCGAAGCGGGCCGCGGCCATTCCGGCGCCGACGACGGCGATGCGGCGGGTCATGACGCCCGCCCCGGCACGGCGGGCCCGGACGCCGTGCGCCCGGCGACGGCCCGGCGCCCGGTGCGCTCCCCGGGAGCGGGTCGTGCCGCGGGTTCCGTGCGCTGTGTGGGCTGCGTGGCAGCACCCCGTTCCTCCCGCTCGCCGGCCGCAGGCCCCACCCGCACCGCGCACACCTTGAACTCCGGCATCCGCGAGACCGGGTCGAGGGCCGGGTTCGTGAGGGAGTTGGCGCGTCCGTCCCCGCCCCAGTGGAAGGGCATGAAGACGGTGTCCGTACGGATCGTGTCGGTGACGCGGGCCGGGGCGATTGCCCGGCCGCGCCTGCTGGTGACCGCCAGCAGTTCGCCCTCCACGACGCCGAGGCGACGGGCGAGCACCGGGTGGACCTCCACGAACGGGCCGGGCGCGGAGCGGTTGAGCTCGTCGACGCGCCGCGTCTGGGCGCCGCTCTGGTACTGGCCGACGACGCGGCCCGTCGTCAGGTACAGCGGGTAGTCGTCGTCGGGCTCCTCCGCGGCGGGCCGGTGCGTCACGGCCGCGAACCGCGCCCGCCCGTCGGGGGTGGCGAAGCGGTCCAGGAAGAGGCGGGGCGTGCCGGGGTGGTCCGGGTCCGGGCAGGGCCAGAAGACGCCGTCCTCGGCGCGGATGCGGCCGTAGCTGATGCCCGCGTAGTCCGCCTGGCCGCCGGCCGAGGCGCGCCGCAGCTCCTCGAAGACCTCCTCGGGGTCCTCGGGGAAGCCTTCGGGCACGCCCAGCCGGGCGGCGAGCCCGTGCAGGACGGCGAGGTCGCTGCGCACCCGCTCGGGGGCGTCGACGGCCTTGCTGCGCAGGATGACGCGGCCTTCGAGGTTCGTGGTCGTGCCGGTCTCCTCCGCCCACTGGGTGACCGGCAGGACCACGTCGGCGAGCCGGGCCGTCTCGGAGAGGACGACGTCACCGACGGCGAGGAAGTCCAGCGCGCGGATCCGCTCGGTGACGTGGGCGGCACGGGGGGCGGAGACGGCCGGGTTGGAGCCCATGAGCAGGAGCGCGCGGACGCCGCCGTCGGTGCCGAGCGTGTCGAGCAGTTCGTAGGCGCTGCGGCCCGGCCCGGGCAGAGCGCCGGGGTCGACGCCCCAGACGGCGGCGACGTGGCGGCGGGCCGCGGGGTCGGTGATCGAGCGGTAGCCGGGGAGCTGATCGGCCTTCTGCCCGTGTTCGCGGCCGCCCTGGCCGTTGCCCTGGCCGGTCAGGCAGCCGTACCCGGAGCCGGGGCGGCCCGCCTTGCCGGCCGCCAGGCACAGGTTGATCCACGCGCTCACGGTGTCCGTGCCCTTGCTCTGCTGCTCCGGCCCGCGCGCGGTCAGCACCATGCCGCGCGGCGCCTCCCCGAACATCGCGGCCGCCGCGGCCAGTTGTGTCACGGGCACGCCCGTCAGCCGCTCCACGCGCTGCGGCCAGTGCGCCATCGCGGCGGCCCGCGCCTGCGCGAAGCCCGTCGTGCGGCGGGCGATGAAGTCCTTGTCCGCCCGGCCGTCGGCGATCAGCAGGTGCAGCAGCCCGAGCGCGAGGGCGAGGTCGGTGCCGGGGAGGGGCTGCAGGTGCAGGTCGGCCTGCTCGGCGGTGCGCGTGCGGCGCGGGTCGACGACGATCAGCCGGCCGCCGTTCTCGCGCAGTTCGCGGAAGTAGCGCAGCGCCGGGGGCATCGTCTCGGCCGGGTTGGCGCCGACGAGGATCACGCAGTCCGTACCGGCGATGTCCGCGAGCGGGAAGGGCAGGCCGCGGTCGATGCCGAACGCCCGGCGGTGCGCGGCCGCCGCGGACGACATGCAGAAGCGGCCGTTGTAGTCGATGTGCGGCGTGCGGAGCGCGACGCGCGCGAACTTGCCCAGCAGGTACGCCTTCTCGTTCGTGAGCCCGCCGCCGCCGAAGACGCCGACCGCGTCGTTCCCGTGGCGGCGCTGCGCCGCCGTGAGGCCGGCGGCCACGCGGTCGAGGGCCTCGTCCCAGGAGGCCGGGCGCAGGGGCGCGTCCCTGCCGTCACGGACGAGGGGCTCGGTGAGCCGCACGCCGGGGCGCAGCACCGCGGCGGCGGTCCGCCCCTTGCCGCACAGGGCGCCCCGGTTGACGGGGAAGGCGGGGCGCTCCAGGACCTCCGCGGGCTCCGGGCCGGCGCCCGGCCGCAGCCGCATGCCGCACTGCAGGGCGCAGTACGGGCAGTGTGTGTCGGTGGCGGTGGCGGTGGCGGTGGCGGTGGAGGTGGAGGTGTCGGCGGAGGTGTCGGCGGAGGTGTCGGCGGAGGTGTCGGTGGAGGTGTCGGTGGCGATGCCGGAGCCGGAGCCGGAGGTCGTCATGCCACCGAGGTTCGCTCCGTGCCGTTACGCGCCGAGGTCGGCGATGTTGCCTGCCCGGTACAAGCCGTTCACACGGCCCGGCGGGCGGTGCAGGCGCTACGACATCTGCCGTAACGTGCCCGAAGCTTTCCCTAACGCTTGTGTGACGGAGGCGCAATGGCGCCGAAACCCCACCGACGGACCATGCGCGCATGGGAACGACCAGCGCCGGCACAGGACCGCTCACCGGCTTCGTCGTCGGGGTGACCGCGGACCGGCGGCGCGACGAGCTCACGGCGCTGCTCCGGCGCAGGGGCGCCCGGGTGATCGAGGCGCCCACCATGCGGATCCTCCCCCTCGACGACGACGTGGCGCTGCGCCGGGCCACCGAGCGCTGCCTCGCCGCCCCGCTCGACTACGTCGTCGCCACGACGGGCGTCGGCTGGCGGGGCTGGATGAGCGCCGCGGAGGGCTGGGGGCACGGGGCGGGGCTCGCCGGGGCCTGCCGGGGCGCCGAGGTCCTCAGCCGCGGGCCCAAGGCGACGGGCGCGGTGCGGGCGAGCGGCCTGGAGGAGGCGTACTCGCCTGGCTCCGAGGCCACCGGCGAGCTCCTGACCTGGCTCCTCGCCCGCGACCTCACCGGCCGCCGCATCGCCGTCCAGGAACACGGCGTGCCCCTCGACGGCTTCTCCGACGCGCTGCGCGAGCGCGGCGCCGAAGTCATCGACGTGCCGGTCTACCGGTGGACGCCACCGGAGGACACCGACGCGGTGCGGCGCCTCGTCGAGCAGACCGTACGGCGCGAGGTCCACGCCCTCACCTTCACCAGCGCCCCGGCCATCGTCTTCTTCCTGGAGTCCGCGCAGACGGCCGGCCTGTACGAGGAAGTCCTCGCCGCGCTGCGGAGCGACGTCCTGCCGGTCTGCGTCGGCCCGCTGTGCGCCCGCCCCCTGGAGGACGTCGGCGTCACGACGACCTGGCCGGAACGCGGCCGCCTCGGCGCCCTCGTCCGCACCCTCACGGACACCCTCCCGGACCGCGACCGCCGGATCCTGCGCGCCGGCCCGCGCCCCCTCGTCCTCCAGGGAAGCGCCCTCCTCGCCGGCGAGGAGGCCATCTGGCTGCCGCCGGTCCCGGCCGCGGTCCTGCGCGCCCTGGCCGTCCGCCCGGGCTGGGTCCTCAGCCGGAACGACCTGCTCCAGCGGGTGTGGGCGGGCGTCCGGGCGGACGAGCACGCCGTGGAGGCGGCGGTGGGGCGGCTACGGAGCGCGCTGGGTGCGTACGCGGGCCTGATCCGGACGGTGCCGAAGCGGGGGTACAGGCTGATGGTGGACGACTGAGGCCGGGGCGCGTGGCGGAGCGGCTCCGGCCCGGCCCGAGGGCCCACCGGCCTCTCCCGCCGCAACGGCGAGCACCCACCCACCACCGGGCCGGCGGTGCCGGCACCGCTTCAAGCCGCTCCGGCGCCGCCGGACACCGCCGCAAGGGTTGATCACCGCCGCGGCGGACACAAGAGAACGGCGTCCCGGAAGGCCCTGGCGCCCGGCCGGACCCCGCGCCGCGTACCTCTATCCCACCGCCGCCAGCGGCAGCGCCCCCGTCTCCGCCGGAAGCCGCAACCAGCCCTCCCGTACGGCGTGTTGCGTCAGTACGGGGTCGCTGCCGACGACCACCGGCGTGCCGACCGACCGCAGCAGCGGCAGGTCGCTCTCGTGGTCGCCGTAGGCGAAGCAGTCCTCCGGGGCCGCGCCGGCCGAGGCCATGAGGACCGCGGCGGCCTCCGCCTTCACCGGGCCGATCACGGGGCGGACGATCTCGCCCGTGAGGCGGCCGTCGTCGCCGACGCGCTGGGACGCGCAGAGGATCCGGTCCGCGCCGAGGTCGGCGGCGAGCGGGGCGAGGACCGCCCAGAGGGAGCCGGAGACCAGGACGGTCAGGTGGCCCAGGGCCCGGTGGCGGCGCAGCGCCGTGACGGCGGGGAGGACGAAGGCCTGCGGGTCCGAGCGGTACGCGCCGTACCACTCGCGGCCCGCGCTCTGGAGCTCCGCCGCGGGAACGCCCGCGAAGCGCCGGTAGTAGGCCCGGTTCAGCTCGCTCCGGTCCTTGCCCTCCAGGGCGCAGGGCCGCTCGCCCCGCGGGTGGAGGGCGTCCCACCAGTCACGGAAGAGCAGCATGCTCTTGCCGCTGATCAGCGTCTCGTCGACGTCGAAGAACGCCACCGGCCTCGTGGTCATGGACCGTCGGCCCCCTTTTCTGGCTCGTCGGAATCAGGCTCGTTCGGAAGCGGGCCTGTCGGGATCGGGCTGGTCGGAAACGGGCCGGTGGGAAACAGGCCCGATCGGAAACGGGACCGCCGGAAGCGAATCCGCCCGAAACAGGCCCGCTCGGAAATGAGTTCGCCGGCAGCGAGCCCGCTCGGAATCAGGCTCGCTCGGAAGCGGGCACGCCGGAAGCAGGCACACCGACATCGGCCCCGCCGGAAGCGGGCACGCCGGAAGCTGCCCCACCGGCATCAACCCCGCCCGCGTCGACCCCGTCGGCATCGGCGAAGACCGCGTCGGCGTAAGCCGCGGCGGCCGTGTCGAACGACAGCGTCGCGTGTGCCGCGGCGGCCGTGACGTCGCGCCACTTCTGCTGCAGGGGATTGCCCTCGGCGAGGGCGCCCGCGCCCGCCGCGTGGAACAGCCGGTCCACCGCCTCCGCGCACAGCGCGGCGGCCATGGCGGCGTCCCGGCGGCACTCCGCGACCACCGCGGGCGTGGCCTCGGCCGTGTCCGCCCGGAGCGCCACCTCGACCAGCAGCAGCCGCGCCGCCTTGATCTTCGCCGAGGACTCCGCCGCCAGGTGCCGGGCGGCGGGCGTCAGGGCCGCGGCCCGGCCGTCGGCCCGTCGGCGGCCGGCCGTGGCGGCGGTCCACAGGGACTGCGCGGCCTCCGCCGCGCCGAGCAGCGGCGCGGCGAACTGCAGTGCCGCCACCATCGGGAACGGCACGCCGTGACAGCGCCCGCCGCCCGGCAGCGGGCGCAGCAGCCGGTCCAGGGTGAAGGTCCGGTACTCCGGCACGAAGACGTCTTCCACCCGCACCGAGTTGCTGCCCGTGCCGCGCAGCCCGAGCGGCCGCCACGTGTCGAGCACCGTCACCTCGGCGCGCGGCACCGCGAAGATCCGGTGCTCGCGACCGCCGGCGCTCTCGGTGAAGCCCGCGAGCAGCACCCACTCGGCGTGGTCGATCCCGCTGGCGTACGACCAGCGCCCGTCCAGGCGCCAGCCGCCCTCGCCGGCGGTGGCCCGGCCCTGCGGCGGGATGACGGACGCGGCGATCCGCACGTCGGGACCCGCGCCCCACAGCTCCTGCCGCGCCCGCTCGGGGAGGTACGAGGCGAGCCGTCCGTGCGCCGCGAACAGCGCCGCGCACCACGCGGTGGAGGCGCAGACCGCGGCGACCGTGGCGGTCGCCGTGAGGAACTCGCCGAACGTGCCCTCGCTGCCGCCGTAGCACCGCGGGACGAAGTGCCGGGCGAAGCCGGCGTCGCGCACGGCGTCGGCCGTCTCGCCCGCCAAGCGGCAGTGCTCTTCGGAGAGTTGCGCACCGAGGCCGGCGGCCGTCAGGACGGCGTCGGGGACGAGGGAGACAGAAAGGGAGGCGGAAGGGGCCTCAGCGGTGGGGGCCGCAGCCGTGGGGCTCAGCACGAGACGGCCTCCCGGTCGGAGAGGAGCGACCAGGACGGCGCGGCGCTGACGAAGCGCGCGTCGGCCAGCGTGCGACCGCCCTGCACGGCGGAGACCTCGAAGCCGGCGCGGGCCCGCCCCGCGTCCCGCATCGGGCCGACCACGATGTCGACGGGGCGGTCGAGCTCGCCGAAGCAGTGGAACTCGGTGTCGAGCGAGGAGAGCACGCGCGGCGCCAGCCGGGCCAGCGGACCGAACTCCCGTACGTACGCGGCGTATGCCGCCTGCTGCAACGCCTCCAGCAGCACCATGCCCGGCACGTGGTCGGACTCGTGGTCGAAGTGGACCGGGTGAGTGCGGTCCAGGCGCAGCCGCCACGTGTTCGCGGGGAGCCTCGGGTCGGCGGCCAGGAGGACGTCCCGGTCGTGGCGGCGGCCCACGGCGGCCGGACGGAGGACGAAGGAGTCGCCCATCGAGTCGTCCAGCGGACCGGCCGAGGGGCCGGCCGTCCCGTCCGCCGCTGCCGGGCTGTTGCGGCGCCGCAGCACGTCGTACTTAGCCTGCGGGAGCACCGCCCAGCGGAAGTCCGCGCGCCCGTACCAACGACCGTGTATGTAGAGGGAGACCGACAGCTGCATCGCGAAGCGCCCCGGCTTGGCGGTGGTCCGTACGCAGGTGATGTCCATGACCACGGGCAGCTCGGCGCCCGGGTCGTACGGCAGGCCGCCGGGCGCGAAATCGGCGCTCAGCCGGCTCAGCACGAAGTGCACGTCCTCCGTGGGCACCCGGTAGAACCGGTGCGAGAGGTAGATCGCCGACTGACGCATCGACTCGACCAGCAGCGTGGGGTCGCCCGCCCCGGACAGGCCCGGGTAGTAGAGGAGGTGGTCGGGGGACCAGGACGCCGCCACGAGGAAGCGGTCACGGCCCACCCGGTGCGCGTCGGTGAGCAGGACCTGGCTGTCGGCGGCCTTGTGCACCAGACGGCGCGCGACGGTGGGCGCGAAGCTCAGGCGGCGGCTCGCGCCGAGCGCGAACTCGACGATGCCGGCGGTCACGGTGGCGGCGCTCGCGGTACCAGCAGTGGCGGCGGTGGCCTCAGTTGCGGCGGTGGCGGCGGCTGCGCCGGCAGTGGCGGCGCCCGCCGGACGCGGCGCGGCAACGGGAACGGGAACGGGAACGGGAAGGGATACGGGAACGGGAACGGGAACGGCGTTGACGTGCACGATTGAACTCCCCCTTGAACGGAGCGCCCGGCGCGGGTGACGCGGCCGACGGCATTCCAGGTGTACAGAAGTACAGACGCTCAGTGCTCGATCAGTGCTTGATGCACGAAAAAATATACCTGCGGGAAGGTATATTGCAAGGAAGAGGCTCGGGGCTTGACGCTTTCCACATCCCGGACCCTCCCGCTCCGCAGCCTCACCGAAGGAGAAGAAGCGTGACGACCAAGCAGCGCAAGGCCTCCGTCCGCGCCACGGCCGAGCTCAAGCAGGACCGCGCCGTCCGCACGCGGGCACAGACCCTGCACGTGGCGGCCCAGCTCTTCGCCCAGCAGGGTTTCCGCGCCACGTCCATGCAGCACATCGCCGACCGGCTGGGCATGACCAAGGGCGCGGTCTACTTCCACTTCCCCACGAAGGAGACCCTCGCCGTCGCCATCGTCGAGGAGCACTACGGGCGCTGGCCCAAGGTGGTGAAGGAGGTGCAGGCGGAGGGGCTGAGCCCCATGGAGTCCGCCGAGGAGATCCTCAACCGCGCCGCGGTGGCGTTCCGCGACGACCCCGTCATGCAGGCGGGCGCCCGGCTCCAGCTCGAACGCCCGCACATCGACGCCGAGTTGCCGACCCCGTACGTGGACTGGACACAGCTGCTGCAGTCGCTCCTGGTGACGGCGAAGTACAGCGGGGAGCTGCGCGAGGGCGTCGACCCGGAGGCGGCGGCGCGGACGCTGGTGTCGTCGTTCTTCGGCGTGCAGCACATCTCCGACGTCCTCTCGCACCGCAAGGACATCGCGGAGCGCTGGGAAGAGACCCGGAAGCTGCTGTTCTACTCCCTCCGGGCGTGAACGGCGCGGCACTACGGCACGGAACGGCACTACGGCACGGAACGGCACGGCACAGCACGGCGGCACAGCACAACGGCGCAGCGCTACGACACGGCACGGCACCGCACGACGGCACCGCACCCGAGGGGAGTTGACCATTCCGGTGGACTCCCCTCCGGTGCGGGCCGGACCCCTCCGGTCTCGGCCGGGACTCCCGTCCGGTGTCGGCACGGCGCTCCCCTCAGGCGCAGGAGCAGGGGGATCGGGCACGGAAGCAAGGGAAAACATTCCTTCCAGGGGGTATGTTTCCACACACTGCCGGGGGACCGCACACCAACACTACGGAGGAACCGGTGATCCAGGAACGCGCCCGACGCACCAGGGAGCAGGTACTCAATGCCGCCGCCGAGGAGTTCACCCTGCGCGGGTACGCCAACACCGCCCTGCAGACCGTGGCCAACCGCATCGGGATGACGAAAGGCGCGCTCTACGCGCACTTCCCGTCCAAGGAACACCTGGCGAACGCGCTGCTCCAGCACTTCGCCGACGTCTGGGACGAACTGCGGGACACCTGGGGCGACATGGCGGACCCGGCGCCCGCCGGCCTGCTCGCCGCCGCCCTGGGACTGGCCCGCCGGCTGGAGTCGGACGTGCGCATGCGGGCGGCGCTGCGGCTGTTCGCCGACGCCGGCCTGACCACGGACCGGGGGGCGCGGGCCCTCAGGGAGATACGGGACTGCCTGGCCGCCCTCGCGCACCGCGGTCAGGAGGAAGGCACGCTCCTGCCCTCGTACACCCCCGACCGCATCGTCCGGCTGCTGCTCGCGGTCGCCTGGGGGGCGCCCTTCGCACCCGGCGCACCGCCCCTCGACCACCGCCTGACGGCCCTGGAGGAGGACTGGGCGATGCTCCTGGATCTGCTCAGCCCGCAGCCCCAACCCGCCCTGCCCGTACGGCCGGACGCCCGCTGACCAGGCATGACGTGGCGTCAGTGGAGCTTTCGGCAGGCTCGGAAAATCAGGGCTTGCGCACCACGCGGCACCTGTGTCACGCTTCTTCGCGAGCCACTGTGTCTTCTGGACCCCGACGCCGATTGCGTCCATCGCTCAATTTCCTCGACTCTCCCCATGGGATCTCCACCAGCAAAAAACATTCCTTCGGGAGGGTATTTAACAGTGGATGAACAGGAGATGGGACTGGTGACCACCCCGATACAGGCCGACCCCCGCTGCGCTTCGCCCCGGTGCCCTCGCGGCGAGCGCGACGCCCACCCGCACTCCCGGCCCGCCGGGGCGGGCACCGGCACCGGCCTCTGCCGCTCCTGCACGGAGCGGCTGGCCGATCGGCTCGCCGAGCTCCCCGGCCTCTTCGCCGAGAGCGAGCACGAACTGGCCGGCGAGGGCAGGACCTGGATGTCACCGCGCGTCTCCGGAAGCCGCAAGCGCCGCCTGCCGATCGACCCCCGCACCGCGGACGTCCGCGAGCACGCCCTGGCCACACTCGCGGAGTGGGCCGGTCTCGTCGCCGACGAGCGGCGGCTCACCGCACTCCCCCCGCGCACCGTTCCGGCGCTCGCCGGGTTCCTCGGCGCGCACCTCGGCTGGCTGGCCGGGCACCCGGCCGCCGGCGCGGCCGCCGACGAGATCACGCAGGTCGCCGGCAGCCTGCGCCGCGTGGTCGACCCCGACCCCGTGGAGGCGGTCCCCGTCGGCGACTGCCCCGAGCCCGGCTGCCACGGGACGGTCTCGATCTCCTCCATCGGCAGCGCCGCGGCGCTGCGCGGACTGGTCTGCGACGCGGGCCACTCGCTTCCCCCCACCATGTGGCTCCGCCTCGCGGATCCCCGGTTCAAGAAGGAGGTGGCGGCGGTATGACCCCCGCCCAGCGCGCCCGCCGCGTCCCCACCAACGTCGCCGCCCTCGCCCTCGGCGTCACCGAGGGCACCATCCGCCAGTGGGCCCACCGCGGGCGCATCACCCGCTACGGGACCGCCCGGCGCGCCACCTACGACCTCGACGAACTGGTCGCGGTGGCCCAGGGATCGCGCCACTCCGACCGGTCCGGCTGACCTTCTCCCACCCGGTCCGCCCGACCTCCCCGACCGGTCCGGCCCGGCTCCCCCGGCCGGACCCCGCGGCCGGGGCCCCGGTGCCGCACCCCCGTCGGCACCGGGGCTCCGGGCCGCCCCGTCACCTCACCACCCCCCACGCGCATTTCATCGGCACAACCCCCTCGTCACACCCCCTCATCACCCACCCTCGTCACCCACCCCCATCACCCACCCCTGCCACACACCCCCATCACGCACCCCTCACCAAGATCCTCATCCGGAACGGAGAAGCACGTGCTGGAACACCGCAAGCTCGGTCGTCAGGGCCTCGAGGTCGCCGGGATCGGCCTCGGCTGCATGGGCATGAGCCAGTGGTACGGCGCCACCGACGACACCGAGTCGGTGGCCACGATCCACCGGGCCCTGGAGCTCGGCGTCACCATGCTCGACACCGCCGAGGCGTACGGCCCGTACGACAACGAGGAGTTGCTCGGCAAGGCGCTCCAGGGCAAGCGCGACCAGGTGGTCATCGCCACCAAGTTCGGCTTCCCGATGAAGCTGAAGGACGGCTCGACCGCCAAGGTCAACAGCCGCCCCGAGCACATCCGGGAGGTCGTGCACGCCTCGCTCGGCCGGCTGCGCACGGACCACATCGACGTGCTCTACCAGCACCGCGTCGACCCCGAGGTGCCGATCGAGGACGTCGTCGGCACCATGGCGGAGCTGGTGGAGCAGGGCAAGGTCCGCTACCTGGGCCTGTGCGAGGCCGGCGAGAACACCATCCGCCGCGCCCACGCCGTGCACCCCCTGTCCGTGGTGCAGAGCGAGTACTCGGTGTGGGAGCGCAATCTGGAGGACGGCGTGCTGCCCGCCCTCCGCGAGCTGGGCATCGGCCTCGTCGGCTTCTGCCCCCTCGGGCGCGGCTTCCTCACCGGCGCCGTCGACCGCGCCGAGAACTACCCCGAGGACGATTTCCGCAGCCACGACCCGCGTCTCCAGGGCGCGAACTACGACCACAACATGGCGATCGCCGCGAAGATCAAGGACATCGCGGGCCGCGAGGGCCTCACCCCCGCCCAGCTCGCCATCGCCTGGGTGCTGCACCAGGGCGACGACATCGTGCCCATCCCCGGCACCAAGCGCCGCACCTACCTGGAGCAGAACCTGGCCGCGGCCGACGTGACGCTCGGCGCGGAGCTGCTCGACGAGATCGCGGACACCGTCGCCTCCGCACAGGTCGCCGGCCCCCGCTACAACGAGAAGATGATGGCCTTCATCGACCGCTGACCCGCGTCGACGACACCACCCCCGGCCGTCGCTCCCCCCTCCCCCGGACGGCCCCGGCGGCGAACCCCCTGACCCGAGCACCGGCGGACTCCCCCTCCGCCGGTGCTCGCTGTTTTCCCGCCTCCCCGTAGCCGACGAGCACGGCCTGCCGCCCCCGGGACCCTTCCGGCTCGGCCGGAGCCGCGGCCTCGCCCGCTTCCGGCGGGCCCGGCGCGGCCGGCCCGCTCCACCTCCCTCACCCAGCCGACCCACGCGGAGAGAAGCAGACATGCCCAAGACGGATTCCAAGAAGGACTCCACGACGGAATGGCAGAAGCACTGGAAGGCGCGCCGGGGCCGCTTCATCGAGGAGTGCCGCCAGGCCCACGAGCGCCTCCTGGCCGACCTGAAGTGCCCCACCACCGCGCAGGACCGCGTCCTCGCCGACATCATCGGCGTCAGCGCGGCCTCCCTGCACTGGAAGGAACGCAACTACGACGTCCTCGCCTCGGACAAGGCGTCGTTCCGCAAGGTCCTGCCGATCATGCGGTACGACGACTTCGCCGAGGTCATCGAGCGGGAGACGCGTACCAAGGGCGGCACCCTCACGTGCAGCCCCGTGCTGCGCTGGCTCAAGACCAGCGGCACCACCGGCACCCCCAAGCGCGTCCCGTACACCCTGCACTGGCTGCTGACCTACCGCATCCCGGCGATGATGGCGATGTGGGGCACCTACCTGGAGCACCACCCCGAGCTGCTCGCGCACCCGTACGCGACGCTCGACACCCAGACCGTCCGCGAGGACGTCAGCGACTTCGTGCACGGCGTCGAGCACCAGGCCATCAGCAACCGGCACCCGCAGATCAACACCCGGGACTGGAACCCGCCGTGGTACGAGGCCCCGTGGTTCGGCCCGTCCGTGCCGGCCTCCCACGAGGGCCGGATGTACCACCGCATCCGCCACCTCCTCGGCAGGAACCTGCACTACATCTCGTCGATCAACCCCAGCACGCTCATCTCGCTGCGCGACCTCATCGAGGCGCACGGCAAGAGCCTGGTGCGCGACCTGCGCGAGGGCACGGTCGAGGGCGAGCCGTGGGGCGAGCCCGACCCGGCCGCCGCCGACCACCTGGCGGAGGTGCTGCGGAAGCCGGGCTTCAGCCTGAAGGACGTCTGGCCCTCGCTCACGCTCTACAGCTGCTGGCTGTCGGCCTCCGCCGGGCTCTACCAGAGCAAGCTCGACGCGGTCTTCCCCGGCGTCGCCAAGCTCCCCTTCATGAGCTGCGGCACCGAGGGCGTCACCACCATCCCGGTGGACGACACCCCGCACAGCCAGCCCCTCGCGATCAGCCAGGCGTTCTACGAGTTCGTCCCGGCCGAGGTGCCGCTGGGCGAGCTCGTGGAGCGCGGGGAGCCCGTCGAGACGCTGCTGTTCGACGAGGTCGAGGCCGGCCGGGACTACCACCTGATCATGTCGCAGGGCAACGGCCTGTACCGGCTGTGGACGGGCGACATCTACCACGTCGACCGCATCGAGGGCGGTACGGGCGGCGTGCCGTGGATCCACTTCGTGCGGCGCGACGGCGTCTTCCACTCCTTCACCGGAGAGAAGATCACCGAGGCGCAGGTGACGCAGGCCATCGAGCGGGGCGTCGCCGAGCAGGGCCTCGACATGGGCCTCTACATGTGCGGCCCCAAGTGGGGCGAGCCGCCGCACTACGTCGCCCTGGTCGAGAGCCACGGCAGCGACAGGGGCATCGACGCCGAGCTGTCCGGGCGCATCGACGAGGCGCTCAAGACCATCAACATCGAGTACGCGTCCAAGCGGGAGAGCGGACGGCTGCGGCCCATCGAGGTCGTCACCGTGCCGCACGACGCGATCAACGCGTACGTCGAGGGCCGCCGCGCCGCCGGCAACGCGACCCAGTACAAGTACAAGCCCTTTCAGCAGGACATCGACTTCGTGGCCGACATCGTCGGCGACTGACCCGGAAGAGGCATCGCCATGCTGGAGCTCAAGCGCCCCCCGCAGAACACCCGCAAGGAGATCACGTACGTACGGCGCGACGGCGCGGACCTCGCGCTGCACCTGTGGCGCCCCAAGAACCTCAAGGGCGCGATCTTCTATTTCCACGGCCTGCAGAGCCACGCGGGCTGGCTGTGGGAGGTCGGCCCGCAGTACGCCGACAACGACATCGCGTTCTTCGTCCTCGACCGCCGCGGCAGCGGCATCAGCGACGGCGAGCGCCAGGACCTCCCCGACGCCGAGACGATCGTCGGTGACTACGCGGCGGCCCTCGCCACCGTGCGCCGCATCATCGGCGAGGACACCCCCCTGCAGCTGTTCGGACACTGCCTCGGCGGCTCGTTCCTCGCCGCGCTGATGCACCACCCGGACTTCGACGTCCCCTACGAGTCGGCGGTCTTCTGCTCGTCCTGGCTCGGCAAGCTGCACGCGACCCTCTCCCCGGAGCAGCGCGCGGCCCTGGCCGCGGAGGACGGCACCGAGCTGTGGGACGCCGGCCTGAAGTCCGCGGACTTCACCGACAACGTCAAGTACCAGCAGTACATCGACCACGACGACCTGGCCGTAAGACAGCTGACCCGGCGCTCCCGGGCCACCCTCCTGGAGCTGGAGAAGCTCTACCTGCAGCCGCGGCGCGAGCTCCCCGACGTGCCGGTCAGCTACGTCTCCGGGCTCACCGACCCGATCGTCGACCTCGACGACGCCCACAAGACGTTCATCGAGATGACCAACGGGCGCGGCGGCATCATCAAGCTCCCCACGCACCAGCACTACCTCTACTACACCGACGTCCGCACCAGCCTCGTCACCTGGTCGTCCACGTACGCCCTGATACCGGGCCTGGACCACCATGGATGAGGCGCTGCTCCACCACGCGGCGCTGCCGATGCGGGTGGCCTTCGACCACCCCGCGGCGCGCCGCCGCCGGTCCGACAGCCTCGTCCTGGCGCTCACCGCCGGCGGGGTGACCGGGCTCGGCGAGTGCGCCCCCCGCCCGTACGTCACCGGCGAGACCACGGACGGCGTCCGCGCCGAGCTCCGGCGGGTGCCCGTGCGGCAGCTGCTGGAACGCCTGCGGACCACCGGCAGCGAGGAGTTGCTGGAGCTGCTGCGCCGGGACGGCTTCGCCCGGACGTTCGGCATCACCGGGGGGAACAACCTGATCTGCCTGCTGGAAACCGCGGTCCTCGACCTCCTGGGGCAGCGGCTCGGGCGCGGCGTGGGCGACCTGGTCCGCCCCGCCGGGCCCGGCCCGGCCGGTGACCGGGAGCCGCTGCCCGTCTCCCAGGTCATCGACCTGGGCACCGGCGTCGAGGAGTTCCTGGCGACCCGCGGCCCGTTCCACTTCGTGAAGGTCAAGGCGTCCGCTGACATCGAGCGCGACGCCCGCACCGTCACCGCGATCCGCGAGGCCCTCGGGCCCGGCGTCCCCGTCATGGTCGACGCCAACATGAGCTGGACCTACGACGAGGCGCTCGGCAACATCAAACGGCTCGCCGACTGCGGCGCGGGCCTCATCGAGGAGCCGCTCCGCAAGGGCTCCTGGGACGGGCTGCGCGACCTGCGGCGCGGCACCGGCGTGCCGATCATGCTGGACGAGTCGCTGTGCTCGCTCGACGACGCCCGCACCGCGGTGCGCACCGGCGCCGCCGACGCGTTCAACGTCCGCGTCGCCAAGTGCGGCGGGCTGCTGAACTCCGCGGCGATCATCGACTTCGCCCGGGAGCACGGCATCGCGTTCCAGATCGGCGTCCAGGTCGCCGAGACCGGGCCGCTGATCGCCGCGAGCCGGCAGCTCGCCTTCCGGCACCGGGACGCGATCACCGTCGAGGCCGGCCAGTCCGACCGCTTCTTCGAACGGATGATCGTCACCCCTCCGCCCGCGGTGGACCGCGCGGCCAACACCATCTCGCCCGCCGAAGGCGCCGGGTTCGGGATGGCCCTCGACGACAGCGCCCGCGCATGGGCCGTGCTCCGCTACGCCCCGGACACCGACCGGTGGCAGCCCGTGGGCGGCAGCGGCGAAAGCTACGAAGGCTGAGGCATGAGCAAGTACTTCTCCGACCTGATCGTCGAGTTCCTGCACCAGCAGGGCATCGACCACGTGACCTTCAACCCCGGCGCCTCCTTCCGCGGCGTCCACGACTCCCTCGTCCACGAGGACAACGCGGAGATCGCCCCGGAGATCGTCATGGCCTGCCACGAGGAGATCGCCGTCGCGATCGCCCACGGCTACCACAAGGCGAGCAACCGGCACATGGGCGTCTTCGTGCACGCCAACGTCGGCCTGCTGCACGCCTCGATGGCCGTCTTCAACGCCTGGTGCGACCGGGTGCCGCTGTTCGTCCTCGGCGGCAACGGCCCCGTCGACGCGGGCAAGCGCAGGCCCTGGATCGACTGGATCCACACCTCGCAGAACATCGAGTCCGTGGTCAAGGACTACGTGAAGTGGTGCGACCAGCCGATCGGCCAGCGGGCCACCGTCGAGTCCCTCTACCGCGCCTTCAAGCTGATGAACACGCCGATGAAGGCCCCGGTCTTCGTGGCCCTGGACTTCGACGTCCAGGAACAGCCCGTCGAGGACGGCGTACGGCTGCTCCCGGCGTCCGCCACGGCCGCGACCGAGCTGCCCCCGCTGGACGCCCTCACCGCCGACGGCCTCGCGGCCCGGCTGCGGGACGCCCGCCTGCCCGTCCTCATCACGGACTTCTCCGGCCAGGACCCGCGGACCGTGGCCCCGCTCACCGCCCTCGCCGAGACCCTCGGACTGGCCGTGATCGACCGCGGCAACCGGATGAACTTCCCCGGCAACCACGAGCTCAACCTCTCCGGGGCGGACGCCGGCTTCCTCAAGGACGCGGACCTGGTGCTCGCCCTGGAGGTGCAGGACCTCGTGGGCGCCCTCGGCTCCTTCCTCGACCTCGACGACCAGGGCAGGCCGGTGGGCGGCGCCCACGTCGTCACCATCGGCGCCAACGACCTCCTCACCAGCAAGTGGGCCGCGGACTACCAGCAGTTCGTGCCCGTCGATCAGGCCGTGGCCGCCGACGCGCTGGGCAGCATCACCGCCCTCCGCGAGCGGGCCGACGCCCCCGGCTTCGCGACCCCCGCGTTCACCGCGCGCCGCGACGAGCGCGTCAAGCAGATCGCCGCCGCCCACACCCGCGCCCGCCTCGCCTGGGCCGAGCAGGCCGAAGAGGCCAAGGGCAACGAGGTCGTCAACGTGGCCGCGGCCGTCGACGAGATCCACCGCGCCGTGCGCGACGAGACCTGGATCCTCGCCAACACCGGCAGCCTCACCATCGACGGCTGGGTGAAGAAGCTCTGGCCCCTGGAGCGCCCGCAGAGCTACCTCGGGCTCAACGGCGGCGGCGGCCTCGGCTACGGCCTCGGCGCCTCCGTCGGCGCCGCCCTCGCCCACAAGGGCGACGGCAGCATCGTCATCGACCTCCAGTCCGACGGCGACTTCCTCTACACGCCCAGCGCCCTGTGGACGCTCTCCGCGTACGACGTGCCGCTGCTCACCGTCGTCATGAACAACCGCCTTTACCTCAACTCGACGCAGCACGCCCAGCGCGTCGCCGGGAACCGCGACCGCGACATCGACCGCGCCCACATCGCGACGAGCTTCTACGACAACCCCGTCGACTTCGTCACCCTCGCGCGGTCGTACAACATCCACGCCCTGCCCCGGGTCGAGGCCGTCGAGGACATCGCCCCGGCCGTCCGTGAGGCCGTCGCGTACATCAAGGCCCACGGCAAGCCGGCGCTCGTCGAGATCCTCATGGAATAGCCGGCCCCCGCCCCGTACTCCCCCACCCCACCGACGTCCTTGGAGGGCGTTCCGCCGTGACCCAGTTCTTCGCATGCACGTACCAGGGCGAGCGGCTCGCCGGCTTCGACGAGCCCGCCGACGGAGCACCGCTGCACCTCTACCGCACCGGTGACGACCACGGCGCGGCGCTCGCGGCCGCGGGCTTCGACGCCGCCGCGTTCGCCGCCGCCGCCCAGGCGGCCGGCCCGGCCGTCACCGTGCCCGCCGACCGCCGCCACGAGGTCCGCCACCTTCCCCCGCTGCTCCCCACCGAGCTGGGGAACGCGCTGGTCAGCGGCTTCATGCAGACCCACAACGTCAAGGTCTCCGAGGAGGCCGCGCGGGACGGCGGCGAACGCCCGCAGCCCAACTGGTTCTTCAAGGGGCTCGGCACCTCCCTCCGGGTCTCCGGTGACGAGCTGGCCGTCCCCGCCGCGGCCGTCGCCGTGTGCGAGGAGGCGGAGGTCGTCCTGATCTACATCGACGACGAGCGGGGCACGCCCCGCTACGCCGGGTACACCTTCGGCAACGACCTCACCGACATCGGCCGCTTCAAGCGCAACAACGGCCACCTCTCGTACGCCAAGCTGTGCGACGCGGCGGTCTCCCCCTGGTTCTTCGCCGGGGAGCCGCCGCGCTCCGTCACCGGCAAGGTCTCCGTGGAGCGGGACGGCGTGACCGCCTGGGAGGGCGGCTTCACCACCGGCACCGACGCCCTGGCCTACCGGCTCGACGCGATGATGGAGCACCTCTTCGCCTATCCGCCGCTGCACCACCCCGGCCGCGTGCACTACGTCTTCATCGGCGCCGACCGCAGCAGCTTCCACGCCGGCTTCCGCATCGCCCACGGCGACCGGCTCACCATCGACGTCACGAGCCACGGCGTCGCCCTCACCAACACCATCGCCCGGGACGGCGCCGAACGGCAGGTGGACTGACCATGGAGCTCCTGCGCAAGCTCAGCGACGTCGAGGCGTCCTTCGCGTACATGCACGCCCTGCTGAAGGGAAACACCCAGGTCACCACCTGGATCAGCATCGACGCCCCGCTCGGCGCGGCCGAGCTCGGCGACGCCGTCCGGCGCTGGGCGCGCCGCCTCCCGCTGCTGCGGGCACGCATCGAGGAGCGGGACGGCTCGCTCTGGTTCGCCGCGGGGCCCGGGCCCGGCCCGGAGCAGCTGCGCCACGGCCCGGTGCCCGCCGGGCGCTCGCCCGAGGACCTCCTGGGCGAGGAACTCAACGACGTCCTGCCGACGGGCGGCGCCCTGTGGCGGCTGCGGGCCGCCGCCGATGAGCAGGCGGGCGTCACGCACCTCTACTTCACCCGCAACCACGCGATCTCCGACGGCCATTCCACCGGCGGCACCCTGCGGGTGCTCCTCGAAGAGCTCTTCGGCGCCCCGGAGCACGCCGTGCCGGAGCCCTTCTCCCGCAACGGCGACGAGCTGACGTACACCGCGCCGGCACCCGGTGCGGAAGGCCTGCCGGCCCTCCCGGGCGCGCCCGCGCCCGGCATCCCGTTCGCCGTCCGCGCGCCCTGGGAGGAGCGGGGCACCGCCTTCGTCCCCGCCGACCTGTCGCCCGCCGGGTCGGCGGCCGTGAAGCTCTACTGCCGGCGCCGCGGCCTGACCGTCAACCAGTTCTTCGCGACGGCGCTCGCCGAGTCCTTCGCGCTGGCCACCGGCCGCGACGAGGTGGACTTCTTCACCGCCGTGTCGCTGCGCCGCCGTTACGCCGAGGAGGAGTCCCTGTCCGACCTGGGCTGCTTCATCAGCGTCGCCCGGGCGCCGCTGCGGCTCGGCGGCGGGTCGTTCAAGGACCACGCCGAGGCGTACCGGGACGGCTTCCGGGCGGCCGACGCCGCCTGGCGGCCGCAGACCCGCCCGCACCACGAGATCCGGGCCGCGGTGGCGGCCGCGGCGGCCGCCGGCAGCGCCCCGGGCATCTGCATCACCAACGTGGGCCCGGTCGACGCCTCGCTGGGCGCGCACGCGGGCCGGGTGACGGGCTTCCGCACGGTCGTCAACCGCACCGGCGCCAACTACGGGCTGGTACTGCACCTTTCGACGTTCCGCGGGGCGTTCGGCCTGGCCCTGTCGTACGGGACGCCGAGCGTGGACCCGTCCGTCGCGAACGGCACGGCGAAGCTGCTGCGCGAGCGCCTCGCCCTGGCGGCGGGCGCGGCCTGCGGCGAGGAGCCGCGCCCGCGGCGTCCGTACGGCTCCGTCGCTATCCCCGCGACGGCGGGCCTCCGCCCGCTTCCCGCTGCCGCAGGACGAGGGCCAGCAGCCCGGGGAACCGCTCCTCGAACTCGGCCCGGCGCAGCCGGTTGATCCGCTTGGCGCCCGCGTCGCGCTGCTCGATCAGCCCGGCGGAGCGCAGCACCGCGAAGTGATGGCTCAGCGCGGCCTTGCGGACCGGCACGTCGAAGCTGCCGCAGGTGCGCTCCCAGTCCTCACTGGCGGCCAACTCCCGTACGAGTGCGATCCGTACGGGATCGGAGAGCGCCGCCAGCGCGGTCTCCAGGGCCACGTCCCGGGGATGGACGTGCTCCGGTGGCGTGCGGTGCGGCGCCGGAGCCGCGACGTTTCCCTTGGTCATAACGGCCTTCCTGACGAACGATTGCAAAGTGTTCGATGATCTGCGTACAGTTTAGTTGTTCGCCTCGCATCGAACAGTCTATTCGCGTCGTGCGCCCCTCGCCCTCCCCACCCCGTCCGACCGACCTTTAGGAATAGGCATGTCCCAGAGTGAACCCAGTACTGCGAAAAGGAAGCTGTCGCTGCTCGCGGCCTGCCTCGGGTTCGTCGTCGTCATCCTCGATGTCAGCGTGGTCAACGTCGCCACCGACGCGCTGAGCAAGGACTTCGGCGACAGCCTCTCCGGGCTGGAGTGGGTGATCAACGGCTACACCCTCACCTTCGCCGCGTTCCTGCTGTCCACCGGATCGCTGGGGGACCGCTTCGACCCGAAGCGGATCTACCAGGTGGGCTTCGCGCTCTTCGCCGTGGCGTCCTTCGCCTGCGGCGCCTCCACCACGCTCGTCGCACTGATCGTCTCCCGGGTGGCCCAGGGCCTGGGGGCGGCGATGATCGTCCCGTCCTCGCTGTCGATCGTGAACAAGTCGTTCCCCGACGCCGGCGAGCGCGCCAAGGCCGTGAGCCTGTGGGCCGCGGCGGGCGGCCTCGCCCTCGCCCTCGGCCCGGTGGTCGGCGGCGTCCTCATCGACCAGCTCGGCTGGCGGTCGATCTTCTTCGTGAACGTCCCGATCGCCGTCGCCGGCATCTGGCTCACCCAGGCCAACGCCCCGGCCACCGTCCGGGCCGCCGACGCCCCGCGCCGCTCCTTCGACCTGCTCGGCCAGGTGCTGGCCGTCATCGCGCTGGGCACCTTCACCGCCGCCATCATCGAGGCCAACGGCCGGGGCTGGGGCTCGGCGTTCGTGATCGGCAGCCTCGCGGTCTTCGCCGTCGCGACCATCGCCTTCATCGCCGCCGAGAAGCGCAGCAGCGACCCGATGCTGCCGCTGCACCTCTTCGGCCGCAAGGCGTTCACCTCGACCTCGCTGATCGGCGTCCTGGTCAACTTCGCCTTCTACGGCCTGATCTTCGTCTTCAGCCTGTTCTTCCAGTCCGTCTGGGAGTACTCGCCGATCGTCGCCGGCCTCGCGTTCCTCCCGATGACCGCCGCGATCATGACCGCCAACCTGTCCTGCGGCCCGCTCGCCAAGCGGTACGGAGCCCGCGCCGTCCTCATCACCGGCAGCTCCCTCGCCGCCCTGGGCTACCTCGGCACCCTCCCGGCCGTGCACTCCGGCTCGTACTTCGCGATCATCGGCCAGTTCCTGGTGGCGGGCTTCGGCATCGGCCTGGTCGTCCCGGCCATGACGAACGCCATGCTCTCCGCCGTCGACACCGGCAACATCGGCATCGCCTCCGGCGTCCTCAACGCCTCGCGCCAGCTGGGCGGCCTGACCGGCGTCGCGATCATGGGCCTGATCGTGGGCGACGCCAAGTCGGACGCCTTCACCTCCGGGCTGCAGACGGCCCTGGGGTGGGCGGTGGCGGCGCTGGTGGGCTGCGCGCTGCTGAGCGCCTTCGGCATCCACCGCGCCGCGAAGGCCGCTTCCGCCCCCGCCGCGGCCCCGGCGGGCGCCAAGGCCGCCGTCCCGGCGAAGTAGCCCACCCGCGAGAACCCGCAGAACACCCACAGACCCGGAACCGCCGGCCCCGTGCCGGCGGTTCCGTCATGCCGGCGTATCCGCCGTCGGTAGATGCCCACGAGGCACGAAGAGGAGGAGGTATACGCCGGCATCACCAGTGAGACACGAGAAAGGAATCGGCATGCCGCACCTCATGCTCGAACACTCGGGCAACATCCGTGAATCGGTCGACGAAGCCGGCCTGTTCAGGGAACTGCATGCTGCGCTCTCGGAAGTCGGCGGCTTCCGCGTCCAGGACTTCAAGAGCAGGCTCGTCCGGCTGAACGCCTACATCGGCGACGGCACGTACGAGCAGGCCTTCGTCAACCTCGACATCCGCACCTTCGCGGGCAAGCCCGCGGACACCAAGCGCCTCATCAGCCAGGAAGCCCTGCGCGTCCTGGGCCGGCACTTCCGGCGGACGATGGCGGAGACCTCCTGCGACATATCGGTCCAGATCACCGAGCTGAACCGTGAGAGCTATTCCCGCACCCGATCCGAGGACCTGGCGTCCCAGGTCCCCGTCCTACAGGAGAGCACTTCACCGTGACCGACTACCAAGGAAAGCGCGTCCTCGTCGTGGGAGGGAGCTCGGGCGTCGGCCTGGCCACCGCCCGGCGGTTCACCGAACAGGGCGCCCTCGTCACCATCGCCTCCCGCTCCGAGAAGAAGATCGACGCCGCGCTCGCCGGCCTCGGCGCCACCGCGGCCGGCCAGGTCCTGGACATCACCGACGACGACGCGGTCGAGGCGTTCGCCGGCACCGCCGGCACGTTCGACCACGTCGTCATCACGGCGGCGGACACGCCGATGGGCCGCGTCGACACCCTGCCGCTCGACGCCGCCCGCGCCGCGATGGACAGCAAGTTCTGGGGCGCGTACCGCCTCGCCCGCGTGCTGCGGATCCACCCCACCGGCTCGCTGACGATCGTCACCGGCTACCTGTCCGTACGGCCCGGGAAGGCGGCCGCCCTGCAGAGCGCGATCAACGCCGCGCTGGAGGCCCTCGTCCGGGGGCTGGCTCTGGAGTACGCACCGCTGCGCGTCAACGCCGTCTCCCCCGGCCTCATCAGGACCCCGCTGTGGGACGCCCTCCCCGCGGAGCACCGCGAGGCCATGTACGAGGCCGCGACCCGGCGGCTCCCCGTCGGCCGCGTGGGCGAACCCGAGGACATCGCCGACGCGATCCTCTACGTGGCGGGCAGTCCGTACAGCACCGGCACCACGCTGTTCATCGAGGGCGGCGGCGCGATCGCCTGACCCCGGCGGCAGCCCGGTCACCGGGACGGGCCGGTCCCGCGGAATCCGGCAGCCTTCTCCCCGGCTGCGGTCCGCGCGTTCCGGCCCGTCCGGCGGCACCGGACCCCGCTTCCCGTCCGTCAGCTCACTTCTCCTCGGTCAGCTCCGGCATCTTCCCCGTCGTCGCCCCCAGGTCGATGACGGCGAACGCCGCGCCCTGGGGATCGGTCAGTGCCGCGAAGCGGCCGAAGGGGCTGTCCATCGGGCCGAACTTGAGCTCGCCGCCGCGCTCCGTCGCCTTGGCGACCACCGCGTCGCAGTCACCGACCGCGAAGAACACCTGGATGTGCGGAGGCACCTCCGGAGGGAACTCCTCACCCATCACCATCCGGCCGAGCACCGGATCGCCGCCGAGCGTGAAGAGCTTGAAGTCGATCTCCTCGCCGTCGGTGTCCGCGTCGCCCGCGATGCGCTGCACGCCGAAGGGGAAGACGGCCGGGAAGAAGGCGTCGGCCTTGTCCGGCTCGCGGGTGAAGACCTCGGCCCAGCAGTACGCGCCGGCCTCGCCGCGCTTCTCGAAGCCCTCGTGGGTGCCCGCCTGCCAGACGCCGAAGGCGACGCCCGAGGGGTCACGGGCGAGGAGCATCGTGCCGAAGTCGCCGACCGTCATCGGGTCCATCAGCACCTCGCCGCCGCCCGCGCGGATCTTCGCGGCGGTGGCGGCCGCGTCGGGCGAGGCGAAGTACAGGCACCAGGCGGAGTGGCCCTCCTGGCCCGGCATGGGCGGCACCACGGCGGCCACCGCCCTGCCGTCCGCGTACGCCTGCGTGTAGTCGCCGAACTCCGACGCGCTCTCGCCGAAGGTCCATCCCAGGACGCCGCCGTAGAAATCCTTGGCCGCCTCGACGTCCGTGAACATCGCGTCGGCCCAGCACGGCGTGCCCTCTGGTTGCGCGGCCATGGCTCCGGCTCCTTCCGGGCGGTTACGCCCCTTACACCCCCTACGTCCCCGTAGCCACGCTAATCACCAGGGACCGCACCCGCACGGGGAGCGCGCAGCGCCACCAGGCCCACGACGCCCGCAGCGGCCACCGCCACCAGCCCGCACGCCAGGATTCCGGCCCGCGCCCCGTAGTGCTGGACCACCCAGCCCACCACCGGGCCGCCGACCGGCGTCCCGCCCGTGTAGACGAGCATGTACAGGCCCATCACGCGGCCCCGCATCGACGGGTCCGTGTTCAGCTGCACCAGCGCATTGGCCGTGGTCGCAAACGTCACGCTCAGCAGCCCCACCAGCACCATCAGTGCGCCGAACCACCAGACGCCCGGCGCCGCCGACGTCAACGCCTCCAGCACGCCGAAGGCCGCCGCCGTGCCCGTCATCACCACCGCGCTGCCGCTCCGCCGGCGCGCCGACAGCAGCGCCCCCACCAGGGCCCCCAGCCCGACCGCCGTCGTCAGGAAGCCGAACTCCTTCGCCCCGCCGTCGAAGACGTTGTACGCGAAGCCGGACAGCAGCGTCGGGAAGTTGAAGCCGAAGGTGCAGACGAACCCGACCAGGACGATCGGCCGGATGAGCTGCGGATGCTCCCGCACGTGCCGCAGGCCCGCCCTGATCTGGCCCTTCTCACGCGGCGCGGGCTTCACCGGGCGCAGTTCGGACGCGCGGACGGCCAGGAGGGAGGCGATCACCGCGAGATAGGAGGCGGCGTTGAGGGCGAACGCCCAGCCACTGCCGATCACGACGATCAGCGGGCCCGCGACGGCCGGGCCGAGCAGCCGGGCGCTCTGGAAGTTGACGGCGCCCAGGCTGACCGCGTTGGCGACGCGCTCGGGGCCGACCATCTCGGGGACGAACGTCTGGATCGCCGGGTTGGCGAACACGTTCATGAGGCCGAGCAGGAACGCGAAGACGTACACGTGGGCGACCACGACGGCATCGCTCAGCGTGAGCACGGCCAGGGCGGCCGCGAACAGGCCCATCGCTCCCTGCGTGGCGAGCAGGATCCGCCGCTTCGGGTACCGGTCGGCGACGACGCCGCCGAACAGGCCGAACAGCAGCACCGGCAGGAACTGCAGCGCCGTGGTGACGCCCACCGCGAACGTGCTGCCCGTCAGGTGGAAGACCAGCCAGTCCTGGGCGACGAACTGCATCCACGTGCCGGAGTTCGAGACGAACTGCCCGAAGAAGAAGTAGCGGTAGTTGCGCACGGCGAGCGTCGCGCCCTGGCGGCCGGGGGGCGGGGCGGGCGGGGCGGGGCCGGGGCCGGGGCCCGCCGCGGCGGGCCCCCTGGGGGACGGAGCGGTCATCAGTACCAAACCCTTGACGTCTGTACGGCTTACGCGTCTGTGCGGCTTACGGGCCTGTGCGGCTTACGCGTCGCGGCGCGCGAGGACCAGCAGGTAGGCCAGGCCCGGCAGCTCCCTGCGGACGGTGCGGACGGCGGTCACGGTGAACCCGGCGCCGGCCAGCAGCTCCGTCGCCTCCCGCTCGGTGAACCAGCGCGACAGGCGGCCGTCCTCGGCGCGGTTGAGGACGCCCTCGGCGAGCTCCTCCGCGGTGCTGAACAGACTGACGGCCAGCAGCCCGCCGGGACGCAGCCGCCGGCGTACGTTCGCGAGGTACCGCGCGTAGCCGGCGGGGTCCTGGTGGTGGAGGACGCCGTTGTCGACGGCCGCGTCGTAGGTGCGGCCGTCCGCCATGTCCGCGAAGTCGCCGAGCGCGAAGGCCACGGCGTCGCCGTAGCGGCTGGTCAGGGCGTCCCAGTCGGGGAGCCGGACGAGGTCGACCGCGGTGACGCGGTGACCTGCTGCCAGCAGGAGCTCCGCGTCCCGGCCGCGGCCCGCGCCGATGTCGAGGACGCTGCTGCCCGCCGCCAGCTCCGTGCGGAGCAGGGGCACCAGCTCGCGCATGGCCGGCTCCTCGCTCCAGGAGTCCGCGCCGTCCTCGTAGCGCCGGACGAAGGCCTCGCGGAGGACTTCGCGGTAGGGATCACCGGTGCTGCCGGTGTCCGTGTCTGTGCCGGTGCCGGGGTTCGTCGTGGTCACAGGCCGCTCCTCTTCCTCTTCGGTTCCGTGCCGCCGGCCCGTGCCAGGACCGGCCTGCCCTTCGGATGGATCTCGCTCCTGGGGGCACCCACCCGGCTTCCGGCCGGGACGTCCGTCGTCACCAGCGCGTGCGCGCCGACGAGGCTGTCGTCGCCGATGTGCACCGGGCCGAGGACGGAGGCGCCCGCGCCCACCACGACCCGGTCGCCGAGGGTGGGGTGGCGCCGCTCGCCGGGCAGCCGCCGGCGGTCGCGCCACCAGCCGACGGCGCCGATGGTGACCTGGTGGTAGAGGGTGACGTCGTCGCCGATCACGGCGTCCTCGCCGATGACGACGGCCGCGGCGTGGTCGATGAACAGCCGCCGGCCCACGCGTGCGCCCGGGTGGATGTCGACGCCGCCGGACAGGAAGCGGCCGGCGAGCGACAGCACGCGGGCCGCGACCCGGTGCCCCCGCGCGTGCAGCCTGCTCGCGGGCCGGTGCAGCCACAGGGCCGGAAGGAAGGGCGACAGGAGCGCCTCGGCCCGGCTGCGGACGGCGGGGTCGCGGTCGGCCACGACCTCCAGGTCCTCGCGCAGGCGGCGCAGGGGGCCCGGGAGGCCCGTACGGGGGATCGTCCTCGCCCTCAAGCCGCCACCCCCGCCCGGCCGTTCGCCCGGCCTTCCGCCCGGTCCCCCGGGGCGCCCGCGCCGCGCATCGCGCGGGTGAACGCCGCCAGCTGGTCGGCCAGTTCCTCGCATCGCGCGTGCACCGGCCCCGCCTCGTCGAGCGTCCGCCGGCCGCCCGTGAAATCCCCCGCGAGGTCCCCCGTGGTGTCCCCCGTGAAGTCCGCGGTCACCGTGCTGACCTGCAGCGGCACCGCCCACCCGCCGAGCGCCTTCACCACCTGCCGCAGCTGCTCGCAGGCGCCGGCCGAGCCGCGCGGCCCGCCCGCGTGCGACACCAGGGCCACGGCCCGGCCCTCGAAGGCGTCGCGCGGCAGCAGGTCGACGGCGCTCTTGAGCAGCCCCGAGTACCCCGAGTGGTAGACGGGAGTCCCCAGGACCAGCGCGTCGCTCGCGCGCACCGCGTCGATGAACTCGCGCGCCCGCGCCACGGGGTGGGGCTCGGCGCTCCAGTAGTGGTCGGGGTGGCTGGGCGGCAGGCCAAGCTCGGCGAGATCCGCCAGGGAGGTCTCGGAGCCGCGCCGCTCCAGCAAGCGGCCGACGTGGGCGACCAGCGCCCGGGTGTGGGACCCGCGGGCCGGGCTCCCGGCCACGCACAGCGTGCGGAAACGGATCACGCGGCACCCTCCGCGCGGTCCTCGACCGTCACCCGCACGAGGGCGTGCGCCTCTTCCGCCGCCTTCCGCGCCCCGGCCGCCGTGGCGGCCGTCGTGATGAGGAAGCCGAGCCGGTCGAAGTTGTTCCGGGCCGGGCGCACCGGCTGCCCGGGGCGCGCGTGCAGCATCACCTCGGCCGTCCCGGGGGCACCGCGGGCCGCCTTCACGTCGATGCCGGCGAGCACGCCGGGCGCCGGGGCGGTGATCGCCCGGATGCAGCCCGCGCCGCGTGCCGGGGAGGGCGACGGGCTGCCGCCCAGGGCGAGTTCGATGACGTCGTGGTAGATGTTCCGGCCCAGCACGTAGTTGATCATCGTGGGGACGTAGCCGCCGATGAGCCGGCCGTTGATCTCGATGATCTGCGGGCCGTCCGGCCCTAGGACCACCTCGGTGTGCGTGTGCGCGCGCCGGACGCCGGCGGCGGCGAGCGCGCCGGCGACCACGCGCACGACGGCCTCGCGGACGTCGTCGTCCAGTTCGGCGGGGAAGCAGCCGCCCAGCTCGACGGGGTGCGGCGCGGGGGCCAGCAGGCGGTCCACGCAGCCGTACGGGGTGCTGGTGCCGTCGACGGTCACCATCTCGCAGCTGACGACCGGGCCCGGCACGTACGCCTCCAGCAGGGCCACGCCGCTGCCGGTGACCCCGCGCCCGTACGAGCGCGCCCCGGCGACGGCCGCGGCCAGCTCGGCCACTTCGCCGGCGTCGTTCGCGACGCCGACGTGGAGGGAGCCGAAGCCGTCGGCCGGCTTGACCACGACGGGGTAGCCGAGCTCCCCGGCCGCGGCCACGGCCTCCGCGGGCGTCCCGGCCCGCCGGAACGCGGGCTGCGGGACGCCCGCGGCGGCCAGGAGCTCGCGCACGGCGTGCTTGTCGCGCAGCCGCCGCATCACCGCCGCGCTCTCGAAGGGCAGGCCGAGCGCCTCGGCGGCCTCGGCCGTGGCCGGCAGGTGGCCCTCGCTGAGGGCGAGCAGTCCGTGCACGGGGTGCTTGCGGTGCAGCGCGCCGATGACGTCCAGCAGGCCGCCCGGGTCCGTGGTGGGGACCCCGGTCAGCAGCCGGGTCGGCGTCCGCAGGGCCTCCTCGCCGCCCTCCGCGGCGAGGTACGGATCGAGGGAGCGGGCCACGAAGGTCACGTCGTGGCCGAGCGCGCGGGCCTCGGCCACGATCTTGAATCCGGCCGTCGGGGTCGTCTCGACGAGGACCAGGTGGGAGGGGCGCTGGGAAGGGTGCGAAGGGGTCGGCGCCGTCGTCATCGTCCGAGCCGCTCCCACTCCTCGGGCGTCCCGGCGTCGGGGAACACGGTGACGACGGTCGCCGACGGCGGCAGCGCGGCGGCGACCTCCTTGGCGGCCAGCCAGTTGGCGGCGGCCGAGCTGCCGATCCGCAGGCCGGTGAGGTCGTAGAACTCCCCCATGGCGGCGAAGGCGCGCGGGTACGAGACGGTGCGCTGCTCGGTCTCGTCGTCGTGCAGCGTCACGAACGGCTGCCGGATGCCGTGGCCCATGCCGCCCGAACCGGCGTACTTCCGCCGCCCGTTGGGCGGCTGCTCACTGCCGTAGGGCAGCTCGGCGGGCGTGACGCCGACGGCCCGCACGGCGGGGAACCGGGTGCGCAGGGCGCGCAGCACGCCGACCAGCGTGCCGCCGGTGCCGATCGAGGCCACCCAGGCCGCGGGGGCGCGGCCGCCGAGCTGCGCGATCAGCTCGGCGCCGGTGGTGCGCTCCTGCAGCAGCACGTTGGCGGGGTTGCGGTGCTGGTAGAGCAGGGTCCACCCGGGCTCGGCGGCGGCGATGCGCAGGGCCTCGCGGACGACCTCCAGGAAGCCGCGCTCCTTGTCCACCAGGTCGACGCGGGCGCCGCGGTCGGCGAGCGTGCCGAGGAGGCTGCGGGGGCTCGCCGAGGAGAGGACGAAGCGGGCCGGGACGCCCAGGTCGGCGCAGAGGCGGGAGAGGGCGTTCGCGAGGCTGCCGCCGGAGTACTCCAGGACGCGGAGCTCGCCGGGCGGGCGGTCGCCGTGGCGCTGCAGGGCGCTGCCGAGCAGGGCGTGGGCGACGCGGTCCTTGATGGAGCCGGCCGGGTTCTCCCACTCGCACTTGGCGAGCACGGTGGCGCCGCCGCGGGCGCCCGGCACCTCGATGAGGGACGTGTTGCCGAGCTCCTGGCCGAACTTCGCGTAGGCGGGGTGCCGTTCGGCCACGGCCGCCGTGTCCACCGCGGCGTCGGCCGGGTCGAGACGTCCGGGTGGGTAGGGCGCTTCGAGTGGTTCGGGGCGGGGGGCGGGGTGAGAGGAATACGTGTTGTTTCCGGCCTGATACACCGTCAGCCTCCCTGAGCGATTTACGCGTTCACATGCACGTTCCAAGGCAGCGCGATCACCCTAGGTGAAGGAATGCTCACCTCAGCGGATGATGTGACGTCCCTCACTTCCCAAAACGGAAGATGACTTATTACTTCCCCCGGGGAAGCCGCATCCGAGCAGATGGGAAGGTGAATCGGACGCGCAACTTCCGCCACAGGGCGGGTGGTTAAGGAACGCAGGTGCGGAATTCCACCGACTCCCCGGCCGTGAATTCCGGCCAGCGCCGCCGTATTCCGATGTTTACGCCACGGGTATCAGGGCGCCGTTCACCCGATCCGGCCGGCGAAATCCGGCCGCCCGGCCGCCCGACGCCCGGCCCCGTCCCGGTACTCGCTCGGGCTCATCCCCCGTACCCGCTTGAACGCCGCGCTGAAGCCGAACGGATCGGCGTAGCCCACCCGGCGCGCCACGGACGCCAGCGTCGTGCCCGGCTCCCCCAGCAGGTCCGCGGCGAGCGTCATCCGCCACTCCGTGAGGTACGCGAGCGGCGGCTCCCCCAGCAGCTCGTGGAAGCGCTTCGCGAACGTGGAACGCGACACGCCCGCGACCGACGCCAGGGACGCGAGCGTCCACGGCCGGTCCGGGGCCTCGTGCATGGCGCGCAGCACCGGGCCAGCGACCTCGTCGCCCAGCGCCCGGTACCAGGCCGGCGACGCGGCCTCCGGACGGTCGAACCAGTCCCGCAGCGTGCACACCAGCAGCCAGTCCAGCAGCCGGTCGACGACGATCTGCCGCCCCGGCAGGCCCGCGGTCAGCTGCGCCTCCAGATACGTGCGCATCGACGAGCAGTCGTGCTCGTCCGGCACGACCAGCAGCGGCGGCAGCACCCGCAGCAGGCGGCGCGGCACCTCGCCCGGGACGCGGTACGCGCCCGCCATCAGCACGGTGCTCCCGTCCACGCCTCCCGTACCGCCGCAGGAGACCTCCCGCACGAGCTCCTCCGGCGCGCCCGGATCGTCCGTGAACACGAACGGCCCCGGCCCGCGGACGATCGCCACCTCGCCCGCCCGTACGCGCCGCGCCTCCGCGCCGTCCGCCGGAACGATCCAGCCCTCCCCGCGCAGCGGGGCGCACAGGGTCAGGAACGCGTCGTCGGTGAACCTCAGGGCCCACGGCGGCGACAGCACCGACCCTCCGAAGACCGCCCCGTTGGCGCGCACGCCCCGCAACAGATCGTCGAAAGGGTCCATGGCCGCACGATATGCGGACCCGTGCGACCCGTGGACATGCGGCCCGGACGATCACCCATGGGCGGGGCGGCGGGCGGCGGCTTGGCTGGACGCATGCAGAACACGAACCCTTCGCACACCGTCTCCGGCCGGCCAAAACAACCCCGCCGCAACGACGCGAAGCCCCCCACGGCCGCCCCGCTCGCCGTCAATACGACGGCGCGGCGCTCACCGCCATCAGCAGCGCGTTCCAGCGCGCCGCCCGCGCCCGCGCCGCCCGCGTCGCCAGTTCGCGCGTCGTCGGCGCGTAGGGCGCCCCGAGGATCTCCAGTGAGTCCAGGATCCGCGCCGCGGCGCGGCCCCGGCCGGTGACGGCGTCGCCGCGCGGGTTGCCGCGCTCGGCGACGGCCTCCAGCGTGGCGGGGCCCAGCGTCGTGATCGCGCCGCGGACGACGAGCCCGTCCACGTACCGCGTGCCGGGCGGGCCCGGCGCGCGGTCGGTGGTGTCCGTCCACCGCACCCGGTGCGGCCGCGCGCCGAGCGCGGCGAGCTCGCGCCAGTCCGGCCCGGCCAGCACCTGCTCGTGGCGGTGGAAGACGAGCCGCGCGGAGGCGAGCGCGGCCTCGCCGCGCATCATCCGGGCCGCCTCGGAGGGGGAGAGCCGCAGCCGCTCGTCGAAGGCGGCGTCCACGGGCGCCAGCGGCACGGAGACGACGGCCCGGACGGCGGAGAGGTCGCGCCCCGCGCGGTGGGCGCGGCGCAGGCCGTCCAGCCAGGCGGCGGCCGCCCGGCCGTAATGGGCGGGCGACAGCACGGGCCCGAGGTCCACGCCGATGCCTTCGGCGAGGCAGTCCGCGGCGGCGGCGAGCCCTTCGGGCCCGGCGGGCAGGGCGACGAGGGCGTTGGGCCGGTCGACGGCCCGTGCGAGGCGCAGCGCCGTGGCCGTGTCGGCGACGGGGCCGACTTCCAGGGCGACGTGCCCGTCCCGGCCACCGGTCCGCTCGTGGACGGGCAGCAGCACGTCACACGCGCGCCGCCCCTCCGCGGCGAGCAGCGCCTCGGCCACCTGCCCGGCCTCGGCCACGGGCCGCACGGGCCGCGCCGGCCGCCCCGGGCCGGAGGGCCACGCGGCGCGGGCGCGCCGGGCCAGGGACCGGGTGAGGGGGTCGGGCCCGAGGGCCAGCCCGGTGATCAGCCCGTCGTCCACGAGCCGGGCCAGCCGGCGCGGGTTGGGCTCCTGCCACTCGGCGCCGTCCAGCCAGCGCGACACGCCCTGGTCCGCCAGCAGGCTGATGATGCCCGCGCCGCACACCTCGTCACTCCCCTTGCCCTGTCCATGCGAGCGCCCCGCCACTCGACGCACGCCGCGGCATCCTCGGCGGAAATGCCGTACGAGTCAAGGAACCTGACGGTGCGTCGCCCGACTTCGCGCCGAGTGGAACGGCGGCCCGGGGCGCCCGGGGCGGCCCGGACATGCAGAACACCCCTCCGTCCGCGTTTCCACGGGCGAAGGGGTGTTCGCTGGCGGTAGCGGTGGGATTTGAACCCACGGTGGAGTTGCCCCCACACACGCTTTCGAGGCGTGCTCCTTAGGCCGCTCGGACACGCTACCGAGAGAGAGCTTAGCGGACGGTGGGCCGTGCTCTGAAATCGGTACCGGAGCGAACCGGTGTGACGCTCCTCATGAAAGCGCCGCAAAGGCGCCGGAAGGGCGCCCGGAGGCGCTCACCGGGAGCGGAAGAAGTCGGTGAGGAGCGCGGCGCACTCCCCGGCGAGGACGCCCTGGATCACCTCGGGCCGGTGGTTGAGCCGGCGGTCGCGGAGGACGTCCCAGAGGGAGCCGGCCGCCCCGGCCTTCTCGTCGACGGCGCCGTAGACGACCCGGTCGACGCGGGAGAGGACGATCGCACCCGCACACATCGTGCACGGCTCCAGCGTCACGACCAGCGTGCAGCCCGCGAGGCGCCACTCGCCGACGGCCCGCGCCGCCTCGCGCAGGGCGAGGACCTCGGCGTGGCCGGTCGGGTCGCCGGTGGCCTCGCGTTCGTTGCGGCCGCGGCCGATGACGGAGCCGTCCGGGCCCAGCACGACGGCGCCGACCGGCACGTCGCCGGTGGCGGGGGCCCGTACGGCCTCGTCCAGGGCGGCCCGCATGGGGGCGAGCCACGGGGCGCGTACGGGGTCGTGGTCGGTCGGCTCGCGGACGGCTTCGTTCATGGCACCAGTGTGAGCGAACCGGGCCCGGCGGCCGTCAGCGGACGGCCTCCAGGACCTCCGTGCAGCCGAGGGCGTCGGCGATCTCGCCGAGCGCGTCCCCTCCGAGGGCGAGCAGCTCCTTCGCGCTCACGCCGAGGTCGGAGAGGATCTCGACGTCACCGAGCGGGCCGGCCGGCCGCGGCTCGACGTCGCCCGCCTCGTCGGCCTCGTCCTCCGCGGGCTCGGGCTCGCCGTCCTCGGTCCCGTCCAGGTCGAGGTCGTCGAGCTCGTCGGTGTCGGTGTCGTCGCGGCCGATCAGCTCGTCGACGAGCATGGCGCCGTACGAGCTGCGGCCCGCGACGACGGCGTTCGAGACGAAGACGCGCGGGTCGTCCTCGCCGTCCACGCGGACGACGCCGAACCAGGCGTCCTCCTGCTCGATGAGCGCCAGGACCGTGTCGTCGTCCACCGCGGACTCACGGGCCAGGTCGGCCAGGTCGCTCAGGGTTTCCACATCGTCGAGCTCTGTGTCGCTCGCTTGCCATCCGTCGTCGGTGCGCGCGAGCAGTGCGGCGAAGTACACCGTGACTCTCCCACTGGTCATAGGCGGTGCCGGGCCGGACGGGGACCACCCCGCCCACTCGGAATCGTGGCAGAAACCTCGCCGTTGCGAGAGGTCTTCCGCGCTGCGTCGTGCAGCAGTCCGAAGAGATGTGCCTCACGTGACGCCGCCGGGCCGCCGTCCGGGCGGTGCGTCACCGGCCGATCACCCGTGGATCACCGTGCGGGGCGCCGCATGGATCAACCGCATGGGTCACCGCACGGACCAACGGACGGACCACCGGACGGACCACTGGACGGGCCACTGGACGGGCCACGGGGCGGGCCACGGGGCGGATCACCAGCGGAAGGTTCGCATCCGCATCTGCTGGCGCATCCGGGCCGCCCGGGCCCGGCGCGGCTGCACCCGGTCGCGGAGCTCCTTCGCCTCGTTCAGCTCGCGCAGGAACTGCGCGCGTCTGCGGCGGCGGTCCGCCTCCTCCTCGGCCCCGGGGGCGGTTTCGGTTCCGGGCGCGTACGCGCCGGGCTTCGTGTCGGACTTCTCGGGGGCGTCTTCAGCCATGGCAGGACCACCTCGTGCCGAGTACTTCGCCGGCCACGTCCGGAGCGACAGACCGGGCGTACGTGCCCACTTTCCCCCTAAGTGGTGGTTTGATGCCAGTGCGGCGACAGACCGTCGCAGACCTGCGGCGGACCGTCGAACGCCGCACGGCGGCCGCCGGGGGCCGAAAGCTCGGTTAATGTCGATGTCATGCGGATCCACGTCGTCGACCACCCCCTGGTGGCGCACAAGCTCACCACCCTGCGCGACAAGCGCACCGACTCCCCCACCTTCCGGCGTCTCGCCGACGAGCTGGTCACCCTGCTCGCCTACGAGGCCACGCGCGACGTGCGCACGGAGCAGGTGGACATCGAGTCCCCGGTCACGGCGACCACCGGCGTCAAGCTCTCCCACCCGCGCCCGCTGGTGGTGCCGATCCTGCGCGCCGGCCTCGGCATGCTCGACGGCATGGTCCGGCTGCTGCCGACCGCCGAGGTGGGCTTCCTGGGCATGATCCGCAATGAGGAGACCCTCAAGGCGGAGACGTACGCCACGCGCATGCCCGACGACCTCTCGGGCCGCCAGGTCTACGTCCTGGACCCGATGCTGGCGACCGGCGGCACGCTGGTCGCGGCGATCCAGGAGCTGATCTCCCGCGGTGCGGACGACGTCACCGCGATCTGCCTGCTGGCCGCCCCGGAGGGCGTCGAGGTCATGGAGCGCGAGCTGTCCGGCGCGCCGGTGACCGTCGTCACCGCCTCCGTCGACGAGCGCCTCAACGAGAACGGCTACATCGTCCCGGGCCTGGGCGACGCGGGCGACCGCATGTACGGCACGGCGGGCTGACCGCCCCTCCACGACGAACGCGTCGGTCCGGCGGCCCTGCATTCCGCCGGACCGTCGCCGTAGTGGTGCTTCGCCGCTGCGGCGGGCAGTTGTTCTCCGCCGCAACGGCGACGAGTGACGACGGCGCAGTCCGGCGGTGCCGGACCCCGCGGCGTCACTCCCTCAGGGCTTCCACTCCCTCAGCACTTCGAGGGCCTCGGTGCCGGGGACGCCTTCTTCGAGGGCGAGGGCGGCGCCGAGGAGGGCGATCCCGAGGGTGCCGGTCCCTCACCCGGTTCGACGCCCATGTCGGTCAGGGCCCGGTCGGCGTCCTTCCGCGCCGTGAGCTCCTTGAACTCGTTTCCGATCACCAGGTCGACGTCCTCGTCGGTGTCGCGCTGGTCGTTCTTGATCTCGGCCCCGGCCATCTGGGTGCCGATGACCCGCAGCGCCCCCTCCGCGGCCGTCGGCGCGCCGATCAGCAGGCCGACCCGCTCGACCTTCTTGTCGTAGAGGGCGGGGGCGTTCCCCACTTTCCCGATCCTGAAGCCGCGGCTCTGGAGCTCGTCCGCGGTGATCTTGGCGAGTCCGCCGCGCGGAGTCGCGTTGTAGACGTTGACGGTGATGTCGGAGGGGCGGGGCAGCGGTTTCGACTCCGCTTCCTCGTCCGCGGCCGCCTTGCAGTCGCCGTCCTTCGCCCCTTTCCCGCCCTTCGCTCCCGCACCGTGGGCCTGTGTCTCGCTCGGGCCCCCGGTGAAGACGTCGACGAGCTGGAAGGTCCCCCATCCGGCCAGGGCGAGCGCGGCGGACGAGGTGACTGCGGCGAGCACGATCCTGCGGCGGTTTCTGGGGCGGCGCATGTGCGGGAATCGCTTGCCCGTAATGCGGTATCTGCCGCCCATGCCGGGAGGGGTGAGCATGCTCATGGGCGCAGCGTAGTGCGGGGCGGGGCCGCTGCCTACTAAATGATCAATGGGTTCGCGCGGCCCAACCCGAAAGGCCGAACAACGGCCGGGAACAACGGCCGGAAAGGGTCTCCGGTCAGCCCAGTTCGAGCACGCGCGCGTGCAGCACCTGGCGCTGCTGGAGCGCGGCCCGCACGGCGCGGTGCAGGCCGTCCTCGAGATAGAGGTCGCCGTGCCACTTCACGACGTGGGCGAAGAGGTCGCCGTAGAAGGTCGAGTCCTCGGCCAGCAGGGTTTCCAGGTCGAGCTGCTGCTTGGTGGTCACCAGCTGGTCGAGCCGCACCGGGCGCGGGGCGACGTCCGCCCACTGCCGGGTGCTCTCCCGGCCGTGGTCGGGGTACGGCCGCCCGTTTCCGATGCGCTTGAAGATCACACGGAAAGCCTACCGGGCGACAGGCTCCCGGCGCAGCCACGGCACGGCAGCGCGAAGGCGACAATCGGCCGCATACCAGGAGCAGCGGGGGCGGTTTCCGGCGCGGAATTCGATAGGTGATCCGTACAGGAAATCCGCCGTCCACAGGCTGGGGACATCAGCCGTGCGGCGGCACGAGGACGACCCCCGCGTACTCGGTCTCCGACTCCGTACGGTTCGCGTAGGAGTGGGGGTGGTCGCCCGCCATGCGCAGTCCGTACCCCTGCGGAAGGACGACCTCCTGTCCGCCGGCCGTGACGGTGAGGGTGCCGCGGAGGACGTGGAGGAGTTCGACCGTGCCGCGGACGTGCGCCTCGCTGTGGTGCTCCTCGCCGGGGGCGAGCCGCCAGTGCCACAACTCGGCGCCCACGGGCGGGGCGGCACCGGTGACGAGCAGACCGCGGCCGCCGTCCGGGCCGGTCCACAGGACGGGCTGGTCCGCGGGCGGGGTGAGCGTCAGGAGGGGCTCGGCGGGCTGCTGGAGCAGGGTGGTCAAGGGGACGCCGAAGGCGTCGCAGAGGCGCACGAGGGTGGCGAGGTTCGGGTTGGAGCGGGCGTTCTCCAGGGCGACGAGCATGCCCTTGCTGACCCGGGCCCGGGCGGCGAGGACGTCGAGGCTCCAGCCCCGCTCCCTGCGCAGGGCCCGCACCCGGGCGGCGACGGCCTCCATGACGGCCCGGTCGTCGGCGGATTCCGTCCCCGTGTCATTCCCACTCATGCCGGTCATCTTCGCGCGTCCGCCTCTCCGGTCATTTGATGCTACCGTCCGGGTCAGTAAAACGACCACGCAGCCACAGGAGAGCGTCGTGAACCCGGACCGGAAGCCCGATCTCGAAGCGGTGGCCGCGAGCGTGCGCGTGGACGAGGCCGTCCGCGCGCTGCGGCCCGACTTCGCCGTGCTGGTGATCGCGGCCGACGGGCTGCCCGCGGGGCCCACCGACGCCTGGTCGCGCGGCCTGCTCGCCGAGGCCGCCGCGACCGCCGAGGGGCTCGACGCCACCGCCGACCCCCACGTCGCGGCCTGGCGGGCGGCGTACGGCGCGTTCGGCGCCAAGCCCGGCCGCACGCGCAACAGCGCCGAGGCCCTGATCCGCCGTGCCCCCGCGGGCCTGCCGGAGGTCAACCTCCTGGTCGACGTCTACAACGCCGTGTCCGTCGCGCACCGCCTCCCGGTCGGCGGCGAGGACCTGGCCGCGTACGCGGGCGCGCCGCGCCTGGTGCGCGCCACGGGCGACGAGGTGTTCGACACGGTGGCCGGCGGCGCGCCCGCCACGGAGCACCCCGAGCCCGGCGAGGTGATCTGGCGCGACGACCTGGGCGTCACCTGCCGCCGCTGGAACCACCGCCAGTGCGTGCGCACCCGCATCACCGAGAAGTCGGTGAGCGCGCTGTTCCTGCTGGAGCGGCTCGACCCGATGCCGCTCGGCGCGCTCGACGCCGCGGCCGGCGACCTCCTCGCCCGGCTGCGCGAGCGCGCGCCCGGCGTGCGCGCGGCCTCGCGTCTGATCCGCTGACACCGGGTCCGACGGCGCCGTGGTCCGCTCCCGGCGGCGCCGCCGGGAGGGAGGCCGGGCCCGGTCAGCTCTTCTTCCTGGCCGGCCGGATGGTGGCCTTCTCGGCCGCCGCCTGCTTCGCGGCGCGCTTCACCTCCTGCTTGTGCGCCCGCACCTTCGCCAGCGACTCGGGGCCGGTGATGTCCGCCACCGACCGGTACGAGCCCTCCTCCCCGTACGCGCCGGCCGCCTCGCGCCAGCCCTCCGGCGCGACCCCGAGCTGCTTGCCCAGCAGCGCGAGGAAGATCCGGGCCTTCTGCTCGCCGAAGCCGGGCAGTTCCTTGAGCCGTGCGAGCAGCTCCGCGCCGGTCCCGACGCCTTCCCACACGGCGCCGGCCTCGCCGCCGTAGTGCTCCACCAGGTACTGGCAGAGCTGCTGGACGCGCTTGGCCATCGAACCGGGGTAGCGGTGCACCGCCGGCTTCTCCGACAGCAGCCCGGCGAAGGCGTCGGGGTCGTAGGCGGCGATCTCGTACGCGTCGAGGTCGTCGCGTCCCATCCGCTGCGCGATGGCGTACGGGCCGGAGAACGCCCACTCCATGGGGATCTGCTGGTCCAGCAGCATCCCGACCAGCGCGGCGAGCGGGCTGCGGCCGAGCAGGGCGTCGGCCTCGGGCTGCTGTGCGAGGTGCAGGGTGATGTCCATGCTCCGATGATCGCCCCGGGGGGTGCGTGCGGGAAGGAGCCGGGGGCCCGGGGTGTCACCCCTCCGCCGGCCGCGCGCACGCCCCGTGGGCGAACGGGTGAACCCCGGGGCGGGGCCCTTGCGGGCGCGGCGGCGCGCGGCTGTCATGGACGTCCGAGCGAGGGAGGCCCGGCATGGCGCGAGTCCGGGTGCGCGGCGTGGAGCTCTTCCACGAGGTCGTGGGCGAGGGCGAGCCGCTGGTGCTGGTCCACGGCGGGCTGACCGACCACTACACGTGGCAGGCGGTCGTCCCGGCCCTCGCCGCGTCCTTCCGGGTCCTCGTCTACGACCGGCGCGGCCACAGCGGCAGCACGCGCACCCTCGGCAACGGCGTCCGCAAGGACCACGAGGACGACCTGGCCGCCCTGATGGAGACGCTGGGCTTCGCCCCGGCGCACGTCGCGGGCAACTCCTTCGGCGCGTCGACGGCGCTGGGCCTGGCCGTTCGCCGCCCCGGCCTGTTCCGCAGCGTCATCGCCCACGAGCCCCCGCTGCTGGGCGTGATCCGCGGCGACGACCCGGTCCACGTCCTGATGCGGACCGCGCAGGAGGGCATCGACACGGCCGTGGCCCTCATCCTCGCCGGGGAGGAGAGTGAGGGAGTTCGCCGCTTCATGGAGGACGTGGCCCTCGGCCCGGGCTCCTGGGCGGCCCTGCCCGCCCGGGTGCGCGCGGCCCTCGTCGCCAACAGCCGCGCCTTCGCGTACGAGCAGTGCGACCCCGGCTGGGCGAGCCTCGACCTCACCCGGCTGTCCGGATTCTCCGGGCGGACACTGCTGACGTACGGCACGGAGAGCCTGCCGTGGCTCCCGCCGGTGACGATCGAGCTCTCCCGGACCCTGCGGCAGGCGGAGCTCAGGGGGCTGGAAGGCGCGGGGCACGTGCCGCAGGTGTCGCACCCGGACCTGTACGCGGCGATGGTGCGGGAGTTCATCGCGGCGGGGTGACGCCCCGGGCCCCGCCCTGCTGCCGCCCTGCCGCCATCCTGCTGCAGTCCTGCCGGCGCCTGCGCCGCCCGCCCGCGTGACACCGCGTGAGGCCCGTCCCGGCGTGCGCACCGGTACGTGAGCGTCCGCGCGCCGCGTGCCCCGCCACCCGCTCCGGGGCGCCGCTCCAGCGCGTCATCCCCCTCTGTGCGGGAGCGGCGGAAGTGCACGACCGTGGAGTGGGCGGGACACAGTGCCCTGCAGTGCCAAGCCGTGCACAGCGGAACAGGGGGACCGCAATGGAGAGCACGCACGACCCGATCACGCCGGCGACCGACCACTCCGCGACCGTCCAGCGCTCCCGCACCGTCAAACGCCCTTACGTGGAACCGCAGATCGACGAGCTCGGCACCGTCGAGCACCTCACGGCCCACGGCAGCACCCTCCTCCCCGACTCGCCGAACAGCCGCGCGCTCCTCTGACCCGCGCGCCCGCCGCCCCGGCCCGCGCCGGGGCGGCACCGGACCGTACGGACGTGCGGTGCCCGCGCGAGCGATGCCGGAAGGGGAAGCCATGGAGACCGTGTCCGTTCCCGACGGCGGCCGTCCCGGCGGCGGCCCTCCCGTCGGCGACTACCTGGGCTGCTACGGGCGCGTCCCGTTCGGCGGCCACGCGCCCCGCATCTCGTACGTCAGCGCGCCCTTCGGCCGGCGCCCCGCCTGGTCGGACCCCGGCCGCCACCTCGTCCAGTGGGCGGCCCCGGGGACCCCGCGGATCCCGTACCCCTCCGAGCGGGAGAGGCTGCTCCTGACCGGCGTCGTCCGGGGCCCGGTGACGCCCGCGTGGGTGCACCGCCTCACCCATGTCCTCAAGGAGGGCCGGCACGCCGAACTGGCCCGCATGCCCGGCGCGCTGTCCGGCGCGCTGGTCGCCGACCACCGGGTGTTCCTCTTCCGCAGCGCCACCAGCGAGGAGGCCCTGCACTACCGCCGCTCCCGGGACCTGCTGCGCTTCTCCACCGACCCGGCCGACCTCCTCGACGGGCCCGGCGAGTTCGGCCGCGAGGAGGTGTGGCGCGCCTGCCGCGGCGACATGGTCTTCGTCTACCCCGGCATCGCGCGCGTGCCGCCCGGCACGGTCGTCACCCTCGAACGCGGCTCCGCGACCACGGCCGCGTACGACCCCGTGACGCCGCTGGACCTGCCCCCGCGCACGACGATGACGGAGTTCGCGGAGGCCGCCTGGGAGCTCGTGGTGGAGGCCGTGCGCCCGTACGCGGGCCGCGGCCGGACCGGCATCCTGCTCAGCGGCGGCCTCGACTCCGCGGCCGTGCTCGCGGCGCTCGTGGAGTGCGGCGCGGACGCGGTCGCCTACCACTACGCCACGCGCGACCCGCTGGCCGACGAGTCGGCGTACGCCCGGGCCGTCTGCGACCACCTGGGGGTGCCGTTCGTCCCCGTCCCCACGGACCACGGCGCGGGATACCTGGACGAGCGCTGGCGGTTCCCCCACCCGTACAACCACCTGGCCTACCGGTGGCTGGAGCAGATGGCCGAGCGCGTCGCCCAGGACGGCGTCACGTTCCTGGCCTGGGGCCGCGAGGGCGACCGGATCTTCGGCCCCGCCCGCTACGGCCTGCACGACGTCCTCACCGGCGACCTGCCCGCCCGCGAGAAGGCGACGCTCTGCCGGGGCCTGCTGACCTCGCGCTGGGAGCTCCCCCGCATCCTGCGCAGCGCCTCGCCCCGCACCTCCCTGCTCGACGACCTCGTGCCCGCCGGCGGCGCCGTACGCCCCGCCGACTTCCTCACTCCCCTCCCCGGCGCACCGGCGGACGCCTTCGACACCGCCCACGCACCGCAGGAGCACTGCGCGAACCTCACCGTCTGGCGGCCCCGCGGCATCCAGCTGTGCAACCCCCTCGGCAGCAAGGGGCTGCGGAGCCTCGCCGCCCGCCTGCCGCACGCGTACCGCCTCCTGCCGCACCAGGGGCGGCTGATCACCAAACCGGTGCTCCGTCTGATGCTCTCCGGGCGGTTCCCGGACGCCGTGTGGCGCCGCCACGGCCGGCTGTGGCTCGGCTCCCCGCACAAGGACTACGTCCTGCGTCACCCGCACGTGTTCGCCGGTCTGCTCGGCCGCCCGGACGCGCACCTCGTCCGCCTGGGCATCGTCGACCCCGAGCGGCTCGCCCACGTGCTGGCCGAGCCGGCGCGGCTGCGCCTCAACGCGGAGAGCCTGATCGGCACCGCCATGACCGAGCTGTTCCTGCGCAGCGACGCGCGGCACACGCCGCCCGGCCCGAGGGGACGGACCGCATGCCGCTGATCGGACTGGCCCGGCACGCCGTCTTCGACGACACGGACGGCGCGGGCGTCATCCTCGACACCCGCCGCGGCGTCTACCTGTCCCTCAACGACACCGCCACCCGCATGCTGCGCACCGCCCTGGCGTGCGACTCCGTGGCGGCGGCCGTCGCCCGCCTGCGCGAGGACTTCGACGCGGACGAGGAGACCCTGGCCGCCGGACTCGCCGGACTCACCGCCCGGCTGTGCGAGCACGCACTACTGGAGCAGGACGCAGACGCCGCGGCCCCGCGCCGGTGGGGCCGCCGGAGGGAGGGCCGGTGAGCACGCACACGGACTGGGAGTTCTTCCTGGACGACCCCATAGGGGGCGCGCCCGCCCCCGCCGTCCCGCACCGCCTGCGGGCCGCCGCCCTGCTGCGCACGGCCCGGGCGCTGTGGCTCTTCCGGCGGCGCGGCTGGCGCGGCGCGTACCCGTACCTGTGCCGGATCCGGCCCGTGCGGGGCTCGGCGGCGCTGTCCGGGCTGCCGCCCGCGACCGCGGTCCGGCTGGCGCGCCGGGAGATCCTCGCCGCCCAGCTGGTGCTGCGCGCGATGCTGCCCAACGGGCTCTGCCTGCCGCGGTCGTTGGCCCTGACCGCGTATCTGTGCGCGCTCGGGCTGCCCGCCCGGATGACCGTGGCCCGGGGCCGCGCGCTGTCCACCCCGGCGAACGCCTTCCACTCGTGGACCGAGCTCCACGGGGCGGTCCTGACCGACAACCCGGACGTACGACTGGGGTACACGGTCCTGCAGCGGGTTCCGTGATCCGCAGTCCTTTGATCCACGCGTCTTTGATCCACAGGCTCTTGTCCACGCCGATCGATTGTTCTAGCGTGATACGAACAAAGTGATCCGGCTGGATCGGGGGGTGGGTGACGTGGCGGTCTGGAGCCGCACGGTCGTGGCGGGTTGGCTGGTGGCCCTGGGGGCGGTCTCCGCGGTGGGGTTCGTCGTGGCGGGGCTGCTGGTGGAGAGTCAGCTCCCGTTGTTCCTGTGGCTGCTGGTGGCCTCGGCGGCCCTGGTGGTCACCGGAGCGGTCCGGGTCACCGTGACGGACCGGGACGTGACCGTGCACGCGGTCGTGCTCCCCCTCGTCCGGCGCCGGATACCGCACGCCCGCATACGGGAGGCGACGGCGAAGCGGTCCCGGCCGATGGAGCTCGGCGGTTGGGGGTACCGCTGGCTGCCCGGACAGACCTCGGTCTCGCTGCGCGCCGGGGACGCCCTGTGGCTGGAACTGACGTCCGGGAAGTTCTTCGTCGTCACGGTCGACGACGCGGAGGAGGCGGCGGAGCTCGTGAACGGCTACGTCGCACAGGAGGCTTCACGGTGACCGGAACCCTCACCCGCACCCCGGCCGGCAAGGCCGTGGACGTCTACGCACCGCCCGGCGGCGGCACCGCGCCCACCGTCCTGCTCTGGCACGGCATGGGGCCGGACGAGCGGGACATCATGCGGCCCGTCGCGGAAGCGGCCGCCGCGCAAGGGGTCGTGGTCCTCGTCCCGGACTGGCGCTCCGACGCGCCCGACCGCGGGGCGGCGCACCTGCTGGGCTCCCTGGCGTTCGCGCGGGAGCGGGCGGCGGACTTCGGCGGGGACCCCGGCAGGCTCGTGGTGGCGGGCTGGTCGGCGGGTGCCGGAGCGGCCGTCGTGACGGCGCTGCGGCCCGATCTCCTCGGCGGCTTCCGGCCGATGGCCGTGGTGGGCATAGCGGGCCGGTACGACGTCCCCGCCCGGACCACGGGTTCGGTCCCGGTGGAGGACCTCAAGGAGGGCCTCAAGGAGGACCTCGCGGAGGAATTCGCGCACGCGGCGCCCGTGCCGGTGCTGCTGGTGCACGGCACCGAGGACGACCAGGTGGACGTCCGCAGCAGCAGGGAGTTCGCCGCCGCGCTCCACACGCACGGCCTGCCCGTACGGCTGGAGGAGCCGGCGACGGACCACGCCGGGGTCCTCATGAGCGCGTACGACCCGGAGCTCGGGCGGCTCCGTGCGAGCAGCGCCGAGCACGCGCTGACGGGCGGCCGGACCACGGCCCGGGTGCTGGCCGCGGCGGCGAAGGGGATCGTCGCGCCCTGACCTCGCGGGGCTTGCTGACCTCGCGGGGCTTGCTGACTTCGTGGGGGCGCACCGACCTCGTGGGCGCGCACCGACCTCGCGGGGCCTCCTCAGGCGACGCTCCCGTCCCGCGGCCCGGCCTCCTCCGCCGGCGCGAACTCCGGCTGTACGAGTTGCACGGACGGCACGGCCGGAACGGGCGGGAAGGCGTCCAGGATGTCGAAGGCCGCGTCCACCCCCGACACCCGCATCACGCGCGCCACGCGCGGCACTCCCCGCACCAGCCGCAGCCGCCCGCCCCGGCAGAGCATGCGGTGCCGGGCTCTGAGCAGCAGGCGGAGCCCGCTCGCGTCCAGGAAGGACACCCGGCGCAGGTCGATCACGATGTCGGCGCGGCCCCGCTCGGTCAGCGCGTCCATGCGCGGCCCGAGCTCCTGCTCCGCCAAGATGTCCAGCTCACCGTGCAGTTCAATGATGATCGCGCCGCACGCCACGCGCTCCCGCATGGCGAAGGCGGGCTCTTGCGCGCCCATGTCGCCCCTCACCGACCTCCCTCGGCCCCTCACTTCCGGCACCGCGCATCCGCCGGTTGCCGGATACCTTTCTGGTGCCCCCGCAGTAGGCCGATCTCACCTTCGACGCAAAGCTGTCATCTCGCGTACAGGCGCGCCGCACGGGGCGCACGCGGGCCCGGGCGCTCGAAGGAGAAGGCACGGGGAAGAGCAGAGGGGGAAGTGCAGGTCGGGGGAAGCGGCATCGGGGGGACAACCGCTTCCCCCGGCGGGGGCACGGCCTCCAAGTACGGGCCGCGGTCGGGGGGGAAGCTCGCGGCCCGGACCCCGCAGTGAGGCCATGTCCCTGCCCGGCGGATTCCTGCCAGATCCGGTACGGGCACCCCCCATCCTCCGCCCCGCCGCACGCCGCCCCGTACGGCGAAGGACCCGGCTTGGCAGGCCTTTGGTCCTTAAAGGCGACGTGAGGAAGCGGGCACGCTCCCGGCATTCGGGCAAACGTACGGTTAGACTCCGCCACCGGAGAGGGGATCGCGGGGATCACCGGGGAGGCAGTGCGCCGTGGAGAAGGCGAAGAAGATCACGCTCTGGGTACTCGGCGTTTTCGTGGCGTACACGATCATCCACTCCCCCAAGCGGTCGGCGGAGCTCGTCCAGATAGGGTTCGAGGGCATCTCGGACGCCGCCAAGAGCGTCGGCGAGTTCATGACCCAGCTGATCAGCTGACCGACCCGGCGTGGAGGCACTGCCGTGATTCGTCATCTCGTCCTGTTCAAGCTCAACGAGGGCGTCACGCGCGACGACCCGCGCGTCGCCGCCGGAGTACAGGCGTTCGAGGAGCTGGGCAAGCAGATCCCGGAGCTCCGCTTCTGGGAGTGCGCCTGGAACGTCTCCGACCGGCCGATCGCCTACGACTACGCCATCAACTCGGCCGTCGACGACGCCGAGGCGCTCCAGCGCTATCTGGACCACCCGGCGCATCAGGCGGGTGTCGCGCAGTGGCGCGAATTCGCCACTTGGGTGATCGCCGACTACCCCTTCTGAGCGCCCGCAGCGCACGGCCCCTCGCCACCTTGGCGAGGGGCCGTTTTTATGGTCAACACGATGTTATGGGGTTCTTGCACACAGTGCACATGTCTTGTGATGCTATGACCGCTTTTGCCGGATGAGTTGACCATGAAGGGTGGCAGAACCGTGTCGGCCCGAACCGTCCCCGAAGCCCCCCTCCAGGAAACCCCTGCTCAGGCCCTCGGCCCGGACGCCGGGACCCCGAACGCGACCCACGCCGAACCGGTGCCGGACCCGGAACCCGGACCCGCCGACGGCCACGGCCACGGCCACGCTGCCAGTACCGGCGCCGGCTCCCAGGAGCCCCTCGCCGACACCTCCGGCACCCCCGACGCCCCCGACGCCCCCGAGGCAGCCGAGGCAGCCGACCCCGATCACCCCAGGAGCCGCGGAGCGGACGCCAGGGCGCTCACCCAGGTGCTCTTCAAGGAGTTCGTCGCCCTGGAGCCCGGCACGCCCGAGCACGCCCGTGTGCGGGCCGCGCTCATCGAGGCCAACCTGCCCCTCGTCCGCTACGCGGCCGCCCGCTTCCGCAGCCGCAACGAACCCATGGAGGACGTGATCCAGGTCGGCACGATCGGCCTGATCAACGCCATCGACCGGTTCGACCCGGACCGCGGGGTGCAGTTCCCGACCTTCGCGATGCCGACCGTGGTCGGCGAGATCAAGCGGTACTTCCGCGACAACGTCCGCACCGTGCACGTGCCGCGCCGGCTCCACGAGCTGTGGGTGCAGGTCAACGGCGCCAGCGAGGACCTGACCGTGCTGCACGGCCGCACGCCCACCACCGCCGAGATCGCCGAGCGGCTGCGGATCCCCGAGGACGAGGTGCTGGCCTGCATCGAGGCCGGGCGCTCGTACCACGCCACCTCGCTGGAGGCCGCGCAGGAGGGCGACGGGCTGCCCGGCCTGCTGGACCGGCTCGGCTACGAGGACCCCGCCCTGGCCGGGGTCGAACACCGGGACCTCGTGCGCCACCTGCTCGTGCAGCTGCCGGAGCGCGAGCAGCGCATTCTGCTGCTCCGCTATTACAGCAATCTGACGCAGTCGCAGATCAGCGCGGAGCTGGGCGTCTCCCAGATGCACGTATCCCGGCTGCTCTCCCGGAGCTTCGCCCGGCTGCGTTCCGCAAATCGAATCGAAGCCTAACCCTCACGAGTGACCCCCTCCTCATACGAGGCGGCAGATATGTCGACTTGACGCTACAGCGCGTTGCCGACATGTGACATTCTGCAGGAACTGCGTTTGCCACAGCGCGGCCTCCGGTATTCAGGTGGGGGCCAACCCCTCGTGCGAGGGGCACCGCTGTGACCCGTCCGCGACCTCAAGGGGGTGGCATGTCCGTAGACCTGGGCAGCGCGAAGGTGCTCGCCACCGACGCACCGCACGCCGTGCTCGACGACTGCGAATCCATCGACACCCGCACCCTCTCCCGCTCACTCTTCCTGCGCCTGGCCGCCCTCGACCGGGACAGCGCGGAGCGCGCCTATGTCCGCGACACCCTGATCGAGCTCAACCTCCCCCTCGTGCGCTACGCGGCCGCCCGCTTCCGCAGCCGCAACGAGCCCATGGAGGACATCGTCCAGGTCGGCACGATCGGCCTGATCAAGGCGATCGACCGGTTCGACTGCGAACGGGGGGTGGAGTTCCCCACCTTCGCCATGCCGACGGTCGTGGGCGAGATCAAGCGGTTCTTCCGGGACACGAGTTGGTCGGTGCGCGTGCCGCGCCGGCTTCAGGAGCTGCGTCTCGCCCTCACCAAGGCCAGCGACGAGCTCGCACAGAAGCTCGACCGCTCGCCGACCGTCCCCGAACTGGCCCTGTGCCTGGGCGTCTCCGAGGACGACGTCGTCGACGGCCTGGCCGTGGGCAACGCCTACACCGCCAGCTCGCTCGACTCGCCCTCCCCCGAGGACGACGGCGGCGAGGGCTCCCTGGCGGACCGGCTCGGCTACGAGGACAGCGCGCTGGAGGGCGTGGAGTACCGCGAGTCACTCAAACCCCTGCTGGCCAAACTGCCACCGAGGGAGCGGCAGATCATCATGCTGCGGTTCTTCGCCAATATGACGCAGTCCCAGATCGGCGAGGAGGTCGGCATCTCCCAGATGCACGTGTCCCGGCTCCTGACCAGGACGCTGTCGCAGCTCCGCGAGGGCCTCATCGCGGACTAGGCGCACCGTCACGGGGGCCTCACGGGGGACCATCCACCACACGGCGAATCGCACGGGGGATCGCCGGACCCGCACCGTCCGTACCGCCCGACTCTGTACTCCTGACTGACCGTCAGCCACACTGGGCCGATGCGCCGGAAGACGATCGTCTCCGCATCCGCCTCAGCCGCGGCGGCCGCACTCGCCCTGGGAGCCGTTCTCGCAGGTTGCGGCGGCACCGACCGCGACGCCTACGTCGCCTCCGAGGCGGCAGGCCCCGGCTCGTCCTCCCACCCGGTGGGCGGAGCCGTTCCGCCCGACAAGGGCGTTGAGTTCCACCCTTTGCCCGCAGCGCCGTCCTCCGGCCACCCATCGGGCCACGCGCCGGGCTCCGCGGCTCAGGGAGCTTCCTCCCCGCCGCCGGCTTCGTCCTCACCGTCACCGTCATCGCCGTTGCCGCCGCAGTCGCCGTCGGCGTCGCAGCCCGGCAGGAGCAGCGGGTCGCAGGGCGCCGGACTCGGCGCGGATCCTCGTACGGGCGCCGGAAGCTCCTCGCGCACGGCGGGTCCCGCATCCCCTGCGAAACCGCCGCCTCCGCACCCGTCGCCCCGTCCGCCGTCCTCACCGGCCGGGCAGCAGCCCTCGCACACGCCCGAGCCGGCCCGGCTCACCGTCGGCGAGTCGCGGCGGTCCGCGGACGAGGAGGGGCGGCGCTGGTGCGAGAAGGTCACCGCGCCGCTCACCAACTCCGGCGGCAGCCCCGTCACCTCGGGCACCGTCACCTTCGGCACGCACGTGATCGACCTGCTCGGCATCGACTGGGCCACGCTCACCTCGTCGCAGCCGCTCCCGGTGCCGATCGGGGCGGGCGCGACGGTCGAGGCGGCATGGACCGTGTGCGTCGACGCCTGGCGCGTGCCGTGGGGCATGCGCGTCGAGACGCGCGACGTGAAGGTGGAGTGGGGCTAGCCCGGCGCCCGGCCGGCGCGGCAGCGCCGACGGGTCAGCCGAGCGCGAGCCACACCACGGCCGCGACGACAACGACGGCCGCGATCACTCCGGCGATCACGCCGACGCGGGGACCGGACGACCGGGCGGGCGCCGGTGCCGCGCGCCTGCTGCCCACGGGGCCGCCCTGGCCCTCGTCGACGAAGGCGCGGAACATCTGCGTGCTGCCCGCGGGGTCGTAGCTCTCGGGGTTCTGCTGATGGGGGTTGGCCATAGGCCAGGACCCTAGCGAAGGAGGGCGGGGCGGTGCGCAGCGCCCCGCCTTGCCGAGGCGCTCCGTCCGCTTCGCGCCCTACCTGCGGTTTTACGGGGACCTGTGGTTCCTTGGCCCTACCTTTACCCAGGGAAACCCCTTTTCACTTGCCTGCAGCAACCAAATTCTGGTTACATCGTTGCCCTAAGCAACTGAAGGTGGGGAGGGCGGCGCATGGCCGAGCAGGAGCAGTACGAAGAGCTCGCCCGGCAGCTCAGCAGCATCGCCGCCGTCCGGCGCGACCTCGCCCGCGTGCTCCCGGCGGACTGCTCGCCGGCCTCGGCCATCGTGCTGACGATGCTGCGGCAGTACGGCGAGATGCGCATGGGCAAGCTGGCCGAACTGCTGATGATCGACATGTCGGTGACCAGCCGGCACGTCGCGTACGCGGAGGCCCGGGGCTGGCTCGAACGGCACCCCGACCCCGCGGACCGGCGGTCCCGGCTGCTGCGCATCAGCCCCGCCGGCGAAGCCCTGCTCCGGCAGGTCTCCGGGCGCTACACCCAGGCGCTCGCGACCTGCCTGCGGGACTGGTCGACGGAGGACGTCGGCCGGCTGATCGAACTGCTCGGCCGGTTCCGCAACAGCTTCGACGGCTGCCGGACCACGACCCGCACCCCGTAGACGCACACCGCACACCACACACCACACGCATTCGCACTGCAAAGGAACTTCATGGCTACGACCACACCGGCCGGTGTGGGGGGCGGCCACGCCAAGCACGGCGGCCAGGACGCCGGCGCCCCCATGACTCACCGGCAGATCATGGAGGCGCTGTCCGGGCTGCTGCTCGGCATGTTCGTCGCCATCCTGTCCTCGACGATCGTCTCCAACGCGCTGCCGGAGATCATCTCCGACCTGCACGGCAGCCAGTCCTCCTACACCTGGGTCGTCACGGCCTCGCTCCTGGCGATGACCGCGTCCACCCCGCTGTGGGGCAAGCTCTCGGACCTGTTCAGCAAGAAGCTGCTGGTCCAGATAGCCCTGATCGTCTACGTCGCGGGCTCGGTCGTGGCCGGCCTCTCGCAGAACACCGGCACGCTCATCGCCTGCCGCGCCATCCAGGGCATCGGCGTCGGCGGTCTGTCCGCCCTGGCGCAGATCATCATGGCGGCGATGATCTCCCCGCGGGAGCGCGGCCGTTACAGCGGCTACCTCGGCGCGACCTTCGCCGTCGCGACGGTCGGCGGCCCGCTGCTCGGCGGCGTCATCACCGACACCGACTGGCTCGGCTGGCGCTGGTGCTTCTACGTCGGCGTGCCGTTCGCCGTGATCGCGCTGATCGTGCTGCAGAAGACGCTGAAGCTCCCCGTGGTGAAGCGGGACGTGAAGGTCGACTGGCTGGGCGCGTTCTTCATCAGCGCCTCGGTCACGCTGCTGCTGGTGTGGGTGACGCTCGCGGGCAAGAACTACGACTGGATCTCCTGGCAGACCTACGCCATGGTCGGCGGCTCGATCGTGCTCGGCGCGATCTTCGTCCTCGTCGAGTCCAAGGCCTCCGAACCGATCATTCCGCTGCGGCTGTTCCGCAACAAGACGATCACCCTGTCGTCGGCGGCGAGCCTCTTCGTCGGCGTCGCGATGTTCAGCGGCACGGTCTTCTTCTCGCAGTACTTCCAGCTGGCGCGCGGCAAGTCGCCGACGATGTCCGGCGTGATGACCATCCCGATGATCGCCGGCCTGTTCCTGTCGTCGACGATCTCCGGCCAGATCATCACCAAGACCGGCCGCTGGAAGGCCTGGCTGGTCAGCGGTGGCGTGCTGCTCACGGCGGGCCTCGGCCTGCTCGGCACGATGCGGTACGACACCCCGTACTGGCACCTGGCGGTCTACATGGCGCTGGTCGGCCTCGGCATGGGCATGATGATGCAGAACCTCGTGCTCTGCACGCAGAACCAGGTCGCGCCCAAGGACCTCGGCGCCGCGAGCTCCGTCGTCACCTTCTTCCGCTCCCTCGGCGGCGCGGTGGGCGTCTCGGCGCTCGGCGCGGTGCTCGGGCACCGGGTCACGGACTACGTCAAGGACGGCATCGCCGCGCTCGGCCCGCAGGCCGCGGCCGCAGCGGCCAAGAGCGGCGGCTCCGGCGGAGGCATCCCCAAGCTGGACGCGATGCCCGCGCCGCTGCGCACGGTCGTCGAGAGCGCCTACGGGCACGGCGTGGGCGACGTGTTCCTCTACGCGGCGCCGTGCGCGCTGCTGGCCTTCGTCCTGACGCTGTTCATCAAGGAGGTCGCGCTGCAGGGGCGGCCGGGAGCGGCCGCCGCGACCGCCGCGGCCTCCGCGGAGAAGGAAGCCGTCGAGCAGAACGGCTGACAGACCCCGTCGGGCCGGGGCGCGGAATCGAGCGGAGACGCGCCCCCGGTCAGGCGGCACCGGGACCCGAACGGCATGAACGGTCCCGGGGACGGGCCCCGGTGGTGGCGCGCGCGAAGGCAGGGGACGGCCTGCGCGCCACCGCCGGGGCTTCGTTGTGCCCCCGGCCGGGCGGCCGTTGCGCGCGGGCCGGCCGGGGCGCGTCAGCTGGGACGGTCCCGCATGACCTCGATGCCGGCGATCACGAGGTCCAGGGCGTACTCGAAGTCGCGGTGCCGCATCTCCGCGACGGTCCCCTTGGCCCAGCTCTCGGTGACCTCGGCGGCCTCCCGGTAGTTCTCCGTCCACTCGGGACTGGCCGAGACCACGTTCATGACGTCCCGGAAGTACTCGTCCTCGCTGACGCCCGCGGCCCGGCAACGCTCCTTGTACAGGCCCTCGATCGTGCAGAAGCCGTAGACGAACTGGAAGACGGCCGCGAGCGCGCCGGTGATCCGATCCTGCGGGATGCCGCTGCGGGCCATCACCGCGATGGTGGCGTTCGAGTACGCCATCGAGCGGGGGCCCAGGTTGAGGTAACGGCCGAGGAGGCGGGGGGCCCACGGGTGGGCAGCGAGGGTCATGCGGTACGCCTCGGCCAGGACGCGGAGCTGGTCGCGCCAGTCGGCGCTCTCGTCGGACAGGTCCGGCAGGCCCATCTCGCCGGCGATCTCGTCGAGGACGTACTCCAGGAGGTCGTCCTTGTTGTCGACGTACCAGTAGACCGACATGGCGGTCACGCCGAGCTCGGTGGCGAGCCGCCGCATGGAGAACTTCTCCAGGCCCTCGGCGTCGAGGAGGCGGATGGTCGCCGCGACGATCCGGTCGCGGTCGAGGTTGCCCTGGTCGTCCCCGCGCCGCGGGGCGGAGGCCGGCTTCCCGGCCAGCCACACACTGGTCCGCGGACCGCTCGTCTGCTTACCGCCGCCCGCCATTGCCCTGTGCCTCCCTGTTCCCGACCATACGCCCGAATGCTAGGCCCTCGGGCCTGCGGCCCCGGGCCCCCGACCTCGCTCCATCCGGAGCCGGCCCCCACGACAGGCCCGCTATCGCGGGCCCACCCACGGACGGACCGCCCGCACGCCCCCGCCGCGGCAGATTCAAAGGCCCGGAGCCCCCGGACACGAAGGGCCCGCCACCACGGGCCCACCCTCACGGGGCGGACCGCCCGAATCCCCCCCGCCGCAACGGCGACCAACCACACACCACCTGACCGGCGGTACCGAACCCACCACGGGTCACTCCGGCACCGCCGGACCCCGCCACGGGGGCTGATCACCGCCGCGGCGGACTCAAAGGCCCGGAGCTCTGGGCAACCCCCGCTGCGGCGGACACGAAAGGCCCGCCACCACGGGCCCACCCTCACGGGGCGGACCGCCCGAACTCCCCCGCCGCGACGGCGACCAACCACACACCACGTGGTCGGCGGTGCCGAACCCACCTCAGGTCACTCCGGCACCGCCGGACCCCGCCGCAGAGGCGAAAGGCCGGGCCCACCCCCGTCGAGCCCCGCCCCCCGGGGGCCCCGGGGCCGCGCCCCGGAGCACCCCCGTTCCGCGGGCTACTCCGCCCGCTCCGCCCTCCGCAGGAGCACCGCCGCGGTGAGGCCGCCCGCCAGGACCGCCGCCGCGCCGACCAGCTGGCTGGTGTGCACGCCCGTGGCGAACGCGTCGGCGATCGCCGCGCGGTCCCCGTCCGTACGGGCGTCCGCCAGCGCCGCCGGCAGGGACCCCGCCCCCGCGGCCACCGCAGGGACCAGCGCCGCGAAGCGCGAGTTGAGGACGGCGCCCAGCACCGCGACGCCCAGCCCGTTGCCGCACTCCTGGAGCGTGCCGTTGACCCCGGCGCCGACACCCGCCTTCTCCGGCGGGATCGCGGACATGATCGCCGTGGCCATGGCGGGCATGGACAGGGCGATGCCGATGCCCATCAGCACGAGCCCGAAGAGCATCCCGCCGTACCCGTCGGCGCCCAGCACCGCGATCGCCGCGAGCCCCGCCGCGAGCAGCCCCATGCCGCCGGCGATGGCAACGGGCGTGCCGACCTTCGGCAGGAGCCGCGCCCCGACCCCGGTCAGGTTGAGGACGACGATGACGAGCGCCAGCGGCGACATCCGCAGACCGGTCTCCAGCGGGTCGTAGCCGAGGACGAGCTGCAGGTGCTGCGTGAGCAGGAAGAACGATCCGCCCATGCCGAAGGCGACGAGGATGGAGCCGGAGACCGCGCCCACGAAGCGCCGGTTGCGGAAGAACGACATGTCGAGCATCGGGTAGGGCGCCCGCCGCTCCCACACCGCGAACGCGGCCAGCACCACCACGCCCACGCCCGCGGAGGCCAGCACCCGCCCGGACGTCCAGCCGTGCTCCGGCCCGGAGATGATCGCGAAGGTGACCCCGGTCATGCCGATCGTGGACAGCAGCGCGCCGAGCAGGTCGGGCCGGTCACCGGCCGGGTTCTTGGACTCGGGCACCCACTTGAGGACGGCCAGCAGGCCGAGCAGCGCCACCGGCAGGTTGATCAGGAAGATCGAGCCCCACCAGAAGTGGTTGAGGAGCGCGCCGCCGATCAGCGGCCCGGCGGCGAAGCCGAGGGAGCCCACCGCGCCCCACAGCCCGATCGCCTTCGTCCGCTCGGCCTCGTCGAAGACCTGGACGACGACGGCGAGGGTCGTGGTCATCAGCAGCGCTCCGCCGATGCCCATGCCGGCCCGCGCGGCGATCAGCTGCCCGGTCGTCTCGGACAGGGCCCCGCCCAGCGAGCCGATCCCGAAGAGCGCGAGCCCTATGGCGAGCAGCTTCTTGCGTCCGTAGCGGTCGGCGGCGCTGCCCGCGGTGAGCAGCAGTCCGGCCTGGACCAGCGAGTACGCGTTGATCATCCACTGGACGTCGGACGTCGCGGCGCCCATCTCCTCGGTGAGGGAGGGGATGGCGACGGTGAGCACGGTGTTGTCGAGCAGCACGGTGAGCTGGGCGAGGCAGATCACGCCGAGCACCAGCCAGCGCGTGGGGTTGCGCTGCGGCAGCTCCTCCGCGGCGCTTGGCGATTCCTTGGTCGGCGCAGTCATGCGAGATCCCCCTTGTACGGTGTACGACTCCGTGATGTCGTACACCGTACAAGAGCTCCTCTACGCCGTACAAGGCTTTTTCCTACGCGCCCTCCACCGGCCGCGTCAGGTCGTAGAGCACCGCCCCGCCGGCCGTCACCTTCGTGAAGTGCGCCGCCACCCACGCCGCGATCCCGGACGAGACGGACTCCGTACCTCCGCGCCCGCCGCCGCGCGTCTCCCCGCCTTCCGAAGCGATGAAGTAGTGCACCTTCCCGGCCTTCACGTACGCCTCGAACTGCCGCAGCGTCGGCGACGGATCGCTCCCGTTGAAGCCGCCGACCGCCATCACCGGCACCTGGGTGGCGAGCTGGTAGCTCGCCGCGTTCTGCGAACCGACCGCGGCCGCCGCCCACCGGTACTCCGACGCGTCCTTCTTCACCGCGGCCGCGGCGGCGGCGCTCACGCGCTGACCGCCGAGGAGCCCGCCCATGCCGCCGCCGGCAGCACGCTCACCGCGCGGCGCCTTCCCCGGGAACCCGGCGGGACCGCCGGGACCACCAGGACCACCGGGACCACCAGGGCCGCCAGGTCCACCGGGCCCGCGCCCACCCGGCGCACCCCACGGCCCCCGGCCCCCGGGCGCACCCGCCGCCCCGCCGGGCTTCTGGTCCCGCCCCGCCGTCCGCATGCCGCCGCCGAAGCGCCCCGCGCCCTTCACCGCCGGCCCCGCCGTCACGATCGACCCGCCGTGCGGCGTCCGCACCGTGTTCAGCGTGTACGCCAGCGGCGCCGCGAGCGCGCTCGCCACGGACAGCACCACGGCGACCCGCGCGACAGGACCGCGCTTCGCGCCCAGCAGCGCGCACCCCGCCGCGACCCCGCCCAGCAGCACCGCCCACTTCAGCCACGGCAGCCACTGCGGAGTGCGGTCCAGCAGCACGTACGCCCAGCCGGCCGTCCCTGCCACGACCGCCGCCAGTACGGTGAACGCCCGCCGCTCCCACAGCAGTACGGCCCCCATGCCGGTCAGCGCCGCCACGTACGGAGCCAGCGCGATGTTGTAGTACTGGTGGAAGATCCCGGACATGAAGCTGAAGACCCCGAAGGTCATCAGCATCGCCCCGCCCCACGCCAGGAACGCCGCCCGCCGGATGTCCGTACGGGCCTCGCGCCGGGTCAGGAACAGCCCCGCCACCAGCAGCGCGAACGCCGCGGGCAGCAACCAGGCGATCTGCCCGCCCATGTCGGAGCCGAACAGCCGCAGGATGCCGGTCTCGCCCCAGCGGCCCCCGCCACCGGGACCGTGCCCGCCGCCGCCCACGCTCCCGGTCTCGTTGCCGTTGATGCGGCCGAGTCCGTTGTAGCCGAAGGTGAGTTCGAGGAAGCTGTTGTGCTGTGAGCCGCCGATGTACGGGCGCGAGCCCGCCGGCCACAGCTCGACCACGGCGACCCACCAGCCGCCGGAGACGACGGTCACCAGCCCGGCGAGCAGCAGCTGCCCCGCCCGCCGCAGCGGCCGGCCCGGCGCGCACACCGCGTACAGCACGGCGAGCGGCGGCAGGATCAGCCACGCCTGCAGCGTCTTGGTGAGGAACGCGAGTCCGAAGCAGAGCCCCGCCAGGAGCAGCCACGCCGTCCGGCCCGCCTCCAGCGCGCGCAGGACGCATGCCACGGCGCACACCATCAGCAGGCACAGCAGCGCGTCGGGGTTGTCGAAGCGGAACATCAGCGCGGCGACGGGCGTCAGCGCGAACACCGCGCCCGCGAGCAGCCCGGCCGCCTCGCCGGAGTACCGCCGCACCGTCGCGTACAGCACCCCCACCGCGGCCACGCCCATCAGCGCCTCGGGCACGAGGATCGCCCACGAGCCGAGCCCGAAGACCCGTACGGACAGGCCCATCGGCCACAGCGCCGCGGGCGGCTTGTCCACGGTGATCGCCCCGGCGGCGTCGGACGCGCCGAAGAAGAACGCCTTCCAGCTCGCGCCGCCCGCCTGTGCGGCGGCGGCGTAGAACTGGTTCGCGTAGCCGGACGCGCCCAGGTCCCAGAGGTAGAGCGCGGCGGTGACGGCGAGCAGCGCGACGGCCTTCCAGGAGGGGCGCCGCCACCGCAGCGGGAATGTCTTGGTCATCGAGCCTTCCTCAGTGTGCGGGCCCCGCACTCTGAGGCCCCCGCGTGATCGTCGGGCCGGGCCGCGTCCGGTACGTCCGGACGGGCCGGGAAGACCCACGCCCGCAGCAGCAGGAACCGCAGCACCGTCGCAGCCAGGTTGGCCGTGACGAGGACGGAGAGTTCCGCGCCGTGGGAGGGGGAGCCGCCCGCCGCGTGCAGCGCGGCGAGCGAACCGCTGGTCAGGGCCAGTCCGATGGCGAAGACCACGAGGCCCTGCGCCTGCTGCCGGACCGCGCGGTCCCGGCCCCGCACCCCGAAGGTCAGGCGCCGGTTGGCCGCGGTGTTGGCGAGGGCCGACAGCAGCAGCGCCGCCGCGTTCGCCGCCTGCGGGCCCGAGACCGTCCGCAGCAGCGAGTACAGCGCGAGGTAGAGGCCCGTGCTGAGCAGGCCCACGGCACAGAAGCCCAGCAGTTGCCGGGCCAGCCCCCGCGGCACCCCCGCCACGGCCCGGTCGCGCGGATCGTCGCCGAAGGGGCGGCGCAGCCGGTCCAGCGGCAGGGCCCCCGTGGCGAGCGCCCGCCCCACGCGCCACACGCCGCGCAGGTCCTCCGTCGCCGTGCGGACGATGTGCACGGAGCTGTCCGGGTCGTCGACCCAGTCCACCGGCACCTCGTGGATCCGCAGCCCCGCCCGCTCCGCCAGCACCAGCAGCTCGGTGTCGAAGAACCACCCCGAGTCCTCGACCAGCGGCAGCAGCCGCTCGGCGACGTCCTTGCGCACCGCCTTGAACCCGCACTGCGCGTCCGAGAACCGCGCCGCGAGCCCCGTCCGCAGCACGACGTTGTACGCGCGCGAGACGAACTCCCGCTTCGGGCCGCGCACGACCCGCGAACCGCCCGCGAGCCGCGTTCCTATGGCCAGGTCGGAGTGGCCGGAGACGAGCGGGGCGACCAGCGGCAGCAGGGCGTTGAGGCCGGTGGACAGGTCGACGTCCATATAGGCGAGCACGGGCGCCTCGGACATCGACCAGACGGTGCGCAGCGCCCGCCCGCGGCCCTTCTCCTCCAGCCGGACGGCGGTCACCTCGTCGAGGGAGTCGTCCAGCAGGGCGGAGACCTCGGGGGTGCGGTCGGTGCTCGCGTTGTCCGCGATCGTGATCCGGAACCCGTACGGGAAGGTGTCCGTGAGGTGCGCGTGCAGACGCCGCACGCACGTCTCCAGGTCGTCCTCCTCGTTGTACACGGGGATCACGACGTCGAGCACGGTCCCCTGCGGGGGCAGTGGCGTGCGGGCCGGGAGTGGTTGCCGAGTGGCCTCAGTCATGCGCCGACCCTCGCCGGGCCCGCTGTCGCGAACGTGTGGAAGCCCTGTGCGCAGCCTGTGAATGCCGAAACCGAGCCACCGGCCACCCGGCCACAACGCCCCTGGGGGGGAGGGGGCTTGCCCCCGATTACGGGAAGGGGCGGGCTGGGGGAATTCCCTCCGCCGCAACGGCACTCAGCCCCGGCGGCACATCCGGGGGTCCCCCCAGCGGTGGCCGGGGGAGGCGCCGAACCGGCAACTCCACCGTGAAAACGGTCCGCCCGGCCGCACTCTCGACGCCCACCCGGCCCCCATGCGCCGCAACAACCGCCCGCACGATCGCCAGCCCCAGCCCGGATCCCCCCGCCGCCCGGGACCGGGACGCGTCCCCCCGCGCGAACCGCTCGAACACATGCGGCAGCAACTCCGCGGGAACGCCCGGCCCGTCGTCCTCGACCGACACCACCGCCCACCCCTCGCGGGAGGCGGCCCGCGCCGTCACCGTCGTCCCCGCCGGCGTGTGCGTCCGCGCGTTGGCCAGCAGGTTGACGAGCACCTGGTGCAGCCGGGCCGCGTCGCCCCGTACGGTCACCGGCTCGGCCGGCAGGTCGATGCGCCAGACATGGTCCTGCCCGGCCGCCCGCGCGTCGCTCACGGCGTCGATCACGAGCGGAGAGAGGTCGAGGTCCGCGAACGTCTGCGGGCGGCCGGCGTCCAGCCGGGCGAGCAGCAGCAGGTCCTCCACCAGCCCGGTCATGCGGCGCGCCTCGGACTCGATGCGGCCGAGCGCGTGCCGCGTACGGGGCCCCGTCGGCTCGCCGGTGCCGCGCCGTGTGAGCTCGGCGTACCCCCGGATGGAGGCCAGCGGCGTGCGCAGCTCGTGGCTCGCGTCGGCGACGAACTGCCGCACCCGCATCTCACTTTCCTGACGCACCGTCAGCGCCGAACCCACGTGGCCCAGCATGCGGTTGAGCGCGGCACCGACCTGCCCCACCTCGGTCCGCGGATCGGCCTCCGCCTCGGGCACGCGCTCGTGCAGCGCCACCTCACCCTCGTGCAGGGGAAGTTCGGAGACCCGGGTCGCGGTCGCCGCCACCCGCCGCAGCGGCCCCAGCGCGATCCGTACGGTCGCGGCGGCGGCGATCCCGGCCGCCACGAGGCCGGCGGCGGTGACGCACACCTCGACCACGACCAGCGTGTCGAGGGTCTCCTGGACGCTCGCGGTGGGGATGCCGACCAGGTACGTCGCGCCGTCGGGCGCGGTGACGGACCGGGCGCGGTAGTCCCCGCGCCCGGGCAGGCCGACGTCGTGCGGCCGCCCGTCGCGGGGCAGCCGCGCGAGGGCGTCGCTCTGGGCGGCGGTCAGCGGCTCGCGCAGGGGCTCGCCGTCGCCCCACCAGGTGCGCGGGGACGTGCTGACGGCGGAGTCGGTGACCCGCCCGTCGGCACCGGTCAGCGCGCCGACGGTGCCGATGGGCTGGCCCCCGCCCTGGACGAAGCTCAGCGGGCCGCCGCGCCGCAGGTCCGGCGGGCGGGGCGCCGCGGCGCGGCGCACCACTTCCGCCAGTTGACCGTCGAGCTGCCCGTACAGGTAGCTGCGCAGCACGATGGCCGTGACCGTGCCGATCACCGCGCACACGACGGCGACCAGGACGACGGTGGACAGCACGAGCCGCGTGCGCAGCGATCGCGTGCGCGGCGGCCGCAGCCGGGCGGCCGGCGCCGGACTCACGCCGGCACGGCCGGCTTGATGAGGTAGCCGACGCCCCGCCGCGTGTGGATCATCGGCTCCCGCCCCGCGTCGATCTTCCGCCGCAGGTACGAGATGTAGAGCTCGACGACGTTGGCCTGCCCGCCGAAGTCGTACGACCAGACCCGGTCGAGGATCTGCGGCTTGCTGAGCACCCGGCGCGGGTTGCGCATGAGGAAGCGCAGCAGCTCGAACTCGGTGGCGGTGAGGTGGATGTCGGTGCCGCCGCGCGAGACCTCGTGGCTGTCCTCGTCCAGGACGAGGTCGCCCACGGTGAGGACGGAGCCGGGGCGCGGCGCGACGGCGCGGGCCCGGCGCAGCAGCCCGCGCAGCCGGGCGACGACCTCCTCCAGGCTGAACGGCTTGGTCACGTAGTCGTCGCCGCCGGCGGTGAGCCCGGCGATGCGGTCCTCGACGGAGTCCTTGGCGGTGAGGAAGAGCACCGGGACGTCGGGGCGTTCGCGGCGCAGCCGGCCCAGCACGGTCAGCCCGTCCAGGTCGGGCAGCATCATGTCCAGGACGACGGCGTCCGGCCCGAAGTCCCGCGCGACCCGTAGGGCCTCGGCGCCGTCCGCCGCGGACCGCACGTCCCAGCCCTCGTAGCGCAGGGCGAGGCGGAGCAGCTCGGCGAGCGACGCCTCGTCGTCCACGACGAGAATTTTGATTCGGCTGCCCGGGCCGCCGTCGTCGCGCAGGAGGGGGGCCGGGGCGGCGGGGGCTGGCGGGAGGGAGAGGTCGGCCGTCATGGGGACGAGGGTGCGAGCGCCGCGTGAGAGGGACCTTTCGGCTCCCTGTGATTCTCCTGAGAATCGCGCCGGACCCGCAGGGGAACCCTCCGGATACGCCGCAGGCCCGGTACCTGAGGTACCGGGCCTGCGGTCTTAGTAGCGGGGACAGGATTTGAACCTGCGACCTCTGGGTTATGAGCCCAGCGAGCTACCGAGCTGCTCCACCCCGCGACGGTCGGGAGTCCGAAGACTTCCGGCTGTGCGCTCGGCAGGATTCGAACCTGCAACCTCTTGATCCGTAGTCAAGTGCTCTATCCGTTAAGCTACGAGCGCTCGGCTTCCCGGCGTTTTCTTGCCGGTCGGCGTTGCGTGGACAACATTACATGAACTCCGCCGCGACGCGAAATCCATTCCCCGCACCCACTCCGACCTGCGAAAACGCCCCTCGGAGCGGCTCCGGGGACCGCCCGGGAGGACCCTCGCCCGGCAACGCGGAAGCGCCCGGCAACGCGGAAGCCCCGGCCGTCTCGGGGACGACCGGGGCTTGCCGGTGGTGCGGAGGCGGAGGGATTTGAACCCTCGATGGGCTTTAAGGCCCAAACCGCATTAGCAGTGCGGCGCCATAGACCGGACTAGGCGACGCCTCCAGCCCACCCGCGCATGCACGGGTGGTGCGATGCAGATGATGACACAGTCTCCTGGCCGCTCACCAATCGCACCCCTACGGTACCGGGCTTTCACCGGGCGGGGCAAAGACGTTTTCCGGAGCGCAACGCGTTGCCGCCCGGCGCGTTAGAAGGGTGAAGGGATCGGCCGGGCCCCGCACGCCCCCGGTCCGCCTCGCCTGCTCCCGGGAGTCCCGCATGCTGCTCCGCCGTATCGCCCTCGCCGCCGCCCTGGCCCCGGCGGCCCTGCTCGCCGTCCCCGCCGCCTCGGCCGCCCCGGCAGCCGGGCTCCCCATGCCCCCCGCGAACCCCGAGGGCCTCGACCACCTCACCGTGACCATCAGCGACAACGGCAGATTCGACGGCAGCGGGTCCTCCTCTTCCACCCATTCCGTCTCCACCTACTACCTCTACTGCCATCCGGACGGCGGCACCCACCCGCGCGCCCGGGAGGCCTGCCGCCAGATCGACGGCCAGACCACCTGGGGCAAGGACCCTTTCGCGCCCGTGCCCGACGGCACCGTCTGCACGATGATCTACGGCGGCCCGCAGCGCGCCCGGGTCACCGGCCACTGGGCCGGCCGCCCCGTGCGGGCGGAGTTCAAGCGGACGAACGGCTGCGAGATCGAGCGCTGGGAGAAGTTCTCCCGCCTGCTCGGCACCCCGCAGAAAGGCTGGCCGGGGATTCGCTGACCGCCGCCCGGAGGTCCGTCGGCACAACGGCCGGGAGGGCCGCGGGCACGGCCGCGGACACGCCCGCCGGCACCTTGCCTGCCGACCGCAATGTCAACCACAAGGTCTGACACATAAGACATGTCGGGCCTGCGGCAGACGCCCCACGGCGCCCGTACGATGCGCCTCGCCGCACGCCTCGTCCGCCGCCGCGCCCGCCCCGGCAGCCCGTAGACTGCGCTCCAGTGACACGCCAGGGCGCGGCGGCCAGCCCGCCCGGCGCGGTCTGCAAGGTGCGGTAACCAGGGAGGAAGCGTCGTCGTGAGCAGCAGGCCATCCCGAGGCGCTGCTCGCCTCGCAGCCATACTCGACGCCCTCCCCGACGCCCTGTTGCTCGTCAACTGCAACGGCACGGTCGTCAACGCCAACCACATAGCTCTGGAGACCTTCGAGGTCCCCGGCACGGGCCTGGTCGGCCGCGGACTGCTCTCCCTGCTGCCCGACTTCGACTCCCGGCGCATCCCCGGCTCGATCCGCCCCCCGGACGACGCCCGCACCAAGCCGACGCGCATGATCGCCCGGCGCACGGACGGTTCGCAGTTCCCCGTCGAGGTGACGAGCGCGAACCTGGAGGACGGCCGCACCCCGTACGCCGACCACCAGCCCTACACCGGCGACGAGCTCCTCATGATCGTCGTCCGCGACCTGACCGGCACGCTCGACACCGAGGCCGAACTCGCCCGGCAGCAGCGGCAGACCGAGATGATCCTGCGCGCCGCCGCGGAGGGCGTCGTCGGCGTCGACACCGCCGGCAAGATCGTTCTGCTCAACCCCTCCGCCGCGCAGATCCTCGGCTACCGCGCCAGCGACCTCGGCGGGAAGGAACTGCACCCGCTGATCCACCACTCCCGGCCGGACGGCACGCCGTTCCCGTACGAGGAGTCCCCGATCGCCGACACGCTGCGCTCGGGGCGCAAGCACCGGGTGCGCGGGCAGGTGCTGTGGGCCAAGGACGGCCGGGCCGTCCCGGTCGACCTCACGACGGCGCCCGTGCGCGACGGCGACCAGCTCGTCGGCGCGGTGATGACCTTCACCGACCGCCGCTCGTACGACGCGCTCGCCGCGCGCCACGCGCAGCTGCAGGCCGTCCTGAAGGAGTCGCTGCGCGGCCCCCTGGAGCAACTGCGCGCCGAGCTCGGCACCCTGGCCGCCGACCCGGCCGGCCAGCTGTGGCCCGAGGCCAACCAGATCCTGCACCACCTCTCCGCCGGCTACGCCCGGATGACCACCCTCGTCGACAACGTCCTCGCCTACCAGCAGCTGGACGCCGGCGACGCCAAGCTGGAGCGCGGGACGGCCGCGCTCGACGAGGTCGTGGCCGCGGGCGTCGACGGCGCGGTCGAGCTGATCGGGCCCGGGCGGGCGCAGTTCGCGGTGCACGCGCCGGCGATCGAGGCCGAGGTCGACGCGGAGCGGTTCGCGCAGGCGCTGGCGCACCTGATCGCGGACGTCGCGGGCGTCGACGCCACCGGCAACGCCCCGGCGGGCGGCGCGCCGTCCGGCGACTCCACGATCGTCGTGGCGGCGGCGCAGCGCGGCGAGGTCGTACGGATCGAGGTGCGGGGGCCCTACGCGGGCGGCGACCCCGTCCACGGGCCGATCGTGCGCGGCATCGTGCGGGCGCACGGCGGGGTGCTGCAGACCCACGACGTGCCGGGCGCGGCGGGCGGCAGCGCGTACGTCCTGGAGGTGCCCGTCTCCGCGAAGGGCGGGCCGGTGAGCCCCGCCGCCACGGAGCGGCGGTCCGCCACGGACACGATGAACGCCACGACCGTCATGCCGGTGCCGTCCCAGCGGGCGCGCGGCACGGCGGAGACTCCTGAGACCCCTGAGGCTTCTGCCGCTGCGGCCGGTGCGAACGGTGCGGCCGGCTCGACCGGTAGCGACGCTCCGGCTGCCGCCGGTGGCGGGACGCAGGGCGGCGGACGGCGGGCGCGCCGCGCGGCGGACGGCGACGCGCAGGGCGACGGCCCCGCGGCCGTCCAGCAGCCCGCCCAGCCTCCGCAGAACGACGACACGCCGCCCACGGGGCGGCGGCGCGCCAAGCCGCGCACGGGCGAGGAGCCGGCGCCGTCCGACGGCGAGGGCGCTCCCGGGTCGCGCTCCAACCGCCACGGGCGGGGCGGCGCGGCCGGCGGCGACGGTGACGCGAGCGGGCTCGTACCGCCGCAGGCACAGAGCGCGCCGGCCGGGCCCACGGGGCGGCGTGCGCGCCGCGAGCAGCCGCAGGAGGCGGAGGCGCCGAGGACGGCGTTCGCCCTGCCGCCCGCCGAGGCCGACCGCACCCCGGAGTCCGCCGCGGCGGCCGCCCCGACGGGCCGCCGCGCCCGGCGGGCCCTCACGGAGTCGCCGGAGCGCCCGATCCCCGGCCAGGCCACGGAGGAGCCCGCGGTGCCGCGGACGGCGTTCGCGCTGCCGCCGGCGGAGGCGGACCGCCCGCAGGCGGCCGGCGCCCTGCCCGGCGCCCCCCGCAAGCCCGCGGACGACGAGCCCCAGGCGGGCCCCGGCGCCCCGCACCCCGAACGGGGCGACGCGGGCCGGTTCGCGGGCCCGGCGCAGAACGGTCGCGCCGGCACGGCCCCCTTCTCTGGCTCCCTCGGCGCCGAAGCCGAACGGCCCGGCCCGGCGGCGCTCCAGGGCCGGGGCGGCCCTGCGCCCGCAGGCGCGGAGACCGGCCACCCGGGCCAGGGCGGCGGCACCTCGGCGTTCCTCGGGCAGGACACCCCGGCAACCACCGGCGCGGCAGCGCCCTTCCCCGGACAGGGCAACGGCCCCGCCCCCGCGAGCCCCGCGGCGCCTTTCCCGGCCCAGGGCGGTCCCACGCCCGCAGGCCCTGGAAACGGCCACCCGGTCCAGGGCGGCGGCACCTCCGCCTTCCTCGGACAGGACACCCCGGCAACCACCGGCGCGGCAGCGCCTTTCCCCGGACCGGGCAACAGCCCCACGCCCATGAGCCCCCCGGCCCCATTCCCGGGCCGAAGCGGCCCCGCGGGCACAGACCACAACCACCCCGGCCAGGGCGGCGGCACCTCCGCGTTCCTCGGGCAGGACACCCCGGCAACCACCGGCGGGACAGCGCCTTTCCCCGGACCGGGCAACGGCCCCGCCCCCGCGGGCGCAGGGAACAACCGCCCCGAGCCCGCGCAGGGCCCCGGCGCGGGCGACGCCCGGCGTGGGGCAGCAGCAGGGCCTTTCCCCGGGCCGGGCAACGGTCCCGCGCCTGCGGCCCCCGCGGGCGCAGACCACGGCCGCCCCGGCCAGGGCGGCGGCACCTCCGCCTTCCTCGGACAGGGCGCACCGGCGACCGCCGGAACCGCGGCGGCTCCCGTGCCGGTCCCCGGCCGGGGCGGCCCCGCGGTCGCCGGTGCGCATCCGGGTCCCGAGGGGCCCGCACCCGCCGGCCCGAACGGCCCCGTACCCGTACCCGCAGCCGCTCCTGACGGCGCCCCGGCGCCCCGCCCGGAGCCGGGCGCCGCAGCCGCCGCGGGCGTCACCGCCGAGCAGCCCGCCGCAGGCGCCCCCGCGCCGACGGGCCGCCGCCGGGCGCGGCGTCCGCTCGCCGAGGAGCCGGGCGCGGCAGCCGCGGCCCAGGGCGGTTCGGACACTTCCGGGCGGCCGATCAGCGTGCGCGCGCTGGGTCAGGCCCCGCAGTTCGCCCAGGCGCCCGGCCAGGAGCCGGTGCCCGGCAGTGGTTCGGGCCGTCGCCGGCGGCTCGGCAACCCGGCCGAGGGCGAGCGCACCCCGCAGCCGGAGCAGGAGCAGGCACCGCGTGCCGCCGCCGCGGCCGCCCCGGCGGCGCCGCAGCGTCCGCCGCTGCTCGACGCCCAGGAGGGGCGGGCGTTCGCCATAGGAGCACCGGACGAGGGTTCGGAGGGGCCGGAGCCCCTCGATGGCCCCAACGGCGCGGTCGAGGTGATGAACGCGCCGCGCCGCCCGATGGACGACGAGCTGCCGCCCGAGCCGCTCGACAACCCGCGCCGGCTCCTCGTGTGGCCGGCCCCGGACCCGTCCACGGAGGCGGCGCTGACCGAGCGCGGCTACCGTCCGGTGCTCGTGCGCTCGCGCGAGGAGGTCGACGCGCAGACCGCGGCCTACCCGGCGGCGCTGTTCGTGGACCCGCTGACCGGCCCGATCACCCGCACCGCGCTGCAGTCGCTGCGCGAGGCGGCCGTCGCGGCCGAGGTGCCCGTACTGGTGACGGCCGGGCTGGGGCAGGCGACGCGGGACGCGGCCTACGGGGCGGACCCCGCGGTGCTGCTGAAGGCGCTGGCGCCGCGCGACAGCGAGATGCACCCGCCGCGCGTGCTGCTGATCGAGGAGCACGCGCCGGTCGCGGAGGCGCTGACGGCGACGCTGGAGCGGCGCGGCATGCAGGTGGCGCGGGCGGCGACGGACGCGGAGGCGGTGTCGCTGGCGACGCAGCTGCCCCCGAACCTGGTCGTGATGGACCTGATGCAGGTGCGGCGCCGCCGCGCGGGCATCGTCGACTGGCTCCGTGGCAACGGCCTGCTCAAGCGCACGCCGCTGGTCGTCTACACCTCGGCCGGGATCGTCGACCCGACGCAGTTCTCGCGGCTGGCCACGGGGGAGACGGTGCTGTTCCTGGCGGAGCGGTCGACCAGCGCGGAGGTGCAGGGCCGGATCGTGGACCTGCTGTCGAAGGTCGGAACGGACTGAGCCGGCCGGCGGGGGACCGGGCGCACCGGGCCCCGCTCTGGCTCACCGGTCGCCTGACGGCTCCCGCCCGCCGGCCCGGTCCGTGGCCCCGCCCGGGCCGGGTGCCCGCTCCCCCGCCGGCCGGGTGATCCGCCCCGCGGCCGTCCGCACGGACTCCCGCAGCCCGGCCAGGTCGTCCTCGTCCCCGCCGACGAGCAGGCGGCGGAACTGGGGGACGGCCGTGGCCCAGCCGGCCAGCGCGCTGATCATGAAGAGCAGGTGCCGCGGCGGCAGCTCCCGGTCGACGCGCCCCTTCTCCTGGGCGGCGGCGAAGGCCTCGGCCTTGTCGTCGTAGCGGGCGCGCCGCTCCGCCTCGTGCGGAATCTCCCCGTTCCCGTACTCCAGGCCCTCCCACAGGAGCAGTCGCACCAGCTCGGGGTGGGCCCGGTGGTACTCCATGAGGCGGTCGACGTAGCAGTCGGGGTCGTCCGCGTCGACGGGCACGGCGGAGGCGAGCTGCAGCAGCGCCTGCTGGAGGACCTGGGAGAACAGCTCGGCCTTGTCGCCGAAGTAGGCGTAGATGAGCTGCTTGTTCGCCTTCGCCTCGCGGGCGATGCGGTCGACGCGCGCACCGGCGATGCCGTGGGCGGCGAACTCGGCGGTGGCCGCGGCGAAGATGCGCGCCTTGGTGGCCTCGGGATCCCTCACTGCTGCCATGCACCCAGCGTAACCAACTATTCGGTTGACAGCACGTTCCGTTTCACGTGAAACTTATAACCAACCAGTTGGTTACAGCCGCGGCCACCACCGCACCGCTTCGCTCCGCACGGCTCCAGGGGGACCCACCACTCATGCCGACACCCACGTCCGCATCCACAGCGCCCGCACCCGCGCCCGTAGGCACGCTGGACACGCCCTCAGGCGCGCCCCTGGGCACGGCCGCCCCCGCAGGCGCGACGGCACCCGCGCCGGCCCGCACCGGCAACACGGTCCTCCTCGCCGTCATCTCCCTCTGCACGGCCGTCACGGCCGCGAACATCTACCTCGCGGCCCCGCTCCTCGGCCTCATCGCCCGCGACTTCGGCGTCGCCCCCTCCGCGGCGGGCTGGATCGCCTCCGTCGCCCAGCTCGGTTACGCCATCGGCCTGCTGGTCTTCGCCCCGCTCGGCGACACCGCCGACCGCCGCCGGCTCGTGGCCGTGCTGTCGGCCCTGGCCGGCGTGGCCCTCGTCGCGGCGACGCTCGCGCCCGGCCTGCCCGCGCTGGCCGCTGCCGTCCTGGTGGCCTGCGCCGCGACGGTCGTCCCGCAGCTGCTCGTGCCGCTCGTCGCCGAGCGGGCGCCCGCCGAGCGGCGCGGCCGGCACGTGGCCGCGGTGGTGGCCGGGCTGTTCACCGGCATCGTCGCGGCCCGCGTCCTCGGCTCGCTCGCCGGTCAGGCCTACGGCTGGCGCGCCGTCTTCCTCGGCTCCGCCGCGCTGACCGTCGCCGTCGGCCTGCTGACCGCCGTGATCCTGCCGGCCGAGACCCGCCCGCGCCGCGCCTCCCGGCCGCTCAAGGCCATCGCCGCGCTGCCGGGCCTGCTGCGCGCCTCCGCCGACCTGCGGGCGGCGTGCCTGCGCCAGGGCGGCCTGTTCGGCGCCTGGAGCTCCCTCTGGACGACGCTCGCCCTGCTGCTCACCGCGGACGAACCGTTCCACCTGTCCACCGCGTCCGCCGGCCTCTTCGGCCTGTTCGGCCTCGTCTCGACCGCCGTCGCGCCCGTGTCGGGCACGCTGATCGACCGCTTCGGCGCGCCCCGGGTCGTCACCGCGGCGTACGCGCTCGCGGTCGTCTCGCTGCCGCTGTTCTGGCTGGGCGGGCACCAGCTGTGGGCGCTGTGCGCGGGGGCCGTGTTCATCCACGCCGGCCTGATGGCCGGTCAGGTCGCCAACCAGACCCGCGCACTGGCCTCGACCGGCACGCCCGCGGTGGCCAACACGGCCTACGTCGTCACGGCGTTCATCGGCGGCGCGAGCGCATCCGCGATCGCGGGCCCCGCGTACGCCCACTGGGGCTGGAACGGCGTGTGCGCCATCGCGGCCGCGGCGATCGCCATCGGCTGGGCGGGCGGCGCGGCGGTGGCGCGCAAGGGCCGCTGAGACGTGTAAGACCGCTGGCAGGGACGCCGGCAAGAGCCGCTGCACGAGCCGTTGACCCACGGGGCGGCCTCCGGATGCCGGAGGCCGCCCCGCTCCGCTACCCGAGGACGGTGACCTCCAGCTCCCCGTCCGCGTACTGCTTGCGCAGCACCTTCTTGTCGAACTTGCCCACCGACGTCTTCGGCACGGTCACGACCGACGCCCAGCGCTCGGGCAGCTGCCAGCGGGCCACCCGCTCGCCGAGGAACGCCCGCAGGGCGATGTAGTCCGCGCTCTTGCCGTCCTTGAGGACGACCGTGGCGAGGGGGCGCTCGCCCCACTTCTCGTCGGGGACGGCCACGACGGCCGCCTCGGCGACGTCCGGGTGGGCCATCAGGTGGTTCTCCAGCTCGACGGAGGAGATCCACTCACCACCGGACTTGATCACGTCCTTGGCGCGGTCGGTGAGGGTGAGGAAGCCGTCGGCGGTGATCGTGCCGACGTCGCCCGTGCGCAGCCAGCCGTCCGGGCTGAACTTGTCCTCGGGCCGGACCGGCTCGCCGGCCGCGCCGCCGTAGTACGCGCCCGCGATCCACGGCCCGCGCACCTCCAGCTCGCCGGCCGACTTGCCGTCCCACGGCAGGAGCTCCCCGCCGGGACCGGCCAGCCGGGCCTCCACGGAGGAGGGCAGCCGGCCCTGGGTGACGCGGTAGGGCCACTCCTCCTCCTCGCTCAGACCGGCCGGCGGGTAGGCCACCGAACCCAGCGGCGAGGTCTCCGTCATCCCCCAGGCCTGCACGATCCGCACGCCGTGGCGCTCGTGGAAGCCCCGCATCATCGCGGGCGGCGCGGCAGAGCCGCCGCTGATGACCGTGCGCAGCGAGGACAGGTCCCGCGGCCGGGCGTCGAGCTCGGCGAGCAGGCCGGCCCAGATGGTGGGGACGCCGGCGGAGACCGTGGGCCGCTCGGAGGCGATCATTTCGGCGAGCGGGGCGGGCTGCAGGAAGCGGTCGGGCATCAGCAGGGACGTGCCGGCCATGAAGGCGGCGTGCGGCAGGCCCCAGGCGTTGACGTGGAACATCGGCACGACGGGCAGGCAGGTGTCGGCGGGCGTCAGGCCGAACGCCGAGGCCGCGTTGACCTCCATCGCGTGGAGGTAGACCGAACGGTGGCTGTAGAGCACGCCCTTGGGCTCGCCGGTGGTGCCGGAGGTGTAGCAGAGGGCGGCGGCCTGCCGCTCGTCGAGCTGCGGCCAGTCGAAGCCCGAGACGGGGCGGCCGGCGAGCAGCTCCTCGTACTCGTGCACGCGGGGCCGGCAGCCCTCCAGCACGGAGCGGTCGCCCGGGCCCGAGACGATCACGTGCTCGACGGAGGGGAGGTGCGGCAGGAGCGGCGCGAGCAGCGGCAGCAGCGAGCCGTTGACGAGGACCACGCGGTCCGCGGCGTGGTTGACGATGAAGACGAGCTGCTCGACGGGCAGCCGCAGGTTCAGCGTGTGCAGGACGGCGCCCATGGAGGGGATCGCGAGATACGCCTCCAGGTGGTCGCTGTTGTTCCACATGAGGGTCGCGATGCGCTGGTCACCGGTCACCCCGAGCTCGTCGCGCAGCGCGTGGGCCAGCTGGACGGACCGCTCGGCGACCTCCCGGAAGCTGCGCCGCAGTGGCTCACCGTCCCCGGTCCAGGTGGTCACCGTGGCGCCGCCGTGCACGAGCGCGCCATGGGCGAGGATGCGCGTGACTGTGAGCGGTACGTCCTGCATCGTGCTCTGCACCGGGGTCCTCCCGAAGACCTGGTACGGCGGGTGTCGTCCGCTGATTGTGCTGGGGTATCTCGCGGTAAGTCACTACCCCGGGCATGCGGGGACGACGTGATCGGGACAACGCGGGGCGGCCGCGGCACGGCTTCCCGCATTCCGGCGAACGCAGAATCCCTGCCGAGCGATTAGTCGCATTTCCTGCTCATACGCACTGCAGCGTCAACAGCGGGACGCTCACCAACGAGTGAGTTCATCGATGAACCGAAGAGCGGAAAACCTCCCGGCAGAGGCGCGAAAAACGGCCCGTGAGGCCCTGCGGAAACCCCGTCAACGACGCCGGAAACGACCTCGGTACGACGGGGGGCCACCGCTGTTTCGGCCATAGCCTGAACGCCCCGCGGCCTCTTCGAAAACTCGCGGGGAATCCGAACCCCCAACACAGGAGATTGACATGACCACGAACGATGGCCCCCCTGCTGGGGGGCCGGGTGCCACCGTCGCGCGCACCCGGGAGCCAAGGCGCCTGCCCGACGGCGCGGGCCTCGACAAGGCGGTGACAAAGCTCGCCGCCACCGTCGCCTTCGTCTCGCTGATCCACGGACCCAGGATGGAGCCCCGTGCGGCGGGCCTGCTGACCCTGGAGATCATCGCCGGCATTTGCCTGATCCACTCCGCCGGTTCCGCCATGCGGAACAGCGGAACGAAGGTCAAGCAATTGCTGAGCGCAATCACCAGCTAGCCGCCCTCCCTATTGATCATATCTTCGTTGCCTCTGTTCGAGCCGGGCATCCGGTCCGGCTCGAACGGAGGTACGTCCATGCGCACATATGAAGTCGCAACTATGGAGTATCCCGCCGAGTGAACGACATGGTGGCAGTAAAAGCAGCGGCGCGCGAGCAAGTAGCCACCCGTTCGAGGGATGCGGGCCGGCCTTCGCCACCCTTCGCCACCCCGCGCCATGCTGCGCCATGCCCCTGGCCCGTACTCGGCCGTGCCGGACGCCCCGCGCGGGCTACGCCGCGCAGGCCAGCTCCGGATCCTCGCGGAGCTTCCCGAGCGCCCGGGAGACCGCGCTCTTGACCGTGCCCACGGAGACGCCGAGCAGCTCGGCCGTCTGCACCTCGGTGAGGTCCTCGTAATACCTGAGGACGACCATGGCCCGCTGCCGCACCGGCAGCCGCAGCACGGCCCGCCACATCGCGTCGCGCAGCGCCTGCTGCTCGGCGGGGTCCGCCGACGGGGCCGCGTCGGGCTCCGGCAGCTCGTCGCAGGGGAACTCCTCGACCTTGCGCTTGCGCCACTGCGAGGTGCGGGTGTTGACCAGGGCGCGGCGGACGTAGCCGTCCAGGGCCCGGTGGTCCTCGATCCGCTCCCAGGCCAGGTAGGTCTTGGTGAGCGCGGTCTGCAGCAGGTCCTCCGCGTCGCACGGGTTCGAGGTCAGGGAGCGCGCGGTGCGCTGCAGCACCGGACCGCGTGCCCGTACGTAGGAGGAGAACGACGGGTACACGGCGGTGGATGCGCTGGTGCACACAGGCGTCGTGGTTGCTGTCATGCCTCAACGCTAGGAGCGCACCTGTACCCGGCGGATCGCCCGCAGGTGCCGAAGCGCGATCCGCCTCAGGTCGTACAGGTGGGGCTGCCCCCACCTCCCGGAGGGGGAGAGGACCGGGGGACCCGTCGGGGTCGGCCCCGGCCTAGTCGATGATCGCCACCGGCGCGTCCACCAGATTGCGGTCGACGGTCAGCTTCCGCCCGCCGTGGGACTCGGTGACGTTCCCCTTGTACTGGTGGATGCGGCGGTGCGGCTGCCAGGCGCCGCGCCCGATCGAGGGCTCCTCGTCCGTCGTGGGGTCCACGCGCCAGCGGGCGAACCACAGCACGTCGGGCAGCGACGTCGCACCCGAGCGGCGGGCCCGGTCCATGTGCCGCACCCCGGACTCGGCGCTGCTGTAGAAGCCGGGCAGGTAGCCGGCGCTGCGCACGGCCGTCGCCCAGCCGCGGATGAAGGACAGCGTCGTGCGGGCGCAGTCGTCGTCCTTGTCGTTGTACGCCTCCATGTCGAGGTAGAGGGGGCTGTGGATGTCGATGCCGAGGCCGGAGGCGCGGGAGACGGCCTCCTCGCCCTCCGTCTGGCCCTGGTCGAAGGGGTAGGAGCCGATCGGGTAGCCCTTCTTGTTGGACGCCCGCACGCAGGGCGACTGGGAGCCCACGTAGATCGGCAGGATGCGCCAGCCGAGGTCGTCGGCGCCCTCCAGCCACCGCTCGCTCAGATACGTCTGCCGCGGGCAGGCACGGGCGCGGCCGGCGAAGTAGACGCCGACGGCGCGGTAGTCCGACGACTTCCACGCGCTGAGCGTGGTCAGCGCGGGGGCCTGGCAGGTGTCGAAGCCCCACCCCTTGAAGACGGACGCCCCCTCGTTGCGCGGATCGCCCCGGTCACCGGCGCCCGCGGGTTCGGCGCCGATCAACTGGGCCACCACCGCCATAAGGGCGAGGAGATATCCGATGATCTTCCTTCGTCGGTCCATACCCGGAGTCAAAGGCGCGGGGACCCGGCGCCGTTCCGTGACACGCCCTCCGTTCATCCGTCTGCCCCGAGAAGCAGCCCGGACGTGGGAACTCCGGTTCCTGCGGTGACCAGCACCCGGGCGGCGTCCGGCACCTGGTTCGCGGCCGAGCCGCGCACCTGCCGCACCGCCTCCGCGATGCCGTTCATCCCGTGGAGGTACGCCTCCCCCAGCTGGCCCCCGTGCGTGTTCAGCGGCAGGAGGTCCGACTCCACGAAGGCACCGCCCTCGCCGGGCGCGCAGAAGCCGAACTCCTCCAGCTGCATCAGCACGTACGGCGTGAAGTGGTCGTAGAGGACGGCCACATCGACGTCCTCGGGGCCCAGGCCGCTGCTGCCCCACAACTGCCGGGCGACGACGCCCGTCTCGGGGAGGCCGTCGATGCCGTCCCGGTAGTAACTGGTCATCTGCTCCTGCGCGCGGCCCGCGCCCTGCGCCGCCGCGATGATCACGGCGGGCGGGCGCGCGAGCGTGCGGGCCCGCTCGACGGAGGTGACGACCAGGGCCTGGCCGCCGTCCGTCTCCTGGCAGCAGTCGAGCAGCCGCAGCGGCTCGGCGATCCAGCGGGACGCGGCGTGGTCGGCGAGGGTGATCGGGCGGCCGTGGAAGTACGCGGCCGGGTTCGTCGCGGCGTGGCGGCGGTCGGTGACGGCGACGTGCCCGAAGACCTCGGGCTCCAGGCCGTACGTGTGCAGGTAGCGGCGGGCGGCCATGGCGACCCAGGACGCCGGCGTGAGCAGCCCGTACGGCAGTCCCCAGCCGAGCGCCGTGCCCTCCGCCGAGGGCTCGCGCGACTGCACCCCGGCGCCGAAGCGGCGGCCGGAGCGCTCGTTGAAGGCCCGGTAGCAGACCACGACCTCGGCGAGGCCGGCCGCGACGGCGAGGGCGGCCTGCTGGACGGTGGCGCAGGCCGCGCCGCCGCCGTAGTGGACGCGGGAGAAGAAGGTCAGCTCGCCGATGCCGGCCGCCTGGGCGACGGTGATCTCGGGGCTGGTGTCCATGGTGAAGGTGACCATGCCGTCGACGTCGCGGGGCCCGAGCCCGGCGTCGTCGAGGGCCGCGCGGACGGCCTCGGCGGCCAGGGCGAGCTCGCTGCGCCCTGAGTCCTTGGTGAAGGCCGTCGCGCCGATGCCGGCGACGGCAGCGGTGCCGCCGATCACGGGGCGGTCCGGGAGCGGAGGGGGTGGGCGTCGACCACGACCCGGCCGGTGACGTGACGACCGAGGCGGTTCGTGCCGACGACGGAGATCTCGATGGTGCGCTCGGTCGCGGAAGCGGGCTCGTTCACGGAAGCGGGCTCGTTCACGGAGGTGCGATCGTTCACGGAAAGGATCCTTCCGGTCAGCACCAGAACGTCGCCTGGATAGCTGGGCACCCCGAGCCGGATCGAAACCTTGCGGAGGACGGCCCTCAGGCCGGAACGGCCGGTCACGTAGTCGGTGATATAACGGCCGACCAGGCCATTGGTGGTGAGGATGTTCAGGAAGATGTCAGGGGTGCCCTTCGCGCGGGCCGCCTCGGCGTCGTGGTGCACGTCCTGGTAGTCACGGGAGGCGATGGCGCCCGCGACGACGAGCGTACGGGTGATGGGGACGGTGAGGGACGGGAGTTCTTCACCGGGCGTCATGCGGCCGCCCCTTCCGGTCCGCCCGACCGGGCGCGGAACACCGGGAGTTCCCACTCCCCGTCCACTCGTATGAATTCCAGATCGACGGACATTCCGATGCGCACGCCGTCGTACGGGACGCCGGTGATGCTGCTGATCATCCTTACGCCTTCGGCGAGTTCGACGAGCGCGACGGCGTACGGCGGGTCGAAGGCCGGGAAGGGCGGGTGGTGCACGACGACGTACGAGTGGACGGTCCCGGAACCGCAGGCCTCGACGGTCCCCCACTCGGGCGAGCCGCAGCGGCCGCAGCCCGGCAGCCACGGGAAGCGGAGGATGCCGCAGGCGGTGCAGCGCTGGATGAGCAGCTTGTGCGCGGCGACGCCTTCCCAGAAAGGGGCGTTGTCGCGGTTGATCACGGGGCGGGGGCGCGCGGGCCGGGTGGGGGAGGCGGGCTGGACGGGAGCAGCAGGCTGGGCTGAGGCACCGAGCGGGGCGGAGGCAGCGGGCTGGGCGGATGCAGCGGGCTGGGCGGGCGCCGGTGCGTACTTGAGGATCCGGAAGCGGTGGGTGCCGACGAGCTCGCCGGCGGCCCGCACGCGCATCGTCGTGGTGATGAAGTAGCCGGCCCCGAGCCTGGTGGTCTTGCGGGGCGAGACGGTCTCGATGACCGTGTCGAAGGTGAGCCGGTCCCCGGGGCGGAGCGGGCGCACGTACTCCTGCTCGCAGTCGGTCGCGACGACCGCGGCGTACCCGGCGCCGTCGAGCAGGGCGAAGAGCTCGTCGTAGGCCGGGGTGCGGGCGGAGGCGGCGCCGGAGAGCCCGGGCATCGTCCACGCCTGGAGCATGGTGGGCGGGGCGATCGCGTCGTCGCCGGCGTAGGCGGGGTTGGTGTCGCCCATCGCCTCGCACCAGTGCCTGATCATGGGGAGGTTGACGGGGTCGGGAGCGGAAGCGGAGACGGCGGCGGGCCGGCCCTCGAAGGCCTTGAGCAGGTGGTGGACATCGGGGAGGTGGTGGGCGCCGGGCGGGTGACCGGCGTCGGGCGGGTGGTGGACGTCGCTGGTGGGACGCACGGGCAACCCCCTTCTCTGCAGATCTGACTATCCGTCAGATCTGCGAGGGCGGTCAAGGGCCGTGGGCCGCCGGGCACGGCCGGGCACGGACACGGCTGCGCGGCGGCACCGAAGTGCCGCCGCGCAGCCGTCATCACCAGACCCTCTGACCCGGTCACCTGGTCACATATGCCACCCCCGGCCGTACCACCCCCGGACCCGGACCCGGCCGCCTCGGCCTACCAGCGGTCGTCGGTGAAGATGATGGTGACGTTGTCCTGGCGGATGGCCGTGTGGGCGGGGCCGTTGACGCTCGCGGTGTTGGCCGCGTTGTGGGCGCCGGCACCGGTGGCCTGCTGCTGCGTCGTAGTGGAGTTCCCGTGGTTGCTCCCACCGACGCCGCTCCCCACGACGGCCGCGGCAGCGGCGTTCGACCCCCGGTTCGCCACCTGGTTGCCATTGCCGTCGTCCGAGGCGTGGGCGACGCCGGAGAGGAGGACGGCGGCCACGGGGACGGCGGCGGCGGTGGTGAGGACGCGAGCAGTGCGGGTGCTTGCCATTTCAATTCCTCCGGAACGCTGAGCGGAACTACTGCCCAATAGACAGAACTACTCGGCAGCGCAGGGTGGTTGGCCGACCACCCGGCGAGGTTTCGACGTCGCGCTTCAAGATTGCCCGCCGAATCCCCGGCGAACCACCCGTCGCTCGCCATTCCCTCGCAAGCATGACCACTCAGGAATAAACCCTGTCACTTCCCCGCTCCCCCGGCCCGCGCCCCCCAGAGAGCCCTTGAGGACCAAGAGCCACAAGGGCAGAACCGTTCCGGCGAAATTTCGGCCAGTTCCGTAAACGTGGCCGACTCAACACGACCCGGAGGTCACAACCGCTCCGGGCCGGCCACGACCGGTCCGGGCCGGCGGCCCCGGACGCGCCGTACCGACCACCACGGTCGCGTCCAGGTCATCGCATTCGGCGACCTGGGCACGCAGCCCGGCCGCCTCGAACGCCCCGACCGTCCGCGCCGCCTGGCGCTCGCTCGTCTCGACCAGCAGGTGCCCGCCGGGCGCGAGCCAGTCCGCGGCCGCCGCGGCGACCCTCCGCTGCACGTCGAGCCCGTCCGACCCACCGTCCAGCGCCACCCGCGCCTCGTGATCGCGGGCCTCGCCGGGCAGGAGGGCGATGGCCTCGGTGGGCACGTAGGGCGCGTTGGCCACGAGCACGTCTATCCGCCCCCGGAGTTCCGGAGGCAGCGGCTCGTACAGATCCCCTTCGTACACGGCGCCGCCCGCGCCGATGTTCCGCCGGGCGCACCGCACCGCGGCGGGGTCGATGTCCGCCGCGTGCAGCTCGACGTCACCGAGCACCGTGGCCAGCGCGGCGCCCACCGCGCCGGAGCCGCAGCACAGGTCGACGACCACGGCACGCGGGGAGGTCAGGGCGAGGGCGAGCGCCGCCGCCTGTCCGACCAGGAACTCCGTACGCCTGCGCGGCACGAAGACCCCCGCGTCGACGGCCATGCGCAGGCCGCAGAACTCGGCCCAGCCGACGACGTGTTCGAGCGGCAGCCCGGCCGCGCGCCGGGCGACCATGTCCTCGACCTCGCGGGCCGTGCGCGCCGCGGAGAGGATGAGCCGGGCCTCGTCCTCGGCGAACACGCAGCCGGCGGTGCGGAGCACGGAGACGACACGAGGAAACAGCGAAGGAGAGGAAGGAGAAGAAGGAGAAAGGGAAACGAGAGGAGAGGAATCAACCATGAGAGCCTTCCGGATCACCGAAGGGCGCTCTCGCCGGTCGACCCGGCCGGCTACAGGGAGGTAGCGACCGTACAACCGTGGGGAGAGAGCACCCGGCTTGCCACTGCGGTAATGGGTCTCACCTCCTGGGACGGATTTCTGCCAACTGGCCGGGAGCCACAGTACATGATCTCCGGAGAGCCGGGCAGGTCCACGTCAAAGCGGAATCCGGAGCCGGCGACAGCCCCACGAACGGCACCACCGACAGCACCACCATTCGCGCCGTTTTCGGACGTACTGCCGGTAGCCCTTGCGTTCGAGGGGATCGCGCGTGGTGGGATATGGCGATGCGAACCCCCACACGCATACCTTCCCGTCCCCCCAACCCGTACGAAGAACTGGCCGCGCTGGCCGACCCCGATCCCCACGCCGACCCGGGCCCCCACACCGAACCGCTCCCGCTCATCCCCCTCCGCCTCACGTACCCGGAAGCGGAACCGGACGCGGAGCCGGACGACGACGCCTGGTCCCCGCCGAACCACCGCCGCGCCAAACGCGGGCGGCGCCGTCGCCGCAGCCCGTTCGCGGCCGTGCCCCGCGCCCTCAAGCTGCTGGTCGCCCTCGCCGTCTGCGCCGGGATCCTGGTCCTGGCGGACCGCTGCGCACAGATGTACGCGGAGAAGCAGGCGCAGCACAAGCTCCAGCAGGAGCTCCACCTCGCGGCCGCTCCCCAGGTGGACATCCACGGCTTCCCGTTCCTCACCCAGGTCCTGGAGAAGCGGCTGCGGCGCGTGGACGTCACCGTGCCGCACGTGGCCGCCGACCGCGTGTCCCTCGCGGAGGTCCGGGCGAGCGCGCGCGACATCCGGCTCACCGGAAGCCTCCCGAAGGCCGTACGCGGCGCGGTCGTGGGAGACCTCGACGGCGAGGTCCGGCTCTCCTTCGACGACATGAACCGCGAACTCGCGGCCTCCCAGGTCCGCTTCAGCCGCCGCGACGACCATGCGGTCGACGCCGCCGGAAAACTGACGATCGCGGGCCAGGAGCTGCGCGTACGGGCCCAGGCCCGCCTCCAGCTCTCGGGCGGTCACAGCCTGTCGACGAACGTCGACGACATGAGCCTGGACCTGCCCGGCATCGCCACCTACCGCCCCGGCAAGGGCAAGGGCCTCACTCTCCACCACGAGACCGCCGAGCGCATCAGCCGCGACGCGGCACGAGCGAAGGCCCTGCTGTCGGTGCCGGCCCTGGCGGAGCGGCTGGGCGTCTCCGGCGCCGACGTCGCGGCGGCCCTGCGGAGCGAGGAGGAACTGCACCGGCTGACGGGCGCCCCCCGCTTCGTGGAGAAGCTCACCCGCCTCAACCTGATCGACGCCGCCGTCGACCACCCCTGGCTCCTCCGGAAGCTCGGCATCGACCCCCACCTGATCGCCGCGCTGACCCGCATCCGCCCCCCGGAGCTCACGGACCGCCTGGCGTTCTCCTTCTCCCTCCCCAAGGAGGCGCACGACCTGCAACTGCGGGACGTGAGAGTCGACAAGGACGGGATCCGCGCGACGCTGTCGGCCGCGGACGTGCCGGTGGGCAAGGCGGGCTGAGGCGGGACGCACAGACGAAAGCCGCGCATGCAAAAGCGGCGCATGCAAAAGGGGCGCCCCTGGCTCAGGGGCGCCCCTTCCGGCCTGCGCTGACGCAGTGGCGGCGGAGAGTGTGGGATTTGAACCCACGGTGACATCGCTGCCACGACGGTTTTCAAGACCGTTCCCTTAGGCCGCTCGGGCAACTCTCCCCGCACCGCTCGTGCTCGGCGGTGCGGGGGCAAGCCTATCGCCTCAGCTGTCGCCCTTGCGTTCGCCCAATGTGATCTCTGCCGTGGACTGCTTGCCGTCGCGGGTGTAGGTCACGGTGACCTTGTCGCCCGGCTTGTGGGTCCAGATCTCGCTGATGAGGGTGGGGCCGCTGTCGATGGCGGTGTCGTCGAGCTTGGTGATGACGTCGCCGGGCTTCAGGCCGGCCTTGTCGGCCGGGCCGCCCGGGGTCACGGCCGGGCTGTTGTTGTCGCCGGTGGGGGCGATCTTGGCGCCCGCGCCGCCGTCCTTCATGTTCACCGAGGCCGAGATGACCGGGTAGACCGGCTGGCCGGTCCGGATGAGCTGGTCGGCGACGTTCTTGGCCTGGTTGATCGGGATGGCGAAGCCGAGGCCGATGCTGCCGGCCTGCTGCTGGCCGCCGCCGAAGCCGCCGCCGTTGTTGGCGGACTGGATGGCCGAGTTGATGCCGATGACCGCGCCCTGGGAGTTGAGGAGCGGCCCGCCGGAGTTGCCCGGGTTGATGGACGCGTCCGTCTGGAGGGCGCTCATGTACGAGGCCTTGCCCATGCCGCCGCCGTCGCTGGAGGCCACCGGCCGCTTCTTGGCGCTGACGATGCCCGTCGTGACCGTGCCCGACAGGCCGAACGGCGCGCCGATGGCGATCGTCGCGTCGCCCACCGCCGCCCGGTCCGAGTTCCCGAGGGGGATCGGGTTGAGCTTCGCGCCCGAGGGGTTCTTCAGCTTTATGACCGCGACGTCGTAGCCCTGCGCCCGGCCCACGACCTCGGCGTCGTACTGCTTGCCGTCCGAGAACGTGGCCATCAGCTTGCCGCCGCCCTGTGCGGCCGACGCGACGACGTGGTTGTTGGTGAGGATGTGGCCCTGCTTGTCGTAGACGAAGCCGGTGCCCGTACCGCCCTCCCCGCCGCCGCTCTGCGCCTCGATCGTGACGACGCTCGGCAGCGCCTTGCCGGCGATGTCGGCCACGGAGCCGGGCGTGCGGCTCTCCGTCTTCGGGTCGCCGGAGGAGGAGACCGTCGTGGAGCCGCTGCTGTCGTCCCGGCTGGCCGCCCAGTAGCCGATCCCGCCGCCGATGCCGCCCGCGACGAGCGTCGCCGCCAGCACCATCGCCACGAGGCCGCCGCCCCGCTTGCGGGGCGCCGGTGCGTACGGGTCCTGGCCGCCGGCCCACACGCCGGTCGGGCCCACCGGTCCGCCGCCTGCCGGTGCGCCGTACGGGTACGGCTGCGCCGGCGGGGGCGCGAGAGGTGACAGGTGCTGCTGCTGGGTCTGCCCGTCGTACCAGCCGCCCGGGTGACCCTGTACGCCCGTCTGCCCCTGTGCACCGGCCTGGCCCTGTGCACCGGCCTGATCCTGGACGCCGGCCTGCGGCGCACCCGCGTGGGCGTACTCCGGCTGAGGCGGGGTCACCGGCTGCTCCGGAGCGTGCGCCGGGGCGGCGGGGGCCGCAGGCGGGACGGCCGGGGCGGCGGGGGCATCCGCGGCGAGCGGTGCAGGGGCAGCGTCAGGCGGCGCGGCCTGCGCGTTCTTGCCCGGCTCCGGCTCACCGGCTGCCGGCGCCGCGTCGACGCCCTTCTCCATCGAGATGCCCGACGAGCCTCCCGGAACATCCGGAACGCCCTCCGCAGGCGCGCCCGCTGCGCCCTCGTTCTCGGTGTTCACAGCTCTCTCCTCATCAGGTGCACATCAGTTCGGTGTGACGGAGTCCACGTCGCCCCACGAACAGCTTTTCCCAACACGCGTCAGACCACCGTAAGCGGACCCTGTGCCCCACGGCAGCAGACCTTTACTCCGGGCACACTCCGCCAAATGGGACCGCATGCGTGAGGGTGCCGGGCGATGGCACGATAACGCGGTGACCTCTCCGCACCCGGCCCGGGACCTCGGCCCCGAGCGCCACCCGCTCGCCGTCGTCGCCCACCGCGGCGCCTCCGAGGACGCTCCGGAGCACACCCTGGCCGCGTACCGGAAGGCGATCGAGGACGGCGCGGACGCGCTGGAGTGCGACGTGCGGCTCACCGCCGACGGTCACCTCGTCTGCGTGCACGACCGCCGCGTCAACCGCACCTCCAACGGCCGCGGCGCCGTCTCCGCCCTGGAGCTCGCCGATCTCGCCACCCTGGACTTCGGCTCCTGGAAGGCCGACGTCTCGGCCACCGAGGCCCCGGACCTCGACGCGACGTCCGTGCTCACCCTGGAGCGCCTGCTGGAGCTCGTCGCCGACGCGGGGCGCCGCGTCGAGCTCGCCATCGAGACCAAGCACCCGACCCGCTGGGCCGGACAGGTGGAGCAGAAGCTGCTGGAGCTGCTGGGCCGCTTCGGCCTCGCCGATCCCCCGGCCGACGGTCCCTCGCCCGTACGGGTCATGAGCTTCTCCGCCCGCTCCCTGCACCGCGTCCAGCTCGCCGCCCCCGCCCTGCCGACCGTCTATCTGATGCAGTTCGTGTCGCCGCGCCACCGGGACGGGCGCCTGCCCGCGGGCGTGCGCATCGCCGGCCCGAGCATCCGCATCATCCGCAAGGACCCCGGCTACGTCGCCCGGCTGCACGCCGCGGGCAACGAGGTGCACGTCTGGACGGTGAACGAACCCGAGGACGTCGAGCTCTGCGCCCGCCTCGGCGTCGACGCCCTGATCACGAACCGGCCCAGGCGCGTGCTCACCCAGCTCGGCCGCTCGTAGCCCTCGGCCGGTCGCGCACCGCAAACGTCCCGCGGACCGATCGCGTCCCAGCAGACCGATCGCGTTTCACAGACCGATCGCCTTCCGCCCCATTACATGGAGTGCACCGGCGCGTTCGGTGCGTGTTCGAGTCGCCCGAGTGCCCCCGGCGGGTGCGGGATGGCCGGTTTCCGGTCCAGTCCATTGGGGCATCCATCCCCTGACGTGGGGCAAAGGAGGTCTCGGGGGTGGCGTTGGTGGTGGCACAGGAGGTGCCCACGTCGTCGATCATGGCCGTACCCCATGGTCCAACCGGTGTGGGCCAGGCAAGACACCGGATGCGCAAGGACCTGGGCATCATCGGGGTACCGGATTCGGTCATCGACGACGCCGTACTGATCCTCTCGGAGCTGCTCAGCAATGCGTACCGGCACGGACGCCCGCTGAGCGCCGCGGGAGGCATCCGCAGAGACGAGGACGAGGGGGAGGACGACGGGGGAATACGTGCCGCGTGGAGGGTGGACGCCCACGGCCGGCTCACGGTCGAGGTGACGGACGGCGGGGGCCCGACCCGCCCGGTTCCGGCCACGCCTTCGGTGACCGCCCGCGGAGGCCGCGGGCTCAACATCATCAGTGCCCTCTCCCAGGACTGGGGCGTCCGTGACGCGTCCGGAGAGGTGACGGTATGGGCAGCGCTCTCGGTTCACGACAGCTTCGCTACGCGCGTTGAGACGGAACCGGGCACGAAGACGGGCGCAGGCCCCCGGCCGGCATTCGCAGACATCGACGAGCTGACATGACGGCGGCGTGACGCGCGTAGATTCCCACGCAAGACGGGACCGCGCCCGCGTACCGCCCTGACCTCTGCAGAGCCGTACACACCAACCCGATATCCGTACCCGTACGGCCGGTGGGCCCCGTACCCCGGAGCCGCGTTCTCCGCGGGCGAGCGGCACCCCACCACCGGCCGGCCGTGCCGCCCTCCTCCCGACGCCCCGCGCGCGTGCCCGTCCCGGCCGCCGTGGCGAGCGCTAGGCTCGCGCCCGTACGAGCTGTACGAGCCGTACGCTCCGAATCGCACGCACGAAGCCGTGCGCGACGAGCCGTACGCACCTCCGCACCGATCGGGAGACACGCACGCCATGGCCAAGAAGCGCCGCCCCCAGACCAAGGCCGCAACGCCGCAGGCCGTCGACGGTCCGATCCCCGTCGTCGGCGCCCGTGAGTCCTGCCCGTGCGGTTCGGGCCGGCGCTACAAGGCCTGCCACGGCCGTGCGGCCGCGCACGCTGCCGCCGAGCTCGTCCAGCGGCCCTTCGAGGGGCTGCCCGGCGAGGCCGACTGGGTCGCGCTGCGCGAGCTCGTGCCCGCCGCGACGGTCGAGCTCACCCTCAAGGGCGGGCTGCCGGAGGGCGTCCCGTCGGTGACGCTGGCCACCGTGCTGCCGATGGCCTGGCCCGCCCTGCGCCGCGACAACGGCGCCGTCCTGCTGGGCCTGCAGAACGACACCGCCTCCGGCGACCTCAGCCGCGACCTCGCGGACACCCTGCAGCGCGCCCTGGCCGCCGAGCCGGGCAGCCCGGTGACCGCCGGCCGCGCCACCACCGACGGGCCGCGCCTGCAGGATCTGCTGGACCCCGAGGGCCCGTTCGAGCCGAACGTGCACACGGGCTTCGAGTTCTGGGTCGAGAACGCCGAGAACGCCACCAGCGAGGTCGCCGCCTCCCTGGACCGGGCCAACGCCGCCGCCATCCCGACGGTCCGCCTCTCGGGCGTGGATGCCGCGTACTGGTGCGAGACCCCGGAGAAGAACCACCTCCGCTGGGTGATGACCCACCCCGAGGAGCAGCTTCTGGACGCTCTGGCCCGGCTGCACGCCGCGGGCACCTCCTCGCTCGGGGAAGACACCCGTCTGGTCGGCTCGTTCCGGGCGCACGGGCTGACCGTGCCCGTGTGGGACCTGCCGAGCACGATGCGCGCGGAGGACACCGAGAAGCCGGCCGCCGCCTTCGCGGAGCGGCTGGCCACGGCCCTCGCCGACACTTCTCCGCTGTCGGGCGACGAGCGCCGGGCGCGCAGCGGTCTCACCAGCCGTCAGATCACCCTGAACTGACGCCGGTCCGCCGGTGCGGGCGCCGGCGGGTGTCGTGAGCGGGCGCGGACCGAGGCCTTCCAGGCAGTGGAGTAGTTGATTCCGGGGGCTAATCAGGCCCCATTCACGTGACTCCTGTCACAACTCCCGCTGTCAGCCCGGAAATACGCGTCCGGAAATCCACGATCGAATTTGCGAACGGCCAATCTCTTGTTACCGTTCTAGGAGCCCGGTCGCTGGTGCATCCCCCGTCGCCAGCGACCGGGCGTTTCCATACCCGGAAACGCCCGCCGGCCCCGCGGTGACCGCCCCCGCCATCAGCCCGGCTCCTCCACCGAGTTGCTCCCCGAGCGCAGCAGCAGCTTCCCGTCCTCCGAAGCGCCGTCCGCGGCGATCTCCGCAACGGCCGTGTACGGATCCTCCCCGCGCGCCCGCGCCGCCTCCGCGCTCCGGACCGTCCGCGCGCGGGGCGTCTCGCACCCGTCGGGGTCGTCCGAGGCGGTCGTGCGGCAGTGCACCTGTACGGTCCGGCCGTCGGGGCCCATGAGGGTCAGAACGGCCCGCAGGGGGGCGCCTGTCGCGTTGCGGTAGTACGTGCGGGCCCAGGTCTCGTTCCCCTGCTCCAGGACGCACGTCTGGGCCTCCACGCCCTCCGGCGAGGTGAGTTCGGGACCGCACCGCGCGGTCGCCGAGACCGCCGGTCCCGTCGCGGGCCCCGCCAGCGGCGGCGAGGCCGCCGGCCACCCGCCGGCCGCGCCGTCCGGGCCCCTGCTCAGATCCTTGTCCAGGCCCTTCCCGAGGTCCTCGCCCAGGTCCCGGCCGAGCTCCGGACCGGCCTCCCTGCCCGGACTCCTGCCGGACCCCGCGCCCAGGCTCTTGCCCTGGTCTTTACCCGGTCCCAGGCGTAGTCCGCTGTCGGCGCCCGACCGTTTCCCGGAGTTCTCCCCCCGGGCGGCCTCGGGGCCCGGCAGGCCCACGGGCCCGGCCGTGGCGGCCGCCAGCGGCAGGACGACGGCCAGCGCCACGACGCTCGCGAGCGCGACCATACGGAGGTTGGCCCCCCGCGCATCGCCGGACTCCGCGGGCACCCTCGACCCACCGGGCACTTTGGGCACACCGGACGCAGACGCACGCACCATGGGGACCACCTGAGACTCGCCGCGCGGACGCTGAATGGATCGCGGGGACGGCTGGGACGGCTCGGACCACCCCGCCCTGCGGGACGCCCCGGCCTGATCGACGGGACCCGGCCGGCACCATCCGGTCCAGGTCCTCACCCGAACATAGCGGTCAGAACAGGGCTGTCCCCGGGGCCGCGCGGTGGAATCCCGCAGAACTCGGACGGGCTTACACCCGTACGAGTGAGAGCGCGTGCGTCTCCCGTCCGTACGCGCTCTCCGTGTGCTCGTCGTGCTCCCGGTGTGCCGGTGCGCTTGCCGCGCCCGTCACGCCCTACGCGGCGCCCGGCACGATCGCCCTACGCGACCGTCGCACTCGGCGTCGTGCCCGTCTCCCGCGGCAGCGCGCGGGGTTCCCCGTGAGGGCCGTCACCGAGCTCAGTACGCGAGCCGGCTGCCGCCGCCCGGCGTCCCCGTGCCGGCGGTCTCCTCGACGAGCACGTCGACCAGAGAAGACACGTCAGGCAGCCACGGCCGCGCGGGCCCTGTCGTACGTTCCTTACGCTCCCCGCGCCCCGCGCGATCAGCGCGGAACGTACGGATTCCGCCACCGAAGGCACCCTTGACAGATTCGCCGCCGCCATCAGGGCCTCCGGCGGTCCCGGCCGGCTGCGGAGCCCGCTCCCAGCGCACCCGGCCCGCCCCCGTGGGCGACGGCGGCAGCGCCACGAAGCCGCCCTCCCCGTGGAAGAGCAGCGAACCGGGCACCCAGTCCTGGCGGTGGAGCAGTTCGCCGAGGACCTCCAGGGAGTAGGGGGCCACGAGCAGGGCCCACCGGGTGGGGGTGGCGACCACGGGCCCGAGGCGGATGCCCGCGCGGTCGAACGCGGCGAGGGCGCGGGCGCCGGCCACCGCGGGCAGGCTCACCGCGCACGGCGCGCGGCCGCCCGTGGCGAGCACCACCGGTGCGTCGGGCCGGTTGGTCCACCACCAGCGGACCATCCTGGCGTCCGTGGTGGCCGCCAGGAGCCCCGGGTCGAAGGGGTGGGCGCCGGGGGCCGCGCAGTCGGCCTGCGGGCAGCCGCACCGGCGTACGCGCCCGCCGTCGGCCCGCAGGCCCACGCCGGGCAGCACGGGCCACTGCCATTCGGTGGCATAGGCCAGGGCCGCGGAGAGGACCGCGGACCGGTCGCCTCGCCTGAGCGAGAGCTTGCGTCGCCTTCCGAGGATCTCGCGCATGAGCGCTCGTTCCTTTCCGTGAACGCCGAATTCGGGGACCCCTGCCGGTGGCAAGGGCCGTATCGCGCTGATGGTGATCCGAGCTGGTGGTGATCCGAGCTGCGTACGGAGCGAGCCGTACGGGTAGTGCGATGGAGCGGGGCCGTACCGGGCTCCCGCACAGCCCTGCGTGATCGGGCACGGCATTGCGGGACCGCCTACTGGAACTGCACGTGAACTGCTTCCGGGCCGCGTCCGAACTCCATGGCACTACGGCCCGACATGGCGCGCCGCTCAACACGCCGTGGCTCTCACCAAGCCGGCACACCACGTGGTGGATCACAAGTCACTGCTTGTACAACGCAGCGCATCACGCCACGGGCCGAGCGTGAAACATGGCGGGGGGTGGCGCGCGTATGGCGCTTCGTGCTGAGCCTGTCGCCCCTCGCCGGCGGCACGGGTCTCCCCGTCGCCCTCGGGTGCGGGCGCGGCCGTCGCCGGTTAAGACGCTCGGGCCCGCCGCCGGGTTCCGGGGCGGCCCCAACTGCCCCTGCCCTTCTCCGTGTACGTACCCACCGGGGTGGACATGACGCGCTGTCGAGCAACGTCAGTCGACCGCAAATCCATGGCCTCGGGACCATTTTCCGGCCAAGTTTGAAACCCCATAGACACCACCAATCCCACCGGTTCAATGCTGGACATCTCCTTGCCCGGGCGTGTACATGTGGAGCACCGATAGCGCGCAACGCGACAGGGGGTTTGCGATGCTATTCATGAGAAAACACAGGTCAAGACGGTGGTCAAGAGGGAGCGGCGAAGTGCCGCGCGCCCTGGTGCGCACGGCCGCCCCGAGCACCGCGCCGCCGGCCGGTCCGGGTAGCCGGCCATGACCACGCCCCACCTGCCGAAAGTGGCCGGAATCAATCCTCCGGTCCCACCCCCCGCGCAGACTCCGGCTCCCACATCCGCAGCCTCCTCCGCAGATCCCCTCTCCCCCGCCGCTCCCGGTACGCCGGGAACGGAAGGACCGGAAGGAGCAGAAGGATCAGGAGCCCCGGACGGAGCAGGCGCACCTGTCGGCACCGGCGCCCCTGCCGACTCCTCCGGCGCGGCCTCCTCCGCCCTGTACGGGCCGCTCCTCCCCGCCCCCAACGCCCTCGTCCAGGACCGCCTCGCGGGCTGGATCTCCGACCTCACCACGCTCCAGGACCTCACCGAGCGGCTCACCCGCACCGCCGGCCTCGACGCCGCCCTGCACGAGGCGCTGCGGGCGGGCGCGGCGCTCGTCGGCGCCCGCCGCGGCCTGGTGACCCTGCACCCGGCCACGGGCCCCGGCCGCGACCACCCCGTCACCATCGGCTTCGGCCTGGACCACGCGGACCTCGGCCACATCGAGACCATCCCGGAGGCCGGCCGCGCGGGCGGCACCCGGCCCGGCGACCCCCGCCCGCCGGAGACCGGCCGGCGCACCCGCCGCCCCGCCGCGCCGCCCCCGGAGGCCGTCCGTCCGCAGCCCGCCTACGGCCGGCTGTTCGACGACCTCCCTCCGGCCGGCTCCCGCAGCGGCACCGCCCACCCCGACATCGCCGCCGACGAGGCCCTCGACCCCCGCCACCGCGAGGTCGCCGCCCGCCTCGGCTACGGCGCGAGCTACGCCGTACCGCTGGAGACCGAGCACGCGGGCCGGATCGGGGCGGCCGTCTGGCTCTACGACGAACCGGCCGAGCCCACCGAGCGGCAGCGCCACCTCGTCGGCCTCTACCGCGACCACGCCACCGAACACCTCGCCCGCCAGCTCGAACTGGCCGAGGCCCGGCAGACCGTGGCGACCCTCCGCGAGGAGCTGCTGCCGAGCCGGCTGCCGCGGACGCCGGGCATCCGGCTGGCCGTCCGGCACCGCACCGGCCCGCTCGGCGGCGGCGACTGGTACGACGCGCTGCCGCTGCCCGAGGGCGCGCTCGGCCTGGCCGTGGGCGGAGTGAGCGGCTCCGGCCCGGGTGCCGTGGCCGCCATGGGACGGATGCGGGCCTCCCTCCGCGCGTACGCCGTCATGGAAGGGGAAGATCCGGTCGCGGTCCTCTCCGACCTCGAACTCCTGCTGCGGCTCACCGACCCCTCCCGCGCCGCGACGGCGATCTTCGCGTACTGCGAGCCGCCCGACCGCAAGGTCGTCCTGGCGGGCGCGGGCCACTGCCCGCCGCTGATCATCGGTGACCACCGCGCCGAGTTCGTCGAGACCTCGCTGTCCGCGCCGCTCGGGATGCTGGCCTGCTGGGAAGCGCCCAGCGTGGAGATCGAACCGGCGCCCGGAGAAACGCTCCTCTTCTACAGCGACGGGCTGCTGCACCGCACCGGTCAGCCGATGGACCGCGCCTTCGCACGGCTGCGCACGGCCGCCGCCGGCGTCCCGAAGGCGGCGCGCAGGGACCCGGACGCCGTCGTGGAGCACGTGCTGCGCACCGTACTGCCGCATGAGGACCACGGCGAGTGGGAGGGAAGCGAGGACGTCGTCCTGCTCGCGGCCCACTTCGACTGATCCCGCCGCCTCCGCTGCCCCTGCTGCCCCCGCTGATCCCGCTGATCCCGCTGATCCCGCGATCCTTTTGCCCCTGCTTCCTCTCCCCGCCCCCTTTTTTCCTTCGTCCCTCTCCCCTTCCTTGGATTTTCCCCACAGTTTCCTCGTATTTCGGTCGCACATACGATGGAAAGCGCCCCGTCCGAGGAGGAAAGCAGTGACCGAGCAGCAGCCCGCGCCCGAGAACCCCGAAGGCGACGAGCCGATCAAGCAGCGGAAGAACGGCCTCTACCCGGCCGTCTCCGACGAGCTGGCGGCCAACATGAAGACCGGCTGGGCCGACACCGAGCTGCACGACCTGCAGCCCGTGGAGCAGGCCCCGCACACGGCCCGCCGCCGCGCCGCGCTCTCCGCGCGCTTCCCCGGGGAGCGCCTGGTGATCCCCGCCGGAAACCTGAAGACCCGCTCGAACGACACCGAGTACGCCTTCCGCGCCTCCACGGAGTACGTGTACCTCACCGGCGACCAGAGCCAGGACGGCGTCCTCGTCCTGGAGCCCACCGGCGCCGGGGGCCACCGGGCGACGATCCACCTCCTGCCCCGCTCCAACCGCGAGAACGGCGAGTTCTGGCTCGACGGCCAGGGCGAGCTGTGGGTCGGCCGCCGCCACAGCCTCTCCGAGGCCGAGCAGCTGCTGGGCCTGCCCGCCGAGGACGTCCGCGAGCTCCCCGGCACGCTGCGCGAGGCGACCGGCCCGGTGCGCGTGGTCCGCGGCCACGACGCCGGCATCGAGGAGGCCCTGACCGACAAGGTCACCGCCGAGCGCGACGAGGAGCTGCGCGTCTTCATCAGCGAGCAGCGGCTCGTGAAGGACGCCTTCGAGGTCGGCGAGCTGCAGAAGGCCGTCGACTCCACGGTCCGCGGCTTCGAGGACGTCGTGAAGGTCCTCGACAAGGCCGAGGCGACCTCCGAGCGCTACATCGAGGGCACGTTCTTCCTGCGCGCCCGCGTCGAGGGCAACGACGTCGGCTACGGCTCGATCTGCGCCGCCGGCCCGCACGCCACGACCCTGCACTGGGTGCGCAACGACGGTGCCGTCCGCTCCGGCGATCTGCTCCTGCTGGACGCGGGCGTGGAGACGAACAGCCTCTACACGGCCGACGTCACCCGCACCCTGCCCGTCAACGGCACGTACACCGAGCTCCAGCGCAAGATCTACGACGCGGTGTTCGAGGCCCAGGAGGCCGGCATCGCGGCGGTGCGGCCGGGCGCCAAGTACCGCGACTTCCACGACGCCGCCCAGCGGGTCCTCGCCGGGAAGCTCGTCGAGTGGGGCCTGGTGGAGGGCCCGGCGGAGCGCGTCCTGGAGCTGGGCCTGCAGCGCCGCTGGACCCTGCACGGCACCGGCCACATGCTCGGCCTCGACGTCCACGACTGCGCGGTCGCCCGCACCGAGACGTACGTGGACGGCGTCCTGGAGCCGGGCATGGTGCTCACCGTGGAGCCCGGGCTGTACTTCCAGGCGGACGACACGACCGTGCCCGAGGAGTACCGCGGCATCGGCGTCCGCATCGAGGACGACATCCTGGTGACCGAGGACGGCAACCGGAACCTCTCCGCAGCGCTGCCGCGGGCGGCGTCGGACGGCGAGGCGTGGATGGCGTCCCTGAAGGGCTGACGCCCCCGGCGTGTGTGCCGTGGTCCCCCTCGGTGCGGGGCCACGGCACACTGCCGTTTCGCCGCCTGCGGTGGTACGCCGGAGGTGCGTGAGCGCATCATGGCCAGAAGAGGCGCACCCAGGGAGGTGTGAGGGCCATGAGCAAGTTCATGGACGTACATCACGGCATGCAGGGCATCACCGCCGATCAGCTCAAGGAAGCGCACCGCAGGGACCTGGCCATCGAGGCGGAGGAAGGCGTGCACTTCGAGCAGGCGTGGGCGGACCCGACATCGGGCACGGTCTACTGTCTGTCCGACGCGCCGTCGGCGGACGCGGTCAAGCGGGTCCACGCCCAGGCTGGCCATCCGGTCACGGAGGTCCACGAAGTGTCGCTGACGATTTCCTGACCCGGGCCGCGGCTACGGGCGGCGCTCACGGCGCGAGGGTCGCAACGCGCGGTCACGACGCGCGGAGCAGCGCCGCGTCCTCTCTCCACTTGAGGATCTTGTCGAAGGTGACGACGGCCCCCTGCCGGCCCGGGCGGTTCCGGACGCGGACGTGGTCGGTGAGCGACTCGATGAGGAAGAGGCCCCTGCCGTGCTCGTCCTCGGCGGGGGCGAGGGGCCTGGGGGGCTGGGGGAGCCGGCTGCGGCGCTCGTGCGTGCGGGGCTGCTCCGGGAAGCCGGGGCCCGAGTCGGTGACCTCGATCCGGCAGGTGTCGCCGTCGATGAACGCCGTCACGAGGTAGCCGGTCGAGGAATCGCCGCCGTGTTCGACGGCGTTCGCACACGCCTCGCTCAGGGCGAGCGAGAGATCATACGAAATGTCCGGGTCGACGCCGGCCGTCTCCATCGCGCCCACGAGCAACCGCCGCGCGAGCGGAACGCTCGCGGCCTCGCGCCGCAGATGGAGTGACCACCAAATGCTCATGCTCAGCCTCCTGGCCGCGGCTCGACATACCGATACGTATAGCCAGCGCTGACGCCCCGTAAGCCTCCCGAGTGTGTGAGACCGCTCATTCGGACGACGCGCCCGGCGGATGCATCGGTGTATGGCGGCGTACGGGAGTGCGCCGGTGCGCCCCCTCCGGGTGGAGATCGAGCGCCCCCTGCCGTAGGGGAGGAGTAAGCCCGGTGGGATGATGGCGCAGCCATGTCTCACCCCGTCGGGCGTGTCGGCGCCGATCTGCGACTGATCCGGGCCGCGGTGTTCACCGCGGTCTGCGTTCTGCTGTCCGCGGGCGGGCACGTGCTGGCCTCCTGTGCGCGGGTGCCGCTGTGGACCCTCGCGGCCGGTTTCCTGGCCGTGCTCTCCGTGGCCGTGCCGCTGGCGGGGCGGGAGCGCTCGCTGCCGTCGATCGCGGCCGGCCTGGCGGCCGGCCAGCTCGCGCTGCACACGCTCTTCGCCGTCGGTCAGCAGAACGCCGGCATGGCACCGCGGCAGACGGCCGGCGAAGGCCGGATGATCGACTTCGCCGCGAAGCTGGTCTGCAACCAGCCGCAGATGATGTCCGCCTCCGCGGCCCGCCGGGTCATCACCGACGCCGGTCTCGACCCGGCCGTCCACCCCCTGCAGGCGGGCGCCGCGGCCACGGCCGCCGGCCCGGCCACGACGGGGATGCACGGCGGCATGTCCTCCGGCTCGCTGCTCGACGCGCTCCCCCTCTCGCTGCCGATGCTCCTCGGCCACCTCCTCGCGGCGCTGGCCGCGGGCTGGCTGCTGCGCCGCGGCGAAGTGGCGCTGTGGCGGGTGGTCGCGCTCTCGGAGCAGTCGGCGCGCGAGGTCGCGGAGACCGCACTCATCCAGGCCCTGCGCACCGCCTTCGCGCTCGCCGGTGCCCTGCGCGAGCTGACCGCCGGGAAGCCGGCGGCCGCCCTTGCGCGTACGGACGCGGCCGAGGAGCGCCCGGCGGCGGAGCCGGCGCTCCAGCACTCCGTGATCAGGCGGGGCCCGCCCGTCCTCGCCCTCGCGGCCTGACGACGCACCACCGCCGTGTCTCCGGCGTACCCGAACCTTTCCTTTCCCGAGCCGCCCCGCGCCCAGGTCTCCTGAGCGCGCTCGCGTACGGCTGCGCCTGCCCGCATTCCGGCAGGCCGGGGCGGGGGAGGCGTCCCGGGCAGGAGGGCGGTCGCACCGTCGTCGCCATCACCGCGCGCGTGCCACCCCTCTTTGATCCGCTTGATCCCTCCTGCCCCTGGAGCGTCCCCATGAACGCCAAGTCCGCTCGCCTGCGCCGCCTCCCCGTCATCGGCGCCGTCGCCGCCGGCGCCGTCCTGCTGCTCGCCGGCCCCGCCTCCGCGCACGTCAGCGTGCAGCCCGGCACCGCCGAGAAGGGCGGCTACAGCACCATCGCCTTCAAGGTGCCGAACGAGAAGGACAACGCCTCGACCGTGAAGCTGGAGGTCACCCTCGACCCCAAGCACCCGCTCGCCTCGGTGATGCCCCAGCCGGTCCCCGGCTGGGAGGTGAAGGTCGAGAAGGCCAAGCTGGACAAGCCGCTGCAGATGCACGGCAAGACCATCGACGAGGCCGTCAGCAAGATCACCTGGACCGGCGGCAAGATCGAGCCGGGCCAGTTCCAGCAGTTCCCGCTGTCCGTCGGCCAGCTGCCCTCCGACGCCGACGAACTGGTCTTCAAGGCGCTCCAGACGTACTCCGACGACGACGTCGTCCGCTGGATCGACCCGTCCAAGCCGGGCGGCGGCGAGGCCGAGCACCCGGCTCCCACGCTGAAGCTCGTCGCCAAGGGCGCCGCCGCCGGCAAGGGCGACGACCACCACGACGACAAGACCAGCGGCAAGAGCGCGGACGGCAAGACCGAGAGCGCGTCCGCCGCGTCGGACAAGAGCGACGGCGGCAGCGACACCACCGCCCGCGTCCTCGGCGTCGCCGGCATCGTCGTCGGCGCGGCGGGCATCGCCTTCGGCGTGATGGCCGGGCGCCGCCGCTCGGCCTGACGCGCGGCCACCCGGCGCACAGCCGCCCGACGTACGTATCGGCCGGGGTGCGGCCCCGCCTCCGAGCGAAGCCCGCACCCCGCCCCGCACCACCGACCCACCCCCTGGAGAAGAGCTCCATGCGCACCAGAATCCTGGGCGCGGCCCTGGCCACGGCCGCCGCGCTCACGCTGACCGCCTGCGGCGGCGGCTCGGACGACGGCGGCGACAAGCCCGTCGCCGACGTCTCCGCCACGCCCAAGAAGGCCGCGATCACCCTGGACAGTCCGAAGGCCAAGCCGGACCTGGTCCTCACGGACACGAACGACAAGAAGTACGAGCTGGTCAACGAGACCAAGGGCCGCCCGCTCCTGCTCTACTTCGGCTACACCTACTGCCCCGACGTCTGCTCCACCGTCGTCGCCGACATCGCCGCGGCCGAGAAGTCCCTGCCGAAGGAGGACCAGGAGAAGCTCCAGGTCGTCTTCGTCACCACCGACCCGGAGCGCGACACGCCCAAGCGGATGCGCGAGTGGCTGGACGCCCAGGGCGGCCAGGACATAGTCGGACTCACCGGCGACTTCGCCACCATCCAGGCGGCGGCGAAGGGCATCGGCATCTTCGTGGAGAAGCCGAAGAAGGAGAAGGACGGCTCCATCACCGTCAGCCACGGGGCCGAGGTCGTCGGCTTCTCGCCGAAGGACGACGGCGGCCACTGGATCTACACGACCGAAACCACCAAGGACCAGTACTCCAAGGATCTCCCGAAGATCATCAAGGGGGAGAACCCGTAATGCGCAAGACCACCGCCGCCACCGCCGCCGCCCTGCCGCTCGTCCTCGCCGGAGGGCTCCTGCTGCTCACCGGCTGCCAGTCCGAGAAGGACGCCCTGTCCTCCGGCAAGCCCGAGCTGTCCGTCAGCGGCGCCTACCTGCCGCAGCCCGCGATGACCGACATGGCCGCGGCCTACCTCACCGTCACCAACGACGGCGGCAAGGCCGACCGGCTCACCAAGGTCACCAGCCCGCTCTCCGGTGACATCACCATGCACACCACCGAGGGCTCGCAGATGAAGCACGCGACCTCGCTCGACGTGCCGGCCAAGGGCGAGCTGAAGCTCACCCGCGGAGGCACCCACCTGATGCTCGGCAAGCTCGGCCACAAGCCGGACGTCGGCGAGAAGATCGAGTTCACGCTGCACTTCGCCACCGCCGGGCCGGTCAAGGTCCAGGTGCCCGTGGAGTCCACGACGTTCCGTCCCAAGGACTGACGAAGGACTGACGTGCGATGAAGACCCTGACCGCCGGGCGGCTGCTCCCCGTCCTCGGCACGCTGCTCGCCGCGCTGCTGTGCGCGCTCGGGCCCGGCGCGGGCAGCGCCTCGGCACACGCCGCGCTGACCTCGACCGACCCGGCCTCCGGCTCCGTGGTGCCGGCCGCGCCCCGGCAGGTGAAGCTCACCTTCTCCGAGGGCGTCCTGCTGAGCGCGGACTCGGTGCGGGTCCTCGATCCGCAGGGCGAGCGCGTCGACGAGGGCAAGCCGGCCCACGTGGACGGCAAGTCCGACACGGCCGCCGTGGGGATCGCCGGCGGGATCGCCGACGGCACCTACACGGTGGCCTGGCAGGCCGTCTCCGCGGACAGCCACCCGGTGGCCGGGGCCTTCACCTTCTCCATAGGCGCGCCGTCGAAGACGGCGGCCAAAGTGACGACGGCCAAGGCCGACCCGGTCGTCGACGCGCTCTACACCACCGGCCGGTACGCGGCCTACGCCGGCTACCTCCTGCTCGTCGGCGGCTGCGTCTTCGCGGGCGCGTGCCGCTCCTCCCGGCCCGTGCAGCGGATCGCGGTCGGCGGCTGGATCACCCTCTTCGCCGCGACGTCGGTGCTCCTGCTGCTGCGCGGGCCCTACACCAGCGGCAAGGGCGTCGGCTCGTCCTTCGACCTCACCCTCCTCGGTGACGTACTGGCCACCAAACCGGGCGCGGCACTGCTGTCGCGCCTGCTGCTGCTGAGCGCCGCGGCGGTGTTCCTGGCCGTGCTGTTCGGTTCGTACGCCCGCGAGGACGGCGACCGCACCCGCATGGAGCGCCGCGACGTCGCCTACGGGATCGCCATCGGCGGCACCGTCGTCGCCGTCGGGCTCGCGGCGACCTGGGCGATGGCCGAGCACGCGTCGGCGGGGCTCCAGCCCTGGCTCGCCATGCCGGTCGACGTCCTGCACCTGCTGGGCGTCGCCGTGTGGCTCGGCGGCCTCGCCGCGCTGCTCGCCACGCTGTGGGCGGGGGAGCCCGTGCGCCGCGCGGAGGTGCAGCGCTTCTCCCGGCTCGCCTTCACCGCGGTGTGCGTCCTGGTGGCGACCGGCCTCTACCAGTCCTGGCGGCAGGTCGGCTCGTGGGGCGCGCTCACCGGTACGGAGTACGGCCGCTGGCTCCTCCTCAAGGTCGCGCTCGTGGCGGGCATGGTCGCCCTCGCCTCCTTCTCGCGGCGCTGGACGGGCCGCCTCACCGACGGCCGCCCGGCGCCGAAGAAGCAGGCCCCGGCGGTCCGGGCGGTTCAGGCGGCCAGGGGGCCGGTCGCGGCGACGTCCCGGAAGGACAAGGACGCCTCCCCCGAGCGGGCCGCCCAGCTCGCACGCCAGCGCGAGGCCCTGGAGAAGGCCGCGGGTCGCCGGCGGCGCGACGCCGACGAGGGCCGCAGCGGACTGCGCCGCGCCGTCCTGGCCGAGGCCGGGGTCGCCGTCGTCCTGCTCGCCGTCACCACCCTGCTCACCGGCACCCAGCCGGGCCGGGCCGAGACCGAACAGCGCCAATCGGCGGCATCCGGAGGAGCCCGCACCGCGGCTCCGGCCGCTCCGGGCCCGGCCGAGACCCGGATCCCGTACGACACGGGTGGCACGAACGGGCGAGGCACGGCCCTCATACGTATCGACCCGGCCCACTCGGGCAACAACTCCATCGACGTCTCCGTGACCGACCCGGCCGGCAAGGCCGTGGACGTACCGGAGCTGGAGGTGTCCTTCACCGAGAAGCAGAAGAACATCGGCCCGCTGCGCACGGCCCTCAAGCGCACGTCCGCCGGACGCTGGCAGGCCACCGGCTTCCAGCTGCCCATGGCCGGTACGTGGCAGCTCACCCTGACCGTACGGACCTCCGACATCGACCAGATCACGGAGATCAGGAACGTGAAGATCAACTGATGGCTGAACGATCCAAGGATTCCCAGGACACTCACAAGGGCGCGGAGCAGCCCGCGAAGCCGGGCGGCGTCAGCCGCCGCCGGCTGCTCGGCACGGCCGGCGCCGCGGGCGCGGCAGGGCTCGTCGCGGGCGGCGCGGCCGGGGCCTTCGCCGCCGAGACCGTCCGCAAGGACCCGGCGCCGCTGGACGGCGTCGGCTCCGCGAGCAGACCCTTCCACGGCGCGCACCAGGCCGGGATCGCCGATCCCGCGCAGGCGTGCGGCCACTTCATCGCGTTCGACCTCGCGCCCGGGGCCGACCGCAAGGCCGCCGCCGCACTGATGCGCCGGTGGTCGGACACGGCGGCCGACCTCATGGCCGGGAAGACGCCCAAGGGGGACGACTCCGGGGTGGCGCTCGACGCGGGCCCCTCCTCGCTGACCGTCACCTTCGGATTCGGCCGGACGTTCTTCGACCGGACGGACCTCACCTCCAAGCGGCCCGCCGCGCTGGAGCCGCTGCCCGACTTCACCGCCGACGCGCTCGACTCCAAGCGCAGCAACGGCGACCTGTGGGTGCAGATCGGCGCCGACGACGCGCTCGTCGCCTTCCACGCGCTGCGGCTGATCCAGCAGCAGGCCAGGAGCACCGCACGGCTGCGCTGGCAGATGAACGGCTTCAACCGGACGCCGGGCGCCACCGCCCAGCCGATGACCGGCCGGAACCTGATGGGCCAGATCGACGGCACGAACAACCCCAAGCCGTCGGAAGCGGGCTTCCCGGCCAAGATCTACGTGCCGCAGGACCACAGCGGTGCGGACGAGTGGATGGCGGGCGGCTCGTACGCGGTGGTCCGGCGCATCCGCATGCTGCTCGACACCTGGGACAACCTCTCCCTGGAGCGCCAGGAGAAGGTGATCGGGCGCCGCAAGTCGGACGGGGCTCCGCTGTCCGGCGGCACGGAGACGACCCGGCCGGACCTCAACAAGGTCAACTCTGACGGGTCGCTGGCGATCGCGGGCGACGCGCACATCCGCGTGGCGTCGCCGGCGTCGAACCGTGGCGCGTCGATGCTGCGGCGGGCGTTCTCCTACCATGACGGCTTCCTCGACGACGGGGCTCCGGACGCGGGTCTGCTGTTCGTCGCCTGGCAGGCGGACCCGATGAAGGGGTTCGTGCCGGTGCAGCGGAAGCTGGACCGCGGGGACGGCCTCTCCCGCTTCCTGCGGCACGAGGCGAGCGGTCTCTTCGCGGTGCCGGGCGGCTGCGAGCCGGGCGAGTACGTGGGGCAGCGGCTGCTGGAGGGCTGACGGCCCGGCTCCGGGCGCTCGGTATCGTGGCGAGACACCGGACGATCGAGGAGCCAGCGTGATGTCGGCCAGCCGCTACACCTATCTCGGCCCCGAGGGCACGTTCACCGAGGCCGCCCTGCGGACGCTGCCGGAGGCGGCGACGCGGGAGCTGGTGCCGATGGTGTCCGTGCCCGCGGCGCTGGACGCCGTGCGCAGCGGCGAGGCGGCGGCCGCCCTCGTGCCGATCGAGAATTCGGTGGAGGGCGGTGTCACCGCCACCCTCGACCAGCTCACGACGGGCTCCCCGCTGATGATCTATCGCGAGGTGCTGCTGCAGATCACGTTCGCGCTGCTCGTGCGGCCGGGGACGCGGCTGTCGGACATCAAGACCGTGACCGGCCACCCCGTGGCGCAGCCGCAGGTGCGCAAGTGGCTCGCCGCGCACCTGCCGGACGCGCTGTGGGAGTCGGCGGCCTCCAACGCGGACGGCGCGCGCCTGGTGCAGGAGGGGCGCTTCGACGCCGCCTTCGCGGGGGAGTTCGCGGCGGCCACGTACGGTCTGGAGCCGCTGGTCACCGACATCCACGACGCGCAGAACGCGCAGACCCGCTTCGTACTGGTGGGCCGGCCGGCCCGGCCGGCGGCACGGACGGGCGCGGACAAGACGTCGGTCGTGGTGTGGCTGCGCGAGGACCACCCGGGCGCCCTGCTGGAGCTGCTGCAGGAGTTCGCGTCGCGGGGGGTGAACCTGATGCTCATCCAGTCGCGGCCGACGGGCGAGGGCATCGGCAACTACTGCTTCGCGATCGACGCGGAGGGGCACATCGCCGACCGGCGCGTCAGCGAGGCGCTGATGGGCCTGCACCGGATCTGCCCGCAGGTGCGCTTCCTCGGCTCCTATCCCCGCGCGGACGCGACTCCGGCCGAGGTGGGTCCCACGCGCTACGGCACGTCGGACGAGGAGTTCGTCACGGCGGCGGACTGGCTGGCGCGCTGCCAGGACGGCCGCGCCTGAGGCGATCGGGGCTTCGTTGTCCACGCGTCGACGGTAGCCGTCGGCGCCGACATCCCCAGAGTTATCCACAGGGGGTTCTCGACCTGGGGATAAGTCGACAGATTGAGGCGGGGCAGCCGCTCCGCGAATCGGTCAAGGTCGACAAATCGCTCTAACCACAGGGGCGTCATCCACAGCACCTAGGTCCACCCGATCGGGCTGCATCCTCGCCATTCGTCAGCGGAATGTCTGCGAATAACCCTTTGGAGCGAGGCGATACCACCCGAATGAGTGGCCGAGCGAGGTTTGACCAAGGAATACACGGCGCGGGACAGAAGCGGACGGAACGTTCGATTACGGCGTCCACAGATTTCACGCACAGCCTGTGGACAAAGAAAACGGAGGGATCTCCTCCTGTGGACAAGAAGTGGGCCAACTCCGGCCGCCCGCAAGCGGATCAGAGGCCGACGCCGCCGCTATGCCCGCTTTTCAGTAAAAGCGCACCCATTCTCGCCACCACTCCCCCGGAGCCTTTTCCAGCACGTCGCGATCACCCGGGCTGCTGATTATGCACAGCCTTTTCCGATCACCCAAAATGGGACAAACCGCCATCAAGAGGAATATGCCGTCGAGTGATCGCGTGCGCAACGGTAGCCTGGGGGGGTGATTGACCTTCGCCTGCTTCGTGAGGACCCCGACCGTGTGCGCGCCTCCCAGCGCGCCCGTGGAGAGGATGTCGACGTCGTCGACGCACTTCTCTCCGCCGACGAACGGCGCAGGTCGTCCAGCGTCCGCTTCGATGAACTCCGCTCCGAGCAGAAGGCGCTCGGCAAGCTCATCCCCAAGGCCTCCGGCGACGAGAAGGCCGCGCTGCTGAAGAAGGCCGGCGAGCTGTCCGCCGCCGTGAAGGCCGCCGACGCCGAGCAGGACGAGGCCGCCGCCGAGGCGCAGCGCCTGCTGCTGCAGATCGGCAATCTGGTCCACCCCGACGTGCCGCTCGGCGGCGAGGACGACTTCGTCGTCCTGGACACCGTCGGCACCCCGCGCGACTTCGCCGCCGAGGGCTTCGAGCCCAAGGACCACCTGGAGCTCGGCCAGCTGCTCGGCGCGATCGACGTCGAGCGCGGCGCCAAGGTCTCCGGCTCGCGCTTCTACTACCTGACGGGTGTCGGCGCGCTGCTGGAGCTCGCGCTCGTCAACGCCGCCATCGCCCAGGCCACGGCCGCCGGCTTCACCCCGATGCTGACGCCCGCGCTGGTCAAGCCGCGCGCCATGGAGGGCACGGGCTTCCTCGGCCAGGCCGCCCAGGACGTCTACCACCTGGAGAAGGACGACTTCTACCTGGTGGGCACGTCCGAGGTGCCGCTCGCGGCCTACCACATGGACGAGATCCTCGACGCCGACCAGCTGCCGCTGCGCTACGCCGGCTTCTCGCCGTGCTTCCGCCGCGAGGCCGGCACGTACGGCAAGGACACCCGCGGCATCTTCCGCGTCCACCAGTTCGACAAGGTCGAGATGTTCTCCTACATCGCGCCGGAGGACGCCGAGGCGGAGCACGCCCGCCTGCTGGAGTGGGAGAAGCAGTGGCTGACGAGCCTGGAGCTGCCCTTCCAGGTCATCGACACCGCCACGGGTGACCTCGGCGCCTCGGCCTCGCGCAAGTTCGACTGCGAGGCGTGGATCCCCACCCAGGGCAAATACCGCGAGCTGACGTCCACGTCCAACTGCGACGAGTTCCAGGCCCGCCGCCTGTCCGTCCGGATGCGCGACGGCAAGAACGTCCGCCCGCTGGCGACGCTCAACGGCACCCTGTGCGCGGTGCCGCGCACCATCGTGGCGCTGCTGGAGAACCACCAGCAGGCCGACGGCTCGGTGCGCGTGCCCGAGGTGCTCCGTCCGTACCTGGGCGGGCGCGAGGTGCTCGAGCCGGTCGCCAAGTGAACCCCGCTGCGGCCGCACTGCCGTACCGCCTCGTCGCGACCGACCTCGACGGCACCCTGCTGCGCTCCGACGAGAGCGTCTCGGAGCGCACCCGGGCCGCCCTGAAGCTGGCCACGGAAGCGGGTGCCGCGCACATCGTCGTGACCGGCCGGGCCGTCCCGTGGACGCGGCACATCCTGCAGGAGCTGGACTACCAGGGCCTGGCGGTGTGTGCCCAGGGCGCGCAGGTCTACCACGCGGGTGAGCACCGGCTGCTGACGTCGGTGACGCTGGACCGGCGGATCGCCGGGCTGGCCGTCGCCAAGATCGAGGCCGAGACCGGCCCGCTGCACCTCGCCGCGGGCCGTGACGGCCTCGACGGCGAGGTGCTGGTCACCCCGGGCTACCGCGTCCAGGAGGGCCCGCTCCCGGCCGTCGTGACCCACGACCGGGACGAGCTCCTGGCCGAGCCCCTCAACAAGCTCTACCTGCAGCACCCCGAGCTCGGCGACGACGCCCTGGCCGCCGCCGCCCGCGCGGCCGCGGGCGACCTGGTCGGGGTGACGATGGCGGGCGAGGGCGTCGTGGAGCTGCTGCCGCTGGGCCTGAGCAAGGCCACCGGGCTGTCCCTGGCCGCGCGCCGGCTCGGGATGAAGGCCGCCGAGACGATCGCCTTCGGCGACATGCCCAACGACATACCGATGTTCGGCTGGGCGGCGCACGGCGTGGCCATGGCCAACGCCCACCAGGAGCTGCGGGCCGTCGCCGACGAGGTCACCGGTTCGAACGAGGACGACGGGATCGCCGCGGTCCTGGAGCGTCTGTACGGCTGAGGCCGCTCCGGCCCGCCCGGCCGGAGCCGCGTCCGACGACAACTGCCGCCCGCCGCAGGGCTCCGGGAACGCGCCCGAAGTCCCACGGCGGGCGGCCGTGCGTGAACTGCCGGCAGCCCAGCCCGATCGCCGCGGCCACCGCGTGCCCCACGTCGGTGAACGTGCCTCCCGTGACCAGCGGGACGGCGAAGAACAGCACCACACCGGCGAGGTAGACCCACCGCCACGGCCGCGGCATCCGGTACGTGAGGATCCCGGCGGCGGCCGCGAGCCCGTACGAGACCCCTATGTCGACCACTCTCTTCATCGACCGCGGCAGTGAGTGGTCCTCTATGGACAGCAGCACGATCTCCTGGCTGATGAGAGTGGCCGCGATGTGCGCGAAGCCCACGGTGAACAGCCAGCGGGCGGTGCCGGTCCAGCGCTCGACGTTCGCGTGCAGCACCTCGAAGAGCGCCGCGTAGAGCAGGAACGACGAGGGGTTCTCGATCCAGAAACCGCTGATCAGGAGCGACTGCAGCGGGTGCTTGGTGAGCTGGTGGATGTTGCTGCTGTTGCGGTGCAGCAGGAACGTCTCCAAGTCCTGGCTTGCCGCGGCGATCACGAGGCTGGTGACGCCGATGACGAGCAGCCAGATGTGCGTCCCGGGAGAGGAAGCGATCCAGGAGCGCACCCCGGACCACGCCTGCGAAGCGGCCCGGGCGGCGGCGGGCGGCCACCGGCCGGGCGTGCCGGAGCCGCGGCGCCCGTCCCGTCCACGCACCCTTCGACGGTAGCCGCTCGGTCCCGGGGCCGCCCTCGGAGGGAGTTGTAGGATGACTGGGCAACCGGGTGACTCATGCGCGGCCGAGGCCGGGACCGGAGGACGAATGGCACTGCAGGCAGCGGGACGGCAGTCCCTCGTGGACACCGTCGTGGAACAGTTGCGCGCCCAGGTCGCGGCCGGCGAGTGGAAGATCGGCAGCCGCATCCCGACCGAGCACGCGCTCGCCGAACAGCTCCAGGTCGGCCGGAACACGGTCCGCGAGGCCGTCCGCGTCCTCGTGCACGCCGGAATGCTGCGCTCGCGGCAGGGCGAAGGCACTTTCGTGGTTTCCATGGCCGACCCGGCCGAGATCATGCGCGGCGTGCAGCGCGCGGGAGTGCGCGACGTGCTGGAGCTGCGCATCGCGCTGGAGGCCGAGGCCGCGCGGCTCGCGGCCCTGCGCCACGAGCCCGCCGACCTCGCCCGGATGAAGGCCGCCCTGGACGCCCAGACCGCGTTCGAGGACCCCGAGGGCCAGCCCGACTCCGGGAACCTGGAGCTCTACGCCGATCACGACGTCGAGTTCCACCGCGCGGTCGTGGAGGCCGCGCACAACACCGCGCTGACCGCGACCTACGCCTGGTTCAGCAGCTCCGTCCGCGAGGCGCTGGTCACCGCGCTCGGCGACCGCGACATGCCGCGCATCATCCACGGCGACCACCACGCCCTCATGGACGCCATCGCCTCCGGCGACCCCGAGGCCGCCTCGCGGGCCGCCAGGGCCCTCCTGGAGCGCCCGAAGCAGGCCGTGGAGAGCCTCCTCGCCGAGAGCTGAACTCCGTTCCCCCTCAGCCCCATCGCACGTCCCTGGAAAGGCAGCCCATGTCGGAAACGAGGCCGGACACACTCGACCCCCTGATAGACGCGGAAGAGGACCTCGCTCCCGCGCCGGCCGTGGCCGCCGCCCGCCGCACCCTGCGCGCCCACCCGGCGCTGCTCATGGCGGGCATCGTCCTCGCCTCGCTCAACATGCGGGCGGCCCTCGCCGGGGTCTCGCCCCTGATGGGCGAGATCGGTGACCACTTCCACCTGGCGGCGGCAGCGAGCAGCCTGGTCACCACCATCCCGCTGATCTTCATGGGCCTGGGCTCGATCGTCGCGCCGAAGCTCGCCCGCCGCTGGGGCACCGAAGCCGTCCTGTGCGGCGCCCTCCTGCTGCTGTGCGGCGGCATCCTGCTGCGCGTCGCGCCCCCGGTCGTGGCCCTGTTCGCCGGCTGCGCGCTCGTCGGCACGGCCATCGCCCTGCTCAACGTCCTGATGCCCGGCCTCGTGAAGCGCGACTTCCCCGACCGTGCCGCGAGCATGACCGCGCTGTACTCGACCACGCTGATCCTCGGCGCCACCGGTTCGGCCGCCCTGTCCGTGCCGCTGGAGGACGCCCTCGGCGGCTGGCGGGGCTCCCTGGCCTCCTGGGCGCTGCTCGCCGCCGTGGCGGCCGTCGTCTGGGTCCCGCAGGCCGTCATCGCGCGCCGCGGCACCCGGCACGGCCGGGCGGCCGCCACCCCCGTGCAGCAGGCGCAGAGCGGGCCGAAGCTGACCCGGTCGCCCATCGCCTGGCAGGTCACGCTGATGATGGGCACCCAGTCGCTGGTCGCGTACGTGTGCATTGCCTGGATGCCGACCGTGTTCACCGACCACGGCATGAGCAAGAGCGAGGCCGGCATGGTCTACGCCTTCTACACGCTGGTGCAGATGGCCGGTTCGTTCGTGGTGCCCATGGTGGCCGGCCGGCTGCGCGACCAGCGGGCACTCGGCGCCGGCGTCGTCGTCCTCATGGCCGCCGGTGTGACCGGTCTGCTCACCGCCCCCGTGGAGGGCGCATGGGTCTGGGCGACGCTGATGGGCGTGGCGCAGGGCGGTCTGCTGGGCCTCGCCCTGACACTGATGGTGCTGCGCACGCGGGACGCCCACACGGCGTCCCGGCTGTCGGGCATGGCGCAGACGTGGGGCTATCTGCTCGCCTCCGTCGGCCCGTTCGCGATCGGTGCGGTCCACCAGGCGACGGACAGCTGGACGCTTCCGATCGCCTTGCTGCTCGTCGCCTGTGCGGCGCTGCTGCTTCTCGCGATGGGCGCCGGGCGCGATCGGAAGATCTGAGACGGTGGGTGGGCTGGAGGCCCTCCGGGGCCTCCTGCCCACCCGTCGTGAGGAGACCGCTGCCCATGCACGCCGCTCACCGCATCGCCATTCCGGCCGAACTCGTCGGCTTCCACGAGAAGTACGACGGGGAGGAGGGCCGCTCCTGGATCGCCGCCCTGCCGGAACTGGCCGCCCGGTTCCTCGACCACTGGGGCCTGCGGCTCGACGGGCCCGCCTCGCACGGCATGGTCGCGCTCGTCCTGCCCGTGCTGCGCGAGGACGGCACCCCGGCGGCGCTCAAGCTCCAGCCCGTCACCGACGAGAGCGTCGGTGAGCCGGTCGCGCTGAGGGCCTGGGCCGGCGACGGAGCGGTCGCGCTCCTCGACCACGACGAGGCGACCGGCACGATGCTGCTGGAGCGGTTGGACGCAAATCGTTCACTCTTGTCCATACGCGATGCCGAGGCGTCGCTGGAGACGCTCTCCGAGCTGCTGGCCCGGCTGCTGACGGCACCGGTGCCCGCGGGGCTGCGGTCCCTCGGGGACGTCGCGGGGGCCATGCTCAAGGACGTGCCCGCGGCCCTGCCGGAGCTGCGGGAATCCTCGGAGCGCCGGCTGGTGGAGTCGTGCGCCGCGGCCGTACGGGAGGTCGTCGGCGAGCCCGGTCACCAGCTGCTGCACTGGGACCTCCACTACGACAACGTCCTCGCTCCCGTGCCGGGCTCCGCCCGCGAGCCGTGGCTCGCCATCGACCCCAAGCCGCTGGTGGGCGACGCCGGTTTCGAACTGCTGCCCGCGCTGCACGACCGGTGGGACGACATCACCGCGACCGGGGACGTGGAACGGGCCGTGCTGCGCCGCTTCGACCTGATGACCGAGGTGCTGGGCCTGGACCGGCAGCGGGCTGCCCGCTGGACGCTGGGCAGGGTGCTGCAGAACGCCCTGTGGGACGTCGAGGACGGCGAGGACTCGCTCGCGCCCGAGCAGGTGGAGATCGCCCGGGCGCTGCAGCGGTGTGTCCTACGGGGCTGAGACCCGCGGAGTGAACCTCACGGAACGAGCCTCGCGGGGTTCAACGAGCCCCGCGGGGTTCAACGGAATGAGGTTCACTCCTCCCCGGCGAGCGTGAGGGAGCGGAGCTTCCGGCCCGCGAACCACGTCGCTGCCACCGTCACACCGGCGAGCAGGACGAGGGCCAGCGGCAGACCCACGTCCGAGGCGACCGCACCGTCCGCGCCGATGCGCTGGGCGAGGGCGAGGGACCACTGCTGCACGCTCAGGGTGCGCGCGCCGGGGACGAGGCTGCCGAAGAGCGACTCCCACACCAGGGCGTAGACCAGGCCCGCCACGACGGCGTGCCGGGTGACCGTGCCCAGCAGCAGGAACACCGCGCTGTAGGCGACGGAGGCGACGGCCGCCGCGGCCGCGTAGGCGACGGCGATCTGCTGACTGTTGCCGTTGAGGATGAAGCCCGCGACGAGCGTCGGGACGGCTGAGAAGGCGACGGTGACGGCGATCGCGACGATCAGCTTGGTGAAGATGATCGTGGGTCGTTTCACCGGCTTGGAGAGGAGGTAGACGACCGAGCCGTCGTCGATCTCCGGGCCGATCGCGCCGGTGCCGGCGACGACGCCGATCAGCGGGACCATGGTGGCCAGTGCGAAGCCGCCCAGGACGCTGCCGGCGGTGCCGTCGTCCGCGCCGACGAGCACGCGGACGACGACCGAGACGGCGAGCAGCAGGGCGGGCAGCCCGAAGAGGATGAAGGCGCGGCGGCGGCCCAAAAGGCCCCGGTAGGTGAGCCGTGCGACGGTGGCGTTGTACATGGCGCTGGGCTCCTTTCAGGCCGCGACGAGGTAGGAGAAGACCGATTCCAGGGACTCGTCCGAGGGCGAGACCGTGAGGAGCCGGATGCCGTGCTCCCGGGCGACCCGGGGCAGCAGGGCGGTGAAGCGGCCGAAGTCGACGGCCTGGATGCGCAGGGCGCCTTCCTGGACGTCCACTTCGATGCCCGCCGTCGAAGGGTCGGCGATGAGGGCGGCGGCCAGGGCGCGGTCGTCGCTGGAGCGGACCAGGTAGCGGTGCGGGCGGTCCGTCATCAGCCGGCGGATCTTGCGGAAGTCGCCGGAGGCGGCGTGCCGGCCGGCGACGACGACCTCGATGTGGGTGGCGAGCTGCTCGACCTCCTCCAGGATGTGCGAGGAGAAGAGCACGGTGCGGCCCTCCGCGCCCATCCTGCGGAGCAGGTCCATCAGCTGCATGCGCTGGCGCGGGTCCATGCCGTTGAAGGGCTCGTCGAGGAGGAGCACGGAGGGCTCGTGGACGAGCGCCGAGGCCATCTTCACGCGTTGCCGCATGCCCTTGCTGTACGTGCTGATCGCGCGGTCCTGGGCGTGCTCCATCTCGACGGTGGCGAGCGCCCGCTGCGCCTCGGCCGCGCCCAGCCCGTGCAGTTCGGCGTTGGCGCGGACGAACTCCAGTCCGGTGAGGAAGTCGTACATCGCCTCCCGCTCGGGGACGATGCCGATGTGGCGGTAGATCTGCTCGTTGCGCCAGATGGCGGCGCCGTCGAGGGTGACGGTGCCGGTCGAGGGGGCGAGGAAGCCGCCCATCATGTTGATGAGGGTGGACTTCCCCGCGCCGTTGGGGCCGAGGAGGCCGGTGACGCCCGGACCGACGGTCATGGAGACGTCGTTGACGGCGACGACGTTGCCGAACCAGCGGGAGACGTTGTCGATACGAATGCTGCTCATGGGCGCAGCCCATTCCTTGAGGGGTGGTGGTCGGGTGACGGGAGGGCGGTTGTCACAGCCCGACCTTTCGGTAGCGGCGCATCAGCAGCCCGTACGAGCCGGCGATCACGGCGAGGAGCACGAGCAGGTAGACGACGCCCGCCGCGGTGCTGGGGCCGTGGCCGTCGGGGAACGCGGAGCTCGCGGAGAGGAACGCCGTCTGCACGCCGTCGATGAGGGTGATGGGCGAGAAGAGGCCCATCCAGCCGATCGCGTCGACGCTGTCGCGCTGCAGGGCGATGCCCTGGATGGTGCTCACCACGCCGTAGGAGATGGTCAGCACGGCGATGACCGCGGCGACGCCGAAGCCGCGGCGCGGGGTGAGCGCGGCGACCACCAGGCCGATGCCGGCGAAGAGCAGGGACAGCAGTGCCACGGAGACCAGTCCTTGTGCGAACCCCTTCGTCTGGTCGGCGAAGTCAAGCTTCGCGAGCAGAGCGCCGACGTACAGGATCAGCAGGGGCGTTGCGGTGAGGATGAACAGGGCGGAGAACATCGCGGCGAGCTTGGCCGTCACGTAGTCCACCCGCTCGATGGGCCGCGAGAAGTACAGGGGGACGGTCCTGAAGCGCAGGTCGCGCGAGACGGACTGCGGGGCCTGTGCCGCGAGGAAGAGGCCGATGACGACCTGCATGATGATCGCGTAGCGCGTGTACTCCACCGGCAGCTTGTTGAGCTTGGTGGCGACCGTGACGGCCACCATGATGGCGGCGGGCAGGCACATCACGCCGAACAGGATCATCGGCAGCACCTTGGACTTCGCCGACCGGCCGAGGCCGTACGCGCCGCGCAGGCTCTGCGAGAAGAGCGAGCGGCGGGCGTAGGCGCGGCCGAGGCGGGCGCCGGAGTAGTTGCGGTAGCCGATGTTGTGAATGACGTCCTGCGCGGGCGCGGAGACGGTCTCAGGCGGCATGGGCGCTGCCCCTTTCTGCGCTCTGGAAGACCTCCGCGATGCGGTGGCGGCGCTGCTCCATGCGGACGAGGCCGAGACCGAGATCGGTGACCGCGTCGCGCACGGTGTCGTAGGTGTCGTCGCCGGTGACGTCGACGAGGAGGACGTGGCCGGAGCCGGCCGCGGCGAACTCGGCGGCACGGCCGGCGGGCTGGACGGTGAGGCCGGCCGCGGTGAGCGCGGCGGCGAGGGCCGCCGTGCCGTCCGGATGGGCGTCGGAGTCGGTGACCTCGACGGCGAGGGAGGCCGTGGCCTGGGTGAAGTCGCTGGTGGAGGAGGAGCGCAGCAGCTTGCCGCCGTCGATGACGACGACGTGGTCGCAGGTGCGCTCCAGCTCGCCGAGCAGGTGTGACGTGACCAGCACCGAGATGCCGAAGTCGGTGTGGACGCGGCGGATCAGGCCGAGCATCTCGTCGCGGCCGACGGGGTCGAGGCCGTTGGTGGGCTCGTCCAGCAGGACGAGCTTCGGGTCGTGGACGAGGGCCTGGGCCAGCTTGACCCGCTGTTTCATGCCCGTCGAGTAGCCGCCCATCGGGCGGTACCGCTCCTCGTAGAGGCCGACGTGGCGCAGCGTGTCGGCGGTGCGCTCACGGGCGGCGGTGACGGGCAGGCCTGACATCCGCGCCATGTGGACGACGAACTCGGTGGCCGACACGTCGGGCGGCAGGCAGTCGTGCTCGGGCATGTAGCCGACGCGCTCGCGGATGGCGGCGCCTTCGGTCGCGACGTCGAGGCCGAGCACGGTGGCGCGGCCCTCGGTGGCGGGGGAGAGCCCGAGCAGGATCTTGATCAGCGTGGACTTGCCGGCTCCGTTGGCGCCCACCAGGCCGGTCACGCCCGGCGTGATGTCGACGGACAGCCGGTCCAGAGCGGTCACCCGGGGGAACCGCTTGCTGAGGCTTTCGGTAGCGATCACAGTCACACCTTCGACGGTAGTGGCGCGTGCCACAGCAGGCGTCAGACCGGATGACTGCTTCCGTGTACTCCTCAGGTCTGACGTTCCCGTAGGGGAACCGGCCCGGAGGGAGGACCCGGCCCGGGACGGCCGGGGAGGGTGCGCGAGGAGAAGGAGGTTTTCCACAGGCGGTGCACGACTCTTGACGCAGCCGCCGGGCATTGTCACATTCATCAGTGTCAAGTTACGGACGCGTACCGGAGCGGCACACGGGACGGACGAATGGCCATGACCTCAGCAGTGCCCCGGGGACCGGCGTCCCGGGAAGCGAACGGCGAGTTGCAGGGCTTCAGGGCGGTCCAGCGCCTGGCGTACGACTGCGCGGAGGCCGTCGCCGCCCAGCTCAGACCCGGCGTCACCGAGCGCGAGGCGGCCCGGATGCAGCGGGAGTGGCTGCGCGGCCGCGGCGTGCGGGACTGGTTCCACCTGCCGTTCGCCTGGTTCGGGGACCGCACGGCCTTCGCGGGCTTCCGGGTGCCCCTGCAGTTCTTCCCCACCGACCGGCGGCTGGAGCCGGGGATGCCCTTCATCCTCGACATGGCACCGGTCCACCGCGGCTTCACGGCCGACATCGGCTATTCCGGCTGCCTCGGCCCGAACCCGCTGCACGACCGCCTGCTCGCCGACCTCGGCGAGCACCGGGAGCTGGTCCTGCGCGAGGTCCGCGAGCGCCGCTCCCTGCGCGAGATCTACGAGGACGTGGACCGGCTCATGGTCCGTCAGGGCTACGCGAACCGGCACCGCGCCTATCCGTTCGGAGTGATCGCGCACAAGGTGGGCCGGGTCCGCGAGCGCCGCTGGTCGCCCCATGTCTTCGGGTTCGGCACCCGGGCGCTCAGGGGGCTCGCCTCCGACGCCCTGCACGGGCACCGCGAGGGCTGGTCGCCCCTGTGGAGCCCGTACCGGTTCTCCGACCACCCGCCCCGGCCGGGCCTGTGGGCTGTCGAGCCCCATCTCGGATTCCGGGGCACGGGCGCGAAGTTCGAGGAGCTCCTCGTGGTCACCGACTCCCGGGACCCGGAGGAGAGCGCGTTCTGGCTGGACGACGATCTGCCGCATGTGCGGCGCAGGCAGGAGGAGAGGGCCGCATGAGCGAGCACGCCGGGAACGGCGCCGGGCCGGAGGGCGCGCGCGAGCGCACGATCCGTACGGGCGGGATCGAGTTGTGCGTGGCCGAGCTGGGCGACGCCTCCCTGCCCACCGTGGTGCTGGTGCACGGCTACCCGGACAGCAAGGAGGTCTGGTCGGAGGTAGCGGAGCGGCTGAGCGACCGCTTCCACGTGGTGATGTACGACGTGCGCGGCTGCGGCCGGTCCACGGCGCCCAAGCCGCTGCGGGGCGGCTTCACCCTGGAGAAGCTCACCGACGACTTCCTGGCCGTCGCCGATGCGGTGAGCCCGGACGCCCCGGTGCACCTGGTCGGGCACGACTGGGGATCGGTGCAGGCGTGGGAGTTCGCCACCGTCGCCCGTACCGAGGGGCGCATCGCCTCCTTCACGTCGATCTCCGGCCCGTCCCTCGACCACCTCGCGCTGTGGTTCCGCAAGCGGGCCGCCCGTCCCACGCCGCGGCGCATGGCCCAGCTGCTGGGCCAGGGCGCCCGCTCCTGGTACGTGTACCTGCTGCACGCTCCCGGGCTGCCGGAGGCGGCCTGGCGCGGCCCGCTGGGCAAGCAGTGGCCCAAGATGCTCGCGCGGGCCGAGAAGCTGCCGGTCTCCGGCTATCCGACGGCGTCCCTGCCGGACGACGCCGCGCACGGCGCCTGGCTCTACCGCGACAACATCCTCGCCCGGCTGCGCCGGCCGCGCACCGACGCCTACGCCCACGTGCCCGTCCAGCTCATCACCCCGACCGGCGACGCCTATCTCTCCGAGCGGCTGTACGACGACCTGGAGCAGTGGGCTCCCGGCCTGGTGCGGCGCAACCTCGCCGCCAAGCACTGGGTGCCGCGCACCCGGCCCGATCAGGTCGCGGCGTGGATCGCCGAGTTCGCGACGGCCCGCCAGGAGGGGGCGAAGCCGCGCGAGAGCGCGCCCGCCAACCCGTACGCGCGCTGGTTCGCCGGGCGGCTGGTGCTGGTGACGGGCGCGGCCAGCGGCATCGGCCGGGCCACGGCGTTCGCCTTCGCGGAGGCGGGCGCCCGGGTCGTCGCCGTGGACCGCGACCCGGAGGGCGCGGCCCGCACGGCCGACATGGCCCGGCTGATCGGCGCCCCCGAGGCCTGGGGCGAGTGCACGGACGTCTCGGACGAGCAGGCGATGGAGAAGCTGGCCGCCAAGGTCGCCGCCGAGTACGGCGTAGTGGACGTGCTGGTCAACAACGCCGGCATCGGCGTCGCCGGGTCCTTCATGGACACCACCGCGGAGGACTGGCGCAAGACCCTCGACGTCAATCTGTGGGGCGTGATCCACGGCTGCCGCCTCTTCGGCAAGCAGATGGCCGAGCGCGGTCAGGGCGGTCACATCGTCAACACCGCCTCCGCCGCCGCCTTCCAGCCCTCCAGGGGCCTCCCGGCCTACAGCACCTCCAAGGCGGCGGTGCTGATGCTCAGCGAGTGCCTGCGCGCCGAGCTGGCCGGACGGGGGATCGGCGTCTCCGCGATCTGCCCCGGCATCGTCAACACCCCCATCACCGGGGCCACGCACTTCGCCGGGGTCTCCGAGGAGGAGCAGCGGCGGCGGCGCAGCAAGGCCGGCCGGGCCTACGGCCGGCGGAACTACCCGCCGGAGAAGGTCGCCGAGGCGGTCCTGCGGGCCGTGGTGCGCAACCAGGCGGTTGTGCCCGTCACCCCCGAGGCCCACGGCCTCCGCTTCATGTCCCGCTTCACACCGTGGGCGCAGCGCGCCCTCGCCAGGATCGAGCCGCCGCTGTAGCGGACGGCGGAGGAGAAGCAGAAATGACCGACGGCCACCCGGGCGGGCACGCGATAGCCCCCCGCCGCGTCTCCTTCGACTGGGACGCGACGCCCCTGCACTGGATACCGGAAGAGCCCACCGCCACCCACGTCATCAACGTCCTGCACCTGCTGCTGCCGGCCGGGGAGCGGTGGTTCGTCAAGGTGTTCAAGGAGGCCCTGCCGCTGGTGCAGGACCCCGTGCTGCTCAAGGACGTCAAGGGGTTCATGGGCCAGGAGGCCACGCACAGCGTGCAGCACGCCTACGTGCTCGGCCACCTCGCCGCACAGGACCTGGACACCACCCCGTACACCCGCCACGTCGACTACCTCTTCGACGTCCTGCTGGGCGAGAAGCCCCCGTTCGGCGCGCCGGTGACGGCGCGGGAGTGGCTGCGCTTCCGCCTCTCGCTGATCGCCGCCATCGAGCAGTTCACGGCCGTCCTGGGCAACTGGGTGCTGGAGGCGGAGGGCCTGGACCGGGCCGTCCCCGACCCGGTGATGCTGGACCTGCTGCGCTGGCACGGCGCCGAGGAGGTCGAACACCGCTCCGTCGCCTTCGACATGTACGAGCACTGCGGCGGCGAGGACCCCGGGCGCTACGCCCGTCGCGTCCTCGGCATGGCCGTCACGGCACCCGTGCTGTTCCACCTCTGGGGCCGGGGCGCGCGCTTCCTGATACGCAACGACCCGCGGCTCGCGAGACGGATGCGCTACTCGCTGCGCGAGCACAACCGGGCCGTGGCCAAGGGCCTGCTGCCGAGCTGGCGCGAGCTGGGCTCAGCCGTCCCGCGCTACCTCCGGCGGTCGTACCATCCCTCGAAGGAGGGATCGCTGCGCAGGGCCGTCGACTATCTGGCGGCCTCACCCGCGGCACGGACCGCGGCGGGCGCGATAGGCCGCGCGGCCCTTTCGTAAGGAGCGACGCACTTGTCCGAGCAGCCCGGCCATCCCGGTCATCCAGGTCGGCACGGCGAGGCCGGCCGGCCCGGCCACGACCGCGAATACCGCATCGAGGCCCTCGCCCACCACAGCGGCGCCACCGTCCGCACGATCCGCGCCTACCAGGACCGGGGGCTGCTCCCCAAGCCGGAGCGGCGCGGGCGCGCCAACGTCTACCGGGACACCCATCTGGAGCGCCTGCACCAGATCGCCGGGCTCCTCGACCGCGGCTACACCCTCGCGAGCATCAAGGAGCTCCTGGACGCCTGGGACACCGGCCGCGGCCTGGGCGGCGTCCTCGGGCTGGTCGCCGAGGTGACCGGGCCGTGGTCGGACGAGGAGGCGGGCCGGATCACCCGGGCGGAGCTCGGCGACCGCTTCGGCGGGACCCAGGAGGACGACGCCGTCGAGGAGGCGGTGAAACTCGGCGTCCTGGTGCGCGTGCCGGGCGCACCCGAGGAGTTCCTCGTGCCGAGCCCGCAGGAACTGGCCGTCGCCGCGGAGCTCCACGCCGCCGGGGTGCCCCTGCTCGCCATCACCGGCCATCTGCGCGAACTGCGCACGCGGGTCGAGCACATAGCGGGCCGGTTCCTGGACTTCACCACCGAATACGTCTTCCGGCAGTACCTCGACCACCCGCCCACCGAGGAGGAGGCCGCCGAGGCCGCCTCGCTGGTCCGCCGGCTGCGGCCGCTGGCCCAGCAGGCCATCGACGTCGAACTCGCCCGCGCCATGCGCACGATGGCCACCCGCCATCTCCGCCGGCATCTGGACGCCGAAGTCGTCGATGCCGGAGCCGCTGATGCCGGAGCCGTCGAGACTGCCGATGCCGCCGGCGCCGCGGCCGTGGAGGAGGCCGTCCCGGCGGACGCGCCTGACCACTCCCTCCCCCGTCCCGGATCCGTCCGGCTCCCCGACCGGACCTTCCGGGCCGTGGAAGCGCTCGTCGGGCCGGAGAACGTCGCCGCCTTCGTCGCCGCCGCGGTGGAGCGCGAGGTGCAGGCCCGCACCATGGACGCTCTCGTTATCGAGCCCGGGGCCGGACAGACGGCCGGATAGGCCGGACAGGCCCGTCCGCTCAGCGGTCCGCGAGCCAGTTGCCGTGGAAGCCGTAGGGCACCCGCTGCGGCAGGTGGATGGTGGCGACCGGCTCCGCGGCGAGGTCGTCGGCGTCGAGTATGACGAGGTCGCTGCGGTCGGTGGCGGCGTCATGGACGTAGGCCAGCAGCCACCCGGGGCCGCCGGGCCGGTCGTCTGCGGGGGCGAACGCCGCCTCGGCCGGGGTCCTCCCCGGTCCGAAGTCGTGGCGGGCTACGGACCCCGTCCCCAGGTCGTAGCGGAGCAGGGCGCCGCGGTCGAGGGGCCTGCCGGGCAGTGAGGTGGTGGTGACGTGGCCGTACCGGGCGGCGAGCCCGGCGAGCCGGTCGTCCACCCGGGGGAACTCGCAGGGCTGGTCGTCCAGCTGTTCCTCGGCCACCGTCCCGGCCGTCAGGTCGAGGGTCCAGCGCCAGAGGGTGGCGTGGGCGCGGCCCCGGCCGTCCTCACTGCCGAAGTGCGGATAGCGGGCCACGTACAGGACGATGCGCGTGCCGTCGGCATGCTGCTCGTCGTGGGCGTTGAGGGAGTGGAAGACGTAGCAGGGGTCGATGGTGAACCAGCGCACCTCGCCGTGGGGATCGTCGCGCCGCAGCACGCCCAGCCGGGCGCCGTAGCCGGGGTCCCACGCGTACGGCATGCCGCCGCCGGCCGCTCCGGCACGGTCGAGGTCGAAGACGACGGGCAGGTCCATGAAGACGACGTGGGAGCGGGTGAGGTGGAAGTCGTGCATCATCGTGTGCCCGGGCACCTCGACGGGCCGGCTGACCGCCAACTCCCCGCCCGCATCGGCCCGGTGGTAGGTCAGGTAGGGCGCGGAGAGCCCTCCGTAGCCGAAGAAGTGCAGCTCTCCGGTTTCCGGGCAGGTCTTGGGGTGGGCGGTCATCGGCGTGGTGAGCCGGCCGCCGAAGTCGTACGGGCCGACGGTCTCCAGCTCGTGCCCGGGCCGGGCAACCAGCTCGTACGGGTAGGAGGACTCGACCAGGGCCAGGGTGCGGCCCGCGTGCCGCACGACGTGGGTGTTGGCGGCTCCGGCGGTCAGGTCACGCCTGCCGCGCTCGTCGTAGATGCGGGCGCCGTCGGTGAAGGTCGAGGTGCGCACCCAGCGGTTGCGGTAGGAGGTGGCCCGGCCGCCTTCGAGGCGCACTCCGTGGATCATTCCGTCCCCGAAGAACCAGTGGCTGGATGCGGCGTCCTGCGGGTTGGGGCCGTTGCGCAGATACCAGCCCGTGAGCTCCGGCGGGATCGCACCGGTGACCGGGAGGTCGTACGCGGTGAGCTCTTCCGTCACGGGGGCGAAGTTGCCGGCGAGGTGGGCGGGCGGGACCGTCGTCATGGCGCGGGAGCTCCTCTGCGGTTGCGGTGACTGCGATGGATGGTGACGCGAAGGCCTGAGGCGGTGGAGACGGCTGAGGGCTTTACCGGGCTTCCTGCATGAAGCGGGCGCGGGCGCGCTCGGGGTAGCGGGCGGTGAAGAGGGCAGGCAGAGCGAAGCCTGCGACCTGGAGCGGAACGGACACCCCGCTGCCGAGACCCTCGGCGCTCACCAGAGCCAGCCCGGCGGCGGTCGCGGTGAAGGCGGCGGCCCAGACAGAAGTGATCACGACGTTGATGCGGCGGAAGACCGGGGTGTTCCACACCGCGGGAGGCGCCTGCCGCTTGGCGATGCCGGTCGTGAACGGGCGGCCGACGGCCAGCGTGACCCAGGCGGTGAGCGCGAGCCAGCCCAGGGACATGGCACCGCCGTAGTGCTGCAGGCCGCTGTCCGGAAGGGCGAAGGCCAGAGCGGTGAGTGCGGCGAAATAGCAGGCCGTGCTGCTCTCCAGGACCAGCGAGTCCCCCGTGACCCCGGCCTTGCGGTCCTTGATCAGCAGACCGGCGCCGGCGACGAGCCCCGCCACCGCGCCCCACTGCCAGCCGCCGGAGGAGACGACCGCGAAGGCGATCCAGGGAAGGAAGCTGCGCATGTAGTTCATGGAAATTCTCCTCGGACGGGTGCCGGCACCCCCGCCGACATTCCAACTCTGACATGTCAAAAGTAGAAGGTCACCACCCGACATGTCAACAGTGGAAGGTAGGGTGGGGTGCATGAGCCTGAGACACGCGATGCTGGGCCTGCTGGCCGACCGGCCGGCCAGCGGATACGACCTGATGAAGCGGTTCGAGACCTCGCTCAGCAATGTCTGGCCGGCGACGCAGAGCCAGGTCTACGGCGAGCTGGGCAAGCTCACGAAGGCCGGACTGCTGGAGGTCGCGGCGGAGGGCCCGCGCGGCCGCAAGGAGTACGCGATCACCGACGAGGGCCGCGCCGAGCTGCGCCGCTGGCTCACCGAGGCCAGGCCCGACCCGGTGCGCCGCAGCGAGGTCCTGCTGCGGGTCTTCTTCCTCAACCACCTCACGCCCGTGGAGGCGACGGCCTATCTGATGGGCGAGGCCGAGCGCGCCGCGGGTCAGCACAGGGCGCTGAAGGAAGTGGAGCGGCACGTGGACTGGGGCGACGACCCTCTGTCCGTGAACGGCCGGCTGGCCCTCGAGTACGGGCTGCGCTTCATGGCCATGCGCGAGGAATGGGCCCGCTGGGCCGTCGAGGAGCTCGGGAAGGCCCGCCGGTGATGGACGTCCAGCGCGCGACCCGCATCTCGAAGCACCTGGCCAGGCACCTGCGGCACGATCCCGGCCGGATCGGCATCACCCTGGACGCCCAGGGCTGGACGCCCGTCGGCGCCCTGCTGGAGGCGAGTGCCGCGCACGGCTTCCCCTTCAGCCGGGCCGAGCTGGAGGAGGTCGTCACCTCGAACGACAAGCAGCGCTACACGCTCGACGGCGACCGCATCCGGGCCAACCAGGGCCATTCCGTGCCGGTCGACCTCGGCCTGCCGGTCGCCGAGCCCCCAGCGGTGCTCTTCCACGGCACGGTGTCGCGCTCCGTCGCGGCCATCCGGGCCGAGGGGCTTCGTCCCATGACCCGGCACGCCGTCCACCTGTCCCCCGACCGCGAGACGGCGATGCGCGTGGGCGCCCGCCGCGGCAAGCCGGTGGTGCTGACCGTGGACGCCTACGGGATGCACCGAGCGGGCCACGTCTTCCGCATGAGCGAGAACGGGGTGTGGCTCGTGGAGCGCGTGCCGGCCGAGTTCCTGCGGTTCCCCGGCTGAGCCCGCGCCCGGGTGCGCTCCCGGGCCGGCCCCGTCGAGGGGCAGCCGGCCCGGCACCCCGGTGGGGCGTGCCCCGCACTGCTCACAGGCCGGGCGCGCCCCACACCGGGAACCAGCGGGCCAGGTCCTCCTCGATCCGCAGGTCGTCCGCCAGCAGCGCCCGCACCTGCAGTTCCAGGCCGTTGTCCCGCTTGTCCCCCGCGCCGGCCACGGGCGCGAAGGGGTAGAAGGTGCCGCGCTTGTAGAGGTAGACCAGCGCCAGGGAGCGCCCGTCCGCACCGCGGAAGCCCATCAGGGAGCAGAGCAGCTGCGGCCCGAAACCGCCTTCCTGGAGCAGGGTGTTGACCGCGTGCAGGTCGTTGACCAGTGCGGCCGTGTCCTCGGGCGGCTGCCGAGCGAGCAGCCACGTGTAGCCGTACGCGTCCTGGCTGAACTCGACGGGCTCCCCGCCGCGCTCCGTGTCCGCGTCCAGCAGGGCCCGTACGTCCTGCTGGAGCTGCCCGAAGGCCCCGCCCTCCACGCTTGCGAAGCAGACCGAACCCAGCCCGGTCGGGGTGAGGCCGGCGCCCGCCTGGAGGGTGACCGCGGCGGACGGCAGGGCGAAGAGCTGGTCGAGGTCCGGGCGGACCGGCTTGCTGCGGCCGAGGATGACGTCCAGGAAACCCACGGGCACGCGTTCCTTCCGGGCGGTGAGGGCGATCGGCGGACCGGCTGAGGGGTCAGGGACGGCCGAGCTGGGCCGAGATCCGGCCGAGCTGATCCAGCCGCTGCTCCAGCGTCGGGTGGGAGGACAGCAGGCGGCTGAAACTCTCCTTGGAGAACGCGGGCGCGAAGTAGAAGGCGTTGAACGGCTCGGCCTGGCGGAGGTCGCGGGTGGGGATCCGCGCCATCTCGCCGGTGACCTTGGTCAGGGCGGCGGCCAGCGCGGACGGCCGGCCGGTCAGCAGGGCTCCCGCGCGGTCGGCGGACAGTTCCCGGTAGCGCGACAGCAAGCGGGTGAGCAGGAAGCTGATGGCGTAGACGACGGCGCTGATCAGCGGGATCAGCACGACCAGGACGGCCGTGTTGCTGTCGCGCCCGCCCACGCGGCGGAAGCCGCCCCACAGGCCGACGCGCGTGATGATCCCGGCCAGCACGCCCAGGAAGGAGGCGATGGTCATGACGGCGACGTCGCGGTGGGCGACGTGGGAGAGCTCGTGGGCGAGCACGCCCTCCAGTTCCTCGGGCTCCAGCCTGCGCAGCAGTCCCGTGGTCGCGCACACCAGGGAGTTCTTCCGGTTGCGCCCGGTGGCGAAGGCGTTCGGCACGTCGCTGTCGGCGATGGCCACGCGCGGCTTGGGCATGTCCGCGAGCGCGCACAGGCGGTCGACGGCACCGTGCAGCTCGGGCGCCTGCTCGGGGGTGACTTCACGTGCCCCCATGCTGAAGGCGGCGATCCGGTCGCTGAACCAGAACTGGGCGACGAACATGCCTCCTGCGACGAGCAGGATGAGCGGCCAGGCGCCGCGCAGCAGCGCCAGCAGCACCCCCACGAAGACCACGTAGAGCAGCCCGATGAAGAACATCGTGCTCACCATGCGGGTGGTCAGCCCCCGGTCCGGGGCGAATCGGGTGCTCTTCGAGGAGTGCATGGGAGACCTCCCGGGCCGGCTCTCCGGGGAACGCGCCCCGGTGGTTGCCTATGCCCCGATTCTCCCTCTTCACCGATCGCGCGGGGAATCCTCGGTCGCGGAGGGAGTCCCCGGAGAGGTTCCCGGCCGCGCAGGAATCCCCGCTGCCCGGGGACCCTGCGCGATCACCGCTCCGCTCAGCCGGAGAGCTGGGCCAGCCCGTCCGTGGCGATCTTCTCGAAGACCGAGACGTCCGCGGCGAAGACCGAATCGGCGATGGGCCAGTGCACCACGATCTCGTCGATGCCGAGCTCCGCGTGCGAACCGGCGAAGTCGACGAAGGCGTCCACGGAGTCCAGCGGGCGGTCCGGGCTGAAGCCCGTCAGCATCGTCTTCCCCAGCTCCGAGACGTCCCTGCCCAGCTCCTCACAGGCCGCGCCCAGCCGCTCGATCTGGCCCGCCACGGCCGCCCGGGACTGCTCCGGCGTGCCGGTCTCGAACAGCTTCGGGTCGCCCGTGGTCACCCACCCCTGCCCGTACCGGGCGGCGAGCTTCATGCCGCGCGGGCCCGTGGCCGCCACGGCGAAGGGCAGTCGGGGACGCTGCACGCAGCCGGGGATGTTGCGCACCTCGAAGGCGGAGTAGTGCTCGCCCTCGTGCGTGACGACGTCCTGGGTGAGCAGGCGGTCCAGCAGCGGCACGAACTCGCCGAAGCGGTCGGCCCGCTCCCGCGGCGTCCACGGCTCCTGCCCGTCCTTCAGCAGCGCCGTGGCGTCGAAGCCGGAGCCGCCGGCCCCGATGCCGAGCGTGGTGCGGCCGCCGGAGATGTCGTCCAGGGAGATGAGCTCCTTGGCCAGGGTGACGGGATGCCGGAAGTTGGGCGAGGTGACGAGCGTGCCCAGGCGTATCCGGGAGGTGGCGGCCGCGGCCGCCGTCAGCGTGGGGATCGCGCCGAACCACGGCCCGTCCCGGAAGGTCCGCCAGGACAGGTGGTCGTAGGTGTAGGCGGTGTGGAAGCCCAGTTCCTCCGCACGCTGCCAGGCGGCCCGGCCGCCCTCGGACCAGCGGCGGTCGGGAAGGATCACGGTGCTCAGTCGCATGACATCGAGCCTAGGCCGTGGGGCGGGCGCACCCCCCGTGACAACGGACACACCCCCGGCTTGAACGCATGCGCGGCTTTACGCACACCTGTGCACCGCATATGCCGGTGGCCCACAATGGAATCCGTGACTTCAGCTACCGAGCAGCCCGAGACCTCCGCCGCACGGCGGCCCGCCGCCGTGCCGCGCCTGATCGCCACCGACCTGGACGGCACCCTGCTGCGGGACGACAAGACGGTCTCCGAGCGCACGGTGGCGGCCCTCGCCGCCGCCGAGGAGGCGGGCATCGAGGTCTTCTTCGTCACCGGCCGCCCGGCCCGCTGGATGGACGTGGTCAGCGACCACGTCCACGGTCACGGCCTGGCGATATGCGCCAACGGCGCCGCGGTCGTCGACCTGCGCGACGGCGCCCGCTTCGTCGACGTCCGCCCCCTGGAGAGCGCCGCCGCCCTTGCCGTCGTGCACGCCGTACGCGCCGCCGCCCCGGGCTCCTCGTTCGCCGTGGAGCGCACCACAGGCTTCCACTACGAGCCCGCGTACCCGCCGTTCTTCCTCGACCCGGGCGCCGTCGTCGCCCCGGCGGAGAAGCTCCTGGCCGAGGACAGCGGCTACACCGAGCCGATCCTCAAGCTGCTGGCCAGCCACCCCGACCTCGGCCCGGACGAGTTCCTCACGATCGCCCGCACCGCAGCCGGGGAGCACGGCTCCTTCACCCGGTCCAGCCCGACCGCACTGCTGGAGATCAGCGGCCTGGGGGTCAGCAAGGCCAGCACCCTGGCGCGGTGCTGCGCAGAGCGCGGCATCTCCCCGGAGGAGGTCGTGGCGTTCGGGGACATGCCCAACGACCTGGAGATGCTCGACTGGGCCGGCACCGCCTACGCCATGGCGAACGCACACCCCGACGTGCTGGCGGTCACCGCGCACCACACCGCGGCCAACAGCGAGGACGGCGTCGCCGCCGTCATCGAGCGGATCCTGGAGGCCCGGTCCGCAGAAGATCCCCGCTAGGCCTCTCCCGGCCGGTGTCCGGAGGCGGCCTACAGCCGCACCCCGCGCGCGTTCAGCCACGGCACCGGATCGACCGCCGATCCGAACTCGGGCGAGGTGCGGATCTCGAAGTGCAGGTGCGGGCCCGTGGAGTTGCCGGTCGTCCCCGACATGCCGATCCACTGGCCTGTGCGCACCTGCTGCCCGGGCGTCACGAACATCGCCGCCAGGTGCGCGTACTGCGAGTACCAGCCGTCGTCGTGCTGCACGACCAGGCTGATGCCGAACGCCCCTCCGCAGCCGGTCGCGACCACCGTCCCCGCCCCGATCGAGCGGACAGGGGTGCCGGACGGCACGGCGAAGTCCTGACCGCTGTGCGTGCTCGCCCAGTTGGCGCCCACGCCGCCGAAGCCCGCGGTCAGCTGGTACGAGGTCACCGGCCGGGTCCAGCGCCCGTTCGCCTGCGCCACGGCCTGGTCCTTGGCCGTCCCCCCGCCGGCGGCCGCGCGGTCGAGGGGGAGCGGGGTGCAGCGACCGCTGTCGATCGCCCCCTGCGCCATGGTGTTGAGATCCGCCCGGGCCGCCGTGAGACGGGTCTCGGCGGCCCGGACGCGCGCCTGCAGCTGCGCCCTGTCCTTATCTGCGTTGACTTGTTCAGCGACCAGCTCCTGTTCCTCCGCGGCCAGGCTCCGGCTCTTGCGGTCGTCCTCGTCCAGCATCCACGCCAGCCGGGCGCGGCGGCGCGCGTCGGGCAGCTGCATGGCCATCAGCTCGAACGGGTCGTCGGCCTCCGCATCGTCGGCAGGGACGGTCGTGAAGCCCCCCGTGCGGTACTGCGCCCGGGCGGCCGACCCCAGGTCCTCGCGCAACGTGTCCGAGACGGCCCTCCGGCCCTGCAACCGGCGGTCTATCTCCTGGGCCCGCGCCTCGTGCGCCTTGGCCACGTGCTGCGCCTCCTCGTAACGGTGCCTCGCCTCCTCGACCTCCCCGGCCAGCCGGAGCACCTCGGAAGTGACCCGGCTCGCGCGGTCCGGCACGCGCACCGCTTCCGGCGGTCCGGAGGGGAGTGACGGAAATCCGAGCGCGCACACGCTGCACAGCACGCACAGGACGGCGAGGACCGCAGCGCCGGCCTTCGGCAGCAGGCGCGGCCCGCGTATCGGTAGGCACAGGCGTCGCATGGACGCGATCTTGTCGTGTGTCCCGGGCGCGCGCGCCCGCTGAGGTCCGTTCGGTGGACGTGCTGCGGCCGGACGGGCGACCGGGGCCCTCTACAGAGGCGCTTCCCACACCACCCGGGTGCCGCCCCCGTCCTCCCCGAGCCCGGGTCCGTACGAGCTGGAGCCGCCCAGCGACTCGGCGCGCTTGGCGAGGTTCCTCAGTCCGCTGCGCCGGCCGCCCTCGGGGATGCCGACCCCGTCGTCCGCAACGGTCAGCCGCACCGCGGGCCTGCCGTCCGGAAGGGTGACCGTGGCGTCGACGACCACCTCCATCCGGGACGCGCGGGCGTGCCGGAACGCGTTGGAGAGGGCCTCGCGCAGCGCCGCGATGAGGTTCTTGCCGGTGAGCTCCCCGACCTTGGCGTCGACAGGGCCGACGAAGTTCGCGGACGGCTGGAAGCCCAGCGGCACCGCTGCCGTTCCGAGCTCGCGCAGGACGCGCGTACGGAGCCCTGCGGGCGCCTCGGCGGGCCCCTGCTGCAGCGCGAAGATGGCCGTACGGATCTCCTGGATGGTCACGTCCAGCTCGTCGACGGCCTGCCCGACCTTCACCTTCACGTCGGGGACTTCGGCATTGCGCTGGGCGCTCTCCAGCATCAGCCCGGTGGCGAACAGCCGCTGGATGACCAGGTCGTGCAGGTCGCGGGCGATCCGGTCGCGGTCCTCGTAGACGGCCAGCCGCTCGCGGTCGCGCTGCGCCTCGGCCATGACGAGCGCGAGGGCGGCCTGGGCGGCGAACTGGGCGGCGAGCGTGCGCTCGGCCGGTGTGAACCTGCGGGCGCCGCGCGCCCGCGGCGTCGCGAGCGTCCCCAGCACCCGGTCGCCGCTCTTGAGCGGCAGCAGCATGCTCGGGCCGAAGCGGGGCGCCACCTCCGTGATCATGCGGGGATCGGTGGCGGAGTCGTCGATGAAGACCGGTTCGCCGGCGAGCAGGTGCGAGACCACCGGGCTGTGGGGCGGTATCACCGTCCCCAGCAGTCCGGACGGGTCGTCGGCGGAGACGGCCACCATCTCCAGCCCGCCGTCGCCGTCCGGCAGCAGCACGATGCCCGCGGCCGAGTCCGCGAGGCGGCGCGCCTGCTCGGCGACGACCGACAGGGCGTCCTCGGCGTCACCGCGCGACAGCAGGGCCGTCGTGACGGCCACCGAACCGTCGATCCAGCGCATGCGCTGGCGCTCCTCGTCGTACACGCGCGCGTTGCCGATCGCGATGCCGGCCTCCGTCGCGAGGATCTTCACCATGTTCAGGTCGGCGAGGCTGAACTCGCGGCCGCCCCGTTTCTCGGTGAGGTAGAGGTTGCCGAAGATCTCGGCCCCCACGCGGATGGGCACGCCCAGGAAGGTGCGCATCGGCGGGTGCCCCGGGGGGAAACCGGCCGAGCGCGGGTCCGACGAGAGGTCGGTGAGCATCACGGGCGCGGGCTGGTGGATGAGCGCCCCGAGCAGCCCGTGGTGGCCGTCGGGAAGCGCGCCGATGCGCTCGTGCTGCTCCTTGGTCACCCCGTACGTGATGAAGTCGGCCAGGCCCTCACCGGTGGAGTCGATGACGCCGATGGCGGCGTAGCGGGCGTCGGCGAGCTCGGCGGCGGTCCGCGTGATGCGGTCGAGGGTGCTGTGCAGCCCCAGGCCCGTGCCGACCGAGCGCATGGCCTCCAGCAGCTGCGGGATGCGCGCGGTGAGCTCCGTGGACATGCCCTGGAGGCTGCGGGTGGCCTCCGTGGCGATGGCCAGGGGGTCCATCGGGCCCGGCCCGCGCCCGGGCGCACCGGCCCGTCCGGGACCGGCGGCGTCCCGCGGGCGGGGGGCGTCTGCCGTGGCTGCCATACCCAAGAGCCTAGTAAGCACCATTTGTCAGGGAAAGCGCTTGCAGGCGGGTGTCCGCCCCGGCGTCCGCCGCGGCCTCGCGCTCCAGCATCCGGCGGAACGGCCCGTCCACCGCCGCCAGCGCCTCGTACGGGCCTCGCTGGACCGTCCTGCCCCGTTCCAGCACGATCACCTCGTCGACCGCCTCCAGGCCCGTCAGCCGGTGCGTGATGAGCACGGTCGTGCGGCCCTCCGTGGCCGCCAGGAGATCCGCGGTCAGCGCGTCCGCGGTCGGCAGGTCGAGGTGCTCGGCCGGCTCGTCGAGCACCAGCACGGGGAAGTCCGCGAGCAGCGCGCGGGCGAGCGCGAGCCGCTGCCGCTGCCCGCCGGACAGGCGTGCCCCGTGCTCCCCGACGAGCGTGTCGAGCCCCTGCGGAAGGCCGTCGACCCACTCCAGGAGACGCGCCGACCGCAGGGCTTCGCGCAGATCGGCCTCACTCGCGTCCGGCCGGGCAAGGCGCAGGTTCTCGCGCAGGGAGCTGTCGAAGATGTGCGCGTCCTGCGCGCACAGTCCCACCAGCCTGCGCACCGCTTCGCCCGCCATGGGCGCCGTGTCCTCGCCGGCGAGGGTGTACGCGCCGGACTCCGCGTCCAGGAAGCGCAGCAGCACCTGCGCGAGCGTCGTCTTGCCGGCTCCGGACCGGCCCACCACGGCCACCCTGCGGCCCGCTCCGAGCTCCAGGCCGAACTCCTCCAGGGCGGGGGCGGGCTGCCCCGGGTAGCGCACCGTGAGGCCCGTCAGCCGCAGCGGGAAGGGCGTTCCCGGCGCGTCGGCCGTCCCCTCCCGTACGGGCGGAGGCGCGTCCAGCACCTCGTACACGCGCTCCGCGGAGCGCCGTACGCGCTGCCGGTACTGCACCGCGAGCGGGAGACCGGCCACGGCCTCGAACGCGGCCAGCGGGGTCAGCACCACCACGGCCAGCCACAGGCCGTCCAGCCTGCCTGTGTGCACGGCCGTCACTCCCGTCCAGGCGGCAGCCGCCACTGTCAGGCCGCACGCGAGGGCGGAGAGGCCCGAACCGAGCGCCGTGGCCGCCGCGGCGCGCCGGGCGATACGGGTGAGCCGGCCGTCGGCCGCACGCAGTCCGGCCAGCCGCTCCGGCAGGGCACCGGCCACGGTCAACTCGTCCGCACCGGCGAGGACATCGACCACCCGGACGGACAACTCGCCACGGGCAGGCGCGGACTGCCGCTCCGCGCGCCGGGCGACCGCTCCGGACAGTAGCGGCACGGCCACGCCCGCGACCAGCAGTCCGAGGGCGAGCACGAGACCGGCCTCCGGGAGCAGCCAGGCGGTGAAGCCGATGGCCGCACCGCCCACGAGGACGGCCGAACCGACCGGCAGCAGCCAGCGCAGGAAGTAGTCCTGCAGGGCGTCCACGTCCGCCACGAGCCGGGACAGCAGGTCGCCCCGGTGGGTGTCGCGCAACCCGGCCGGCGCCAGCCGCTCCAGCCGCCGGTACACCCCGACGCGCAGGCCGGCCAGGGCCCGCAGGACGGCGTCGTGGGAGACCAGGCGCTCGGCGTAGCGGAAGACGGCGCGCCCGATGCCGAACGCGCGGGTCGCGGTGACGGCGACCATCAGGTAGAGCACGGGCGGCTGCTGCGAGGCCCGCGCAATGAGCCAGCCGGACACGGCCATCAGCCCCACGGCGCTGCCGAGGGCCAGGGCGCCCAGCAGCAGTGCCAGGGCGAACCGTGCCCGCAGGGGGCGCCCGGCGGCGCGCACGCGCCCGAGGGCGCCGGGAACCCGCGGGCCGGGCGGGACCTCGGCCGGCTCGTCGGCGGAGCCGGTCGGCGCGGGGCTCCCGGCCTCAGGACCCTGCGCTTCCAAGCCCTGCCCGTCCGGGCTCTGCGCTTCCAGACTTTGCGCTTCCCGGGAAAGCGACGCCGCGCATGGCGAATCCGCGCCGCGCAGCTCAGTTCCTCGCAGCTCAGCTCCCCGCAGCTCCGGGCCGAGTGGTCCCGGCTCATCGGTGCGCTGCGCCGGCACCGCTTCCCGTCCGGTTGCCGGGCCGACCAGCCGTACCGTCCGGCCGGCCACGGCGAGCAGCGCCGGCCGGTGCACGACCATGATCACGGTACGCCCGGCGGCCAGTCGCCGGATCGCCTCGACGACCGAGGCCTCGGTCTCCCCGTCCAGGTTCGCCGTCGGCTCGTCCAGCAGCAGGACCGGCCGGTCGGCGAGGAACGCCCTTGCCAGCGCGAGGCGTTGACGCTGCCCGGCGGAGAGCCCGGCTCCGTTCTCGCCGAGCCGGGTGTCAGTGCCGTGGTGCAGCATGGTCACGAAGTCGAGCGCACCGGCAGCGCGCAGTGCGTCGCACACCTGTGCGTCCGTGGCGCCGGGCCGCGCCAGCCGTACGTTCTCGGCGACCGTCCCGGCGAAGAGACGGGGTCGTTGCGGGACCCAGGCCACCTGGTCCCGCCAGCTTTCGGGGGAGAGCGATGCCAGATCCGTACCGCCCACGAGCACCCGGCCGGCGGCCGGGCGGGCGAAGCCGAGCAGCACGTTCAGCAGGGTGGTCTTGCCGGAGCCGCTGGGGCCCACGAGCGCGACCGTCTCCCCGGCCCGGACCTCGAACGACGTCTCGGGCAGGGAGGGTTCGGCCCGCCCCTCGTGGCGCACCACCAGCCGGTCGACGGTCAGGGCGGCCCGCCGGGCGTCGGGAGCCGGGGCCGTCCCCGCCGGGACCGGCTCGGTCTCCAGGACGGCGAAGACCTCGTCGGCGGCCGCCAGGCCCTCGGCCGCCGCGTGGTACTGCGCGCCCACCTGCCGCAGCGGCAGATAGGCCTCGGGCGCGAGCACCAGCACCATCAGCCCGGTGTACAGGTCGAGTTCACCGTGGACGAGCCGCATGCCGATGCCGACGGCGACGAGCGCCACCGACACGGTCGCGAGGAGTTCGAGGGCGAAGGAGGAGAGGAAGGCGATGCGCAGGGTCCGCAGGGTGGCCCGCCGGTAGTCGGCGGTGATCGCCCGGATCGACTCGGCCTGCGCCTTGGCCCGGCCGAAGACCTTGAGGGTGGGCAGTCCGGCGACGACGTCGAGGAAGTGCCCGGACAGCCGTGACAGCAGCCGCCATTGGCGGTCCATCCGCGACTGGGTGGCCCAGCCGATCAGGACCATGAAGAGGGGGATGAGCGGCAGCGTGAGGACGATGATCAGCGCGGAGACCCAGTCCGCGGAGACGATACGGGCGAGGACGGCGACGGGGACGACGACCGCGAGGCCCAGCTGGGGCAGGTAGCGGGCGAAGTAGTCGTCGAGCGCGTCGACGCCGCGGGTGGCGAGCGTGGTGAGCTCGCCGGTCCTGCGCGCGTCCAGCCAGGCGGGGCCGAGCCGGGTGGCGCGGGTCAGCAGGCGGTCGCGCAGCTCGGACTTGACCGCCGCGCTCGCGCGGTGCGCGGCGAGTTCGGTGAGCCAGGACACGGCAGCGCGGCCGGCGGCCACGGCGGCCAGCAGCGCGAGGGCCGTGCCCAGGTCTCCCGCGGACCGTCCGTGCTGGAAGGCGCCGGTGACGATCTCCGCGACGAGCATCGCCTGGGCGATGACGAGGCCGGCGCCCGCCAGCCCCAGTGCGACGGAGGCGGCCAGGAAGAAGCGGGTCGCCGTGGCGTACCTGAGCAGTCGGGGGTCGACGGGCTTCATGCGGCCTGTCCTCCGTCCGTCGTCGCTGGGGGTCCGTACGCCCTAGTGGGCGGCGGGTGCCGGGATGTGCTGTGTGCCGATCCGCTTGCGGAAGACCCAGTACGTCCACGCCTGGTAGGCGATGATCAGGGGCGTCATGGGCACCGCCACCCAGGTCATGATCTTCAGCGTGTACGGGCTGGAGGCGGCGCCGGCGGCGGTCAGGCTCCAGGCCGGGTTCGCCGAGGAGGGCATGACGTCCGGGAAGAGCGCGAGGAAGACCAGCGCGAAGGCGGCGGCGATCGCCACGCCGGAGCACGCGAAGGCCCATCCCTCGCGCCCGTAGTGGTTCATGACCAGCGCGGCGGCCAGTGCCGCCACGGCGACGATCAGGGCGGGCAGGCTGCGTCCGTTGCCGGACTGGATCTGCGTCCAGCCGAGGAAGGCCACGGCGAGCACGCCCGAGGTCATCCCCAGCACGGTGGCGCGGGAGCGCGCCCGGTCGCGGATGTCGCCCACCGTCTTCAGCGCGGCGAAGACCGCGCCGTGGAAGGTGAACAGCACGAGGGTCAGGAGGCCGCCCAGGAGCGCGTACGGGCCGAAGAGGTCGGCGAGGGTGCCGGTGAAGTTCTTGTCCGGCCCGATCGGCACCCCGCGCACGATGTTCGCGAAGACGACGCCCCACAGGAAGGCGGGCAGCAGTGAGCACCAGAAGATCGCGTGCTCCCAGTTGCGCTGCCAGCGCTCACCGCTGCGCTTGTGGCGGTACTCGAAGGCGACGCCGCGCACGATCAGGCAGATCAGGATGGCCAGGAGGGGCAGGTAGAAGCCGCTGAACAGGGTGGCGTACCAGTCGGGGAACGCCGCGAAGGTCGCGCCGGCCGCCGTGATCAGCCAGACCTCGTTGCCGTCCCAGACGGGTCCGATCGTGTTGATCAGCACCCGGCGCTCGGTGCGGTCCCGGGCCAGCAGCTTGGTCAGCACGCCTATGCCGAAGTCGAACCCTTCGAGGAAGAAGTAGCCGGTCCACAGGACGGCGATGAGCAGGAACCAGAAGTCGTGGAGGTGCATGGTCGGTTCTCCGTTCCGTTCCGCCGCGTCGGCAGACGAGGGCGTCGGACGAAATCGTCGGTCGGCGCGTCAGCAGGCGAAGGTCACGCGTCAGTAGGCGAAGGTCATCGGCTTGTCGGCGTCCTCGGGGTGCTCGGCCGCGCCGCCGGAGGGCAGCCGCAGCCTGGGGTCCTTCGCGGGCGGCTTCTCGTCGGTGTCCGGTCCGGCCTTGGCGTACTTCACGAGCAGCCTGACCTCGACCACGGCCAGCACCCCGTACAGCAGGGTGAAGACGCCCATGGAGGTGAGCACCTCGGCCTGGCTGACGCCGGGCGACACCGCGTCGGCGGTCTTCATCAGGCCGTAGACGCCCCAGGGCTGGCGGCCCATCTCGGTGAAGATCCAGCCGAAGGAGTTGGCGATCAGCGGGAAGCCCATGGTCAGGATGCCGATCCGCCACGACCAGGCGGTGAGGAACGGGTTCATCTCGCGGTTCTTGGTCAGCATCAGGCGCGGGACCTCGGTCTCGCCCGTGCGGTACTCGGGCGCGAGCCAGAACTTCTTGCGGGTGGTCCACAGCCCGATCAGCCCGGCGACGAAGGAGGTCATCCCGAAGCCGATCATGAGCCGGAAGCCCCAGAAGGTCATGAAGATGCTGGGGATGTAGTCCTCCGGCTTGCCGCCGTACTGGGCGGCCTCGCGGGCGGCGATGTCGTTGATGCCGGGGACGGCCTCGGAGAAGTTGTTGTGGGCGAGGAAGGAGAGCAGGCCCGGGATCTCTATCTCGACGCTGTTGTGGCCCTTGCTGACGTCGCCGACCGCGAAGACCGAGAACGGCGCCGGCGCCTTGGTGTCCCACAGCGCCTCGGCCGCGGCCATCTTCATCGGCTGCTGCTCGAACATCACCTTGCCGAGCTCGTCGCCGCTGACCGCGGTGCCCAGACCGGCGATCACCGCGACGACGAGGCCGGTGCGCAGCGAGGCCCGCATCGCGCCGACCTGGTTGCGCTGCTTCTCGCCGAGCTCCTCGCCGCGCAGCTGCTTGCGCTTGGCGCGCCACAGGTGGAAGGAGGCGATGCCGACGATGAAGGCGCCACCGGTGAGGAAGGCCGCGGTGAGGGTGTGGAAGACGACGACGAGGGTGGTGTTCTGGGTGAGCACGGCCCAGATGTCGGTCAGGCGCGCCTTGCCGGTCGCCTTGTCGACGGCGTAGCCGATGGGGTGCTGCATCCAGGAGTTCGCGGCCAGGATGAAGTACGAGGACAGCAGCGTGCCGACGGCGACGATCCAGATGCACGCGCAGTGGATCTTCTTCGGCAGCTTGTCCCAGCCGAAGATCCACAGGCCGATGAAGGTCGACTCGAAGAAGAAGGCGAGCAGGGCCTCCATCGCGAGCGGGGCGCCGAAGACGTCACCGACGAAGCGTGAGTAGTCCGACCAGTTCATGCCGAACTGGAACTCCTGCACGATGCCGGTGACCACGCCCATCGCGATGTTGATCAGGAAGAGCTTTCCCCAGAACTTCGTCGCGTGGAAGTACTTGTCCTTGCCCGTGCGGACCCAGGCGGTCTCCAGCCCGGCGGTGATCGCGGCAAGGCTGATCGTGAGCGGGACGAAGAGGAAGTGGTAGACGGTCGTGATGCCGAACTGCCAGCGGGCCAGTGTCTCAGGAGCCAAAGCCAGATTCACTCGGTCTCTCCTTGCCTGTCGCATCGCCGGCAACACAGGTCTCCGGCGTTATGCACCTGTATGCCCCAGGTAAAGCAGGACAATAGAGGCGCGCTTGTGAACGCGTTCACATTCACAAGCATTATGACGCACCAGCTTTTCGGACAACTCAGGGGGGTACCCCCTTCGGCCCTAGTGCGGCCCGGCCATGAGGACGCCCGGCCCGCCCCGCGCCCCCGCGCCCCCGCACCCCGCCCTGACACAAGAACGCCGCACGCCCCCGTCAGGGGCGTGCGGCGTTCGTCGCGCATCGCCTGCCGGCCGTCAGACCTGTCGGTCATCGGACCTGCCGATCAGAGCTCCTTGCGGAACTCCTCCGCCACCCGCAGGAAGATGTCGTTCGCCTCGGTCTCGCCGATCGTCACCCGCACGCCCTCGCCCGGGAACGGCCGCACGATCACACCGGCCCGCTCGCACGCCCCCGCGAAGTCGAGCGTCCGCTCGCCCAGGCGCAGCCACACGAAGTTCGCCTGGGTCACCGCCGGCGTCCAGCCCTGGGCCGTCAGCCCCTCCACGACCCGCGCCCGCTCCGCCACCAGCGCGTCGACCCGCTCGCGCAGGGCGTCCTCGCTGCGCAACGACGCGACGGCCGCCTCCTGCGCGATGTGGCTCACGCCGAACGGCACGGCCGTCTTGCGCAGCGCCGCGGCCACCGGCTCGTGCGCCACGGCGAAGCCCACCCGGAGGCCGGCCAGGCCGTACGCCTTGGAGAAGGTGCGCAGCACGCAGACGTTGGGCCGGTCGCGGTAGAGCTCGAGGCCGTTGGGGAACTCGGGGTCACGGACGAACTCGATGTACGCCTCGTCGAGCACCACCAGGATGTCGGAGGGCACCCGGTCCAGGAAGGACTCCAGCTCGGCCCGGTGCACCACGGTGCCCGTGGGGTTGTTGGGGTTGCAGACGAAGATCAGCCGGGTCCGGTCGGTGATCGCCGCCAGCATCGCCTCCAGGTCGTGGACCTCGTCACCGGTCAGCGGGATCTGCACCGGCGTGGCCCCGGAGACCTGGGTGATGATCGGGTACGCCTCGAAGGACCGCCAGGCGTAGATCACCTCGTCGCCGGGCCCGGCCGTGGCCTGCACCAGCTGCTGGGCCACGCCCACCGAGCCGGTGCCGGTGGCGAGGTGGGTCAGGGGCACGGAGAAGCGCTCGGCCAGCTCGGCCATCAGCCCGGCGCACGCCATGTCGGGGTAGCGGTTGAGGGAGCCGGCCGCGGCGACGGCCCGCTCCAGCACGCCCGGCAGCGGCGGATACGGGTTCTCGTTGGAGGACAGCTTGAACGCGACCGGGCCGTCGGCGGCAGCGGGCTTGCCCGGCTTGTAGGTGGGCACGTCGTCCAGCGCGGCACGCAGCTTCGGGGTCTTGTCGGTCACCGCAGGTCCTCCACGAATAGCGGACATGAATACTGCACACCTTAAGAGGATTCACCGGGCCCGCGTCCAGAGACGGGAGTGAGCCCGCCCACCCCGCTTCCCACCGCCGGCTCACCGGAACCGGAGATCCCGCCCGCCCGGACGCCTCACCGCTGGAGCAGCCGGAAGCTCCCCGCGGAAGCGGCCCGCCGCCTCTCCCCGGAAGCAGGGGGAGCGCTTCCGGAAATGCCGCACGCCGGTGGCGGGCGCCGTGGCGCGCATCCCCCGTGAAGGTGAGTTGAGACCTCTTCGAGACCTGGACCATTCACCAGGTGCGGATATGCCACAGGCCAACGGCCTACCCTCAGCACCCACAACTGACTGCGTTTCCATGGTCATTGCAGGAAATTCCTCTTGCAGAAACGTCTCTGTCAACAGTCAAATATGCCGCCCTGCCAACGGACCACACGAGCCCTACTATCGGCTCGCCATGACAGCAGCAGGGAAGCATCAGGTGAGCCGGGCGGAACCATCCCGCAGGGGCAGCCGGCATGGACGTGCGGGCATCCGCGACGTGGCCGCCGCCGCCGGGGTTTCGATCACGACCGTCTCCGACGCGCTCAACGGCAAGGGCCGGCTACCGGACGCGACCCGCCGCCATGTCCGCGAGGTCGCCGACCGGCTGGGCTATCGCCCGTCCGCCGCGGCCCGCACCCTCCGTACGGGCAAGTCGGGGCTCATCGGCCTGACCGTGACCACGTACGGGGATGAACCTTTCACCTTCACCGAGTTCGCCTACTTCGCCGAGATGGCGCGAGCCGCCACCTCCGCCGCGCTGGCCCGCGGCTACGCCCTGGTCATCCTCCCCGCCACCTCCCGCCACGACGTCTGGTCCAACGTGGCGCTCGACGGCACCGTCGTCATCGACCCCTCGGACCACGACCCCGTGGTCTCCGACCTCGTCCGCCAGGGCATCCCCGTCGTCTCCGACGGGCGCCCTGCCGGCACGCTGCCCGTCACCGCCTGGGTGGACAACGACCACGAGGCCGCCGTCCTGGGCATCCTCGACCACCTCGCCGCCGCCGGCGCCCGCCGGATCGGCCTGCTGACCGGGACCAGCACCGACACGTACACCCGCCTGTCCACCCACGCCTACCTGCACTGGTGCGAGCGGATCGGCCAGGACCCGGTCTACGAGAAGTACCCCGCCCACGACCCCTGCGCCGGCGCCGTCGCCGCCGACCGGCTGCTCGCCCGCCCCGACCGGCCCGACGCCGTCTACGGCCTCTTCGACCCCAACGGCACCGACCTGCTGGCCGCCGCCCGCCGCTACGGGCTGCGCGTCCCGGACGACCTGCTGCTCGTCTGCTGCAGCGAGTCCACGGTCTACGCCACCACCGAGCCGCCCATCACCACGCTCTCCCTCAAGCCGCGGCGCATCGGCACCGCGGTCGTCCAGCTGCTCATCGACGCCATCGAGGGGCTGGACAGCGGCCGGCCGGTCGAGCAGGTGATACCGACCGAGCTGATCGTCCGGACCTCCTCGCAGCGCCGCCCGCCGCGCACCACCGTCAGCGCGCCGCGCGGCCCCGCCGTCTGATCCCCGGCGCGCCGGGCACCGGAGATCCCGGTGCCGCGGCGCCCGGCACGACACGACGGTGCCCGCCGGCCGGGCGTGCCCGCTCCCGGGCGGTCAACGCGCCGTTCGCCGCCTCCACCGCCCTTCACCCGGTGCCGGGAGGGCGCTCAGGGGGCGCACAGCCCCCGGGCGAATGGCTCAATTGGGGAGAAAAACCCGTCGTGCGCACTCTCCTGCCCCGATTCGCGGCCCCTGGTGCGTCACAAGCCGCGACGGTCATTCCTATGATGGGCGCACGACACCACGGACCGCCGTCGACCAGGCAAGGTCCACAAGGTGCACGGCGGCGCGATGGTGGAGGGGTCGATGACTCAGGGGGCCGGTCAAGGACCCGCGGCACGGCACACGGCGGGCATCCCGCCCTTCCCCGGCTACGCCGCGCCTCCCGCGGCCTCCGGCCCCGTGTCGCCGTACGCCCAGTCCGCGCCCCCCGTGCAGCCGCCCATGGACGCTCCCGACGGCTACACCCCGACCGCGCGCGACCTGCCGGTGATCGGCCGTGCCGCCCGCCAGGCGCTCCCTCAGGACGTCCCGACGGTCGAGCTGACCCCGCTCCCCGATCCGCACCCGCCGGCCCCGCAGCACCCCGCCCTGGGCCCGCTCTACGTCGTGGGCGACGTCCACGGCTATCTGGACGAGCTCTACGAGGCCCTCCAGGCCGAGGGGCTGATCGACGAGACGGGACACTGGGCGGCCGGCAACGCCCGCCTGTGGTTCCTCGGCGACTTCACCGACCGCGGCCCCGACGGCGTCGGCGTGATCGACCTCGTCATGCGCCTGTCGGCCGAGGCCGCGGCCGCCGGCGGCTACTGCAAGGCCCTCATGGGCAACCACGAGCTGCTGATCATCGGCGCGAAGCGGTTCGCCGACACGCCGGTCAACTCCGGCGCCGGCACGGCCTCCTTCCAGGCGGCCTGGCTGCTCAACGGCGGCCAGCGCTCCGACATGGAGCGCCTGGAGGACCACCACCTGCAGTGGATGTCGCGGCTCGACGCCATGGCGAAGGAGGACGGGCACCTGCTGGTGCACTCCGACACCACGGCCTACCTGGAGTTCGGCGACTCCATCGAAGACGTCAACGACTCGATCACCGAGGCCCTGCAGCGCAACGACCCGGACGAGGTCTGGGACCTCTTCCGGAAGTTCACCAAGCGCTTCGCCTTCCGCGACGAGGAGGCCGGCCCGATGGCCGTGCGGGAGCTGCTGGACACCTACGGCGGTGGCCGGATCGTGCACGGCCACAGCCCGATCCCGTACCTCCTGGGAGAGGTCGGCACGGAGGACGCGGACGCCGAGGACGACGGAGCGCCGCTGGTGAGCGGCCCGCACCTGTACGCGGACGGGCTCGCCCTCGCCATGGACGGCGGCGTCACGATGGCCGGAAAACTGCTGGTCGTGCAACTTCCGCTGGCTGACTGAGGGTTCAGCGGGCAGACGGACGGGCAGGTAGGGAGTTCCACCGCCGCGGGGGTAATTCGGGAAACACGCTGTCACCCCGCACCGGTACGGCTCTACCATCGGCTTATCCGTAGCAGGCTCTCCTCCGTTTCCGCCCACTGCCCGGTGTAAGCCGGCTACACGGCCCTACGGAGCATCGGGGGATGCACATGAACAGCGCTCCGCATCTGCTGGCCGAGGACCGCCCGGAATTCGAGCGGGTTCTCGACCAGGCGCTGCGTACCGCGAACCATGACCCGGAACTCGCCGCTGCGATAGGACAGCGGCTCAATACAGAACAGCTGCGCGAGATGGCACTCGGCTCCGTGTCCGCCATCACGGCTTGTGCAGCGGTCGAATACCAGAACTACATAAGGGCGCGCGATGCACTGCGCGCGCTCTCCGCCACGGCACGCCCCCAAACCGTAGGTGCCGGGGGCGCACCGGATGACGAAAGCGCTCCCTCCGGTGAGGCCGCCCCCGCCGCACCGGAGGACGAGCCGGAGGAGTCCTCGGGCGCGGGTGCCGGAGCGGTGCTCGCCGTGCTGGCGCCGGTCCTCGCCGGGATCGCCGCGCTGATCTTCCTTGCCATCGGCTACGTCCTGCGGTCCATCGGGTCGGACACCACCGTCGCGGACCCGATGATCAGTGTGGGCTGGTGGTTCGCCGGGCTCACGGCGGCCGGCGTGTTCATCGCCATGGTCGGCATCGTCCTCACGGCGGTGCGCAACGGCTCCTCCGAGGGGAGTGATGCGCGAGGGGTGCACGTCCAGGAGGATGCCGACCGTGCCAGAGAGGCATGGCGGCAGGCTTTGATCCACCGCGGTCTGCTGCCCTTTGTCCGCGATGCCCTGGCCAATGCTCCTGCGGGCCCGGGCACTCGCCCGCGGCCGGGTGCCGGCCCGGATCCGTCCGCCTCGTTCGTCCCCGGGCGCCGGGAGGGCAACGGCCGTACGCCGCAGCTGGGGTACTCCCGGCCCGGCTTCACCAGCCCCGACAGCGATTCGTCCCCCGGCAGCCGCGCCGGCTACACGAGCCCCGACTTCACCAGCCCCGACTACGGCGGCCCGGACCACCACCCGGAGTGAGGGTCCGGGCGGCGGTCCGGGGGTTCCGGGTGCCTGCGGTCAGTCCGCGATCGGCAGGTAGACGCGGTTGCCCGCCGCCGCGAACTCCTTCGACTTCTCCGCCATGCCGGCCTCGGGGTCGACGGCCAGGTCACCGCCGTGCTCGCGCCGGATGTCCTGCGAGATCTTCATGCTGCAGAACTTCGGCCCGCACATCGAGCAGAAATGCGCGGTCTTCGCCGGCTCGGCGGGCAGCGTCTCGTCGTGGAAGGCCCGCGCCGTCTCCGGGTCGAGGGCCAGGTTGAACTGGTCCTCCCAGCGGAACTCGAAGCGGGCGTCCGACAGCGCGTCGTCCCACTCCTGCGCCCCCGGGTGCCCCTTGGCGAGGTCCGCGGCGTGCGCGGCGATCTTGTAGGTGATCACACCGGTCTTGACGTCGTCCCGGTCCGGCAGGCCCAGGTGCTCCTTGGGCGTGACGTAGCAGAGCATCGCCGTGCCCCACCAGGCGATCATCGCGGCGCCGATGCCGGAGGTGATGTGGTCGTACGCGGGTGCGACGTCGGTCGTCAGCGGGCCGAGGGTGTAGAACGGCGCCTCCTCGCAGATCTCCTGCTGGAGGTCGATGTTCTCCTTGATCTTGTGCATCGGGACGTGGCCCGGGCCCTCGATCATCGTCTGGACGTTGTGCCGCTTGGCGATGGTGTTGAGCTCGCCGAGCGTCTTCAGCTCGGCGAACTGCGCCTCGTCGTTGGCGTCCGCGATGGAGCCGGGGCGCAGGCCGTCGCCGAGCGAGTACGTCACGTCGTAGGCCGCGAGGATCTCGCAGAGCTCCTCGAAGTTCTCGTAGAGGAACGATTCCTTGTGGTGGGCCAGGCACCACGCGGCCATGATCGAACCGCCGCGGGAGACGATGCCGGTCTTGCGGCGGGCCGTCAGCGGGACGTAGCGCAGCAGCACGCCCGCGTGCACGGTCATGTAGTCGACGCCCTGTTCGGCCTGCTCGATGACCGTGTCCTTGTAGATCTCCCAGGTGAGCTCCTCGGCCTTGCCGTCGACCTTCTCCAGGGCCTGGTAGAGCGGCACGGTGCCGATCGGCACGGGGGAGTTGCGCAGCACCCATTCGCGCGTGGTGTGGATGTTGCGGCCGGTGGAGAGGTCCATGACGGTGTCGGCGCCCCAGCGGGTGGCCCACGTCATCTTCTCCACCTCCTCCTCGATGGAGGAGGTCACGGCGGAGTTGCCGATGTTGGCGTTCACCTTCACCAGGAACTTCTTGCCGATGATCATCGGCTCGATCTCCGGGTGGTTCACATTGGCCGGGAGGACCGCCCGGCCGGCCGCGATCTCTTCGCGGACGGTCTCGGGGGAAACGTTCTCCCGGAGGGCCACGTACTCCATCTCCTCGGTGACCTCACCGCGGCGGGCGTACGCGAGCTGGGTGACGGCCTGCCCGCCGCGGCCCCGGCGGGGCTGGCGCGGACGGCCCGGGAAGACCGCGTCGAGGTTCTTCAGGCCCCCGCGCGGCGACGTGTGCTTGATGCCGTCGTCCTCCGGGCGCATCGGGCGCCCGGCGTACTCCTCGGTGTCACCACGGCCGATGATCCAGTTCTCCCGGAGCGGCTGGAGGCCGCGCCGGACGTCCGTCTCGATCGCCGGGTCGGTGTACGGGCCGGAGGTGTCGTACAGCTGTACGTCCTGCCCGTTGGTGAGGTGGACCCGCCGAACCGGCACCCGAAGGTCCGGACGCGAGCCGGTCACGTAGTCCTTGTGCCAGCCGATCTCCCGGCCGGATTCGGACGTGCGTGCATCCTGCGAGGTCATGAGACCAGAACTCCCTACGCCGGCATTACCCGGTAACAGGTTCGGCGGTCGGCGCAGCGATCTTCCGTACGAATCTCCGTACGGAGGTCAGCGCCCTCTCAGCCCGGTGCTCCGAGCTCCCGCGATTGCAAAGGTGCCACCACGCTAGCGCCTCTCCCGTACGGAGGGCCAGGGGGGCTTGCGATGATGCGGGCGTGACCCCCACGGACCAGCATTCCCCCGCCCACCCCCACGAGGCCGGCCCTCCGGCCGCTCACGAGCATCCGCCCTCCCCGGCGCACGGCCACTCCCACGCCCACAGTCACGGCCATGGCCACGGCCACGGCCCGGCCACCCCCGTCTCCGCCCACCTGCGCAAGGTGATCGGCGCGATCCTCATCCCCTTCGCCGCCGCGGTGCTCACCGGCCTGGTCGTGCTGTGGCCCGGCGGCGCGCCGGCGCACGAGCACTCCGGGCTCGGTCTCGACCAGAAGACGGAGTCGGGCCGCGTCGTGAAGATCGAGGAGCTCGACTGCGCGAAGGCGGGCGCGCAGCCGCAGCAGCCGCCGCCGGAGGCGCAGGGCGGGCCGGGGGGCCCGGGCGGCCCTCCGCAGGCGAAGGGCCCCTGCGAGAAGTCGGAGATCGAGGTCACCTCGGGCCCCGACAAGGGCCGGACGTTCACCGAGCTCGTCCAGCCCAGCGCCTCCCGGCACTACACGGTCGGCCAGGAGGTCGTCCTCGCGTACGCACCCAAGGCGCCGAAGAACCTGCAGTACTCCGTCACCGACGTGGACCGGACGCTGCCGATGGCGATACTCGCGGCGGTCTTCGCCCTGGCCGTCGTGGTCGTCGGCCGGCTGCGCGGGGTCTTCGCGCTGATCGCACTGGTGATCAGCTTCGGGGTGCTCACGCTGTTCATCCTCCCGGCGATCCTGCAGGGCTCCGATCCGCTGGTGGTCGCCGTCATCGGCGGCAGCGCGATCATGCTGATCGCGCTCTACATGTGCCACGGCCTCACCGCCCGTACGTCCGTGGCCGTGCTCGGTACGCTCACCTCGCTGATGCTCATCGGCCTGCTCGGCTCGCTGTTCACCGGCTGGGCCCACCTGACGGGCAACACCGACGACCAGACCGGGCTCGTGCACAGCCTCTATCCGGAGATCGAGATCCGCGGTCTGCTGCTCGCGGGGATCATCATCGGTTCGCTCGGCGTGCTCGACGACGTGACGGTGACGCAGACCTCCGCGGTGTGGGAGCTGAAGGACGCCGACCCGAGCGCGAGTTGGCGCAAGCTCTACGGGGCGGCCATGCGCATCGGCCGGGACCACATCGCGTCGGTCGTGAACACGCTCGTGCTGGCGTACGCGGGTGCCTCGCTGCCGCTCCTGCTGCTGTTCTCGATCGCCGACAGCGGGGTGGGAACGGTGGCGACCAGCGAGATCGTGGCCGAGGAGATCGTACGGACCCTCGTCGGCAGCATCGGGTTGGTCGCGTCGGTGCCGGTGACGACCTTGCTGGCAGCCCTCGTTGTCAGTGCCGACCGGCACAATGCGAGTACGGGGAACGGCGCGCGCCCGGGCGCCGGCCGGGGTGCCGGTGCGCGAGCAGGCGGGCGCGGCAGGTCGAAGGGTGGCAGGCGCCGGCGCGCCAAGTGACCGCGCGGTGCCGGGCCGGCCGATCACACAGGGGGGGAGCCGCAGGTGGTCGGGGAGCAGGGCAGGGTGACGGGCACGGTCGGGCCGGGGCTGGTCGGCGAGGTGATGGTGCGGGTCCGCGGCGGGGCCGAGGCCTTCCTGGCCTACGCGGCGGAGCCGGGAGAGCGGATAGAACGCGGAACGGTGGTGGTGATCATGGAGTATCAGCCGCCGCGCACGGTCTATGTGACCTCCGCCTACGGGTGAGGACAGAGGGCGTGGGGTCTGCTGGGGACACGGCGTCGGCAGGGGCACGCGCCTGCTTACGGGTGAGACGGCCGGGGCAGAGGGGGCATGAGGGGCGCTGCACCGGTCTCATAACCCTGCTGTGTCACGCCCGTGCACACCTCTCGTATCAGGACCGTGCCAAGCCGCGTCCGGGTCTTCACCACCGGCTCGCGTGGGAGCACACTTTCGAGCTCGGGCCCCGTCGCGGGGCCCATAAGGGGGGCTGGACGCATGCTCATCGGCGTCGTGGCGGGGGTCGTCCTCGTCGCTGCGGCCATCGTGGTCGGGCTGTTCAAACTGATGTGGCGGGTTGCCGAGCCCAATGAAGCGCTCGTCATCTCCGGTTCCAAGCACCGCACCGAGGGCCTGGAGGAGGGGATGGGGTTCCGGATCGTCACGGGGCGGGGGACGCTCGTGCTGCCCGGGGTCCAGGTGGTCCGGAAGCTGTCGCTCGACCTCAACGAGGCCGATCTCCATGTGGATTGTGTGACCAAGCAGGGCATCCCCCTCAAGGTCCACGGTGTGGTCATATTCAAGGTGGGCGACGACTTCGTGTCGATCGCCAACGCCGCGCGGCGCTTCCTCGACCAGCAGAAGTTCATGGGCGAGCGGGTGCACAACGTCTTCGCGGGCCATCTGCGCTCGATCGTCGGCGGTCTCACCGTTGAGGACATGATCCGCGACCGGGAGCGGCTGACGGGCGAGACCCGTGCCGCCTCGGGCACCGAGATGGAGAAGCTCGGGCTGATCATCGACTCGCTGCAGATCCATGAGATCCAGGACCCCACCGGCTACATCAAGAACCTGTCCGCGCCGCACGCCGCGGCGGTGCAGCGGGACGCCCGGATCGCCCAGGCCGAGGCCGACCGGCTGGCCACGGAGGCGGAGCAGCAGGCCGCGGCCCGGATGGCGCAGGCCCAGCGCGACTCGGAGATCCTGCAGGCCGGCTATCAGGCCGAGCGGGACAGCGCGGCGGCGAAGGCGCGGCAGGCGGGTCCGCTGGCGGACGCCGCGGCCCAGCAGGAGGTCGTGGTCCAGGAGACGCGGGTGGCCGAGCTGGCGGCGCACCGGCGGGAGCAGCAGCTCCAGGCGGACGTGCGCAAGCCCGCGGACGCGGCGGCCTACGAGAAGCGCACCCTGGCGGAGGCGGAGCGCGATGCCCGCATCTCCGCGGCCCAGGCGAAGGCCCGGGAGACGGAGCTGGCCGCGGCCGCCGAGGCGACGCGCGTGAAGGCGGCCGCCGGTGCCGAGGCCGAGGCCACCAAGGCGCGCGGCGCCGCGGCGGCGGACGCGACCCGGGCGACGGGTGAGGCCGAAGCGGCGGCCGCGCGGGCGAAGGGTCTGGCGACGGCCGAGGCCGCCAAGGCTCAGGGCCTGGCGGAGGCGGAGGCGATCAAGGCACGGGCGGCGGCCCTGGCGGAGAACCAGGAGGCAGTGGTCGCTCAGCAACTGGCCGAAAAGTGGCCCGAGATCGTACGTGCGGGGGCTGAAGCCTTCGGAAACGTTGACCACATGGTGCTGCTCAACGGGGCCGACGGGATGTCCGAGATGTTTGCGAAGGCGCTGACGATGGGGGGTACGGGGCTGGGCCTGGCGCGGCAGCTGCTCGCGGCCATGGGCACGGCAGGAGCGGCGGGCGCGGCGGACGGATCGGGCGTGCCCGGTGGGAACGGTCTCGGCGGCCCCGGTGCCGGACAGGCCGGCAAGAACGGCGGCTCGGGGGAAAACAGCAGCTCAGGGGCGCTGGGGGCCGGGACGGCGCCGAAGGGCGCGCCCCCACGCACTGAGCGGGTGCCGGTCCGGGACGAGGGCGGTGCCGGCGGAGGCATGCCGGGCCGCTAACCGGCGTTCTGCCCCTCGGTGTTGCCGGCGAGGATGTTGTCGAGGGCCGCGGCGAGGTCGTAGTCGAAGTCGGCGACCGACCGCTCCTCGCCGAGCGGGGCGATGCGGTCGGTCCGGTCGAGGAACGCCACGAGGGGCGCCGCGCCGGCCCGGAACAGGGCCCCTTCCGAGCCCACTTGCAGCCGGATGAAGACGTCCGAGAGGTGCTCGGCGGAGGCGGGGGCGATGTGCACATCGCCCTCGCCGGAGGGCTGGCTGAGCCCGTCGAGCAGCAGCTCCCTAGCGAACGCCCAGGTCACGGGCGCGTCGCCGGGAAGGTGGAAGGTGAACTTCACCGCGTAGGGATCACTGCTGTCGTAGTCCAGTCCCACCGGGATCCGGAAGGACAGCTCCTCGGACACGAGGAAGGTCATGATCACTTCTGCCTGAACCGTTTCACGCATCGCCCAATGCCCCGTATTCGTCGTTTTGGCCGGGATTGGCTCCTCGCGCCCCGGACGCCATCGCTCGACGGCATCCACGGATCACGAGGAGTGATTCTTCAGCTACCGATAGAGACCGAGACTGAGCTTACGAGCTCTATGACTCTGGAGCGTAGCGACTCGACTACGGGGCGGAGTCGTTCCGGGGGATTCAGGGCAGAGAAATTGCCAGAGCCGTCAACACCGGTCCGGGCGGCGACCGGAAGGACGAGCTCCCAGAGGGCCCGCGGGCCCACGACGAGCGCCCGTGACGGCCCGCGGCCGGCGCTCGACGGCCGGCGGCTACCAGTCGCTCTTCGACGAGGACGACGACGTGAACTTCTTGACGATGAAGATCAGCCCGCCGATGAGCGCGACCAGCAGCAGGGCCTTGAAGACCAGCGCTATGACGAAGCCCAGCACGGTCATGATCAGACCGCCGAACACCACGAGGACGAGCGCCGGCACGGCGATCCACTTCACCCACCAGGGCAGTCCTGCGAAAATCCCCTTCTCGGCCATGTCGTTCGTCCCCTGCTTTCCGCTTCGTGGTCCTGGAGCCCTGCTGCTCCGGCCTTGCTTCGATGCTAGGACGGACAGGGGTCCGGACGGGGCTTCCGCAGCCCCCGTCGACCCCTGAGCGTCCCCCTACGGGTTCCCGGGGCGAACCCTCAGCTCTCAGGCGGAGAGAAGACCACCAGAACCCTCAGAGGCTCGCTGATGTGGTGGAAGCGGTGGGTGACCCCGGCCGGGACGTACACCACGCTCCCCCGCCCCACCTGCGTCGTCTCCTCCCCCACGGTGATCGACGCCCGGCCGCTCATCACCACGTACACCTCGTCCTGGGCGTGCGGGGTCTGCGGGTCCATCTGCCCCGCGTCGAGCGCGTACAGCCCGACCGACATGTTCCGCTCGCGCAGGAACTGCAGGTACGCACCGTCGTTCGCGAGGCGCTCACCCTCCAGTTCATCCAGCCGGAAGGCCTTCATCTACCGTCCACCTCTTGCCGCTCCTCGTCCGTGACCGGTCCGTGCGCCGGCCTCCGACCGTGCTGATCCGCGCCGGGCGGGCGCGTCTGCAACGATCTCACCATGAAGAATTTCGTAGTCAAGACGATCGCCAACGCGGCGGCCCTGGCGGTCGCCATCTGGCTGCTCAAGGGCATCACGCTCTCCGGTGAGAACACCGTGCGCAAGGTGCTCACGCTGATCCTCGTCGCGCTCGTCTTCGGCGTGGTCAACTTCATCGTCAAGCCGGTGGTGAAGCTGCTCTCGTTCCCGCTGTTCATCCTCACCCTCGGCCTCATCACGCTGGTGATCAACGCGCTGATGCTGCTGCTGACCTCGTGGATCGCCAAGGAACTGGGGCTCGCCTTCCATGTCGACGGGTTCTGGAACGCCCTGGTCGGCGGCGTGATCATCTCGGTCGTGGCGTGGGCGATGCACGTGATCCTGCCGGACGAGAAGGACTGAACCGGCGCCGGACGACGGGACGTACAAGGATGACCGGACGGGCGAGGACGAAGGAGCAGCCGATGACAGGCGACGGCACCCGGGCCGTACGAGCGGGCCTGCCGGAACCGCGGGCGAACGAGCCCGCGCTCCCCGGCCCGGCCTTCGCCGCCCACTACCACCTCCCGGGCGAGGTCTCCGGCCCGTACACGTACGGCCGCGAGGCCAACCCCACCTGGGCCGCCCTGGAGAGCGCCATCGCCGTGCTGGAGACCCCCGACGGCCCCGGCCCGGCGGCGGAGGCGGTCACCTTCCCCTCCGGGATGGCCGCGATCTCCGCCGTGCTCCTCTCCCAGCTGCGGCCCGGCGACACGGCGGTCCTGCCCTCGGACGGCTACCAGCTGCTGCCCGCGCTGCGCGACCGCCTGGAGGCGTTCGGCGTCGCCGTGCGCACCGCCCCGACCGCCGGGGACGCCCAGCTCGCCGCGCTGGAGGGGGCACGGCTGCTGTGGCTCGAATCGCCCTCCAACCCCGGCCTCGACGTGTGCGACATCCGCCGCCTCGCCGACGCCGCCCACCGCCACGGCGCGCTCGTCGCCGTCGACAACACCCTCCCCACGCCGCTCGGCCAGCGCCCCCTCGAACTGGGCGCCGACTTCTCCGTGGCCAGCGGCACCAAGGCCCTCACCGGCCATGGGGATCTGCTCCTGGGGTACGTGGCCGCACGCGACCCACGGCTCACCGCGGCCGTACGGGACTGGCGCAAGGTCGCGGGCGCGATCCCCGGCCCCATGGAGGCCTGGCTGGCCCACCGCTCCCTGGCGACGCTGCACCTGCGCGTGGACCGGCAGGCGGCCACAGCGCTCGCACTCGCCGAAGCCCTGCGCGACCGGCCCGAAGTGACCGGCCTGCGCCACCCCGGGCTGCCCACCGACCCCGCCCACGCGCTCGCCCTGCGGCAGATGCGCGGCGGCCGCTTCGGATGCGTGGTCTCGTTCGTCCTGCCCGGCCGGGCGCACGCCGAACGCTTCCTGACCGCCCTGCGACTCGTCGACGAAGCGACCAGCTTCGGCGGCGTCCGGTCGACGGCCGAGCGGCGCGGGCGGTGGGGCGGCGACGCCGTGCCGGAGGGGTTCATCCGCTTCTCGGTGGGCGTCGAGGACACCGAGGACCTCGTCGCGGACGTGCTCGCCGCGCTGGACGAGGCGGTACTGGACGAGGCGGTGCCGGACCAAACAGACGTGGACGGGACGACCCGTCCACAAGGACGGCTCGAGTCTCCCCCCTCAAGAACCTAGCTCCCCCTGACTGACCTGGGGGAATGAGGCTCTCAAGGCCCCTGACCTGCACCTTTGTGCGTTTCAGAGCGTTTCCCGCATCGCTGCGTTTTGGGGGCTCGCGCTCCCCAAACGCTCCCCCGTTCTCCCCAGATTCTCCCCACGGGGAGGACCCTCTTCGCCCCCCGCTCCGCAGGTCCGAGCCGGGGGGCGTCCTGCTGTCTGCCCTTCCCCGTGTGAAGGCCGCACCCCCGGATGGGCCGAGGTGACGGCCGTTACGGCGGCGGTCATCGGCCGAGTCAACTGGCCCCGCCTCGTGGGCAAACAAGACAGCGCCCCGCCCGGCACGACGGCCGGACGGGGCGGGTTCCTGCCCTGCGATCAGATCAGCGTGGACCTGTGACGCCCATGGGCGCGATCTTCGGGGCGCAGTCGGGGCACGCAACCCGGGCGTACCCGGGTCCACTTGTGCCCTGGATGTAGGCGACGGTCACGGGGGCCACAGTCCCTCTACCGCAATTGCAGCAGTGAGCCGGGCGGTTCGCCGGGACCTCGGGAAACAGTTCGTCGTAGATGTTCATGCGGTCACCGCCGCCGGGTACGGGTGGGCTCCGTCGTAGGTGTACTCGTAGTCGTAGCCCATGACGCCGGCCACGAGGGCCACGCATCGTTGCCGCTGTCGCTCCCGCTTCTCCAGCTCCTTTTGCCAGTGCTGCATGTAGAGGGGGACGAGCGGGCGCGTGCTCGGGGGAAGGGGCATGGTCCTGGTGAGGACGTGGACCGGGATGGGGGTCCGGGGCGCGCAGATGACCACGGACCCCTGCGTCAGGGCGGAGTGCGGCGGGCGGAGGGCCTTGACGGGGACGGCCGGCGGCCGGGTCCTGGCAGTGTCACGGCAAACGGCCCGGTGTTTTCCAGCGGGCAGCAGTAGACGCAGGGCCCACGCTAAGAAACGGGCGATAGAGTCGCGCAAGGTCGTTCAGCTCCTCGAAAGCTGTCGGCTAGCCCCGGCACGCCGCTTAGGACCGGCTGTGTCGGGGCGTTCTTGTTGGAGACGATAGACCTTAACGTCAAGCGACGTAAAGACTGGTAAAGGCACGTAAGGCGTCGTCCCCTGACGTGCCCCTTTGTGACTTGCCGATAGGGCGTCGCTACGGTTTGCCGTATGGGTTACGAGCCGGACGCCAAGATCATTCGGGACGCGCCCGAGCCGCCGTTTCAGCAGCTCACGGGCATTCTCAAGGCGCGCATCCAGCGCGGGGACTGGAAGCCCCGGCGACCTATCCCGTCTGAGGCGCGATTGACCGAAGAGTACGAACTCTCACGCCCCACGATCCGCCGGGCCATCGCCGCCTTGGTGGAAGAGGGCGTCCTCTTCGTTGTCCCGCAAAGGGGGACGTACGTTGCGGGTGAGAAGGAGCATGGAACGGCGTGACCGGAGACCCGGTGCGCCCTGGGACAGACGGCTGCATCTGGGCTCGGCCAGCAGCCGAGCCCAGATGCCGGAGCCGTTGGCTCAGATGCGGTCGGCGAGTGTGCCGGTCGGGTCCTTGAACAGCGCGTCCAGCTCAGACAGGCGTTCGGCGCGGCGTGCCATGAGGTAGATGCGGTTGTGGGTGCGCTGGACCTCGTGCAGCAGGGCGAACCCTTGGGTCTCGTAGTAGCGGACCAGGCCGGGGAACATGCAGCCGCGCCGAACCCACTCTTTGCCTTCGCGAGCGGCGTGGTCCACGGCCCACAGGGCGATCAGGGTTCCGGGCTTCTGATCGCGGTATGCCGGATCGGTCACCGTTGTGAAGAGGTAGTGGGCGGGCTCGGCAAGTTCTTCGGGCGTCCACCCCCAGGGCGGGGTCTGGTCCTGCACGGTGGTGCAGCCGACGATCCGGGAGGCGTCCTCCTCCAGCACCCACATGCCGCCGTGGGAGTTCTCGGCCTGGGCGGCCAGGTTGTCGGCGCTGTCACGCCAGGTCGGCATGCCGCGTTCCTCCAGCCACGTGGAGCGGGACCGGATCAGGGCCGCGACTCCGGGAATGTCGGCCGCCGTGGCCAGGCGCATGGTGAACATCTGTGACCTCCGCATCTCCGAGGGGCTGTGGCAGCCTCCCACGGTCAGGTGTTGCGTGTGGGGGGTTCCGGTCTGGGCGGACGGCGGAACCCCCGTGGGGATTACAGGAACGCGCGGGTGGCGAGGTGGAGGTCGATGACCTGAAGGAGCTGCGCGTCACCGTCCTCGCGGTACGTCCCTTCGCTGAGTCGGCGCACGGCCTTTCGGAGGCCGTCGGGCTTGACGAGCCCGTGGTCGAAGAGCGGCGATCCTTCGTGCAGCATGCGGGCGAAGAGCGGGCGGCCGTGCGTTGTCAGGGCGTGCTGGACGACTTCGGCGAAGGACTCGCGCTCTGCGGGTTGGGTGACGTCTTCGCTGAGCCCGAGTGCGGCGAGTCGGCGGCGCTGGAGCTGTTTGAGTTCGCGCCAGTCCATCGGCAGCCACTCGCCGAGTTGGACCATGTCGGGGTCGGCGAACGGGTGGACGGGCCAGATCCCTTCGCGTAGGAGGACTGGGGCGGTGGTCTCCAGAGAGAGCAGGCTCATGGAGTTGACGATGGCCGGCGGGGCGATTCCGTCGTCCGCGAACTCAAGGGCCGCTGCCGCGCGCTCGCCGATCCACGGGAGAAGGTGGACGTCCTTCAGATCGCCCATGGCTTTGTGGGGGTACTCCTCCTGCGACAGGGCCACCATTTCATCACCGCAGAGTCCGGTGACCACGGTGTGGGCGCCGGCCGCGGCCAGGGCCTTGGTCATGCGGGTGAACGGGTGGTGAAGTGGCTCCTCGTAGGGACTGATGAGGGCACCGCGGACCCGGTCACAGTCGGGGTGGAGGGGGGTGTCCCTCATAGCGTCGATCAGGTCGTCCCGGGCGGCGAAGGGAACAGCGGCGCGCATCTCCTTGCGCCGGCGGATCTGCTGTGCCCGGCCGGGGCCGCCGATCAGGAGTGCAGAGGTGTTCAGTTGGCCGGGGAAGCGTTCGGCAGCGCGGGTTGCCAGGGTGCCGGAGTCGAATCCCCCTGTCAGGTGGAAGACGGTCTTGGAGGGGTCCAGTGGGCGCAGGTCCATGGCGTCGTCCATGGTCGCGACGAAGGCGGCCAGGACGTCGGCGTCCGGGGCGAGTTCGCGGGGGCCGCTGTGCAGGGCGGGCGCGGGGTAGCGCAGGACGAGGTGTCCGCCATAGTGGGCGGTGGCCCGTTCGGTGAGCCGGTGGATTCCGCGGAACGGGGTGTCGCTGCTGTACCGGGGCCGGTAGATCAGCAGCCGCGCGACCTCGCGGGAGTTCAGTCCGGTGATGTGGTCGCGCAGGTCGGCCATGTCCCAGGACCCGTGAAGGCTGGTGTCGTCGTGGGCCAGGTAGAGCGGTGTCGTCCTGCACGCGCCGGCAGTGACCCGTGCCGGTTCCTGCGGCGTGGTCTCCACCAGCACGTAGTCCGCCGGCCATTGCTCGGCCAGGCACCGTAACGTGTCGTACTCGCTGGGGCTGACGGTGCGGGGCGCGGGGGTGCAGGAGGGGCGGCCCGCCACTCGCTCGCGGACGACGAGCAGGGTGCGGTGTCCGTCGCTGACAGCGAGCTGTTCCACCATGGGGTGGGCGTAGGGGATGACCTCGCTGGAACGGTCGGCGGTGGTGTACCGGTCGCCGGTCCAGGACCAGCCGGTGTCGGCGCTGTAGGGGGTAAGACGCAGCTTGATCACGATGCCTCCAGACGGTCCGGGGCACGACCGAAGGGGCCGTGCCCCGGGAGCGATCAGGGTGTGGTGGTCACACCTTGGTGGTGTCGTAGGTCATGGCGCCGTCGGACGAGCCCGATTCCTTCTTGTACTCGTGGGTCTCGGCCGGCGACTGGACCCGTCGCTGCACCTTGGTCGTGAAGAGTTTTTCGGCGTGTCGCACCCGCTTCGGCGGGGGCAGGAATTCGTCCACTGTGCTCCTCCTACGCGATGCGGTACGGGGAACGTCCCCGTACCGTCGTGCGGTGGTGCGGGTGGTGCGGGTGGTGCACCCGCCCGGCCGAAACTCCCCAGGATCGGCCGGACGGGCGTCTTGGGGCCCGCCCCTTCACCAGGCGGACGCATCGGGGGGATCGCCCGGCATCCGGTGGAGGGGCAGGCGGCTCTAGGTGGGCCCGGCCCTGCCGCGAACGGCTCCCTCGGGGGCGTCGCGGCCGTTCGAGAGCACGTAGGCGAAGCCCTCCACGACCGTGCGGAACTCCTCGTGCCAGTCCTGGGCAGCGTGCGCCATGCAGGCGTCCTGCATGGGTTCAGGCGCCTCTGCTCCCCTGATCTTCCATGCACAGCCCAGGCAGTCCGCGCTGTACGTCACGGTCTCCGGATGCACGGTGATCGCGTAGGCGGCTTGATCCGCATTACTGTCCGTCTCCACGGGGTCCCGATGACTACCGCCGAGGTCGTTCCGGTCACTGACGGCCGCGGGAACCTGGATCTTCGGCAGCTGCGCCCGCTCGCGGATGCCCAGGGGCTGACGGAGCACGTAGGAAATCCCCTGGACCCGGATGCGGAACTGCACGTGTCCAGACTTGCCGCCGCCATGCTCCACGCACGCGTCGTGCACGGGCTCAGCCGACCCTTTCCCTCTGACTTTCCATGTGCAGCCGAGGCAGTCAGCGCCGTAGGTCACGGTGTTCGGGCGTGTGGTGATCTTGCACTGCACGTGTCGGATTCTGGTGCGGGTCACCACGGGCGCCACCGGCGTTCTCGATTGATCACCGCGACGCGGGCCCTGAGTCGGTCTTTGTCGTTAGCGGGACGATAGGTAGCGGTCTGCCACGGCTCCCCACCGCCCAACGGAGCGATGCTCACGACGTCACCGTCCCAGCGGACGACCCTGCCGATGCGGTCGCGTGTCGTGTCGGTGACCAAGTCGCCGATCTCCAAGGACCACTTCACGGTGCCGCCTCGGGATACCACGAACGTCGGGCGCTGCTCGCCGGCGGCGAAGAGCTTCTCGGCATCACCCATGGTGCACCTGCCTCTCGTGGTAGGTGCGGACGACGGTGACCTTCTGGACCTTGGCCACGTCCCCCTGAAGGGCGGCCTCGTGCTGAACAGTGCGGATCTTGCCGCAGGTGGGGCACCCAGCGGCCGTGACCCTGAGGACGCGCGGTCTACCTCCGGCCACGGCGTGCCGCCTCCCAATTGGTGATCAAGGGGCTGCCGTCCGGGCACTCATCCACTTCCGTGCCGACAGCGATGCCGGACGGTCCGGACGAGTGCGGCAGGGAGATCACTTCCGGACTGTCTGCCGACTCCCCCAGGTCCCGGCGCACCACGAGGACGCCATCGGCCCCGCGGGCGGCAACCCGGGCGAGGACGGCCCGCGCCTTGCTCGCTCCGGGGATCACCACGCCTCCCCGTTCGCTTCCTCCGGGCCGGTGAGCCGCTTCGCGTATACGAACCCGCCGTCCTCTTCGATCTCGCGGAGGGTCTGCTTGTACTCGTCAAGCGACGTCGAGATCATCGAGCGCCAGGCGGTCAGGATCGCGCCGGCTTCTCCGCGGCGGAGGTGACCGAGCACGGAAGCCAGCCCTTCGCGTTCCCACGGCGGAACGGCGCGACGATCGCTCTCCACGATCAGCGCGGCAACGTCCCATCCGAGGACGTCGGCGGTCTCCAGGCACCCCTGGCGATGTAGCTCGACGTCAACACCCTCGACACCGGAGAGGTAGATGACGCAGCGGAAACGTCCGATCTTCGGCGTAAGGCCCGCTGCCGCGTCTGCCAGTGCGCGCCGTCGTTGACGATCGCCTTCCGTCCGGCGCGCGTCCGGCGGGTGCTGCTGGGGTTCGGTCCTCTGGTTGCTGACCATGCGGGAATCGTGCTCGCTCAGGACACCGAGCAGAAGTGACGGAGCGTACGACCTTGCTAGATCGTCAGTGACGACTCGTACGCTCCGTATGACTCACGTGATCAAGGGCACCCCAATAACCTCGCTGATGTGACGGACCTTGGCCGTGGAGACCTTCGCGATGCGTTGGCCGATGACGCCAGGCAGGGCCTGATGCCGAACCCATTCGGGGGCGTCGAGACCCACCTCGATCAACGTGCTGGCTGCCTGGTCATGAAGGCCGGCGGCGCACTGAGCGAGGGCCACGTCGAGCTTGTACCGGTTCCTCGCGACCTTGGACATCTGCCGGGGGATATCAGCCATGTCACGCTCGTTGGCCAACTTAAGAGCGCGCCCGTAGTTCTTGAGGGCTACGTGAATCCCAACAGCTTCCGTCTTCGCCGCTGTTGGGCCGAACGCGGTCCCGTACAGCTTCTCATCACGGCCGAGTCGCGCGGCTGCGGCGTGGGCCTGCGAGATGTAATCGTCAGCCGCTGCCTCGTCCTCCCGGCGTGATGCCGCCACGGCGGCCGAGATCATCAGGCGCCCGTAGGCAAGCAGTTGCGGCCTGGACGCCTTTCGGAAGGACGGCTCAATCGCCAGCGCGGCCCGCTCGGCAACGGCAACCGCCCGGGGAGTCTTGGCCCCACGCAGGTAGATCCAAGACAGTGTGGATTCGAGGAGCGCCAACATAATGGGGTCGTCGACTTCCTGAGCGCGCAGTTTCGCCGACGTGAGCGCGCTCAGCGCCAGGTCCCGCAGACCGAACCCGTTAGCGCACGATGCGGCTACGCGGTACGTGCTGGCCAGGATGAGCCCGAGCTGCTCTCGTTCCGTGCCGGTAGCACTGTCGTACCTGACGTGCCCCTCCATGAGGACTTTGGAAGCCATACTGCTGACACCCGCTGTGTCGCTTTTCCAGAATGCAGCCCATGCGAGGTCACGCGCCTTACCCAGCGCGGCGACCGAACTCGGATCATCGATCCCCTCCCACTCACCGAGGGCGCTGTCGTGCACCGCGTCCGACAGTTGCCGGAGCGCGGCGCGGTCGCTGCGATTCATACCGCGGCGGGGTGCCTGCTGTCCGAGGATCACGCCCACATCCGTGTTGAGTGCGCTGGCGAGTTTCAGCAGGGACCCAACGGATAGTTCACCGCGGTCCTGCTCCGCCTTCTGCACAAGGGCGAGAGAGACGCCGGCCGCCTCGGCCAGCCCCTGTTGAGTCAGATCGGAGCCCCGAAGGTGCTTGATCCGCTTACCGTTTGTCAGATCGGCCCAGTTACTCACGTTCACCTCGGGGAGTCAGCTAGAACTCTGCGGCGCGTCAATTCCGATGGTAGGCCCGCGCCTGCTCCGCACGGTTCCAGCGTCAACGACGAAAGACCCCCGTACCGGTTGGACCGGTACGGGGGCTGTATCAGTGGCCGGTGGCGGCCTGCCAGAGGGCTACGGCGAGGCCGAGCACGGCGACGAGGGCCGCGAGGCTGGGCAGTGGCCATCGGTTCCGTTCGAGGGCGGCGAGGCGGGTGTCGTGGTCGTCGAGCTTCCGTTCGCTCTGGTCGGAGCGCTGAACGAGTAGGCCGAGGGCGCCGTCGACGCGGGCGAAACCAACCTCGACGGTGGCGCGGAGCCGTTCGAGCTCCAGGGCTACGGCGCCCGTGTCGGCCGGGTTCGGGTCGGTCACGCGCTGCCCCCGCGGTCGACGGCGGGGAGCTGGTCGTCAGGGTGGGCGGTGCGGAGCCACATGGGCAGGAGGGCCTGAACGCCGGGGATGGCCATGATCCGGGTAAGGCCGGCGGCGACGGCGAGGGCGCCGGCCGCCCACGGCAGGGTCGCAGGGATACCTGCGGCATCAACGATCACCGGCAGGAGCGCGGCAAGGGTGATCGCGGTCTGAACGGTCGTGCGGATGGTGCGACGGGTGGCGTCGGTCATACGTCGTGGGTCTTTCTCTGGGGGCAGGGGTCAGGGGTCGTTGTCGATCAGCGCGGGAATGGGTGCGCCGCGGGCGCGGGCGCGTTGCGCAAGGTGTTCGATGGCCGTCGCGGCCTGAAGCGGCACAACGCCATTGCCAAGGGCCTTGAGCTGGGCGGCCCGGGACAGTCCGGGAACGGCAGTGACATGACCGGGAGGAAGGCCCATCATCCATTCCACTAGGCCAGGGTTCAGGCGTCCCATAGCGTCGGTTGGACGGGGAGCGGTACGGCCGATGACAGGGGCCCATCGGGCCACGGCCCCGGCATACGGTCCCCAGATTTCTTCCGGCGCGAGCACGGAAGCGGGGTCTGGCGCATCTGCGCCGCGTGCCGCCTGCCGATCCGCGTGCCCGACGAGGTGGTGGTGCGATTCCTGGCGTGGGGCGGTGTGGCAAGGCCGGCCACGGTGCAGACCTCCGCGGCCAGGGATCGGCCGTGTGTCCCGGCTTCCTGTGACGGGGTGCGGCGCGTCTGCCGGTCCTCGTTCGGTGACGCTCTGGGGGTGGGGAGCAGGTCGATGGCGGTGCGCAGGTTCATGCCCCCGGCCCGTCCCTGGTGTCCCGCCCCGGCCGCTTCGGAGGCTGAGGGGGTGGGCAAGAGCAGGGCGGCGGCGGTCGGACAGCGCGGCTGACGTCCGCCCGGCCGGATCGGTGCAGCCGGACCGGTCAGCGTGCCGCCGGCGGCGGGCAGGCGGTCCAACGTGGTCTGACCTGTTGCCGGGCCTTGGCGGATGGCCTGGGTCGGTCGGCCAGGTGAGGAGGAAGAGGCGGTTTCTCTGGTGGGGGGCACCCACGTCGGACGCACGTAGACAAGTCCACTCCGCATCGAACCCGATGCGGGCAAGATCGGCGAGGACGTTGCCGTAGCCCACGCCAACGTGAGCTGCGACGTTTTCAAACACCCCAAGTCGGGGTCGTAGAACGCCAAGGGCGGCGGCGATGTGAGGCCAGATGTGCCGGGGATCGTTCACTCCTTTCCGCTGGCCGGCAGTGCTGAAAGGCTGGCAGGGGTATCCGCCCAGGAGCACGTCGACCGGTTCGACACCGGTCCAGTCAGTAGCCGTGATGTCGCCGAGGTTGGGAACGTCGGGGTAGTGGTGAGCGAGGATGCGGGCGGGGCCAGGGTCGGGGTCTGCAACCCACGTGACCGTGCCGCCGAATACGGCCTGCACGGCCATGTCGAGGCCGCCGTATCCGGAGCACAGAGAACCGATCCGCAGCGCCTGCCCGTCTGCCGACCCCTCCGTGGGGCCCCCGCTCCGGTGCGGGGAGGCCAGAAGGGGCTGGGTCAGAACGCCGGTGGTCACGCGGTAGTGCGCGGGACCTTCAGCGCGGCCCACTGGAGCGGGCCGGGCCAACCGTCACACTCGTGCGGCGCGTCGCCCAGCTTGCGCTGCCACTTCTGGAAGCTTGCGCGGTCGGCGGACGTCCACTGCGGCCCGGGGCCCTCGCGGTAGGCGGAGCAGCCCTCTTCGACGAGGCGGCGGCCCATGGCGGTGATGATCGGCGAGTCGGGTGCGTCGCGGAACCACTGCTCACCGGGGAACGGCTCGAACTCACTGGCCCCGCGGTCCCGCCCGTGCTCGGCCCCGTCCTCGCCGGCCGGGATGTCGTCCGTACTGGCCTCGTGGCCGAAGAACGTGATGCCGGACCGACCTCGCCAATCCGGGTCGGCCAGGACGACGCCCTCGGGGTAGTCGGGAATCCCGTAGCCGTGAATGTAGGAGCTGCGGCGGAGGCGGGTCTTCAGGTAGACACCATCGCCCTCGGCGGACCCGTTCGAGTTCGTGTTGCCTTCCACGGTGGTGATTTCGTCGTCCGTGTACGCGACGACAATGCCCGTGTGGGAGCCGCCGCCTGCGCCGAAGTAGACGATGCCGCCGATGACGGGGTAGTCGGTGTAGCGGTCGCGGTCCTGGAACCACTGGACGCCCTCCCAGCACGAGGCCGTGACGGGGGCCAGGTCTGCCGCACCGGCCTCCTGGAAGCACCAGCTCACGAACGTGTGGCACCAAGCTTCACCCTGGGCCCACTCAAGGCCGGGTACGGCCGGCGCGTACTTCTGGATGTTGTTCCAGTCACCGTCCTCACGGCCTTCGTGGTACCCGACTTCATCGCGGGCGGTATTGATCACATCAAGTGCAAGGGACATGCAAATGGCTCCCGTTGGGGCATAGAGAAAGCCCCGGCCGGGTGACGGCGCGGGGCGGGGAAAAAGGTTGGCAATGAGGGCGGCTCACGCCGACCGGGTGGTGATCAGGCGTCGATGGCGAACCTGATGCTGTCCAGATAGATCCACTTCACCGGTGACTGCACCTGGGCTTGTAGCTGGCCCGGGTAGGGGTCGGTGCCGGACGTGACGTCGATGCGAATCGAGCTGTTCTTGACCGCGTTGAAGCTGGTGGCGCAGATGAAGGAACGCATGTACTTCGGCCGTGCCTCCGGCGGCAGGACGGCCAGCAGCCAGCTGTCAGCGACGTTGAAGTCCTTGCCGTCCTTGCGCTCTACGGACCCGCTCAACTCGATCGTGCCGTTAACCAGGCGCCATCTGGGGTTACCGCCGTGCGCGGCGACGTCGGAGGGCAGGGGCAGGGGCTGCCAGGGACCGGGCGACAAGGGCGTCCAGGTGCCGTTGGTGTAGATCTCCATGCGGTCTTCGGCCTGGAGGTAGGCGAGCTTTCCGGGGACGGCCCGTTCCGGGGATGCCGCGCGGGCGGCGGCATTGGCGTACACGCTCTGGGTCAGGGCGTACACCCGCTCATCCACGATGTCCCGAGGGGCGATGGCGCCGGCCTGCGGGGCCACGGCTACCCGGCACAAGGGGACGTCGAAGACCCCGTCCTGCCCCTGGCTGAGCGCGGGGGGCTGGGGCTGGGCTGCCGGGGTGCCCTGGAGGTAGGCGATGGAGATGCGCTGGCCGGTGCGGGTCAGGCGGACAGTGATCCGGTCGACGCGCGGCTGGGTGCCGACATTGGCGGCGATCACCACGTGGCGCTCGGCGTCGGAGTAGTAGTGGAAGCCCTGAACGGTGGCGTGACCGGGTGCGATGTTGACGGTCATGTCCTGGCCGGTGGCCGTGGTGGCGAGGGGGTCGGCGGGATCGCTGGTGCGCGGGGCGCGGATGCCGTCGGTCTGCCACATGGACGTCATCTGTGACCACTGCTCGCTCGTGACAGTCGTGCCAGCGCCACTATCGAAGGGGAAATAATACTCAGCCACATTGCCCTTTCTATGAAGGTTCCTCAATAAACGTTGCCCAAAATTGCAGCGCTAGAGCGAAGCGAAGGAAGGCCGCACCAGTCAGGAGCAACAGCTTTCGCACCCGGTCATGAGTCTTGAGGGCGAGGAGCAATTTCGTTGACACGAATAGCAGAATCACGCACGCCGACAAGGCGCCCTCAATGAACACGAAGCACAATGTCACAAAAGCCAGAAACAGGGCGATGTTCAGAATCCACTCAAGAACTGTACCCACCCAGACAAAGTGGAAAAGCCCGACCTTCTCCCGATAGAGGTCCAAATTCAAATGAATTCGCAGCAGGAACGTTCGGTACAGCAGGTACCCCAACCCACCCAGGCAAGCACAGGCAAGCGTGAACCAGGCCAACGGCGGGGCCGCTTTACGGGCCATCGCCCGGAGGGTGGCGGGCTGGCTGCGCGAATCTCCCGCGAAGGCGACCACGTACGCACCTAGGTCATACAAGCCGCACCGGGCAGCCGTTGCCCACCTGCCCAACCGATCCTTTCCGATAATCTCAGGAGTGCAGCAATAGAACGAAAGTGCCAGAAAAACGATTGCCAGTCGATTGCATGAATTTGCGCCCACGTTCGCCTCTTCACGAATACCCTTTTCGAACAAGATGCCACAGGTGCGCCGCTTGCGCTTAAAACATCAGTACCGGGTGTTGAGTTTGTGAACGGCTTGCCAAAGCTGCCGCACCTGGGTGTAGAGGGCGGGGGTTTGGGTGGCGGCCTCGGTGCCGACGGTGGCCTGTACGGAGCTGGCGTCCACGGTGTCCGTCAGGTGCACCTCGCGGACGGGGTGGACGAGGTCTGTGCCGGCGGTGGTGGTGACGGTGACCGTGTCGCCCGTGCGGTAGTCGCGGCCGTACTGGCACTGCTCGGTGTCGACCGGCGCCAGGGACAGTTCGGCCTGCGCTCCACCCTGCTGAAGGGCGTTGGTGGCCGAGGTGCGCAGGGACCGGAACTGCTCGTCGGTGTCGTCCAGTCGCTCCGGAATGGCGGTGTCGCGCTGGTCTACGAACGTCTCCCCCACCCGGGCCCACTCGGCTTCGGCATCGGGGGCGGCCCATTGCCAGAAGAACCTGTCCTTGCCCTGCCCCTGAGCGGCGACGACGGCGCGCGTCGTGCGGGGCGCGGTGAGCTGGTAGGAGTACGAGCCGAGGTTGCCCAGGTCGGTTGAGAAGCGGACCGCTCCGCGTAGGTCGCGGGTGGTGCCGATCTGGAGGGCGAGGCGGGGCGTGGTGGGGTCGGGCTGGGTGATCCGCACGGCCAGGTCGGCCGTGGTGGCGAGGGTCTGCGTCGCGGACAGGAGGGTGTCGAAGCGCAGGGAGACCTTCGTGGCGTCGCCGAGGCCGGTGGTCGGGCCGGGGTCTAGGCCCAGGACGCGCCGACCGGGCAGGGCTGCCGGTCCGGCGTTGGCGGCAACGAGGCGGTTGATGATGTCGCCGGCCGGGCCTGCGGCCGTCCAGTAGTCGACGCTGTAGCGGCCGTTGCCGGTGTCGGGGGCGCGGGTGGGGTCGGGGAAGGCGAGGCGGGCGGCGAGTGCGGTGTTGTCGCAGACGCCGGAGAAGGTCAGTGTGCCGCCGCTGGTGGCTGACCAGTCGTCACGGATGCTGGTCAAGGGGCCGGTGAGCAGGGGTTCGGGGGCGTGGTCGGACCAGATCATCACCCCGTGGCCGCTGGCAAAGAGCCCGGCGTGGGGGTGGTCGGCGGGGAGGACGAGGGTCCAGGTGCCGACGTCGAGGTGGCGGACGATGACGTCCAGGGAGGTGTAGGAGTCGATCTGTCCTATGCGGCGGAGGGCCGCGTCGCGGACGTCGACGCGGTAGCGCCGCAGGGTCAGGCTCCGAGGTGTCGTGGCTGATAGGTCAGGGTGACCGCGGACTCTTCCGACGCGCCGGTGGCGGTGAGGGAGATGCGGTTCTCCCCGGGGATGAGCTGCCACAGGGAGGCCGGGCCCGTGAGGTAGGGCCAGAGGTTTTCGCCGCGGGTGCCGTCGGGGTTCTCCAGGTGGACGGCCTTGATGCCGGGGCGGGTGTCGATCACGACCGTCCGGCCGACGGGGATGCCGTAGGACAGCGTGAGCTGCTGGCCGGTGGTGCGGTTGGCCAGGCGGAGGGGGATGACGGGCTGGCCTGCGTCCTGCTGGCCGAGGGGGCCGGTGATCCGCCATACAGGCCACGCCTCCACGTCGGTGGTGACCTGGACCGGCAGACCCTCGTCACCGATCACGCTCGGCGCGATCCGCACCGGGAAGAACGGGCTCATGTGCGCCTCGCCGGTGGTCGTGGGGTCGAGGCGGGACAGGGTGAGGTGGTCGACGTCCAGCGGGGTGCCGTCGGCTTGGACGACCGGCCGCACCGTGGCCGTGCCGACGGGCATCGTGCCGGGACCGGACTCCACCGGGTAGGCCACGCTGCTGGTGGCCGGGGAGGCGTTCTCGAGCGCCCGCCCTCGGGCGTAGCCGATGACGTCCACCCACCCGTCGGCGTCCAAGAGCGCGCGGCCGGCGGCGGTGATGAACCGGGTCCCACCATGCACCGGTGCACCGACGGCAGTGAGGCCGGCCAGGCCGACCGATACGGACGTCTGCGCGTCGGCAGCGGCCTTGTTGCTGCGGCGGACCCGGGCGTTCAGCCGGTACAGGCTCGTCCCGTCGTAGGGGACCGCGGTCGTCGCCTCCGCCCGGACACCGGCGGCAAGGCGGGTGTACTGGCCGTCCGAGCCCCGGGGGTCGGTCAGGACCGTTCCGGCCGCGCCGGAGGAGGTCCAGGCGGAGGGGTTGTTCATGGTGTCGGACAGCAGCGCTGTCCAGGACCCGGCGGGGTGGGAGAGGAACGCGGGCGCTCCGTGGACGCGGAAGGTCTCGGCTCGCTCGTCGCCGTACCAATAGGGGTCGGGGGCGGTGAGCTGGAGCCCGTACCGGGTGAAGGTCAGGCCAGCGCTGTCACTGCCCTCGTCGCCTTCCATGCCGGCGGTGTAGTGGACACGGATGCTGCGGGCGGTGCCGTCGGCCTCCGCCACCCGCAGCACGCACGGGCCCCGGTCGGCGACGAGGGCAGCGACGAAGCGCCGCTTCAGCGCCAGGAGTTCCGGGCGGGTGGGCGCCCACAGCACCAGCGGGAGTTGGATGCGGCGGGAGGCGGCGCGGGTCTTGACCAGACGGCCGCCGTCCATCCCCGCGTACTCCGTGACCGTGGCCTGTACCGGCGGGGCGTCCATGCCGGTGGGGCCGGGGAGGATCGCGATACAGGCCCCTTGGTGGGACAGGTCCGCGGTCAGAAGGAACTCTTGGCCGCTGCCGGTGGTGAGAGTGACGCGGGGTGGGGCGTCGGCCCCCGCGTGCTCTGATTCGGGGAGGATTCCGGCGGAGACAACGGCGGACGGTGAGTTCAGCGTGGCCAGTAAGCTCACGCGCCAACCCCCCTTTCTCGCATGGGTGGTTGGCGCGTGGGCCGTGCTGGTCAGGCGTACAGGGCGTCCGCGAATTTCAGCGCGGACACGATCTGCTGTTCCGTGGGGATGCCGGGTACGGCGTGCAGGTGAATGACCGGCGCCGCACCGGCAGTTGTGCCGTTCCCAGACGGGGTGTTGAGGCCCTTTGAATCGGCGATCATGTCCCACTGGGTGGGTGTGAAAACGGGCTCGGGGTGGCCTAGCCCGTTGTAGACGAGGGACAGGCCCGGGGGCAGGTAGCCGCCGGAGTCGTAGCCGCCCGGTCGGTCCAGGGCGGACAGTGACCCATATCTATGCAGGGCGTAATTCAGGCCGGAATAGATATTGGCAAGCGGGTTAACGGACGTCCCGTACAGGAAAGGGCCCGTATTCCGGAAAGGACCCGCATACGCATCGAAGGTCGGCCCGATCACCTGCATCAAACCGACAGACGGAGTGCCGTCCTGCCAGTTGATATCCCAGGTATTGACGATGTTCGAGTTTCCGCCCGATTCATCATTCATGCGGCGGAGGACAGTATCGAGCCAGGACGCCGGCTGCCCGAGCATGCTCAGGGCCTGGAGCACTTGCGGCGTCCAGCGGGTGACCCCGCTACCGCCAGTGTCACCTCCCATCTGCGGGCTTCCGCCTGCGGAGAAGAACCCCTTCACGAAGTCGGTGACGGTGTCCTTCAGGCCCATGACCGGCGTCCGGAACACCTCGCCGATCATCTGCGACCACTTCGCCGCGTCCAGGCTGCCCAGGTCTCCGAGGACGGGCTTCAGCAGGGCATCCATGGCTTGGCCGGGGTTGGCCAGCATGTCGGCGGCACCCTTGACGCCGCGCCACGTCTTGGTGGCCTTGTCGCTCGTCCAGTCCCACGCCTTACCGGCGGATTCCTTGCCCCAGTCGAGGGCCGAGCCGAGAATGCCGCCCTTGGCGAGCATCTGCGTGCCGGCGGCTTGGAGGAGGCCGAGGGCACGTGCCCGGTATCGGGGATCGGTCGGGATGACGTATTCCGGGTAGCGGGGGTTTCCCTCGCCGACGATGGCCGTCGGGCGGTTAAAAACCCCGGGGCGGACCGGCAGAGGTCCGCCGGCGGCAAGCAACGGGAGTTTCTCCATTTTCAGCTTGTCGCCGATGCCCGGAATCCAGCCGGTCAGGGTGTTCCAGATGTCAAGGACGCCCGAGTTCCATACGGTCCCGATCACGAAGTTGACCGGGTCTTTCGTGGCCCCTTCGATTTTCTTCCACGCAATCGCGATTCCGTCCTTCGCGTGCGCGAAGGCGGAGGAGACTGCGCCGATTCCGTCCTTCAGGGCGACGAACGCGGGCTGAATTCCGTTCTGCCACCCCCACGTGATGGCGTCGGATATCAAGCGCCACACCGGCTTGACGATGCTGTAGTACAGCCACGAGATCGTGGGGCCGAGGATGTCCTTCAGGAAGGAGGAGAACGCGCCGACCGCGGGCCGGATGACGTAGGTCCAGGCGGCGACGATCGCCGCACCGATCAGCGCGAAGGTGGGCTTCACGACGGCGTCGTAAAGAAGGACGATGACCGGCCACAGGATGTTCTTTATGAACGACCAGAAAAGCTGGAGGGTCGGCCAAATCACGTCCAGCCAGACGGTTTTGATGACCTGGCCGATGAGCTGGAACATGGGCCAGACAACGGCCTGGGCGAAGTCGCGGACGACCGGGAAGAGGGTGTTCGCGATGATCGACCACAGGGCCGACAGGACCGGCTGAAGCACTCCGGTCCACACCGCGAAGACGATCTGCCCGATCATCTGGAACGCGGGGACAACCGCGCCCTGCCACAGCCACAGGACGGCCGGGACGACCCGCGTCATGATGAAGTCGGCGAGCCAGGAGAACGCCGGCTGAACGTACGCCGCCCAGATAGTTGAAAACTGGACCGATATCCAGGCAAAAAAAGGGGAGAGCGTGGAGTTCCACAGCCACATGAAGGCCGGGACCACCCGGTCCATGACAATGCCCGCGATCCACGCGAACACCGGCTGAATGACCGTGGTCCAGGCGAGGAGGCAGGCCGCCTTGATGACGTCCCAGCACGCCGTCACCCCGTCGCGGAACCATGAGAACCGCTGCCAGAGGTAGACGACGGCCAGGCCCAGGGCGACGAGGGCGCCGATCACCAGCAGGATCACGTCCATCGTCCAGCCGACAGGCGTGGCCTGGACGAGCAGCGCCATCGCCGTCGTGGCGGCGTTGACCAGCCATTCCGCAACGGCGATGGCGCGCAGGCCGAGGCTGATGGTGATCAGCGCAACGCCGATGGCCTCCAGGACGCCCGGCGGGACCAGGGAGACGAGGCGGGCGAGGTCGCCGACGAAGAGCAGCGTGACCCCAGACATCGGCTGAACGGCCGTCCAGACGTTGCCCAAAGTCGTGCCGATATCCCGGAGAATTCCGCCAACTACCGGCCCGTTCTGGCGAATTCGCGCGAGGAAGGCGGCGAAGCCGGGTGAGTCGCGGAGACGGTCGCCCCACTCAGAGAAGCGTTTCGCCTGATCGACCAGGCGCTGAGTGAAGCTCTCCGTGTGTGGCAGGGCGGCTTCCAGCGCGCCCGCAAAGCCCTTGAAGAAGTACCCGAGTGCGATCCCGGTATTCCGGATGGCAGGCCGGATGGCGTGCGTCAGGTCATCACGGAAGCGATCCCAGAAAGGGGTTTTGAAGTCCGCCGCCGTGGCATCCATCAACTCCCGGGTACCGGCCGCTGCTTCGCGCACCAAGGGCGTGAAAGCGGGCAGGGATGCCCGCACGCCGTTGAGGCCGCGGGTGAAAAGCGGCATCACCTCCGGCTGAAGCGACGCCGACCAGTCCTTGAATCCCTCCTTCAGCGCCACGACGGCGTCGAAGGTGGCGCGGGCGGCCGGCGACAGCTCGTCGAGGGCGCGGCGGTACTTCTGCGCGGCCGTGTCCGCCGTCGACGTGGCGTCGGCCGTCTGCATGTGGGCCGCGGCCACCTGCCGCTCAGCGGCAGCGATCGTGTCGGCCGCCGCGGCCTGGGCCCGCGCCACGCCGCGGACGGCGTCGGCTACCCGGGCCTGCGCGTCGACAACGGCGCGGGCCTGGTCAGCGACGCGCTCGTGGGCCTGCGCGGCGGCGTCCTGCGCGCGCCGCACCCCCTCCGCGCCATCAACGCCGGCCGCGTTCGCCCGGCGGGCGTCGGCCTCCAGACGCTTGTGCGCGAGGGACTGTTCCTTCAGGCCCTGGACGGCCTGGTCGTAGGTGAGCTGGGCTTGATCCCGCTCCAACTGGCTTGCGGCGGGGTCGGCCCGGACCTTCTCCAGGTCCTGTTTGGCCTGCGTCAGGCGCAGCGTCGCCGCCCGCTCGGACAGGGCGGAGTCGGTGACCTGGTTGTTCAGGTCCTCCAGCTGCCGGACGGCGTCGGCACGGGCCCGGGTCAGCTCCTGCTGCGCACGCCGCTCGTCGTCCTGGGCGCGTGCGAGTTGCTGTTCGGCGCGACGGACGCCGTCTTCGGCCTGGGCTACCTGCCGCTGTGCGGCGGCGATCTGCTCGGCGGCGGTGCGCTGCGCGGTGGCCAGGGCGCGAACGGCGCCTTCCTGCTGAAAGGCGCGCTGCGTGGCCTGGGCGGCGGCGCGGGCCCCGTTGTCGGTGGCCGCGGCGGCGGCGTCCTCGGCCGCCTTCTTGGCCTGGAGTGCCTGCGCGATCCCGATGATCGCCGGGGCGGCGACGGCGCCGAGGACGGCGAAGCCAGAGGCGGCAACGACGGTGGCCGCGGCGAGGCCAGCGACCTGTCCGGCGAGGATTTCCGCGCCGGGGACGGTGGCGAGGCCGGCCAGGGCGAGGGTAAGGCCCAGCGTCCCCAGCAGGGCCGGGGAGAAGTCGAAATCGATCCGCTTGCCGTCGAGGGCGTCGGCCTGCGCGCGGACCGCGGCCAGGGCGGCGGATGCCTGCGCGGCATCCACCCGGACGTCGAGGTCCGCGTCCGAGGCGGCCAGGACGGCCAGGCGGGCCTGGACGGCGTCGATCTGCGCCATGGCCGCGCCGGCATCGACATCGATGCCGATCCGGGCCGTGGCAAGGGTGGTGAGCTGGGCGCGCAGCGTGGCGAGCTGGGCGCGGGCGGGTTCGGTGTCCGCCGTGATGTTGATCTCCGGCAGGGCGGCCTGCGCGGCCTGGACCTGGGCCCGCAGACGGCCGCCGAAACTGCCGTCGGTCTCCAGGCGGACGACACCGGGGCGGGCGGTGATCCGGTCGATCTCCTCGCGGACCGCGGAGAGGTGGGCGCGGGCAGCGGCGGTGTCCGCGCGGATCGTCACGTCCGGGTGCGCGGCGCCCAGGCGCAGAAGCTCGGCCTCCAGGGCCTCGGCTTCCGCGCGGGCGGCCTCCGCGTCGATGTCGACCCCGACCGTCTTGCCGGCCAGGGTCTCCATGCGCACGCGCAGGGCCTGAAGGTCGGCGTCAGCCTCGTCCGTGTCCGCGCCGATAGTGATCTTCGGCAGCGTCCGGAACGCGGCCTCCAACCGGGTCTTCAGCGACCGGGCGAACGCGCCGCCCGTCTGCTCGCCCTCGCGGGTGGCCTGCTGGCGGGCCCGGGTGCCGCCCTGCCGGACGGCGTCGGGGATGGCATTGCGGATCGCGGGGGCGAGGGCGGCGGCGATGTCGCGGCCGAGGGTGGTGCCGATCTGCGCGCCGCCGCCGACACCGGCGGTCATGGCCTGCGTGAACGCCTGCCCGGCCAGGCGCCCGGCCTCCTGCCCCGCGGTCGTGGCAGGTTCGGCAAGCGCGGTCCGCAAACGCTGGCCGATTCCCCGGGTGTTGGGGATGACCTGGACCTCGACGGAGCCGACGACGATTGCCACGGCGGCCCTCCTTACGTGCGGGAGTGGCCGCCGATCAGGCGAGCGTTACGCGGGCGGGTCGGGAGTGCCGTTGATGATCTGCAACAGCGTCTGCGCCGCCGCATCGCTCATGCGCGGGCGGAGGTCGCGGGTGCGGGGGACGCCGGGGCGCGGGACCGGCGAGGGCGCCTCCGGCTTCTTGCCGCCGCTGGTGTTGACCAGGGCGTAGTAGTGCGTGAGGCGGTTGACTGCGTCGATGGTCTGCGCGAGGAGCAGGTCAGTCTGGGACCAGCGGCCCCGGGACGGGTCGGCGCCTTCGGCCTGCGCGTCGAGGTCGGCCGGCGGGGCGTTGTTGCGCAGGGCGGTCATGGTCGCTGCCTCGGGCGGGAGGTGCTCGATCATCACGCGTACCTGCCGCCAGGTGAGACGGCCCCGGTGCAGGTCCAGCAGGTCCGTACCGGGGTAGTACCGCCGTAGGTCTGCTTCTACCGCTTCCGCATGCTCTTCGAGGACCCGGTGCGTCCACTGGACTTTCCCAGCGCCTCGCCACCGGCCTCAGCGACCTGCGCGACCCACTTGCCGATCTCGTCCTGCGTCGGGTCGCCCTCGTACCAGGCATCGACGTCGTCGGGGTGAAGCACGCTCTCGGCGAAGCGGTCGAGGTCACCTGAGTTCAGGGCGCGCAGGTGGGAGGCGCGCCAGCGCTGCGAGGGCAGGGCACGCACCGGGTAGCCGGCCAGCTCCACCGGCACGTAGTCGGTGGTCGCGTCGGTCTCCTGCCCCGCCGTGGCGCGGTCGGTCGTGGACGGGGCGGTCGTGGTCACGGTCATGGGTCCTTAGAAGTTCAGCCGGCCGAGCCGGGGTGATGTGAGGAGGGGGAAGCAGGCGCGGGAGGCCGGGGGCGGGTCAGCTCTTGGTGGTCGGCAGATCCTTCGGCACGACCGGGGCCTTCGCCGTGAACTGGTGGTACACGGTGTTGTTCGCCGCGTCCGGGTAGGCGGTGATCTTCACCTCGTAGCCCACCATGTCCTCGCCCTTGTACTGGACGTCCGACCGGTCAGTGATCTCGCCCGACGGCACGTAGAAGCCTTCGAGCGAGTCGCCGTCGGCCACGATGAAGTAGAACGACCGCCGGTCGGGCGACGGGGACGCGCTCTCCGCGAACTTGGCCACGCCGTCAGGGCCGGGGGCGAGGTCCGCGGCCGGGATGCGGAACATCAGGCTCTTGACGACGGGGCTCTTCGTCTCCCACATCGTCACGCCGAAAGTCCGCACCGACTTGGTGACCTGGGTACGGAAGGCCGAGGTCACACCCCACGGGGTGAACTCCTTCGAATCCTCGTCAATGCCGTACTTCAGGCCGTCGTCAGAGATGGCACCCAGGCCCGCCCAGGGGGCGGCGGGGACGCCGAGGGCGATCGGGCCGGCGGTGCCTTCCGGCGCGACCCAACCGCCGCCGTTCGCACCGACCATGGCCAGGTCGGCCGCACGGGTGATCTGAATCAAGAGGGGCTTCCTTCGAAAGGGCAGGCCACCGCCAAGGGTGGGCGGAGGCGAGGCGGAGCGGTAGTTCAGGGGTGCCGGTGCAGGCGGATTGCGTAGGTGCCGCCGATCCGCGTCACGGCCGGGTTGTCCCACGGCCGCCACGCCGGGGCGGAGACGGTGGAAGCAGCGGTGAACACCGCGGCGGCCGTCGGGACAACGGCTCCGGGCAGGGAGCCGAGAAGCGCGTCACGGGTACGGGCGGCCAAGCCGGCGGCCTGGGCCCTGGTGGCAGCGAAGGCGTCGATGTCGACCACGGCCAGGTCGAGACGGAACCCGTCGTCGCCGCCCCCGATCCGCTGGAGACGCAGGAGGGGGACGGCGTGGTCCAGGTCGGCGGGGGCATCAGTGCACACCCGCACGCCTATGCGGGGGGTCAGCCAGGCGATCAACGCCGCTTCAGCGTCCGGCCACATCACGTGTCCCGGCGGCTGGTCGCGGCTCGCAGAAGGGTGTGGTGCGCCGGGGCACCGTCACCGCCGTACTCCACGAACCGGGCGTGACGCGCGGTGTTGATCACGACGGCGCCCGTGCGGTCCTTGCGCACACCCATCCGGCGCCGGGCCCACACCTCGAACGACGCCTTATAGGTGCCGGAGTCCACGGGGGCAGTAGCCTCGGCCACTGCCTTGATCTCCTCCGCACGCTCCACCAAGGCCACTGCGATCATGGAGGAGTTGAGGAGCTGACGGACCCCAGCCCGGTTGACCTTCACCTTCGGTGGCACGACGACGGCCCCCTTCCTCTACAGCCTGTGGACAAGGGGCTATCCCGTGACGCGGCGAGCGGTGATCTGCACGCCTGCGGTGGTGCCGGTAAGGGGGGACCGGTAGACCTCTACCGGCCCGTGGACGGTGTAGGTCAGGCCGCGAATCCGTAGCCGGTCGGTGGGCCGGATGTCGGCGGTCACGGGGGCGTAGATCGCCAAGTGTTCGGTGACGGTGTCCTGGCCGCCCACGATCTCGCCGCCGGGGCCCGGGGCGATCGCGCATCCGGGCAACGGGTGCTCCTCGTCGGGGCCGGGCGTGTCGTTGCCGTAGATGTCCCGGACGGGCGGGCCGGGGCGCAGGACGGTGACCGTCTCCCCGAACCGTGACGGGGGCAGGCTGATCACTGGTCGTACCACCACGGCAGATCCCACGACGCCGGGCGGCCCGGCGGCGCCCCTGCCCCGGGTGGGGTCGGGTTGATGGTGAAGGCGCCGCCACGGCCGGCCATGAGCTTGAGCGACCGGCGTTCGTCGCGGGTCATGTACAGACCGGCCTGGGAATGGGGCCGCTGGACGCTGTACGGACCGATCGTCTCGGCCACGATGCCTTGCGGGTTGGCGTACGCGCGGGCGGCGACCGACAGGACGACGGCGCCAGCACCCTCGGGAAGGGGACTCACCACGGCCCGGCACAGGGCCTCGGCCTGGGCGATGATCATTCGCGCCCGGTCTTCTTGCACGTCCTGGCCGAGGAGGTCGGCGAGGTCTTGCGGCGTAACAGCAGACAACAGCGATCACCGCCCTTGCCGCGTGCGTATGGACGTGTCTGACCGGACGGGGCGTCGTTGATCCGGCCACCAGGCCGTGATGATGAGCGGCCCATATGACAGGAGTGCAGCGATGATCTTGCCCCACGTCGGTCCGCTCTTGGGCTTGGCCGCAGCCGGGATCCACGCCTTCGTCGGGCTCTTGGCCGGCCTCTTCTGAGAGCAGCACACTTCCCGTGGCGTCGGGCTGGGGAAGCCTCGGGGGCTCCCCTCGGCCCGACGCCGCCCAGCCCTGAAGCCTAGGCGGCCAGTGTGAAGTCGCTCTGCTTCGGTGCCTTCGGCGCGATGGCAGGCGCGGTGTAGGTGACGAACGCGCTCTTGTCGCCGATCGTGAACCCATAGTGGGCCTCGCACAGCATCAAGATCAGGTTCTCCTGGAAGGCGCTGTGTACGTGGCCGTCGGCGTCGACGTAGGTGCCGACGTCGGTTGTCTTGATCGAGATGTCCATGCCCACGCCGTAGACGGCCTGGTCCCAGTCACCGGCGACCGCGCGAAGGCCCGTGTCGGCGGTGCTGGACTGCCTGTTGAGCTTGCCGCCCACGCCCCGGTTGTAAGCAACGGGGTAGCCAATGAGGGAGCCTCGGGAGACGGTGCCCTGTCCCGCCGGGTCCGGTACGAACATCGGGCGACCGTTGGTGTCGGTGGCGAGCAGCAGCTCGGGCTTCAGGAGCGGGTCGGCCACGAAACCGGTGGTGTCGTAGCCAGCCGCGGCAACGCTCTTCAGGCCGGTGACTACATCGGCGTAAATACCGCCCTTGGACTGAGCAGTCGTGCCAAGAGCCACGGTGTTGGGCGTGGCGGTCAGGTGGTCCTCGAACGGGCCCTTCGCGCCGGCCATGGTCTTGCCGTGGATGGCCGCGTAGTCGAAGGCGCGGCCGAGTGCGGTGGGCAGGTCGCGCTGAAGCTGCGCGTACACGCCCGCCGCATTGGTCATGGCCACTTCGGCGCTGACGGGGACGAGGACGGCGACCTTCTTGCCGCGCATGGTCCGCACGGTCATGGAGGTGGAGCCGAGAGGTTTGGTGCCCGCCTCGTCGACCCAGTCCGCGAGGGGGACGTCGCCGGACACGGGGATCGCGGTCTCGGCGGTGAGGGAGAGCGGCACGCGGCGGGCAAGCTGCATGACGGCCGAGGACTCTACGGCGCGGTCGAAGATTGGGGCGGTGATCTCCGGCGGGAGGAGCTGGGAGGGGACACCGCGGGTCTGGATCGGGGTGGTGCTGGCGATGGCGCGACTTCCTTAGCGGTGGAGGGAGTTGTGGAGGAGTCCGGCGAACAGCGCGGCGGGGTCGGCGGCGGTGTGCTGGCCGGAAGAGCCTTGCGAGGGGTCTGGCGGCATGAGGCGGTGGCCGGCCGGTGTGGGGGTGAGGTCGGCCAGCAGTTCGTCCGCGTCGGCCTCCAGTTCCTCCTGGGTGGTGCCGACGAGGCGTGCGGCCTGTCGGGCGGTGAGGCCCTTGGAGTGCGCGACCTGCGCGCGGATCAACTCGGCGCGGGTCTGTTCGGCCAGGCGCTCCGCGGCCTCCGCGCGCTCCGTAAGTCGCTGGGCCTCGGTCTTACCGGCCTCCTGGAGCTGATACAGCTGGGCGGCGGCGGGCTCCAGCTCGGCGACGCGCGCGGCATGGCCGGCTAGCTCGGCGGTAAGGCGCTCGATCTCCGTGCGGGCGGCGGTGGGGTCCTCCCAGGGGTGCGGCGCGTCGTCCTGGACGGCGGTTCCGTCCGGCGCGGTGGTGGGGTCAGGGTGGGGCATGAGTGACAGCCTCCGGGCGTGCAAAAGGCCACATCACAGGGGTGGGTGACGGGGCCGGGGGGCAGGGCAGGGCGGGCAGCGGAAGGCGGCCTTGCGGAACGGGGCAGGGGGTGTCAGGCGGTCGGGGCGGGGGCGCGGCCCCTGCCGTACTTCGCATCGAAAGCACGCCGGAAGGCTCGGAGCTTCTCCGTGCCGTACACGCCGTGGGAGGCGTCGTAGTACAGCTTTTCCCACTCGGCGACCTGCGGCTCGTCCTCGGACGTCCGGCCTCGAAAGACCGGCTCGGGGGTGCAGGCACAGCGGTCGTGGTACGGGTCGCCGGAACTGGTGCGCACCGCTCGGGTGCGGTCGCCGTAGATGAGTCCGCGGATGGCGAGGAGGGCACAGAAGGCGCAGCAGGTGCCGCCGGTCACGCGCACCCATCCGATGGCCTCGGGGTCCGCGCGGGCGGCTTGCTCGATCGTGCGGCGGCCGGCTTGCGCGGCGAGGCGCTGCACGGCGGCAAGGTCGCGTTCCTGCTGCGTGCGGCGCCACGCCTCCACGGCTTCCGCCCCGTGCTCGTCGCGGGGGCGGGATGCGGCGGTCCGGCGCACGGCGTTGCGGGCGGCGGTGATCTGAGCCAGGGGTGGCGGGTCGGCCACCGTCGCTATGAAGGAGCCCTTCACGTCGGCAGCCCGGCGGGCCTCGTCGTAGTAGTCGGCGGCGAGGGACGCAGAGGCCAGCCCGTATTTATGGACCATGCGCGCGACCGTCGCCGACCACGCCCGCTCGGCCTCCGGGCCCGGGGGTGCGGCTCGGTGGCGCGCCCATGCCGTCAGGTACTCCGTCCGCAGGACCCGTGACAGGGCTTCCTGCCTGCGGCGGTGCCCGTCAGCGAGTGCCCGAAGGATCTTCATGCGGCGGCCTGGTAGTCGGCCTTGCTGGCGCGGTTGTCGCTGGTGAGGGTGCGGGCGATCTGGTCCAGGGCGTCCCGGCCGGCGCTGCGGGCCCGGTCGGCGGCGATGCGCTGCCGCTGGGCGCGGTCGATACCGGCCCGTTCCAACGTGACCTCCGAGTCCGCCGGCAATACCCCGGCGGCCACCAGTTTGGTGGTGGCGTCAGCCTGGGCGGCCACCGTCGGGGTGGAGGGGTCGCGCCACTGGACGTTGACGGTCGGCACGGGTGCGGTGACGCCGGTGAGCTGGAGGGCGAGGCGCATCGCGCGCGACCACGGGCCGGAGAAACTCCGCTGGCGCCGCTCTGCCTTCTTGATCAGCCGGGCCTCCGCACTGCGGATGGCCTCGGCGCTCGCCGGGTTGTCGGTGGTGTAGCCGAGCATGTGCGCGGGCAGGGCGGTGACGCCGGCGACGAGGCGGGCGTAGGTGTCGACAATGCGGCCGTAGACGCCCGGGTCGTAGGCCGGGAACTGACCGACCTCGGGAACCGCGCCGTCTTCGTCGCGCTCCAGGGCGAGGTAGCGGCCGATGTAGGTCTCCCACGCGCTTCGCTGCGTGCCGTCCGGGCCCTGAAAGCTTCCCTCGGAAGCACCAAGGACATAGCGCTGCGGGGCGGCGAAGAACTCCCTCGCGATCTCCTGACCCAGGAGGGTCCGGCACGCGGCGTCGGTCAGGGCGCGCACCTCTTCGGTGATCTCGGAGGAGCCGCGCCGGTCGGCGATCCGCTGCCGGTTGGCGAGGCGGATCACGGGGACCACGCCGAGGCTATGTGGCTGCCGGTCGGCCACCGTCCACCCGGTCCCGGAGCCTTCCAGGTAGACCGTCTGATCGGGCAGGTAGAGGGTGGCGGACCTCTGGGGACCCGCGGTGATCAGGCGCAGGGCCGCGCGGACGGTGCGGGTGCGGACGTCGTAGTCCACACTCATGTGCTGCGGCGACTCCACCGACACGAGCGGATCGCCCCACTCGTCAACGCCGACCGCGAGATACGACCGGCCGTAGACCAGGGCGTCCTGGTGCGCGAGCTGCGATTCCACGGCGAGGTCGTTGGCGTCCCAGATGGCGCCCACCGCGGCCTCGGCCCCGACATCGTCCGGGCATTTCAGGCTGTCGATGTCGAGGCGCTCGTCCAGGGCGTCCACGATGATCCGCGGCCACCCCGTGACAGTACGGACGGCCTGGAGCGCCGGCGGCACGGCGATGCCGAGGTTCGCCATGCGGGACAGGCCGGTGAAGTAGTCGTCCAGCGTCCGCAGGCGCCATGTGTCCTCGGCCGCCGTGGCCACCAGCCGGGACAGCGTGGCGGCCTCGGCGTCGGCGAGGGCGAGGGTGGGCAGGGCAGGGGTGGACAAGGTGCGTGGTCTCCTCGCTGCTATCCGAGGACGATCACGCGTCCCTTACCGCGCGCCCGGGGGCGCTTGCCGTACTTGCTGCTGGTGATGACGAGGCGGCGGAGCATGCGGGCGCCGACCATGCAGACGGCAAGGTCGATCTTCCGGGGGGAGGCCCGGTGTTCCTTGCCGATCGTGATGCCGAAGGCGTTCGTGCGCCGTCGCGCGTTGCGGACGTGGGTGCGCATGACCTTGTGGCCGTCGTGCGTCAACTGCCGTTCCAGGATGTCCACTTCAGCACGCTCCACGGCGTGGGTGAATTCCTCCTGGCGGCGGCGGTCGCCGCCCATGTCCCACTCGACGGCATGCCGGCGGGTGCCGGTCGTCGTCGCGTGGACCAGGAGCCGGGCGCCGTACCGTTCCGCCCAGGCGTCGATGAAGCGGTCCCAGTAGCGGCTACCGTCCACCTGGTCCTCGCCCGTGCCGGGATCGGCGAAGAACGCCAGCACCCGGAACCTGTTGAAGGCGTTGTCCACCACCCCGTCGACGTCCTCGCGCGGCACGTTCCACACGTCGACCTGCGGCGGTCGCTGCCACACCCCGAGGGTGCTGACGTGGCCGTCGGACATGCGGCAGGCCACCAGGCCGGTGGCGTCGTCGCTCTTGGAGCAGTCGAGGAACAGCACGACTTCGTCGCCGTCGGACAGGGTCAAGTCGGGCCGGGCGCAGGCATCCCACTCATAGGGCGCGCACCACGCGTCCTCTGCGGCAACGATCTGGTTGTACCAAAACCGGCGCGACCGGGAGGCGGGGTTCCGCACGTCGAGAATCGAGGCCACGATGCGGTCGATGTCCAGCCAGGTAGCATCCCCGCGAACGGCCTCGATCACCTTCGGCGCCCATGCGGCCGTCAGCTTGGCACCGGGCGGGGCCTCCAGGGAGTCGTAGAGAAGACCCGTGTCCACGGCGCGGCCAGCCTGCGCGTCCTCCCAAGCTTCCCGCGTCCGCTCCGCGACCGAGTTCTCCCCCGGTTCGTAAGCGTTCGTGATTGCGAGGGTTCGGGCGGAGCCGTCAGCCGATTTGGTGGCATTCCGTTCGATCACGGCTGCCATATCGTGGCCCCCGTTGGTCGACAGCCAGTGATGCGGCTCGTTGATCAAGCTCCAGGATGCCCTGGAGCCCTCCAAAGCGCGGGGCGACGAGGTGACAGCCTCGATCCGGGCCCGGCCCTTGTGGGCGTAGATGACCTCTTTGCCGAGGTCGATGGAGTATTCCTCGATGGCCCGCGGGCTGAAGAGCCCCGGGAAGATCATCATGGTGTTGCGGGTCTGCGACTGCGTGACCGCCGCGAGCATCACCCAAGGATCCGGATGGGGCTGCCCGAGGGGCTGCCCCTCCGGAACCCCGGAGGGATCGTTGGGACCGGCGACACGGCCCGACGGCCGACACGGGCCCACGAACTCCACCGCGGCGTAGGTCGCGGCGAGCGGGTCTTTCCCGTGGCCCTTCAACCGCTGGAACACCGCGTCCCGGTAGAGGAATCGATTCGTCTCCGGAGAGACGGCGTAGTACCAGAGAGTGAAACGTGCCTGTTCCGGGGTGTACCTCCAGGGCGTTCCGGCGGAGTGCTGAAGATACTCAGCGGTCCACGACAGGACGTGCCAGCCCAGCGAGAACTCCGGTAGGACGAACCGCCCGTCGGGCCCGCGGCACCACGTCGGGCCGATGACCACCGGCTCGATGACGTCCGGGGGAAGATCCTCTTCGGCGAGGGCGGTCGCGGCGACCACCCCCTCCGGGAGTCAGGCGTCAGGCGCCGAGAGCGGCCCGGTAGTCCGCGATGGCGGTCACACCGGCCGGGGTCTCCTCCTCGGCGGGCGCCCGCTCCAGCTCAACGCGCACGCGGCGTCGGGCGCCTTCGGTGGTGAGGAGTTCGGTCATGGCGGAGGAGACGGCGGCGAATAGCTGGGCAGAGAACCGGGCACCGGCCGCGAGGTTCCGGGACATGGCCTCGGCGACGTAGCGAGCGGTCGCCACGTCGGAGGGCTCGTAGAACTGTGACTGGCCAGAGGCGCCCAAGGAGACGTACCAGTCACGGGCGATGGCGTGCCAACCAGCCTCCGGCTCCGGCCACTCGACCGCGCCTGGAGCAGATGATGCGCGTACCGATTCGGTGCCGTCCTTGTTGCGGCGGCGCCGCTCTGCAGAACGCTTCGGCACGGGCCCGCGGGTGCCCACGCGATCACCTCCGGCCGCTTGTGTTCATCAGATATCCACTGAGAGGGAAGGAAGTTCCGGTGCAGGAGAAGGCCGAAGCTGTCATCGACCACCCACAGCCCCGCTTCACCCTTCCGCGCCCGCCCGGATGGTGCGGCAGGCGGGCGCGGCGGGGCTTGGGCTTGTCAGTCGGTGATGAAGTCGGGGGCGTCGTTGGAGATGCTGGTCTCGGGTTCGCCGAACGGCTGGGCCTTGAGGTCGTCGGCGGTGGTCTCGGTGTCGTCGACGAAGACCTTGAGCCCGGCGCCGCTGGGGTATTCGCCCGAGACGCGGGAGTCGACGTCGAAGGTGAGGCCGCCCTGGCCGCCGACCGTGTCGCCGTCCTTGCGGAGGGCGATGATCTCGTGGGTGGCCGACCACAGTGCGCCCGAGGAGTGCGGCGGTGTGACCATGCTCCAGGTCGTGGTGGTCTCGTTGAGCTGGGTGACTCCGTAACGGCTGCTGTAGCCGAGTTCCCTGGACACGCTGGTCTCCACGGAGGAGGAGAACGCCTTGATGTTGATTCCGGCCGAGGCGGTAACCGTAATGGTGGTGCGCTCGCTGAACTCGTCGCTCTGCTCCTCTGAGACACCGGTCCTGACGGCCTGGCTGTCGGGCTGCTCGACTGTCCCGTGCTGGTTGTTGCGGAACATCTTCAGCGTGTAGTTGACCCGCCGCTCCAGCGTGTAGAAGGGGGAGTACTGCGCCTGCCACGCGGGCGTCGCGTTGGGATCCGTGATGACCGTGCAGGGCACCGTCACCGAGCGGTCGGTCACCTGGGCGATGGGATCCGGCTCCTGGTGCGAGGCAAGCACCGGGACCTGCGGCGGGTTGCGCTTGACCACCAGGGCGGGCAGGTCCAGGACCCACACCGTGCGGCTGGGCCTGGTGTACTGGTTGCCGGCGACGAAGGCGTCTGCTTCGAGGATGAGCCGCTCCTCGCTGTCCGAGGGGTACCCGGGGTTGCGGACCTGCCACACCGACACGTTCGCATCGGCCCCGGAACCGCGGTCGTCCCAGATCAGCTCGGCGATCTGCGCCTCCCGGACGTACTTACGTCCTCCGGCCTCCTTGCGGACACAGGCGTGCCAGGCGGGGTCGGGCTTGGCCCACGAGCCGGTGAACACATCGCCGAGCGCGACGTACCCGGCGGGCGGGATCGGCCGCCACACCGCGCCGTTCGCGTCCGCTCCCGATCCCCGGTCCCGCCAGATGAGCTCGAAGTCCGTGGGGGGCCTGAGCATGTCGTGGGAGGCGCTGCGGGCCAGGAGCGCAGTGGCCTGGTGGTTGATGTCCACGTAGCTGGGTCGGCCGACGTGGGCCAGGATCCGCCAGCCGGCCAGCCAGTTGTTCCAGGAGACGTTCGGGGAGAAGAACGCCCCGTTCCGGTCGGCCCTTGACCCCCTGTCGTCCCACACCCGGGTGAACCCGGAGGTTACGGCCAAGTCGATCGCCCCGTACCGTGCGCTTTCAACCATGGAAAACCCCTCGTCGCGGCTGCTTTGGTGCCCCGACAGTAGGAGGCAGCATTGAAGATCAGGCGATAGCAGCGAAACCTGGCTGAATACGAGAAGGAATGGTCCGGAACGGCCACCTTGCTACTGATCAAGCCAACGAGGCGAAGCCTCCCGTCACACACCAAGTCTCACCTGGCCCAGACAGAGAGGTGGCTGCCGCAGCACCCCTGCACCGGGATGCATTCCTGCACGGAGGTCGCCTTCCCTGTTCTGACCAGCACGAATTACTCACAGCGAAGGCGTGCATGGCTCCTCAGGGAAAGAGGGAGCGGGAGACCACCCGCCTTACGCCCCTACCGGCCGCACCAGAGGTGCGAGCTACTCGTGGGGACGGGCGGTTCCCGCGCGTTGCCTCACGACCTCGGCAGGCCACCCCGAGTAGCGGCGGGATGCGTGATGCACGGGCAACGCTGATCAAGACCCCGGTTCGCGGGCTCGGAAACCCGTACAGGAAGGCAAGTGCATTACCCATCGCCCTGGGTCGGAACCGGGGAGGGGGGTCACCCCCCAGGGGGCAGTCACACAGAGTTACCCCAGTCGTCCAGGGTGGGGGTCGTCGGGGCGGCGCCGGCCGGGGCGGCGGGCGCGGCCGACGGCGCCCTCGGCCGCGCTCTTCTGGGCGTGGCAGGGGCCGCATACGCCCTGTAGGGCGCGGTCACGGTGGTCGTCGGTCATGGCCTTGATGTGGTCGACCTGGGTCGAACGACGGACGCCACAGATGCGGCACACCGGGTCGCGAGTAAGGACGCGGGTCCGGATGGTGGCCCAGTTCCCCGGGAGGCGGTCGGCGCGGTTGCTGGTGTGCCAGGGCAGGGGCCGTCACCTCCGGGCAGCGGCAGGTGACGGTTGGGTGTGTGGTGCCCGCCCCCGGGTTCGAACCGGGATCTCTGCGGCATAACCGAGCCAATTGGCTGCGCATTGGCCGCGCACCTCTCCCTTGGGTCAGGCGGGCGTGTAAGGAGTCCGCACGGGCTTGCGACCCCGTTCGGCTCGCCCTCGATGTCGAGGACCGGTTACTAGTGGGCGGTGCGGACTCCCTGGTGATCCCGGCCGGAGTCGAACCGGCTCACCCGTGCGGTGCGGGTGCCTCCCCGGAGGCAGGGACCGGCTACCCCGGTGGGGGCGGTGGTGGGTCAGGGAGTCGGCAGTGAGGCGGTGGCCTTGCGGGGGTCGCCCTTGATGAAGGTCAGTACGTACTGGTGGTGTCTGCCCATCTTGCGGGACGCGCGCCATTGGGCACCGAGTCGCATGGGGACGGTGCCGAGGGTGTTGACCAAGATCGCGTCGTTGTAGAGGCGGGCGCCGGCCGCTTCGTGTGCGGCGATGGTGAGCGGCACGAGGCCGCGGGCGATTCCTCCGCTGTTGCGGACCTCGCCCACGACCCAGGTGGCGAACCGATGGGGCGCGAGGCAGCGAACGGTCTCCGCGATGATCGCGCTGTATGCCTCGGCGAACTCCGACCATCTCATGGCGGAGAGGTCGGCCGGGTGATCGCTGTATCGCTCAAGGTCGTGGTACGGCGGACAGGTGAAGACGTAGTCCGCGTGGGCCGTCGGCAGTTCGGGGAGTTCTTCGAGCGCGTCGCCGTGAATCCATCGAGGTTCGGAGGCGAGGAGGTCGCGGGTGCGCCAGTCTGCGGCGGCTTCCTCGTTGGCGTCGATTTGGACGGGCGACAGGTCAATACCGGTGTACCGGAAACCGCCGTTGGCGGCGACGAGGCCGCGCACGGAGCCGCCGGCGAAGGGGTCGAGGATTTGCCCGCCGTCCGGGCAGTACCAGGTGTAGGACGCCTCTGCGAGGACCGGATCGAAGGTGGAGAGCCCGCCGTTGACGTCGGCGAGCCTCCGGCCGAAGGAACCGCCGGTGTTGAAGGTGGTGACGTCGCGTCCTCGTCGGCTGTGCAGCCCGAGGTCTTCCCAGGCGCGGCGGCGGTCTCGCCACGGGCCCAGGTCTGTCCGGAGGACGGAGAACGGCTGTATGCCCGGCAGGACGCGCCCGGTGGTCACGGGGGCGGCGTCGATCAGGGCGAGTTGAGACACGGGGCGCGACCTTTCGTGCAGGCGCTCACGCTGCCGTGGTGCCCCGCTGGGTCACGTAGTCGCGGACTTCGCGCAGGTCGACCAGGGCCCGACCGGCTTGGTCGTAGCCGGACCGTCGGACGTGGCCGCGGTGGATCCACTGGCGGACCGTGGCGGGTGTGACGTGAAAGTGGTGGGCGGCGGCGACGGTGTCGCAGATAAGGGGAGTGGTTGGGGACACGTGCGTCTGCCTCCGCCTGGGTACGAGAAAGCCCCTCCGGCCGGGGGGGGGAGGGGCCGGAGGGGCTTTCTGGCTTTCGCACCGGTATGCGGACATACGGGGGGTGCTGCGATTGAGTGTGACACGGCCGGAGGGGATCCCCAAATACCTCTGCTGGTCAGACGGCTAGGGCGAGCGCTGCGCCCAGGTCGATGGCGTCCCAGGTAGTGCGGCACCACCGGCACGTGACGGTGGCCGCTCCGGGGATGTAGCGCAGGACGGCGCCGCACGCCTGCGCGGGGTCGTCGGGTGCGGGGGCGGGGCAGTGCCCGATGCGCCGGGCGCGCTTGCCGGGGTCCAGGAGCCCGGTTGCGTCGCTGTGAAGGTCGGCGATCTCCTGGGCGAAATCGTCTATCGCCAAGTGCTGTTCGACGGCCCAGGGCAGGTTGGTCCGCAGGGCGGCGGCGGCCTCGGCAAGTGGATCGGTGCGGTACGTGGGGGACGGCCATTGGAGGTGGTCGTGCCAGTCGGCGAGCCAGGTGTCCAGCACGGCCGCGGCGGCGGTGATGCGGTCGAGGATGTCGAGGCGGATCGGGGCCGGCGGTTCGACGCTGGAGCGGGTGATGGGTCCGTCCAGCGCGCGACGGGATCCGGGGGTCAGGAGTCCATGAAGATCGTGGATCAGTTCCGGGAGGTGGTCGAGGTGGTCGGCGATCCGTCGTTCGCACGGACGGCACGCGAATCGGTGCCACTCGTCGGCCCACAGGGGGCGGTGGCAGATGGTGCAGGTGGGGCGGCTGGGGTCGGTCATGGTGTGCGTCCTCCTTGCTGCCGACGGGGTCAGGCTGCGATCTGGGCTATGGCGTGGCCTGGGGTGATGTCGCCGGCGCACAAGTCCCGCAGCGTGATGACGATCTCCGTGCGCCGGTGGGTGGTGCACAGGAGGGTGTCGGCGATGTGGGCGGCGGTGGCGAGGCGCTCGTAAAGGTCGTCCAGGCGGTCGTCGGTGATGGTGGTGGCGGTGGTTCTGGTCATGCGGCGGCGGCTTCCGTGCGTGCGATGTGGCGTCGGGAGGTGGGGCGGTAGGCGTGCTCCGCTTCGGTGCGACCGCCCCAGATGCCCCACTCCCTGTGCTCGCGGGCCCAGGCACCGCAGGTAGAGCGGATGGCACAGCCGGAGCAGACCTCCTTGGCCGCAGCGACGCGCTCGGCGTACTCCTTCGGCAGCTCTTGCCGGTCGGGTGGGAAGAAGAGGGCGGGGGCGGTCGCGCAGGGGACGCGGTACTCATTACTGCGGGGGACGTAGGGCGGTGGGGTGATCTTGATCGGCGGCACGAGGTTCCTGTGGGCGCTTGTTGGCGGGGCGGGGCAGGGCAGAACCGACCCCGCAGGCTCGAATGGCTGTACGGCTCCGTGTGGGGCGATTACGGACTCCTGCCGGTCATAGGCCGCGATTGCGGGTGCGGGGCCGCGAGAGGGGCCGTTGTGGCCGCTGTTGACCTTGGTGTGACAGAAGCGGCAGGAGAGGCTGGAGAGGTAGACGCGGAAGCCGATGCGGCGGGCGCCGTCTTCCTCGCACTCCCCCGGCTGGTCAAGGGCGGAGTTCCTTCGGGACGTGGCGGCCGGTGGCGGCGAGGAGTTCGGCCAGGGGTCGGCGGCGGGTGGTGGGGTCGGCGGCGCGGATGCGCTGGGCGCGGACGGCGGCGAGGTAGGCGGGGATGTCGTCGGGGTCGGCGTCGGGGATCTCCGGGTGCTGGCCGGGGCCGTGGATGTGGCGGGAGCGGCCGGCGCGCAGTTCGCGCACCTTCGCCGTGATCTCGCCTACGGCCACGAAGGCTTTGCCGCTGTCCACGAGGGCGATGACGGCGGCGCGGGCGTCGGCGAGGTTGTAGGGGGCGAGGACGTCGTGCCAGGCGTCGGGGGTGTACTCGTCGAAGCGCTGGCCGGGGCAGATGGCGCGGACATAGCGGGTCAGGGCCACGGTTTCTTCGGGGGTCACGAGATCAGGGCTTTCTGTGCGTCGGTCTCGGCAGCGTCTTCGGCGGCCATGCGGGCGCGGGCGCGGTCCAGGGCGCGGGCGAACTGGTCGTCGCTGGCGGCTTGGTGCCGGTCCACGAAGGGGCCGGGGAGGGGTGCGGCGGGTGCATCGGCGGGGGTGTCGGGGAGGGCATCCCAGACCTTCAGCAGGTAACGAATGGTGCGTGGCGGGTTGGCGGGGTTCCATGCACGGCGTGCGGCGTCCACGAGCCGGTCGGCGGGGATGCGGTCGAGGTGTCTGCGGAGTGCGTCGCGGTCGGCGCTGTCGGTTCGCCATCCCACGTGGCATCCGGCCGCGGCGAGTTGATCGGCGAGCGGTTGCGCGAAGGCGGGGACGCCAGCCGCTTCCGGCCCGGCCGGTGAGCGCTGTGGGGGGTGAAGGGGGGACTGTTCTATCCCGGTAGGGATAGAACTCGGGTCGGGACGGGTCGGGTCTACGTGCGCGCCCGCGAGGCGTCCGGCGTGACGCACCTCTTTGACCTGCGGCGCTGCCGGAAAACGAGGGGTCGAATCGGCGTCGTTTCGCGTGCGCTTCGGACGTGAAGCGGGCGTGGTTCGTGCGCGGTTCGCGTCCGGAGCAGCGGCGGTTTTTGCCGCTCGTACCTGCCGCTGGCGCTCGGCTGCTCGCTCGCGGTCGGCTTCGACGCGGGATCTGGAGGGGTTGGAGGCGAGGAAGTCGTGGACGAGGTAGTCGCCGGGGTCCGGCTGCGGGCAGCGCACGCACTCGTGCCCGGCGGTGTGCAGCAGCCCGACGGCGGACAGCTTGCGGATCTGCGGCGCGGTCCCGTACTCACGCACGACCGCCCCCGGGATGACGCCGTCCGTCAGGTGCTGACCTGCATACGAAATGACCCTCACCAGCAGCCCGGCGGCAGCGTTGCCTGCCCGGATGATCTTCGGGTGTGAGTGGAAGCCATCGTCCAGCCGCGCCCACATGTTCTGTTCCCCTCCCCTGGTCCTGACTGATTGCACGCGGCCCGCCCGCTCACCGGGCGGGCGTGTTCACGCCGCGGGTGCTGTCTCCTCCGGCGCCGCGGTGATGCGGTAGACGGTGATGCGGTGGCCGTGCGTCGCCGGCGCCGTGCTCGGCACCGTCCGGCCGGTGGCGGTGATCGCGCCGGAGGCGGCCAGGCCGCGCACCGCGGCGCCGAGGAGGCCGTGAGGCAGGCCGTCCGGAAGCTGACGGCGGAAGTCGTTGGCGGAGAACTCCCCTTCCGTCAGGCCGTGGTCGAGGATGAGTTCCTGCACCAGGGCGAGTTGGTCGCGATCGGCCGCCGCGCGGATGCGGGCGAGGAGGGAATTGGCGCGCCGCTGGGCGCGGAACTGGTCAAGGTGCACCGCGCCCGGGGCGGCTTCCCCGGGCGTGGTCGCGGCGTCGTCCCGAACGGTGTGGACGGCGGCGGCCGGCGTGGAGCTGGTCATGCTGTTGCCTTCATGTAGGTGCGGTTGGGGATGAGGGACCGGGTACTGCCGTCGGGACGCACGGTCCGGGTGGCGATCTTCTGTCCGGCCGCGCGGCAGTGGCGGGCATCGCCCATGACGGCCAGGACGGCGGCGGCGAGGTCCGCCTTACGGGCGTCGGCGCGCTGAGCATCGAGGACCGCGGACCGGTACGCCTCGGCGAGGTCCGGGGCGATGTCGACGTCACCCACCGGTTCCGGCACGCGCCCGGAAGCAGGGGGCAGGACCGGGCGCTCGTCCGACAGCGGCGGCTCGCCCGCAGCCACGCTCCGCAAGAACTCGGCTGCCGACTCCCGCAGCACTTCAGCCTCGGCAGCGTCGTAGGGGACGGTGTACTCGCGGTAGTCCTGTCCTGCCACCAGGACCGCGACGTGAGCCGTGTCGAGACCGAGGGTGTCGAGCTGCCAAAGGACCTGGCAGCGGTAGTAGAGGGGAACGCCGTCGGCCCAGTCCTCTTCGTGACGGCTGGTCTTGATCTCCAGCAGGGACGCCGGCCCGCCGTCGGCGGGGGTGAGGATGCGGTCCGGGGTGGCGCGCTGCCAGCCCCGGGCCCGGTTGGCCCACGTGCCCGTGGTGTGGACGGCGAGGTCCGGGTGGGCTTCCGCGAAGACGTCGGCGATCACCGGCTCCAGGCGGGTGCCCCACTTCATGGCGGCTGTGGATGCGACCGTCTTTGCCGGGGCGGTCCCGGCCTTCCTGTGCCACAGGGACGCGCGGGTCCGCCAGGGCGACAGTCCCATGACGGCCGCAACTTCTGTAGCAGTGATAACGAGGCCCGAACGGGCGCGATCCCACTCGGCCGTGCCCGGGGCGAAGGTGCCCAGGAGGCGGGCGGCGGGTATCTGCGGTGTGGTCATCGGATGTCACCCCCGCGGTGCCGGCCACGTCGGCGGCCGGGCATGCCCTCGGTACGGATGAGCCACGCCGCGGTCGCCCCGCCGACGAGCAGGGACCCGACGATGACCCAGGCGCTCATGCCGCCCACCGCTCACTCACGCGGCGGCCGGACCGGTCGCGCTTCGGCCGCGCCTGGTTGAGCGGGTTCAACTCCGGGTTCGACCGGGAGTCGGCCGCCTCACACGCGTCCAAGTAGGCGTCGAGTTCGACGAGTCGGTAGACAACGTGGCCTTCCATGCGGAAGGACTTGGGCCCGCGGCGGCGGTGACGCCAGGTGCGCAGGGTCGGGACGGCCACGCCGAGGTAGGCGGCGGCCTGCGCGGTGCGCAGGACAGCCGGCCGGATGACGTCTGCATGGGCCGTGGATGAGGCGATGACGGCGCCAGTGATCACAAAACCCCCCTGGGTTCAGCGGGGGCCTTGTTGCCCCCCGCGCCATCAACTTAGACAACGAAGGACAACGAAACAAGCGTTAAAAGCCATTCGATTGACATCGATGACCTCATGGCGTTCCATGGCGTTGCGGCGCGTTTCGACGCGTTGCAGATCAAGAGAAGGGGGACGTACTTTGACCACGACCGGGGAAACCACGGCTAGCCAACGACGGGGCAAGGATCGTGACCGACATGCCACAAGAGCGCTGGCCGGTACTCAGCGCCGCCCTGCGCCAGGAGCGGGAGCGCCAGGGCCTGAGCCAGCAGGAACTCGCCGAACGCGCCGGCGTGTCCGTGGGCAGCGTGAAGAACGCCGAGCGAGGTACCGCCCCGAAAGGTCGGCGACCGTACACCCTGACACTCATCGCGACCGCGCTGGGCTGGGCGCCCAGTTGCGTCGACGACGTTCTATCCGGCATGCCCGCCCCGACCTCGGCCCCCGAGGTACCCGTGGTGGAGGCGGAAGTGAAGCCCGCCATGAGCGGAATCGATGAGGTCGCCCGAGCCATGTACGGCGCACTCAAGTTCCAGATGGCATGTCAGCAGCACGGAGCCCCGCCGGAGGCGATCGCAGATTTTGAGGCAGCCACCCAAAGGCTCCTCGCCTTCACCATGCGCGCGCAGTCGGAGCGCCCACGGCTGACCCAGGAGCATTTCGAAGCGGTCGCGCATTCCGCCAAGGGCGACGGCGGGCCCGAGAGCGACCGCAACGCGGTGGACGAGGCCGTCCGCCGGTTTGACGGGGAAAACCTGTAAACCTGTAACAGGTTCGTCCCAAACACAACCCCATTTCAAGCAAATACCACTGTAAATGCCACTTGCACGCATCTGTGCAGCCGATTCATGATCGGACGGCCGCTTCACAGTTTGAAATGGGGGGACGAATGATGACCCATGCCTACAACCGGAAGGCCGCAACGGCACGGCTTTCCCCTGACCCCGTGTGCGCCCGCGTACCCGAATCTGCCGGGGAGCTCTACTCCCCCTTGGAGCGGGCCGAGCAGCTTGGCCTGCACGTCCGGTACGCGGAGCTGTCCGATTCATGGGCGTGGTGGGTCCCGTCCCGTCGTCTGATCCTCCTTGCCAACCGGCTTACGGCCGTCCAAGAGCGGTGCGCGCTCGCCCACGAGGTTGAGCACGCGCACCGCGGTGACGTCGACTGCCGCGCGGTTGAACACCCCGCCGCCCACATCTGGGGCCGCCGGCAGGAAAGCCGCGCCGATGAGGCCGCGGCCCGCCGGCTGATCTCCACCGCCGCCCTTGAGGCCGCGATGCGCTGGGCGGACTCCTACGAAGAAGCGGCGCAGGAGCTGCAAGTCACGGAGCACATGCTTCGGGTGCGGCTCCGCCTTCACAGAAGAGACCTTGAGTGCCTGGATACATTGAGGATCGCTGGCTGACCAAGAAGAAAGACCCGGTCACCGGCAAGCGCAAGCGGACTGCCCGTTACGGGAAAGGCAAGCGATACCGGGTGGCCGGCATACCCGGTGTCGCGGACTGTTCGTTCGAGCTGGAGGGCGACGCTAAGGCGTGGCTCTCCACCTCTCAGACGGACGTAAGCCGCGGCACCTTCGCCGACCCGCGCGACGGCCTGATTACCCTCTCTGAGTACATCACCACTGTGTGGTTGGAGGGCAAGGGCGGCACGGAGAAGAGCTCGCGGAACGTCCGCCACCAGCTCAACCACATCCACAACTTCGTCGGCCACCTGTCGCTGATTCACATCGATGCCGCGGTGGTGCGTAAGTTCATCGTCCAGTTGGACAAGGTGGCCAAGCTTGCCAACACCTATGCACACAGCATCTGTTCGACGCTGCGAAACATCCTCGATGTTGCGGTGGATGACAAGCGCATTGCGCAGAATCCGGCTCGGTCCAAGTCGGTTGTCTTCCCGTCGAAGAAGATCAAGGAGAAGCGGGAAGCGTGGGCTGCGGCGGTCGTCCAGCGGGTCCTGGCGGCGATCTCCCCCCGCCATCGCCTGTCAGTCGTGCTCGGCACCGGGTGCGGCCTGCGGCAGGGCGAGGTCTTCGGTCTCGCGGAAGAGGACTTCGACTTCGAACAGCATGTGATCCATGTGCGCCGGCAGGTGCAGATGATCAACAACAAGATCTTCTACAAGCTCCCCAAGGGCGAGAAGACCCGCGTCGTCCCCATGGCCCCCTCCGTGGAGGCGGAGGCGCGTGATCACATGGCGAAGTTTCCGCCCGTCGCGGTGGAGCTTCCGTGGGGCGAGTCGACGGCCACGGAGACGCAGACTCACCGCTTGGTGATGACCACGGTCAACGGGGCGGCGAACAACTTCAACACCTGGAACCTGCGCACCTGGAAACCGGCCCTCGTCAAAGCCGGCGTGATCCCCGCTCCGCCCCCGGGGGCCCGGCGCGGGACGTTCAAGATGCCCCGCAAGCTCGGATTCCACATCACGCGCCACACGTACGCCTCCACCGTGCTCCAGGGCGGCGAGGACATCGTCACGCTGTCTCACTGGCTCGGCCACGAGACGCCTACGATCACGTTCGAGCACTACGCGCACTTCATGCCGCAGTCCGGCCAGAAGGGGGCCGACGCCGTCGACCGCATGATGGGCTACGTCCCGCCCGCGGCGCCCGCCGCTCCCCCGGTGCTGAAACTCCCCAGATTCTCCCCAGAGCACATCTGGAAGCCCTACCCGCACCACAAACCCGCAGGTCAGACGGTGCGAGTAGGGGCGACGGCTCGAGTCTCCCCCCTCTTGACTCGAGCCGTCGTGGCCGGACGCGCGACCCCCGCACGAATGACCACCCGGTCAAGGCTAGTTGACTCTGCGTCAGTGTCCAATCACACCGGCGACACAGCCCTATCGACTTATTTATAGTTCCCCTACGACCGGCAAGCACCGAGTCAGGGGAGACGGCATGGATCTGGCCCTGCTGCGCACGTTCGTCACGGTGCACCGGGCCGGGTCCTTCACCCGCGCCGCGGCCCTCCTCGGCCTCTCCCAGCCCGCCGTCACCGGCCAGATCCGCACGCTGGAGACGCAGTTGGGCCGCCCCCTCTTCCTCCGCCTGGCCCGCGGCGTGCGCCCCACCACCACCGGCGAGGAACTGGCCCACAAGATCGCGCCGCACGTCGACGCGCTCCTGGAGATCACCGAGGCCGGCATCGACGAGGAGGGGGCGCCGAAGCGCACCCTCCACCTCGCCGGCCCTCCCGAGTTCACCGGCCTGCGCGCCCTCCCCGCGCTCACCCCCCTCATCGCCCAGGGCCTGACCGTGCGCGTCGCCCACGGCACGTCCGACGAGCTCTTCGAGAGCCTGTCCGCCGGCCACCACGACCTCGCGATCACCACCGTGCGCCCGCGAGGCCGGCTGCTGACCGCCACCCCGCTCTGCGACGAGGAGCACGTCCTCGTGGCGGCGCCGCGCTGGGCGGCGCGGCTGGGGGGACCGGCCGTCGTGCGCGACAAGGGCGTACGGGCCCTGGAGCACCTGCCCGTGGTCGAGGTCCACGAGACCCTGCCGCTCGTCACCCGCTACTGGGCCGCCGTCTTCGACACCGAGCCCGTCGCCTCCGGCAGCGTCGTCGTCCCCGACCTGCGGGCCGTCCTCTCCTGCGTCGTCGCGGGCGCCGGCATCGGCGTGCTGCCCCGCTACCTGTGCGCGGACGCCCTCGACACGGGCGAGCTCGTCGCCCTCCTGGACCCGCCCGTCCCCCCGCTGCGCACCTATTTCCTCGTCGTACGGACCGGCACGCTGGCCCACCCGCACCTCGCACGGGCACACGAGTGGCTGCTGCGCGCTGCCGTTTCCTGGTGAGAAAGGGCTGCCGCCAGGGGTTTCGCCGACCGCCGTACGCGGCAGATGTCCCCTATGACCGAACGTCCAGTGGTCAAGCGCACCGCTCGCGCCATCCTCCTCGACAGCGGCGGCGATCCAGGGCCCCACGCCGCCCTGGAGATGATCCTGATCAAGCGCACCAAACCCGGTCAGGCGCCGTACTGGATCACCCCCGGCGGCGGCATGGAGCCGGAGGACACCACGGTGGTCGCCGCGCTCCACCGCGAGGTCGACGAAGAGCTCGGCGCCAAGGTCGTCGATGTCGTCCCCGCCTTCGTCGACACCGTCACGCACTCCCTCCACCACGCCGCCCACGGCGTCAAGGTGCAGCACTTCTTCGTCTGTCGGCTCGCCTCCATGGACCTTTCACTGCGACACGGCCCCGAAGTCGACGAGCCGCGCGGGACGTACGAGGTGGTGCGGATCCCCTTCACGCGGGCCGGGATCGCCTCGGTGGAGCTGGTGCCCCCGTCGCTGCGCGCCTACCTCGACGCGAACATCGAGGGCGTACGGGCGCTGCTGGCCGACGACCTGGGGTAGTTCCCCGCGCCTCCGTGTTCGTTGTTCGTTCCGTGGTTCGTGCAGGTCAGCCCGGTGCTGCCGCCATGAGGCCGCCGATCTCGTCGTGACGTATGCGGTGGGACGGGATGCCGATGCCCACCAGCGTGTCCACACCGCTGCGGATCATCCCGGGCGGGCCGGACAGGTAGGCGTCGTAGGCGGGCCAGGGGCCGTACTGGCGCACGATGGCGGGGAGTTCGCCGCTCAGGCCGCGGGTGGGGCCGTCGGAGACGACCGGCCGCACCGAGAGCCAGTTGTGAGCCCGCTGCAACTGCAGCATGGTGTCGATGTCGTAGAGGTCACCGGCGTGGCGCGCCCCGTAGAAGACCTCGACGGGGCGGGAGCGGCCGTGCTCGGCGACGTCCTCCACCAGCGCCTTGATCGGGGCGATGCCGGTGCCGCCGCCCAGGCACAACAGGCCGTTGTCAGTGCTGTGGTCCACAATCATGGAACCGGCGGGGGGACCGAGCCGCAGGACATCGCCCGGGCGGGCGCGGTGGACGAGGGCGCCGGACACCCAGCCGGCGGGCACGGCCTTCACGTGGAAGGAGAGCAGCCCGTCCGGACGGGGCGCGGCGGAGAAGGAGTAGGGCCGCCACACACGCGGCCACCAGGGGGTTTCGAGGGTCGTGTACTGGCCCGCGAGGAAGGGGTACGGCTGGTCGGGCCGTACGGTCACGACGGCGATGTCCGGCGTGCGCAGCTCGTGGCGCACGATCTCGGCCTGCCACCAGGCGGGGGACTGCTCCTCGTCCTCGGCGGCCGCGTCGATCATGATCTGGGAGATCGCCGTGTACGTGCGCACCCAGGCGGCTTCGGTGGCCTCGTTCCAGGTGGCCGGGGCGTAGCGGGCGAGGGCGGCGAGCAGGCACTCGCCGACGGCGGGGTAGTGCTCGGGCAGCGTGCCGTACTTCCTGTGCCCGCGGCCGAGCCGGGAGAGGTAGGCGGTGAGGGCGACGGAGTCGTCCGCGTGCCGGGCGGCGGTCAGCAGCGCCTTGAAGAGACGGTCGCGCTGGGCGTCCATGGCCACGGGGAACAGGGCACGGAGATCGGGATTCCGTATGAACAGAAGCGCGTAGAAGTACGAGGTGGCCTTGTCGGCCACGGGTTCCAGCTCCGCCAGAGTGCTGCGGAGGGCGTGGGCGTCGGGGGACTGCGCCGCTCCGGTCGCGGGGGCGGGGGCCGGAGCGGGGCGGAACCTCTGGTCGGGCGGTGGTTCGGCCGGCCGCTGGTGCTCGGGTGGCCAGTGGTGTTCGGGTGGCCGGTGGTGTTCGGCCGGCCGCCGGTGCTCGGGCGGGGGAGAAGGGGGAGCGGCCGGGGGAGGGGCGGGGGCGGGAGCAGCCGGCGCCGGAGGCCTCACCGACCGCACCGCCACCCACTTTCCCGGCTGTGGCTTTCCCGGCTGTGGCTTTCCCGGCTGCGGCGCGGGCCGTACGGCTTCCGCCGCCCCGTGGCCCGGCGGCGGGCTGCCCTCCCCCGGCCTGCTGTGCCCGTCCGGGGCGGGTGCCCCGGCTCCGTCCGGCGGCTGCGTCGGGGTGAACCAGCCCCGGTCGCTTCCTCTGCCGTGCGCGCCGCCGTCGGCCGACCTGGTCGGAGCGTCCTTCATCGTCTCGCCTCGAACATCTCTCGGTCCGTCCTCGCACTTCCGTCCTAGCCGGAAGTGTTCGCATTTCCCCGCTCTGCTCATGGGTCGCTGTTCAGGCTGCGCAGCATGCCATCTTCTGTGCGGCCTCGCGCGAATCGCGGGAAGTGCGAGTGGTACGGCCCCGGTTGAGGCTAGGATCAGCCGCTCCCCCACCCGCGGGAACAGACCCCATGGACGGTTATGGCGAGGCAATGCCCTTTCCGCGAACGGACGTTGACCCTACCGCGCTACGCACCGGAGCCGACGAGTTCATACGCCTCTCTGAGGTCCCGGCCCGCATATGCGTGGACCGCGATATCCCGTACGTGGTGGTCCGCGTTCACCGCCACGGAAACCGGGACCACGGAGAACAGCTGGGCGTCGGACATCGAGTCCCCGTAGGCCACGCAGTCGGCGCGGGTCAGACCGAATTCCGCACAGAGCCCGTCGGCGATCCGCACCTTCGCCCCGGCGTCGAGGATCCCCGCCGGATCGACCGGATCCCGGAACGGCACCGCGGGCCAGAGCGAGCCGTGTGCGGCGTCGGCGCCCCAGGTCAGCAGGCGTTCCACGAAGAAGCCGGGGGACAGCGAAATCACGGCGCACCGCTCGCCGCGGGCCCGGATCTCCGCCCACACGTCGCGGATTCCGGCCATCCAGGGCGCCCCGTCGAAAGCCGCGGCGACGTGTTCTTCGGTGAGTTCCCGCCACAGTGCGCAGGCCAGTTCCGCGAAGCGCGGCGGGTCGAGCTCGCGGGCCGCGAAGGCCCTTTCCAGTTCGGCGATCTCCCGCTCGACCCCGAGCTGCCGGGATATCTCGATCGCCGCCGCGGACCCGTGCATCAGGGTCCCGTCCATGTCGAACAAATGCAGTCTGCTCACGGACCCCGAGCGTAGGCGGCCCGGCACCGGAGGACACGCGAATAGTGCGCGGCCGGTGCCGGGCCGGTGCCTGCGGTGCCGGGCCGGTGCGGGGCGTCAGCCGCCCAGCACCTCCTTGATCGCGGTCAGGGCGATGCCGTGGTCCTGGTCCGGCGCCCCGCCACCCACGCCGATGGCGCCGACGAGGCGGCCGTCGCGGTGCAGCGGCACTCCCCCGGCGATGAAGAGCAGCGGGCGGTCCAGGGCCGTGGGCAGGGTGTGGAAGAGCCCGTCGGGCCGGACGGCGTCGACCAGGTCCGCCGTCGGCGCGTCCAGCTGCAGCGCGGTGAACGCCTTGCGCGTGCTGGTCTCCCCCGCGATCAGCACGGCCCGGTCGTCCCGGCGGAAGGCCAGCAGGTGGCCGCCGGCGTCGAGGACGGTCACGGCGATCCGTACGCCCTGCTCGTCCGCGGCCCGGCGGGCGGCGGCGACGAGCGCATCGGCGTCGTCCGTGGAGAGGGGGAGGACGGGGGTGGCGGTGGCGGAGGTGGTCATCGGGTTCTCCTAGGTGGTGCGTGGTGCTGTCGTGCGTGGTGCTGTCGTGCGTGGGTTCTGTGCGCGTGGTGCTGTTCGCGCTTGGCGCTTGCGCTGTGATGCGTGGTGCTGAGGTGAAGCGGTACGAGGCGTGAAAGCCGTACGGGGTACCGGCGCGGCGCCCGCCGAGTTACGAGTGCTGCCGCTCCGGCGCGGACTCCTGCCGCGCCACGACGCGGCCCGCCCGCGCGCCGGCCGCGCCCGTCTCGCCCCGGGCTCCCATGCGGCGCTCCAGCGCCCGGGAGACGAGCGCCAGGAGGAGCGCGGAGGCGGCCATGGCCGCACCGACCCAGTTGGGCGCCGTGTAGCCGAAGCCGGCGGAGATCACGAGGCCGCCGAGCCAGGCGGCGATCGCGTTGCCCAGGTTGAAGGCGCCGATATTGGCGGCGGAGGCGAGGGTGGGGGCGTCCGCGGCCTGGTCCAGGACGCGCTTCTGCAGGGGCGGGACCGTCGCGAAGCCCGCCGCCCCGATCAGCGGGACGGCGATCACCGTGGCGATCTTGTTGTGGGCGGCGAGCGGCAGCAGCGCGAGGACGATCGCGAGGCCGGTGAGGGCGGTGAGCAGCATGGGCATCAGCGCGCGGTCGGCGTACCGGCCGCCGACGAGGTTGCCGGCCACCATGCCCAGGCCGAAGAGGACGAGGAGCCAGGTGACGGAGGAGGAGGCGAAGCCCGCCGCCTCGGTCATCATCGGCGTGAAGTAGGTGGTCATGGTGAAGACGCCGCCGAAGCCGAGGACGGTCATCGCCATCGCGAGGACGACCTGGGGGTTGCGGAAGGCGGCCAGTTCGCCGCTGATCCGGGCCCGTTCGGGGCGGGGCTGCCGTGGTACGAGCGCGGCGATGCCGAGGACGGCGAGGACGCCCAGTCCGGCGATGAGGAAGAACGTGATCCGCCAGCCGGCGCTCTGGCCGACCATCGTGCCCATCGGCACGCCCACCACGTTGGCCACCGTCAGCCCCGTGAACATCATCGAGATCGCGGCCGCCTTCTTCTGCGGGGCGACGAGCCCGGCGGCGACGATCGCGCCGATGCCGAAGAACGCGCCGTGCGCGAACGAGGCGACGACCCGTCCGGCCAGCATCACCGAGAAGACGGGGGCGGCGGCCGAGAGCGCGTTGCCGGCGACGAACAGGCCCATCAGGGCCATGAGCATCGCCTTGCGCGGCACCCGGTTGCCGAGGGTCGCGAGGATCGGGGCCCCGATCAGGACGCCGAGCGCGTAGCCGGTCGTCAGGTAGCCGGCGGTCGGGATGGAGACGCCGAAGTCGTCCGCGATCTCCGGGAGCAGGCCCGAGGTGACGAATTCGGTGGTGCCGATACCGAAGGCGCCGATGGCGAGCGCCAGCAGTGCGAGGGGCATGACGGGGTCCTTCAGGGAGGGGAGGGGTGGGGGATCCGGTCCGATGGAGGGATCCCAGGCCGCGCCGATCTCATTGCGATCGACCCTTACCGGCGTAGACAATAATTGCCTACGCCGATACTTGCAAGCGCGGGCTATTGCGGATGGGAGATATCCTGGTAGGTGACGACACGCGTGTGCGGTCAGAAGGAGGGCCACCCATGTCCCGCACCCCGGATCCCGCTCTGCTCGGCCTGGCGCAGGGCTGGTGCGCGCTGTCCGCCCTGCACGGCCGGATCGAGGCGCACATCGAGCGGGCGCTGCAGGCCGCGCACGGCCTGAGCGTGCGCGAGTTCTCCGTGCTCGACGTGCTCAGCAGGCAGCACAGCGGCGAGGGCGGCCACCTGCGGATGAACGAGGTCGCCGAGGCCGTCGTGCTCAGCCAGAGCGCGACGACGCGCCTGGTCAACCGCTTGGAGGACCGCGGCCTGCTGACCCGCTACCTCTGCCTCACCGACCGCCGGGGCATCTACACCGACGTCACGGAGGCGGGCCTCGCCCTCCTCGGACAGGCCCGGCCGACGAACGACACCGCCCTGCGCGAGGCCCTCGACGAGGCCTCCAAGCGCAAGGAGCTGGCCCCGCTCGTCACAGCCGTGGAGTCACTCGCTCCCGTCTCGTAACGGCGCCGGCTCCGACCTGCAGGCCCCTGGCAGCCCTGATGGCAGCCGGGGGCCTACGCGCGCGTCCTGGCCCGCTCCCGGTGGGCCTTCTGCCGGCAGGCCGCGCCGCAGTACCGGGCAGGCCGCCCCGTACGCGCGGGGGCCACCACGCCTCCGCACACCCCGCACTGCGTTTCGTTACGCCCAGTGGGCGGATTCGCCGGTAGTTTCGTTACGCGGCGGCCCGGACGGAGGCTGTCGCACGCCAGGGCCGTCAGCCTCCCCTGCGCCACACCCGCGCCGCGCCGCTGCTCCATCGACAGACAGCCCAGGAGCAGGGCCATCAGGTCGTCGATGGTCACGTCTTTCCGTACGGCATCGGCCTGTTGAGCCCGCTGCAGCAGGACGGAGAGGGCCTCCCGGAACGCCTCCTCGACGCCGGGAGAGGCCTCGAAACGGCCCTCCAGGGCCTCGCACAGCGCCTTGTTCCGCACGGTCAGCCGTATGACCGCCGAAAGGTAGCGGTAGAAGACCGCTCCGGGGTCGCCGGCATCCGCCAACTCCCGTGCGCTGTCCGTGAAAAGCCCGATCCGGTCACTGACGGCCGCTCTGAACAGGGCTTCCTTGGAGGGGAAATGGCGGTAGACCGTGCCCGTACCGACGCCTGCGCGGCGCGCGATCTCACCGAGCGGCACCCCCAACCCGGCTTCCTCGAAGGCGGATCGGGCCGCCTGGAGGACCAGCGCACGGTTGCGCCGGGCGTCCGAGCGCAGGGATGCGGAGGCCTGCGAGGGCAGCGAAGAGAGTCTGCGCTCTGCCATGCGGGAATGCCTCCGGAGGCCGGGAATCGAAACGGGTCGCCGGTTCCGATTTTATCCGGGCCTGTGAACGAGGGGCGCGACACGCCATATCGGGGCAAATCAAAGGAAGAGGGAGGGAAAGGGCGGCGGAAGGAGCGCAAAGCAAAAAGGCCGCCGCCGGTGCGTGCAGCACCGGCGGCGGCCCTGGGGCACGCCGAAGAACCGGGGGTCAGCCCGGGATCACCGCATCCCACGCCTTCCCCGCCGCCGTCAGTGCCGCCGCCGCGTCCGCGACCGGCACGCCCAGCGCGCGCAGCCCCTCTCCGAGCGCCGCCACCGAGGCCAGGACGACCTCGCGGTCCGCGTCGAGGCCGTAGTGGTTGACGCGGATCATCTCCTTGGCCAGCGGTCCGGCCGCCGCCTGGACGGGCACGGAGGCGTCGGCCGCCAGGGCGGCGGCCACCACATCGCGTGCGTCCTTGCCGTCAGGGGCGCGCAGGGTGGTGGCGACCGGGGCCGCGTCCTCGTCCCGGACGACGTACGGGGACAGGCCGTCCAGGGCCCGGACGCCGGCGCGCGTGGCGGCGGCGGCAGCGCGGTGGCGGGCCATGACGGCCTCCAGGCCGTCCTCCTCGATGCGGTCGACGGCCTGCTCCAGGGCCAGCATCTCCAGCTGCGCCGGGGCGTGCGGCAGGGCCGCGCGGCCGCCGTCGATCCAGCGCTCCTTCCAGTCCAGCAGGGAGAGGTACGAGCGGCGCGGCGCCTGCTCGTTGGCGGCGATGCGCTCCCAGGCACGGGCACTGACCGAGACGACGGAGACGCCGGCCGGGCCCGCCATGGCCTTCTGGCCGCCGATGACGCACAGGTCGACGCCCCACTCGTCGGTGAGGAGCGGCTCGGCGCCGACGGACGCGACCGCGTCCAGCATCAGCAGCGCGCCGTGCGCGCGTACGACCTCACCGATCGCGGCCACGGGGTTGGTGTTGCCCGTGGCCGCCTCGGCGTGCACCAGGCTGACGAAGTCGATCCCGGGGTGCGCGCGCAGCGCCTCCGCGACCTGCTCGGCGCCGACCGCGCCGCTGAACGGCGCCGAGATCGTGATCACTTCGGCGCCGCAGGAGCGCAGCCAGCCGCCGAACGTCTCGCCGTACGGGCCGGTGATGATGTTGAGCGCGGTGCTGCCGGGCCGGACGGCCGAGCGGATCGCGGCCTCCAGCGGCAGCAGCGCCTCTCCCTGCATCGTGACGACCGTCTCGCGCGTGCGCATCAGCGACGCGATCTTGTCCTCGATGCGCGCGAAGTGACCGGCGCCCAGCGGCGCGAGGTCGAGCAGGTCCGGTGCGTCCGGTGCGGTGTTCGCAGTCACGGTGCCAGTGCCTTCCGGGTGTCGCGCCGGCTGTCCGGCGCCCGCCAATCTCCCCCTGACCCTACGTCCGTGACCGGTTGCGCGCCGACCGTCATCCACAGGGCCGGAGGGATTATCGGACCGGCGCGGTCTCCTCCGGCATCCCCTCGGGTCCGGCGTCCGCCGCCTCGGCTCCGGCGTCCGCCGCCCGCCACCCCTCCGCGTCCACGCCTCCCGGCACCGGGGCCCCCGCCTCGTACGGTTCGCGGGTGAAGACGAACGTGCCGAGGTCGAGGTGGGTCACCCGGTCCCCTGCCGTACTGCGTACGGCCGTCAGCGTCTCCCCCGCGTAGTAGCCGTCGAGCCCGGTCCACGTGCCGTCCGCCTCCGGGCGGAAGCGCGCGGCGCGCCCGCCCGCGCCGAGGGGGGAGAGCTCCAGGGCTCCGCCGGCCTCCAGCCGCAGGGAGAACGGTGCCGCGCCCCAGTACCAGGGACCGGTCAGCTCCAGGTGCTCGTCCTTCACCTCCGTGAGGGGACGCCAGGGCGCGGGGAGCCGCGGTTCGAGATCGGCGACCGTCGTCAGCAGGTCCACCGCGACGCCTCCGGCCTCGAAGCAGGACGTGCGGTTGGCGAGCGCCACACCGGCCAGCCCGTCCCGCGGGCTCGCCAGCAGCATCGCCACGAAGCCCGGCATGGTGCCCATGTGCCCCACGAGCGTCCGGCCGTCCCGCTGCACCACCTGCAGGCCGAGGCCGTATCCGGTGGTCCAGCCCTGGTCCTTCGGGCCGCCCTCCGGGGCGCGCATCTCGGCGAGCGTCCGCGCCGCGAGCACCCTGTCGTCCCCGTCCAGCAGGAAGGTCGCGAACCGGCACAGATCGGCCGCCGTCGACCAGAGCTGACCCGCCGGCGCCATCCGCCCGGTGTCCACGGCGGGCTCGGGAAGGAGGACATCGGCCCAGGGGTGCACGGCCCAGCCCTCCGCGTGGGGCGCGACGGGCGCGAGCGTCGTCCGGTCCATGCCGAGCGGTTCGAGCACCTCGCGGCGCAGCACCGCGTACCAGCTCTCCCCACGGAGCCGTTCGACGAGCGCACCGAGCAGCGCGTAGCCGGGGTTGGAGTAGTGGTGCAGCCGTCCGGGGGTGTGGAGCTGGGGGCGGTCGCCGAAGAGATCGCCGAGCTCGGGGCGCAGCGCGCCGTCCGTGCGCTCCCACCACGGCCCGCGCGCCTCCGCCGCGAGCCCCGAGGTGTGCGACAGGAGCTGGGCGATGGTCGCGTCGCCTCCCGCCGGGGTGTCGAGGTACGCGCCGAGCCTGTCCTCCAGCTTCAGCAACCCCTCGTCGCGCAGCCGCATCACCAGCACGGCGACGAACGTCTTGGTGATCGAGCCGATGCGGTACTGGACGTCCTCGGCCCGTGCCCCGCCGGGGAGTTCGCCGCGGCCCGAGCTCCACACCAGGTGCCCGTCCCGCGTCACCGCCCCCACCATCGACGGCGCGCGCCCCTCGGACTGCCCGGTGGCGAGGCGGTGGAGGAGCGCGCGGCGGGTGGCCGGCAGCAGATCAGCGTCTTCGTACGGAGTGTCGATCATGTCCGCACCCTAACCAGCGTCCCGCCCCTGGACTTGACGTCAGCGTGAAGGTTTACGGTCGTGGCCATGCGCATCGGGGAACTGGCCCGGCAGGCGGGCACCACCACCCGCACGCTGCGGCACTACGAGGAACTCGGGCTCCTGCCCGCCCGCCGCACCGGCAACGGCTACCGCACCTACGACGACGGAGACCTCCGGCTGCTCCAGCAGATCCGCACGCTGCAGGACTTCGGCTTCGGCCTGGAGGAGACCCGCCCGTTCGTGGACTGCCTGCGCGCCGGGCACCCGGCCGGCGACTCCTGTCCCGCCTCCCTCGACGTCTACCGCCGCAAGCTCGCGGAGCTGGACGAGTGCATCGCGGACCTGCGGCGGATCCGGGCCGAAGTGGGCGCCCAGCTCGCCCGCGCCGAGCTGGAGGCGGCGGCCGACGTCCCCGGCGGCCCTCCGCCGCTGTGCGCCTTCGCCCCACCACCCGAACACGGAAGGGAAACCGGCACGCCATGACCACTGCCACGAACGCCCCGGCCACGCCTGTCGTGACCGTCACCGACGACACCTTCGCCGCCGAGGTCCTCGACGAGCGGCTGCCCGTCCTCGTCGACTTCACCGCCTCGTGGTGCCCGCCCTGCCGCATGATCGAGCCCGTGCTCGCCGAACTGGCGACGGAGGAGGCGGGACGCCTCAAGATCGTCCGGCTGGACGTGGACACCAGCCCGCGGACCCGGGCCGCCTACGGGGTCCTGTCCATGCCGACCCTCGTGCTCTTCCGCGGGGGCGAGCGCGTGACGACCCTCGTGGGCGCCCGCTCCAAGGCCCGCCTGCTCCGCGACCTCGGCGACGGCCTGGACTGATCAGGTCTGCGCCATGTCCACGAAGCGCGAGTAGTGGCCCTGGAAGGCCACCGTGATCGTGGCCGTCGGGCCGTTACGGTGCTTGCCGACGATGATGTCCGCCTCGCCCGCGCGGGGCGACTCCTTCTCGTAGGCGTCCTCGCGGTGGAGCAGGATGACCATGTCCGCGTCCTGCTCGATGGAGCCGGATTCACGCAGGTCGGAGACCATCGGCTTCTTGTCCGTACGCTGCTCGGGGCCACGGTTCAGCTGGGACAGCGCGATGACGGGCAGCTCCAGCTCCTTGGCCAGCAGCTTGAGGTTCCGGGACATGTCCGAGACCTCCTGCTGACGGCTCTCGGCGCGCTTGGAGCCGCCGGCCTGCATCAGCTGCAGATAGTCGATGATGACCAGCTTGATGTCGCTGCGCTGCTTCAGGCGGCGGCACTTGGCACGGATCTCCATCATCGACAGGTTCGGCGAGTCGTCGATGAACAGCGGGGCCTGGGAGACGTCCGGCATGCGGCGCGCGAGCCGCGTCCAGTCCTCGTCCGTCATGGAGCCCGAGCGCATGTGGTGCAGGGCCACGCGGGCCTCCGCGGACAGCAGGCGCATCGCGATCTCGTTGCGCCCCATTTCGAGCGAGAAGATCACGCTGGCCATGTTGTGCTTGATCGAGCAGGCGCGGGCGAAGTCCAGGGCCAGGGTGGACTTACCCATGGCGGGACGGGCCGCGATGACGATCATCTGGCCGGGGTGCAGACCGTTCGTCAGGGCGTCGAGGTCGGTGAAGCCCGTCGGGACGCCGGTCATCTCGCCGCTGCGCGAGCCGATCGCCTCGATCTCGTCGAGCGCGCCCTCCATGATGTCGCCGAGGGGGAGGTAGTCCTCGCTGGTGCGCTGCTCGGTGACGGCGTAGACCTCGGCCTGGGCCTTGTTGACGATGTCGTCCACGTCGCCGTCGGCCGCGTATCCCATCTGGGTGATGCGGGTGCCGGCCTCGACCAGGCGGCGCAGGACGGCGCGCTCGTGGACGATCTCGGCGTAGTACTCGGCGTTGGCCGCGGTGGGGACGGTCTGCACCAGGGAGTGCAGGTACGGCGCGCCGCCGACGCGGGTGATCTCGCCACGCTTGGTGAGCTCGGCGGCGACGGTGATCGGGTCGGCCGGCTCGCCCTTGGCGTAGAGGTCGAGGATGGCCTGGTAGATCGTCTCGTGCGCCGGGCGGTAGAAGTCGTGGCCCTTGAGGACCTCGACGACGTCGGCGATGGCGTCCTTGGAGAGCAGCATGCCGCCGAGGACGGACTGCTCGGCATCCAGGTCCTGCGGCGGGACGCGCTCGAAGCCCGCGGCCTCCGGCGGCCGGCCCTGGCCGCCGTCGCCCCGGGACCAGGAGCCGTCCTCCGCGCCGCGGTCGTGGCGCTCGCCGCGCCCCGGGCCGTCGCCGCGGCGGGGACGGGAGACGGGGAGTCGGTCGCCGGGACCCGCATCCGCCCAGGGGTCGTCCATGGGCTCGGGGATGCTCATCCCGCCACCTCCTCCCGTCCGCGAAGCGGACCTTGCCGTGCTGTTCTTTCTTACGGCACGGCTCTGACAAACAGGCCGCCCGACTCCGGTTCCGGCGCGTCGAGTTCAGGGCGGTCCCGTCAGGTCCGTCGGGCCCTTCGGGCTCCGGGAACAGGCGGCGGCCGCCGGTCCACGGTAGGCCCGCGGGCACCGTCAGCCAATCTGGTTATCCACAGGCCGTGTGGATGACGGGCCCCATCCTGTGGAGAACTCCGTGGATCCTGTGTACGGGGCGGGGGAAACCGCTGTGGACAAACCCACAGCCCCTCTTGCCGCAAGCCTCTGACCTGCAGCTTCACCATCCACCGGCTGTTGAGGAGAAAAACTTTCCCTCGCCGCCGGAGATCGCGACAAACGGCGCAGAGAAGATCGGACCGAGCAGCACAATGTAAGGGTCCAGATCCAGTTGCACCGATTACCTGTGGAAGATTAGGTTGGGGACATGACCCAGGCTCCCGCGCGTCCGCCGCGCACCGCCCGCCGGCACGACCGCGAGATCCTCTCGCTGGCCGTGCCCGCCTTCGGCGCCCTCGTCGCGGAGCCCCTCTTCGTCATGGCCGACAGCGCCATCGTCGGCCACCTCGGCACGCCCGAGCTCGCCGGGCTCGGCATCGCCGCGGCCCTGCTCACCACCGCCGCCGGCGTCTTCGTCTTCCTCGCCTACGCCACCACCGCGGCCGTCTCCCGGCGCGTGGGCGCGGGCGACCTCAAGGGCGCGATACGCCAGGGCATGGACGGCATCTGGCTCGCCGCACTCCTCGGCGCGGCCCTCGTGGCAGCCGTCCTGCCCACCGCCCCCGCGGTCGTCGACCTCCTCGGCGCCTCCCCGACCGCCGCCCCGCACGCCACGGACTACCTGCGGATCAGCTCGCTCGGCGTGCCGGCCATGCTGATCGTCCTCGCCGCCACCGGCGTCCTGCGCGGCCTGCAGGACACGCGCACGCCGCTCTACGTGGCCGTGGGCGGCTTCGCCCTCAACGGCGCCCTCAACGCCGGCCTCGTCTACGGCACGGACCTCGGCATCGCCGGCTCCGCCTGGGGCACGGTCATCGCCCAGTGGGCCATGACCGCCGTCTACCTCGCCGTGGTCCTCCGGGGCGCCCGCCGCCACGACGCCTCCCTGCGGCCCGACGCCGCGGGCATCCGGGCCTGCGCCCGGGCCGGCGTCCCGCTGCTCGTCCGCACGCTCTCGCTGCGCGCGGTCCTCGTGATCGCCACGGCCGTCGCGGCCCGGCTCGGCGACACCCAGATCGCCGCCCACCAGATCGTGCTCAGCCTGTGGAGCCTGCTGGCCTTCGCCCTCGACGCCATAGCCATCGCCGGCCAGGCGATCATCGGGCGCTACCTGGGCGCGGGGGACGCGGACGGGGCGCGGGCGGCCTGCCGGCGCATGGTGCAGTGGGGCATCGTCTCCGGCGCGGTGCTGGGGGTGCTGGTGGTGGCGGCGCGACCGCTGTTCATCCCGCTCTTCACCTCCGACGGCACGGTCCGGGACGCCCTGCTGCCGGCCCTGCTGGTGGTCGCCCTGTCCCAGCCCGTCGCCGGGGTGGTCTTCGTCCTGGACGGGGTGCTGATGGGGGCCGGGGACGGCACCTACCTGGCCTGGGCCATGGTCCTGGTGCTCGCCGCCTTCGCCCCCGCCGCCCTGCTCGTCCCCGAGCTCGGCGGCGGCGTGACGGCCCTGTGGTGGGCGATGACGCTGATGATGACGGTCCGGATGGTCACCGTATGGCTCCGGGCGCGGTCGGGGCGCTGGATAGTCACCGGGGCGACCCGCTGAAGAAACACAGCCGGAGAAACGTACCGGCGGAAGCCGGGCGCCCACAGCGCAGAACAGCAGGAGGGCCGTACCCCCGCAGGGGTACGGCCCTCCTTCAGGCTCTACCGATCACTGGTGGGTGATCAGGCAGCGACGACCTCGATGCCGAGCTTGGCAACGACGTCGGCGTGCAGACGCACGGAGACCTGGTGGGCGCCCAGGGTCTTGATGGGCGAGCCCACCTCGACGCGGCGCTTGTCGACGTCCGGGCCACCGGCAGCCTTGATCGCGGCAGCGACGTCGGCCTGGGTCACGGAGCCGAACAGGCGGCCGGCCTCGCCGGAGCGGGTGGCCAGGCGGACCTTGAGGCCCTCCAGCTGACCCTTGACCTCGTTGGCCTGCTCGATCGTGGCGATCTCGCGGATCTTGCGAGCGCGGCGGATCTGAGCGACGTCCTGCTCGCCACCCTTGGTCCAGCGGATCGCGAAACCGCGCGGGACCAGGTAGTTGCGGGCGTAGCCGTCCTTGACGTCGACGACGTCACCGGCGGTGCCGAGGCCGGAGACCTCGTGGGTGAGGATGATCTTCATTAGTTGGTCACCCTTCCCTTATCGCGCGGACGAGGTGTAGGGCAGCAGCGCCATCTCACGGCTGTTCTTCACGGCCGTGGCGACGTCACGCTGGTGCTGGGTGCAGTTGCCGGTCACGCGACGGGCACGGATCTTGCCGCGGTCGGAAATGAACTTCCGCAGCATGTTCGTGTCCTTGTAGTCCACGTAAGCGGTCTTGTCCTTGCAGAAAGCGCAGACCTTCTTCTTAGGCTTGCGCGGCGGGGGCTTCGCCATTGTCTCTCTCCTGTGTGATCAAGAAGTTTGTGTGCTGCTCGCCCTTAGAAGGGCGGCTCGTCCGAGTAGCCGCCGGAGTTGCCGGAGCCGCCGCCCCAGCCGCCTCCGCCGCCGCCCTGCTGGCCGCCGGACGGCGCGCTGGTGGCCCAGGGGTCGTCGGCGGGAGCGCCGCCGCCCTGCTGCTGCTGACCGCCGGGGCCACCGCCCCAGCCGCCCTGCTGCTGGCCACCGCCGTAGCCACCCTGGCCACCGCGACCCGCGGTCTTGGTGACCTTCGCCGTGGCGTTCTTCAGGCTGGCGCCGACCTCTTCGACGTCGAGCTCGTAGACCGTGCGCTTGACGCCCTCGCGGTCCTCGTAGGACCGCTGCTTCAGACGGCCCTGCACGATGACGCGCATGCCGCGCTGGAGCGACTCGGCGACGTTCTCCGCCGCCTGCCGCCACACCGAGCACGTGAGGAAGAGGCTCTCGCCGTCCTTCCACTCGTTGGTCTGGCGGTCGAAGGTGCGGGGAGTGGACGCGACGCGGAACTTCGCGACCGCCGCACCGGACGGGGTGAAGCGCAGCTCGGGGTCGTCGACGAGATTGCCGACGACCGTGATGACGGTCTCGCCTGCCATGGATGAACCTCTCGGCGGGTGTGCTGCTGGCTGCTTGCTGCTCGTTGAGCTACAGCCCGATTACCTCTGAACCGCTGGGGTTCAGTGGGTCTCGGGACGGAGGACCTTGGTCCGGAGGACCGACTCGTTCAGGTTCATCTGGCGGTCGAGCTCCTTGACGACCGCAGGCGTGGCCTGCAGGTCGATGACCGAGTAGATGCCCTCGGGCTTCTTCTTGATCTCGTACGCGAGACGACGACGGCCCCAGGTGTCGACCTTCTCGACCTTTCCGTTGCCCTCACGGACGACGGAGAGGAAGTTCTCGATCAGCGGGGAGACAGCGCGCTCCTCGAGATCGGGGTCGAGGATGACCATCACCTCGTAGTGACGCATGTGGAACCCACCTCCTTTGGACTCAGCGGCCACGGTCGTTCCGTGGCAGGAGGGTCGTGATGCGTGAACAACGGTATCGGCAGACACTGACAATCAGCGGAAAGTCCCTGGGTTGCCCCCGAGGACCGAAGCTGGTTCAGGGCAGACACCGGTGCAGACCGTACAGAGTACCCGCACTCCGGCTTCCGGTTGAAATCCAGCCGTCCGGGCCCGCAATCTGGACGGACCGGGTGTGACGGGCGCAACAATGCGCCGGTCGCCTTCAGGAGGAGGTAGCCCCCATGACAGAGGCAGTACGCCAGCCCCGCGGCCCCCGCACGCTGATCGGTGCGGTGCTCAACAGCGACGGCAAGCCGCATCCCCTCGAGAACACCTTCGTCGCCGTGACGGTGGTGCTCGGACTGCTGGCCTTCGTTTCCTCGGCCTTCAACAACCTTCATCTGCTGAGCTCGTGGAGCGGGCTGGCGGGCATCCTCACGGGTGCGTACGGCCAGTACATCTCGGCCACGACGGGCGAGCGCTTCCTGCTGATCATCGGGCTGGGCGCGGCCGCCTTCGGCTTCTTCCTCGGCATGGCCCACGGGGGTCTCTTCGGGGGGCTCATCGGATAGCGCGGAGGCCCGCCCGGCCGTACACCCGAACGGGCGCCCCAACGGTGTGCGTCCCTGTCGCAGTAGGCTTCGGCGCGAGAGCCGGAGCCCCGACCCTGGGGACACACCTGCCGAGGAGCGCCCCGCATGAGCCTGACCCTGAGGACAATCAGCCGAGAGCAGCATCTGGCTTACATCCAGAGCCTGCCCGCGGCCAGTCACATGCAGGTGCCGGCGTGGGCCGATGTCAAGGCGGAGTGGCGCTCGGAGAGCCTGGGCTGGTTCGACCGGAACGGCCAGATCGTGGGCGCGGGCCTGGTGCTCTACCGCCAGCTGCCCAAGATCAAGCGCTACCTCGCCTACCTGCCCGAGGGCCCGGTCATCAACTGGTTCGCGCCGAACCTCAAGGACTGGCTCGAGCCGATGCTCGCCCACCTCAAGCAGCAGGGCGCCTTCTCCGTGAAGATGGGCCCGCCGGTGGTCATCCGCCGCTGGGACGCGGGCGCCATCAAGGGCGGCATCTCCGACCCGGACGTCAAGCGCCTGCGCGACGTCGAGGCCACCTTCATCGAGCCGCGCGCCTTCGAGGTCGCCGACCAGCTGCGCCGGATGGGCTGGCAGCAGGGCGAGGACGGCGGCGCCGGCTTCGGTGACGTCCAGCCGCGGTACGTCTTCCAGGTGCCCCTGGCGAACCGCTCGCTCGAGGACGTCCACAAGAACTTCAACCAGCTGTGGCGCCGCAACATCAAGAAGGCCGAGAAGGCCGGCGTCGAGGTGGTCCAGGGCGGCTACGAGGACCTGCCCACCTGGCAGCACCTGTACGAGATCACCGCCGAGCGCGACAAGTTCCGCCCGCGCCCGCTGAGCTACTTCCAGCGCATGTGGACGACCCTCAACACCGAGGACCCCAACCGCATGCGGCTGTACTTCGCGGTGCACGAGGGCGAGGCCGTCGCCGCGGCCACGATGCTGATCGTGGGCGGGCACGTCTGGTACTCCTACGGCGCCTCCGCCAACCACAAGCGCGAGGTCCGGCCCTCCAACGCCATGCAGTGGCGGATGCTCCGCGACGCCTACGCCCTGGGCGCCAGCGTCTACGACCTGCGCGGCATCGGCGACTCCCTGGACGAGAGCGACCACCTCTTCGGCCTCATCCAGTTCAAGGTCGGCACGGGCGGCGAGGCCGCGGAGTACCTGGGCGAGTGGGACTTCCCGCTCAACAAGCTGCTCCACAAGGCCCTCGACATGTACATGTCGCGCCGCTGACGTCCTCTCCGGGGCCCCACGGCCCCGGACACTCAGCACGCACAGCATCCAGCAGGCACAGGGAAAGGTTCCGGACCGGCCATGGCGCTCACGCTCCACGTCGAAACCGCGCGCTGGCGGGCGCACCAGCAGACCGTCGTCCAGCAGTTCCCGGGCATCGTCCCGGTGTGCAAGGGCAATGGCTACGGCTTCGGCCACGAGCGGCTGGCCGACGAGGCCGCCCGCTTCGGCTCGGACATCCTGGCCGTCGGCACCACCTACGAAGCGGCCAAGATCAAGGACTTCTTCAGCGGTGACCTGCTGGTGCTCACCCCCTTCCGGCCGGGCGAGGAGCCGGTGCCGCTGCCGGACCGGGCCATCCGCTCCGTCTCCTCGGTCGAGGGCGTGCGCGGCCTGGTCGGCGCCCGTGTCGTCGTCGAGGTCATGAGCTCTATGAAGCGGCACGGCATCAGCGAGGAGGACCTGCCCAAGCTGCACGCCGCCATCGAGGACGTGCGCCTGGAGGGCTTCGCCATCCACCTGCCGCTGGACCGCACGGACGGCTCCGACGCCGTCCAGGAGGTGGCCGCGTGGATGGACCGGCTGGGCCGGGAGCGCCTGCCGCTGCACACCATGTTCGTCAGCCACCTGAAGGCCGAGGAGCTCGCGCAGCTGCAGCAGCGGTACCCGCAGACCCGCTTCCGGGCCCGCATCGGCACCCGGCTGTGGCTCGGCGACCACGGCGCCACCCACTACACGGGCGCTGTCCTGGACGTGACGGCCGTGTCCAAGGGCGACCGCTTCGGCTACCGCCAGCAGAAGACCGGCGGTGACGGCCACCTCGTCGTCGTGGCGGGCGGCACCTCGCACGGCGTGGGCCTGGAGGCGCCGAAGGCGCTGCACGGCATGATGCCGCGCGCCAAGGGCGTCGCCCGCGCGGGCCTCGCGACCATGAACCGCAACCAGTCGCCCTTCTACTGGGACAACAAGCAGCTCTGGTTCGCGGAGCCCCCGCACATGCAGGTGTCGATCCTCTTCGTGCCGAGCGACGCGAGGACCCCGCGGGTCGGCGACGAGCTGAAGGCCCAGCTGCGGCACACCACCACCACGTTCGACCGGATCGTCGACAAGTAAGTCGGCAAGTAACCGGACGGGGGGAAGCCCCTGTCCGGCCCCTACGGGCGGCTTCCGGATCCCCACTGGACGCTCGTGACGTCGGAGCGCTCCGCACACCGCGGCCGGTGCGCGGAGCCGAGGGCGACCACGTCCGGGGCGCCGTCGAGGACGCCGCCCGAGGGGTCGTCGGAACCGTCGCGGCGGACGACGTCCCGCTCGGGCATGAGGATGTCGCGCACGACGACCGCGCAGAGGTAGAGCGTGCCCAGCAGGTGCAGGGCGATGGCCAGTTGATAGCCCTCCGTGGGCAGGCCCTGGTGCTTGTCGCCGCTGCCCGTGTAGGCGAGGTACGACCAGATGCCCAGGAAGTAGAGCACCTCGCAGGCCTGCCAGATCAGGAAGTCACGCCACTTGGGCCGCGCCAGCACGGCGAGCGGGATGAGCCACAGCACGTACTGCGGTGAGTAGACCTTGTTGGTGAGGATGAACAGGGCCACCACCAGGAAGGACAGCTGGGCGAAGCGCGGGCGCCTCGGTGCGTAGAGGCCGAGGGCCACGAGGGCCAGGCAGCCCAGGACCATCAGCAGGCTCACGTACGTGTTGGCGTCCTCCAGGGGATTGCCCGTGCGCTGGGAGATCAGCAGCCAGATCGAGCCGAAGTCGATCGGCCGCTCCTGGCTGAACGTGTAGAACTTCGCCCAGCCCTCCCGGATGTGGAAGCCCGCGGCGTCGTGCATGAGCATCACCGGCAGGTTCACCACGAGCCAGGCGGCGACCGCGGCGGCGGTGCTCACCGCGAAGGCCCGCATGCGCCCGGCGCGCAGGCACAGCACGAACAGCGGCCCGAGCAGCAGCAGCGGATAGAGCTTCGCGGCGGCTGCCAGGCCGATGAGGACGCCCGCGAGCGCCGTCCTGCCGCGCGACCACATCAGCATCGCGCCGGCGGTGAGGGCGACGGCGAACAGGTCCCAGTTGACGGTGGCCGTCAGGGCGAAGGCGGGGGCGAGCGCGATCAGCAGGGCGTCCCAGGGCCGGCGCCGGTGCGTGCGGGCCGAGCAGAGCGCGATCACGGCCGTGCAGGCCATCAGCATCCCGGAGTTGACCAGCCAGTTGACCTGCTCGCGGTGCTGGATGGTGCCGCCGCCGGGGGTGAGCCAGGCGGCGATCTGCATGAACAGGCCGGTGAGGACCGGATATTCCAGATAGTCCATGCCGCCGGAGAGGGCCTGCGGGATGCGGTCGAAGTACGGGATCAGGCCCGCGTCGAAGCCACGGCCGCTGTAGAGGTGCGGGATGTCGGAGTAGCAGGCGTGGGTGTACTGCGTGGTGGCGCCGAAGAACCACCCGTACTCGTAGCAGGGCAGCTTCTGGACCATGCCCAGGGCGAACATCCCGATCGCCACCAGCACGATCACCCGGACCGGCGTCCACCACCCCGCACCGGGCAGTGCCCGCTTGCCCGCCGGCCCGCCGATGAGCTCGCTGCCTGCGGCGGCCACCTCGTCCTCGTCGGTGGGCCGCACCTGTCGGTCATCGTCCCGCGCGCTCCTCATGGGGCCATCCTGCCGTAAGAGCCTGTGGGCCGCCGGAGCCTGTGGATAACGCCGAGGGCCGTCTCACGCGAACGCGGGACGGCCCTCGAAGCAGTTGCCGGAACAGTCAGCTCCGGGCGGATCGGCGCTGGTCAGCCGTTCATGCCTCCGAAGAGACCACCGCCGCCGCCAGGGCGCCGGCTGGGTTCGGGCGACGGCGAGGTGCCGGGATCGCCGCCCGTGCTGCCACTGCCGCCCGGGCCGCCGCTGCTGCCGCCGCCGTTGCCGCCACCGCCGCGCTTGCACTTGAAGTCGAAGATCGAGCAGGAGCGGCTCGCCGACGGACTCGGCGAGGCGGGCTTCGACGGGGTGCCGGACGGAGTGGTGGACGGCGCCGCGGACGGGGGCGCGGAGGGCACGGCGCTGGGGGAGGGGCTGGCGCCGTCCCCGTAGATCTTCTCGCCGAGCGGCTGCGCCGGCTCGAACTGCTCGATCGGCTGGCCCTTGAGCGCGGCGTTCATGTAGTCGGCCCAGATCTCCGCCGGGAACGACGCACCGTGGATGCTCTCCTTGCCGCCCACGCCGCGCATGGAGAGGAACTCCTGCTTCTTGGCGTTGGGGTCGACCCGGTACATGCCGATCGCCGTGGACAGCTGGGGGGTGTAGCCGGCGAACCAGGCGGAGCGGTTCTCGTCCGTCGTACCGGTCTTGCCCGCGGCCGGGCGGCCGCCCGCCAGCTTCGCGGACGTGCCCGTGCCCTCCTCGACGACGGTCTTGAGCACGTCGGTGACGTTGTTCGCCACGTTCGGCGAGAAGGCCGTGTCGGACTTGAGCTCGTGCGTGAAGACGGGCTTGCCGTCCTGCTCGACCTTCTCGACGGAGTACGGGTCGATCTGCTTGCCGCTGGCGGCGAAGGTGGCGTACGCGCCCGCCAGCCGGATCGCGCTGGGCGCCGATGTGCCGAGCGAGAAGGTGGGCGTGGCGGCGGCGAGCTGGTCCTTGTCCAGACCGGCCCGCAGGGCGGCCTCCTTGACCAGGTCCGTACCGACGTCCATGCCGAGCTGGATGAAGGGGGTGTTCACCGAGAACTGCATGGCGGTGCGCAGGGTGACGGGGCCCTTGTCCTCTTCACCGTCGTTCTTCTGGTGCCACTCGCTGCCGTCGTTGTCGTGCCAGACCTGGCCGTTGTACTTCCGGAGCGTCACCTTGTTGTTGCCGTTGTAGATGCTCTCGGGGGAGACCAGCGTGCGCTGGCTGTCGCTCTGCGTCTCGCCGAGGGCCGGATTGCGCTTGCCGTGCGTCATGGCCGCCGCGAGGACGAAGGGCTTGAACGTGGAGCCCACCTGCACACCGGTGTAGTCGGCGTTGTTGGTGTAGTGCTCCAGGGCGTTCTCGCCGCCGTAGATGGCGACGATCTTTCCGGTCTTGGGGTCGACCGACGCCCCGCCGAACTGCACGAACTTGTCGCGCTCGCGCACGTCCGGCTTGATGTTCGCCTTGCGGACCTCTTCGACCGCCTTGGAGAGGGTCTCGACCTTCTGCCGGTCGAAGGTCGTGTAGATCTGGTAGCCGCCGCGGTCCAGTTGGGTCTTGCTGATGCCGGAATGGGCGACGACGTAGTTGTCGGCGAGGTCGGTGAGGTAGCCGATCTGGCCGGCCCGGTTCGTCGCGGGCTTGGGCTTCTGGGGGGTGGGGAAGCCCTTGGCGACCCACTTGTCGTGCTCGGCCTCCTCCAGGTTGCCCGTCTCGACCTCGCGGTCCAGGGTCCACTTCCAGCGGTCGGTGGCGCGCTTGGTGTTCTTCTCCGCGGTCGCCGCCGGGCCCTGGCCGCCGTACGGGTCGTAGAGGTTGGGGCCGTTGAGCGTGGCGGCGAGGAAGGCGCCCTCGCTCGGCGTGAGGTCCTTGGCGTCCTTGTCGTAGTAGGCCCGTGCCGCGGCCTGGATCCCGTAGGCCCCCCGCCCGTAGTAGGCGGTGTTGAGGTAGCCGGCGAGGATGTCGTCCTTGTCCTTGGTGGCGCCCACCTTTATGGAGATCAGCAGCTCGGTGGCCTTGCGCTTGAGCGTCTGTTCCTGGCTCAGGTAGGTGTTCTTCACGAACTGCTGCGTGATGGTCGAACCACTCTGGGTCTCACCGCCCTGCGCCATCTTGACGACGGCGCGCAGGATGCCCATGGGGTCGACGCCCCAGTCCTTGTAGAAGCTGGCGTTCTCGGCCGAGATCACGGCCCGCTGCATCGACAGCGGGATCTTGGAGATCGGCACGATCTGGCGGTTGAGCGCACCGCCTCCCGCGACCACCATCTGCTTGCCGTCGGACCAGTAGTAGACGTTCTTCTGCACCTGGGCGGTCTTCTGGGCGGACGGCACCTGCACCACGGCCAGGGCGATGCCGACGGTGCCCAGGATCAGCACGATGAAGGTGAAGGCGGCGCCCAGGACGAGCCGCCAGGAGGGGAGCCAGCGCTTGAAGCCCTGTTTCCCCGCCCGGGGATAGTCGATGAAGCGCTTCTTCCCCGGGCGGCCGCGGCCGCCCGCGCCCGGATCGGCGCCGCGTCTGCGGCCGCCGGCCGCCGGGCCGCGCTGGCTCGCACGGCGGGCGTCTGCCCGGCTGCCGTGCCGGTCGGACTCGCCGCGGCCGGACCCCGCGGCGGAACTGCTGGTTGGCGCGGAACGGCGGCCGGGTACCGGCTGCTGTGCCGCGCGCCTGGCCGCGGCTCGTCCGCCACCCTGAGGCTGCGGCGGCTTGCGGCGGTGCTCGCTCATCGAACGACTACTCCTCGGGCAGGCACTATCGCCTGGAAGCGGCAGGTGGCTTGCGTTCCCCCCGATGCGCCGGACGGCTGCCTGAGGCAACCGGGCGCATTGCATACGGGACGAGGACGCCTGTCGTCGTCACTCGGTTCCCGTAGGTCTGCATGGCGCACAGACTACGCACGGCCAAAACGCGTCGACTCCGGATGTTCACTCCAATTCAGGCAGGTTGTGTCCCACGAATCGGTGATGTGACCTCGTTCACCGTGCCCCCTCTTGTCGCATGCAGGTGGCCGCTCTATCGTCTGGATGTATCGAGTCGATACATCAGCTCGGCATAAAGGTCGGCTCGTCGTCGGCAAAAGGGACCAAAAAGGGACTAGGGATCACAAGGACTAGGCTGTGTGCGACAAGGAGGCGAAACATGAGCAGACGCTCCGGCATCCTCGAGTTCGCCGTCCTCGGCCTGCTCCGCGAGTCCCCGATGCACGGCTACGAGCTGCGGAAACGCTTGAACACCTCGCTCGGGGTGTTCCGTGCGTTCAGCTACGGCACCCTCTACCCCTGCCTGAAGGCCCTCGTGGCGAACGGCTGGCTGGTCGAGGAGCCCGGGAGTGCTCCGGAGGACGCTCGTGCGGCGTCCCTGGCCGGACGACGAGCGAAGATCGTCTACCGCCTGACGGCAGAGGGCAAGGAGCACTTCGAGGAGCTCCTCGCCCACACGGGTCCGGACACGTGGGAGGACGAGCACTTCGCCGCCCGCTTCGCGTTCTTCGGGCAGACCTCGCGGGATGTGCGGATGCGCGTGCTGGAAGGCCGCCGCAGCCGTCTGGAGGAGCGCCTGGAGAAGATGCGCGCCTCCCTGGCCCGCACCCGGGAACGGCTGGACGACTACACCCTCGAGCTTCAGCGACACGGCATGGAATCCGTGGAGCGCGAGGTCCGCTGGCTGAACGAGCTGATCGAGAGCGAGCGGGCCGGGCGTGACAAGCGCACCGGTCCGGACCAGTGAGCCCTGCACTCCGCAGGGCTTCGTCGAGTACTAACAGGGAGCAACCGGAATGGGTTCGGTTCGCGTAGCCATCGTCGGCGTGGGCAACTGCGCCGCCTCGCTGGTGCAGGGCGTCGAGTACTACAAGGACGCCGACCCGAACGGCCGCGTGCCGGGTCTGATGCACGTGCAGTTCGGCGACTACCACGTGCGTGACGTCGAGTTCGTCGCCGCCTTCGACGTCGACGCGAAGAAGGTCGGCCTCGACCTCGCGGACGCCATCGGCGCCAGCGAGAACAACACCATCAAGATCTGCGACGTGCCCGCGTCCGGCGTCACCGTCCAGCGCGGCCACACCCTCGACGGACTCGGCAAGTACTACCGCGAGACCATCGAGGAGTCCGCCGAGGCCCCCGTCGACATCGTCCAGGTCCTCAAGGACAAGCAGGTCGACGTCCTGGTGTGCTACCTCCCCGTGGGTTCCGAGGACGCCGCCAAGTTCTACGCGCAGTGCGCCATCGACGCGAAGGTCGCCTTCGTCAACGCCCTCCCGGTCTTCATCGCCGGCACCAAGGAGTGGGCGGACAAGTTCACCGAGGCCGGTGTGCCGATCGTCGGTGACGACATCAAGTCGCAGGTCGGCGCCACCATCACGCACCGTGTGATGGCCAAGCTGTTCGAGGACCGGGGCGTCATCCTGGACCGCACGATGCAGCTGAACGTCGGCGGCAACATGGACTTCAAGAACATGCTGGAGCGCGACCGCCTGGAGTCGAAGAAGATCTCCAAGACGCAGGCCGTCACCTCCCAGATCCCCGACCGCGAGCTGGGCGAGAAGAACGTCCACATCGGCCCGTCCGACTACGTGGCCTGGCTCGACGACCGCAAGTGGGCCTACGTGCGCCTCGAGGGCCGCGCGTTCGGCGACGTCCCGCTGAACCTGGAGTACAAGCTCGAGGTCTGGGACTCCCCGAACTCCGCCGGTGTCATCATCGACGCCGTCCGCGCCGCGAAGATCGCCAAGGACCGCGGCATCGGCGGCCCGATCCTCTCCGCCTCCTCGTACTTCATGAAGTCGCCGCCGGTGCAGTACTTCGACGACGAGGCCCGCGAGAACGTCGAGAAGTTCATCAAGGGCGAGGTCGAGCGCTAAGCGTTCCGCTCCTTCCGTTCCCTCTCCTCGCGCAGGTCCCCGGGTTGTCCGCCCGGGGACCTGCGCGTTGTGTGAGGCTGTGCCCATGCCCGTTGTGCGTGATCTTCGCGTCCTGCTCCGCCTTCGCGATTTCCGCCGTCTACTGGCTGTCCGGCTCCTCTCCCAGGCGGCCGACGGGGTCTACCAGGTCGCGCTCGCCACCTACGTGGTCTTCTCCCCGGAGAAGCAGGCCTCCCCGACGGCGATCGCCTCGGCCATGGCCGTGCTCCTCCTGCCGTACTCCCTGCTGGGCCCCTTCGCCGGAGTGCTCCTGGACCGGCGGCGCCGCCGCCAGGTCCTGCTCCACGGCAACCTGCTGCGTACGGCCCTCGCCACCGTCACCGCCGTGCTCATCGTCGCGCGCGTCCCCGACTGGCTCTTCTACGTCTCCGCCCTGTCGGTCACCGCAGTCAACCGCTTCGTGCTCGCCGGGCTCTCCGCCTCCCTGCCGCGCGTGGTCGACTCGCGCGAGCGGCTGGTCATGGCCAACGCGCTCTCCCCCACCGCCGGGACGCTGGCGGCCACCGCGGGCGGCGGCCTCGCCTTCGCCGTGCGCCTGGCCGCCCCTGCGGGCACGGGGGCCGATGCCCTGGTCGTCCTGCTCGGCGCGAGCCTCTACCTGTGCGCCGCCATGTCCTCGCTGCTGATGCCCATCGATCTGCTCGGGCCGGACACGCCGGTGGCCCGCCGGCTGGGCGAGGCCCTGACCGGCACCGCGCGCGGCCTGGTCGCGGGCCTGCGCCATCTCGCCGAGCGCCGCACGGCCGCCTACGCGCTCGGCGCCATGGCGCTGATGCGCTTCTGCTACGGCGCCCTGACCGTCACCGTGCTGATGCTCTGCCGCTACGCGTGGGCCGGCACCGAGTCCGCGGGCCTGGCCCTGCTGGGGCTCGCCGTCGCGGTCTCGGGAGCGGGATTCTTCGCGGCGGCCCTCATCACCCCCTGGGCCGTGTCCCGGCTGGGCCGCCTCGGCTGGATGACCGCCTGCGCGTGCGCCGCGGCGGTGCTGGAACCCGCGCTCGGCCTGCCTTTCGAGCGCGTGCCCATGCTGATCGCCGCCTTCGTCCTCGGCCTCGTCACCCAGGGCGCGAAGATCGCCACGGACACGATCGTCCAGTCGGCGGTGGACGACGCCTTCCGGGGCCGGATCTTCTCCCTCTACGACGTCCTCTTCAACGTCGCCTTCGTGGGAGCGGCCGGGGTGGCGGCCCTGATGCTGCCGCCCGACGGCCGCTCCGGCCTGCTGGTGTCCGCCGTCGCCGTGCTCTATGCGGTGGTCGCGGTCGCCCTGGCGGCCTTCCGGCGGCGTGATCCCGCATAAGCGCTGTTTCACGTGAAACGGTGGTGCCCTCGTTGTTTAACGGGAAACAACGAGGGCACCACCGGGCTGCGGGCAGGCTCAGCCCTGGGCCGCCCACCACTCCTTGAGTGCGGCGACGGCCTCGTCGTGGGACATCGGGCCGTGCTCCAGCCGCATCTCCAGCATGTGCTTGTACGCCTTGCCGACCTGCGGGCCGGGGCCCACGCCCAGGATCTCCATGATCTGGTTGCCGTCCAGATCCGGCCGGATCGCGTCCAGCTCCTCCTGCTCCTGCAGGCGGGCGATGCGCTCCTCCAGACCGTCGTACGCCCGCGAGAGCGCATTGGCCTTGCGCTTGTTGCGCGTCGTGCAGTCGGAGCGGGTCAGCTTGTGGAGCCGCTCCAGCAGGTGCCCCGCGTCCCGTACGTACCGGCGGACGGCGGAGTCGGTCCACTCACCGGTGCCGTAGCCGTGGAAGCGCAGGTGCAGCTCCACCAGCTTGGTGACGTCCTTCACCAGCTCGTTGGAGTACTTGAGCTTGGTCATGCGGGCCTTGGTCATCTTCGCGCCCACCACCTCGTGGTGGTGGAAGGAGACCCGGCCGTCCTTCTCGAAGCGGCGCGTCCGCGGCTTGCCGATGTCGTGCAGCAGGGCGGCGAGGCGCAGCACGAGGTCGGGGCCGCCGCCGGGCTGGTCGCGCGGGGCCTCCAGGGCGATGGCCTGTTCCAGGACGGTGAGCGTGTGCTCGTAGACGTCCTTGTGCCGGTGGTGCTCGTCGCGCTCCAGGCGCAGGGCGGGCAGCTCGGGCAGGACCAGGGCGGCGAGCCCGGTGTCGACGAGCAGCCTCAGGCCCTTGCGCGGGTGGTCGGAGAGGATCAGCTTGTTGAGCTCGTCCCGGATCCGCTCGGCGGAGACGATCTCCAGCCGGCCGGACATCTCCGTCATCGCGGTGACGACCTCGGGCGCGACCTCGAAGTCGAGCTGTGCGGCGAAGCGGGCGGCCCGCATCATGCGCAGCGGGTCGTCGGAGAAGGACTCCTCCGGGGTGCCGGGGGTGCGCAGGACGCGCGCGGCGAGGTCCTCCAGGCCGTTGTGCGGGTCGATGAACTCCTTCTCCGGCAGCGCGACGGCCATGGCGTTCACCGTGAAGTCGCGGCGGACGAGGTCTTCCTCGATGGAGTCGCCGTAGGAGACCTCCGGCTTGCGGGAGGTCCGGTCGTAGGCCTCCGACCGATATGTCGTGACCTCGATGTCGAAGTCCGCTTTGCGGCAGCCCACGGTGCCGAAGGCGATGCCGACCTCCCAGACGGCGTCCGCCCAGGGCCGGACGATCTTCAGAACGTCCTCGGGGCGGGCGTCCGTCGTGAAGTCCAGGTCGTTGCCGAGCCGGCCGAGCAGCGCGTCCCGTACGGATCCGCCGACCAGGGCAAGCGTGAACCCGGCTTCCTGGAATCGGCGGGCGAGGTCGTCGGCCACGGGGGAGACCCTCAGGAGCTCGCTCACGGCACGGCGCTGCACATGGCTGAGCTCGTTGGTCGACGACGGGGTCAGGCTGTCATTGTTGGCATTCGGCACAACAGAAGAGGGTACGTGGCTGCGCGCCCCGGGGCCTCCCGGTTACGGACGCATGGCGCAGGCCACACAAAGCGGGCGCAGCCGGGACATCGGGCCGACCGCGCGATCTTGTGGAGCGGTCCACGGCACTTCGTCACAGCGGGCCTCGTTACCATTCGTGGACGCACAACCGACGACCACTGACGACGACGAGGGACGGGCGAGCGCGTGGCCGAGGCGGCAGAGATCCAGGAGACCACCTCCGCTTCTGCCTGCCGGTTGTCCCGGCTCCTCACGACACTGCTGACGGGCGCGGCGCTGCTGCTCGGACTGGTGCAGCTGCCGGCCGCGCAGCCGGCCCGCGCCGAGCCCGCCGGTTCCCGCCAGGTCGACGTCTCCATCAACACGCTCACCCCCGTCGCGCCGAAGCAGGACGACACGCTCACCGTCTCGGGCACCGTCACCAACAACGGCGGTTCGACCGTCTCCGACGCGCACGTCGGCCTGCGGGTGGGCGGCCAGCTCAACAGCCGGGTCGACGCCGACGAGATCGGCAACCGCGCCGCCTTCTCGCCCGGCACCGACGGCTCCGAGATCGGCAAGCACACCCAGAAGATCGACCGGCTCCCCCCGGGGGCCAGCCGCGAGTTCAGCATCTCGCTGCCGGCCAAGGACCTGGACCTGAGCAAGGACGCGGTCTACCAGCTGGGCGTCTCCCTGTCCGGGCACACCGCGGACCAGGGGTCCGAGCGGGTCCTGGGCATCGGCCGGACCCTGCTCCCCTGGCAGCCCTCCGCGATCGAGGGCAAGAAGACGCAGCTCACCTTCCTGTGGCCGCTGATCTCCGCGACCCACCTGACGGCCCGCACCGAGTCCGACCAGCAGCAGACGCCGATCTTCCCCAATGACGACCTGGCGGCGGAGCTGGCGCCGGGCGGGCGGCTGCAGCAGCTGGTCGCCCTGGGCAAGGGCCTGCACATCACCTGGGTGATCGACCCGGACCTGCTGGCCACGGTCGAGGCGATGACCAAGGCGTACCGGGTGGGCGGCCCGGAGGGGAAGAACACCCCGGGCCGCGGCCAGGCGGTGGCCAAGCAGTGGCTCAGCCAGCTGCAGACCGCCGTCGCCGGCGACCAGGTGGTGGCGCTGCCCTTCGGCGACCCCGACCTCGCGTCGCTGGCCCACCACGGCAAGGACGTCTCGGGCTCCCTGAGCCACCTGCAGTCGGCCACGGAGCTCGCCTCGACGACCGTGGACACGATCCTCGGCGTGAAGCCGCGCACGGACTTCGCGTGGCCCGTCGACGGCGCCGTCGACTCGTCGGTCATCGACGTCGCCACCTCGGCCGGTTCCCACAACGTCATCGCCCGCAGCGACAGCTTCCGCGACCACACGTCGTACACGCCCACCGCGGCCCGCCAGATCGGCAGCGGCAACACGGCCGTCGTGGCGGATGCCCGGATGTCCACCGGCTTCCAGGGCGACCTGGTCCGCGCGGGCGAGTACTCGCTCGCCGTGCAGCGGTTCGCCGCCCAGAGCCTGCTGGTGAACCGGCAGGCGCCGGACAACGAGCGCAGCATCGTCGTGGCGCCGCAGCGCATGCCGACCGCGAGCCAGGCCCAGGCGATGGCCGCGGCGATCGCCGGCCTCTCGGACGGCCGCTGGACGCAGCCGCGGGACCTGGGCGACGCGGCCGCCGCCAAGCCGGACCCGGACGCGAACCAGCAGGTGCCCGGCTCCGGCTCGTACCCCGACCGGCTGCGCGAGCAGGAGCTCTCCACCAAGGCCTTCCAGGAGATCCAGAAGACCCAGGCGACCCTGGACGGCTTCAAGGTCATCCTGACCTCGCAGGACCGCGTGGTGACCCCCTTCGGCAGCGCGATCATGCGGGAGATGTCGACCTCCTGGCGCGGCGACCCCAAGGGGGCCGCCGAATTCCGCGAATCCGTGCAGTCCTATCTGTACGGGCTCACCCGCCGGGTGGAGCTGATCAAGAAGTCCGACGTGACCCTGTCCGGGCGCAGCGCGACGATCCCGATGACGGTCCACAACGGCCTGCTGCAGGGGATCGAGGGGCTCCACCTGGTGCTGGAGTCCAGCCAGACGAACCGCCTGCAGATCGACCGGTCCCAGCCGGTGAAGATCAACGGCGGCCAGAACCAGTCGGTGAAGTTCGAGACGCGGGCGAACGCCAACGGCCCGGTGCGGGTGACGGCCCGGCTGTACACGGACGAGGGCCAGCCCTACGGCGACCCGGTCGTCTTCACTGTGCATGTCACGTCCATCACCCCTATGGTTCTCCTCGTCATCGCCGGAGGGGTGCTCCTGCTGGTCCTCGCAGGGCTTCGCATCTACATCAAGCGGAAGCGGTCCGCCGCCCGCACGGCCGACGGTGGCGGGCCCGGCACGGACGGCGACGGGCCGGCCAACGGTGGCCCGGAAGACGACCGGCCGGGGCAGCAGCCGGGTGACCCGGCCCCGGACACCGGATCGCATGACACGGAGCCGTCCGGCTCGGGTGAGAAAGTGGAACGTTGACGCGTAGTGGGGCCGGCCGGCCGCGGACGATGAGGTGGGGTTAGCGATGAACGCGCCGTACGACGGTGACCGCGGGCAGGGCGCGGGTGGTGAGCAGCGGGGTCAGTACCCGCCGCCCCCGCCCGCTCCCGGCACGCCCCGCCAGGGCCCGTACGCCCGGGACCCCTACCTGCGGGACGCCTACGCCTCCGAGCCCTTCCCCGGCCACGACCCGGCCGCCCAGGACCCGGTGAGCGACGCACTGTACGACCAGGCCGCGCCCCCGGCGCCGCCCGGCACGTACCGCAACGCCTACCCGCCGCAGCAAGGCCCCGGCACCGGCTCCCACCCGTGGCCCCCGGCCTCCGGGCGGCCCGACGCCACGCAGGGCTTCCCGGCCACCGGTGACGCCGACGCCACGCAGCCGTTCGCGGCCGTGGACGGCTTCGCCGACCGGCCGGAGGAGGGCGGCCCCCGGCGGGACGCGTTCGCCCATCTCTACCGCGACCAGCAGCAGCCCTACGAGCCGCCGCGGCCGCCGGGGCAGCAGATCCCGGCGCCCGGGCAGTACGGCTCCCCCGTGCCGCCGCCGAAGGCACCGGCCGCCGAGCCCGCTGCGGAGCCGGAGTCCGCGCCGGCCCCGCAGGCGAAGGGCGGCAAGGCCGCGAGTCTGCTGAAGTCGAGCGCGCTGATGGCGGCGGGCACGATGGTCTCCCGCATCCTGGGCTTCGGCCGCAACCTGGTGATGGCGGCGGCGATCGGCGTCAGCACGCTCAACGACGGCTACCAGGTCGCGAACACCCTGCCGACGATGATCTACATCCTCGTCGCCGGTGGCGCGCTCAACGCCGTCTTCATCCCGCAGCTGGTCCGCGCGATGAAGAACGACGAGGACGGCGGAGAGGCGTACGCCAACCGACTGCTCACCCTCGTCATCGTGCTGCTGGCGGGAGTCACCACCGTCTGCGTGCTGGGCGCCCCGCTCTTCATCCGGATGATGTCGCCGACCATCGCCGACGACCCCACCCAGATGGACGTGGCGGTCGCCTTCGCCCGCTACTGCGTGCCGACCATGTTCTTCATGGGCGTGCACGTCGTCATGGGACAGATCCTCAACGCCCGCGGGAAGTTCGGCGCGATGATGTGGACCCCGGTCCTCAACAACATCATCATCATCGCCACCTTCGGCTCCTTCATCTGGGCCTTCGGCCCCGCCTCCGACACCCACATCACCGCGGCCACCATCACGCCCGAGGGCGTCCGCCTGCTCGGCATCGGCACGCTGCTCGGCCTCGTCGTCCAGTCCCTGGCGATGCTTCCCTATCTGCGCGAGGCGGGATTCCGCATCAGGCCGCGCTTCGACTGGCGGGGACAGGGCCTCGGCAAGGCCGCGGGCCTGGCGAAGTGGACGTTCTTCTTCGTTCTCGCCAACCAGGTCGGCCTGGTCGTCGTCACCCAGCTCGCCACCAAGGCGGGCGGGCTGGCGGCGAAGGCGGGCCACGACGGCACCGGCATCACCGCCTACAACTTCGCCCTGCAGCTCTGGCAGATGCCGCAGGCCATCATCACCGTCTCGGTGATGACCGCGGTACTCCCCCGGATCTCCCGCGCGGCCCACGACGGCGACGCCTCCGCCGTCCGCGACGACCTCTCCCACGGGCTGCGCACCTCGGCCGTCGCCATCGTGCCGTGCGCCTTCGCCTTCCTGGCCCTGGGCGTCCCCATGTCGACCCTGATGTTCGGCAGCGGCTCCGGAACCTCCGCCGCCACCAACATCGGCTTCATCCTGATGGCCTTCGCCCTCGGTCTGATCCCGTACTCCGCGCAGTACGTCATCCTGCGCGGCTTCTACGCCTACGAGGACACCCGCACCCCCTTCTACAACACGGTGATCGTCGCGGCCGTCAACGCCGCCGCATCCTTCGTGAGCTACCTCGTCCTCCCCGCCCGCTGGGCCGTCGCCGGCATGGCCTTCTCGTACGGTCTCGGCTACGCCGTCGGCGTCGGTGTGGCGTGGCGCAGGCTGCGTACCCGGCTCGGTGGCGACCTGGACGGCTCGCGGGTCATCCGGACCTACGCCCGCCTGGCCGGCGCGTGCGTGCCCGCAGCGCTCATCGGTGGGGCCGTGGCCTACGGGATCGGCGAGGTTCTCGGAAGGGGCGTGCTCGGTTCGCTCGCTTCCCTGATCGGTGGTGGTCTCATCCTGATCGCCGTCTTCTACGTCGCCGCGAAGCGGATGCGGATCGAGGAGCTGACGGCCATGGTCGGTATGGTCCGCGGGCGTCTCGGACGGTGACGGGAGCACAACCTTCGCCCGCCGCCGTGTGTCGTGCATAGCGCCGGACTGTGGGCACAATTGTCTTGGCCGTGGACAGCGTGCAACGGATGGGGAGGCAGGAACGACGGTGGCAGAACGGAGCACAGCTGCCGTCGACGTGGCAGGCAACAGCGGCGGTGAGCCGCTGACCGCCAAGGCGGGCAAGGCCACGGCCGACGGGGCGGAGGCCGCGATCAAGGCCGGCACCCAGAAGGACACCGGCCGCACGGACGGCAAGAAGACGGACGCCGGGAAGCCCGCGCGCGACGAGCGGACCCCGGAGCTGCACAGCGGTCACAAGCTCGCCAGAAGGTACCGCCTGGAGGAGTGCGTCACCCGTCTGGAGGGATTCAGCAGCTGGCGTGCCGTGGACGAGAAGCTCCGCCGCGCCGTGGGCGTCCACCTGCTGCCCGCCGACCACCCGCGCGCCCGCCCCGTCCTCGCCGCCGCCCGCTCCGCCGCCCTCCTCGGCGATCCGCGCTTCGTCCAGGTCCTCGACGCCGTCGAGGAGAACGACCTGGTCTACGTCGTCCACGAGTGGCTGCCCGACGCCACCGAGCTCACCAACGTCCTCGCCTCCGGCCCCATGGAGCCGCACGACGCCTACCAGCTCGTGAGCCAGGTGTCCCAGGCCATGGCGGCCGCCCACCGCGAGGGCCTCGCGCACCTGCGCCTCCACCCGGGCTCCGTGCTCCGCACGGGCACCGGGCAGTACCGCATCCGCGGCCTCGCCGTCATGGCCGCCCTCCGGGGCATCACGTCCGACCGCCCCCAGCAGACCGACACCGAGGCCATCGGCGCGCTCCTCTACGCCGCGCTCACCCAGCGCTGGCCGTACGAGGACAGTGCCCACGGCCTGCCCGGCCTGCCCAAGGGGGTCGGCCTGATCGCCCCCGACCAGGTCCGCGCCGGCGTCCACCGCGGCCTGTCCGAGCTCGCCATGCGCGCGCTCGTCAACGACGGCTCCACCGCGTCACGGCAGGAGAAGCCGTGCACGACGCCGGAGGAGCTGTCCAAGGCCGTCGCCGCCATGCCGCGCATCCGGCCCCCGGAGCCGTCCTTCACCCCACCGCCGGGCGGCTACCCGCGCCCGCACGCCTACGGCCAGCAGCCGCCGCACGGTGGCGTCGCCACGGGCCCCATGCCGGTGCCCCCGCCGCCTCCGCTGCAGGGCCGCACGGGCCGGGCGCTCAAGTGGAGCGTCGCCGCCCTGCTGATCGCCGCCCTGGGCCTGGCCAGCTGGCAGCTCGCGGACACCCTCCTGAAGGACGGGCAGGAGGACCGCCCGCAGATCTCCGAGTCGACGGGCGACGGCGGCTCGAAGCCGACGGGCGAGCCGCTGAAGATCATCGATGCCCAGGAGTTCGCCCCGGACGGATCTCCGCAGGGCCCGGACCGGGTGAAGAACACCTACACCCAGAACGACAGCCCCAAGGAAGTCTGGCGCTCGCGCACCTACAACGAGGGCCCTTCCCTGAAGAGCTACAAGGGCGGCGTCGGCATCATCTACGACCTCGGCTCCAAGCAGAAGATCAGCGCCGCGGACATCAAGCTGCTCTACGGCGGCGACCACACCGAGGTCACGCTCTACGCCGCGAAGTCCCTTTCCGGCTCCGAGTCGCTGAAGTCGATGAAGAAGCTCAAGTCCAAGCAGACGTCGACCGATTCGATAAACCTCTCGCTGGAGAAGCTGCCGGAGACCCGTTACGTCCTCCTGTGGATCACCGCGGCGCCTTACTCTGGCGCTGACAGTGACACCTACGCCGGCGCCGGCTACAAGCAGGGCATCACCAACGTGAAGTTCACCGGCTGACGCGCAGGACGGACCTCAGGGGGAGGGCTCGACGGTGGACGACGTCATGCGTGACGGCCTGAGCGACGCCGATCTCCTCTCCCGGCACGTCGCCGGCGACCCCGACGCCTTCGGCGAGATCGTGCGCCGGCACCGTGACCGTCTCTGGGCCGTCGCCCTGCGGACCCTCGGCGACCGGGAAGAGGCCGCGGACGCCGTGCAGGACGCACTCGTCTCCGCCTACCGCGCCGCCCACACCTTCCGCGGCCAGTCCGCCGTCACCACGTGGCTGCACCGCATCACCGTCAACGCCTGCCTGGACCGCGCCCGCAAGGCCGCCTCCCGGCGCACGGCGCCCCTCGCCGAGACCGAACGGCTTGAGCAGCTCATCGAGCCCCACGAGTCGGCTGCCGCCCCCGCGGAGCGCGGGGACCTGCACCGGGAACTGCTGCAGGCACTGTCCACCCTGCCTCCCGACCAACGCGCGGCCCTCGTTCTGGTGGACATGCAGGGGTATCCCGTGGCCGAGGCGGCAGAGGTGCTCGATGTTCCCGTGGGCACGGTGAAGAGCCGTTGCGCACGGGGAAGGGCCCGGCTGCTGCCGATCCTCACCCATCTGCGTCCCGGTGGCGGGGGTAGCCCACCGTCCGACGGGGGAAGGAACCGGACGCAAGGGGCGTCCGTCCCACCACCGGCAGGACAGAGCGACGCAGATCCAGTGAAGGGCGGAGGTGGGCGAGCGTGACTTCGACGACCGGCACGGATGGGCACCCGGAGGTCGCGGAGATCTCCGCGCTCACCGAGGGCGTGCTCTCGCCGGCACGTACCGCGGATGTCCGGGAGCACCTGGCGGTCTGCGAACTCTGCGACGACGTCCGCAGCTCCCTGGACGAGATCCGCGGCGCGCTCGGCACGCTCCCCGGCCCACCGCGGATGCCGGCGGACATTGCCGGCCGCATCGATGCCGCCCTCGCCGCCGAAGCGCTGCTGGACTCGACCACGCCGCCGTCGGGCGTCCGCCTTCCTGTCTCTGTTTCACGTGAAACAGAGACGTGCGGAACAGAGGCGCGTGAAACCGAGCCCCCGGCTCGCAACGCTGTTTCACGTGAAACGCACGACGCCGTTTCACGTGAAACAGGGGCCGCCTCCCGGAAGACCGCAGCACGCGAAACCGGTCGGCCTCGCCCCACCACCGGCCCCGGCCGGCAGACGCCTGCGACCCGCGCGCCCGGAAACAAGCGCACCCGGCGGCGCTGGCCCGCGGTGCTGCTCGGGAGCGCCTGCGTCGCCGCCGCGCTCGGCGTGGGCGGGTTCTTCCTGCAGTCCGGTGGAACGGACAGCCCCACGCAGACGCCTGCCAAGAGCCGCGAGAGCCATGCGACGGCGCCCGCCCTCGCCTCCGGCGACCTCACGGCGCGGGTGCAGGAGCTTCTGAAGCCGTCGCCCTTCAGCGCCAACGAGTCCCGTGGGAAGACCGCCGAGAGCCCGGAGACCCCGCCCGGTACGACGCTCAGTGCCCCGAACGGTGCTGCCCCGCTCTGTGTGCGGCAGGGCACCGGACGCTCGGAGCAGGCCCTGGTCTCCGAGCCGGAGACCTATCAGGGTGAGGACGCCTACCTCATCGTCCTGCCGCACCCCGGTGACGGCACGCTCGTCGACGCCTATGTGGTCTCCGCCACCTGCGTCGACGCCGGCGGCACCACGCCGGGCAAGGTACTGCTGAACGAGACGCTGCCACGCTCCTGAGTCCTACCGGCCGCAGCAGGCACCCACGGGAATGCCCGCCCCGTAGGATCCGTTGGGTGGGGTGAAACCCCTCAAGGACCCGAGACAGCAGTCGGCAGACAAGGAAGACTCCCGTGAGCGACGTCCGCAACGTGATCATCATCGGCTCCGGGCCCGCGGGCTACACGGCCGCGCTCTACACCGCCCGCGCCTCGCTGAAGCCGCTGGTCTTCGAGGGCGCCGTGACCGCCGGTGGTGCCCTGATGAACACCACCGATGTCGAGAACTTCCCCGGCTTCCGTGACGGGATCATGGGCCCGGACCTGATGGACAACATGCGGGCGCAGGCCGAGCGCTTCGGCGCCGAGCTGATCCCGGACGACGTCGTCGCGGTCGACCTCAGCGACGAGATCAAGACCGTCACGGACTCCGCGGGCACCGTCCATCGCGCCAAGGCCGTGATCGTCACGACCGGCTCGCAGCACCGCAAGCTCGGTCTGCCCCGCGAGGACGAGCTGTCGGGCCGGGGTGTCTCCTGGTGCGCCACCTGCGACGGCTTCTTCTTCAAGGACCACGACATCGCCGTCATCGGCGGCGGCGACACCGCGATGGAGGAGGCCACCTTCCTCTCGCGCTTCGCCAAGTCCGTCACCGTCGTCCACCGCCGTGACACCCTGCGCGCCAGCAAGGCCATGCAGGAGCGTGCCTTCGCCGACCCGAAGATCTCCTTCGTGTGGGACAGCGAGGTCGCCGAGATCCACGGCGAGAACAAGCTCTCGGGCCTGACGCTGCGCAACCTCAAGACCGGCGAGACCTCCGAGCTGCCGGTGACCGGCCTGTTCATCGCCATCGGCCACGACCCGCGCACCGAGCTCTTCAAGGGCCAGCTGGAGCTGGACGACGAGGGCTACCTCAAGGTGGAGGCCCCCTCGACCCGCACCAACCTGACCGGTGTGTTCGCCGCCGGTGACGTCGTGGACCACACCTACCGCCAGGCGATCACCGCCGCCGGTACGGGCTGCTCCGCCGCGCTGGACGCCGAGCGCTTCCTCGCCTCCCTCTCGGACAGCGAGCACGTCCGCGAGCCCGAGAAGACCGCCTAACCTACCCCATCCCCGCCCTCCCCCCGCAAGAAATAAGGAGACCTCCGTGGCTCTCAAGGCTGTGACCGACAAGACCTTCGACGAGGACGTCCTCAAGAGCGACAAGCCCGTTCTGGTGGACTTCTGGGCCGAGTGGTGCGGCCCGTGCCGCCAGATCGCCCCCTCCCTGGAGGCGATCGCGGCCGAGTACGGCGACAAGCTCGAGATCGTCAAGCTCAACATCGACGAGAACCCCACCACTGCCGCCAAGTACGGCGTGATGTCGATCCCGACCCTCAACGTCTACAAGAACGGTGAGGTCGTCCAGACGATCGTCGGCGCCAAGCCGAAGGCCGCCCTGGAGCGCGAGCTGAGCGACCACATCCACGCGTAAGCATCACGCACCACGCCCGGGAGGCCGGGTGCTGTTTCACGTGAAACAGCACCCGGCCTCCGGCGTGCCTCGGCACCTACGACGCCGACAGCGGCCGCCGCCCCGGCTCCTTCTGCACCGCCCCCAGCAGCCGGTCCAGCGCCAGCTCGACGTCCTCCTTCCAGGAGAGCGCCGTCCTGAGCTCCAGCCTCAGCCGCGGATAGCGAGGGTGCGGCCGCACGGTCTTGAAGCCGACGGCCAGCAGGTGGTCGGCCGGCAGCACACAGGCCGGCTCCTTCCAGCGCGCGTCGGCGAAAGCCTCGATGGCCTTGAACCCCCGCCGCAGGACGTCCTTGGCGACGGTCTGCACCATGACCCGGCCGAGGCCCTGACCCTGGAAGCCAGGGGTCAGCCATGCCGTCATCAGCTGGACCGCATCCGCGGCGACAGGGCTGGTGGAGAAGGCAGCCGAACGGGGGACGTAGGCGGGCGGCGCGTAGAGCACAAAGCCCACCGGGACCTCGTCGACGTACACCACGCGACCGCAGGATCCCCATTCCAGGAGGACTCCGGAGATCCAGGCTTCCTTCTCCAGCTCGGGCCGGCCCGCCTTCAGCGCGGCCTCACCGCTTACAGGGTCGAGTTCCCAGAAGACGCAGGAGCGACAGCGCTGGGGGAGGTCCGGGAGATTGTCCAGCGTGAGCGGTACGAGCCGACGCCCCATGGAGCCAATTCCTCACTTCCGTCGCGTGCCACACTCCGGGCGGCGCTCAACGCGCTCCGCTCCCGGAGGAGGCTGCCGACGAATCCGCCGACTGCTCCCAGGCCGAAGCCTGTTGCCACCAGTCCGGTCCGGCCCACCCATCGCATGGCCCCGCCCCTCCGCGAACTGTGTCAACGTGGTTGCGCCATACCCCAACGCATCGTATCCGGGCAGGGGTTGAGCGCACAGTGCGACAAGGCAAAGGGCGGGTGGTGTTTCACGTGAAACACCACCCGCCCTTTGCCTTCGGACTCAGTCCTCGGTCGTTCCTCAGTCCTCGTCGTCGGCGGAGAGCCTCTGCTCCATGACCCGGCCCTCGCCCGGGGCGAGCGTGCCCAGGATGCGCTCCAGGTCCTCCATCGAGGCGAACTCGACGACGATCTTGCCCTTCTTCTGGCCCAGGTCCACCTTCACCCGGGTCTCGAAGCGGTCCGACAGCCGGGTGGCCAGGTCGGTGAGCGCCGGGGAGACCCGAGCACCCGCGCGGGGGCCCTTGGGCTTGGCCGAGCCCTTCGTCTCCCGCTTCAACAGGGTCACGATCTCTTCCACGGAACGCACCGACAGCCCCTCAGCCACGATGCGCGTGGCGATCCGGACCTGTTCCTCGGGGTCCTCGACCGAGAGCAGGGCACGAGCGTGTCCGGCCATGAGCACGCCGCCCGCGACCTTCTTCTGCACCTCGGGAGAGAGCTTGAGCAGCCGCAGCGTGTTGGACACCAGAGAACGTGACCGCCCGATGCGGTCCGCCAGCTCCTCATGGGTGCAGTTGAAGTCCTTGAGCAGCTGGTCGTACGCGGCGGCCTCCTCAAGAGGATTCAGCTGCGCGCGATGCAGGTTCTCCAGCAGGGCGTCGAGAAGGAGCTTCTCGTCCTCGGTCGCCCGGATGATGGCCGGGATGGCCTCCAGGCCGGCTTCCCTGGAAGCCCGCCACCGGCGCTCGCCCATGATGAGCTCGTAGCGCTCAGGGCCCACTCGCCGGACGACCACCGGCTGCAGCAGCCCCACCTCACGGATGGAGTGGACCAGCTCATCATGAGCATCCAGGCTGAAGTCCACCCTCGGCTGCCGCGGATTCGGCGTGATCGCATCCAGCGGCAGTTCAGCGAAGTACGCCCCGGCCACCCGGACCTCCTCCGCCTCCGTTTCACGTGAAACGGCAACGTCCTTCACCGGCAGCGCGGTGACCTTGGCCCCCGCCACCCCCCGCTCCGGCGCGAGAACCGGCACCGCGGCGGGGGACGTCGCGCCCGGCCCCACGGCCGTGCCGGCGCTCTCCGATGCCTTCGGCGCCGCTGGAATCAGGGCACCGAGCCCACGGCCCAGTCCTCTACGTCGATCGCTCACTGCAGCCCCTCCGACATGCTGTGCTGGTCTTGCTGTTGTTGACGGCCCACCAGGTGAGCCCTACTGCCGTCGTAACGTACGCCGACCCCCCGCAGCGCGATCTCCCGGGCTGCCTCCAGATAGGAGAGCGCTCCCGTGGAACCCGGGTCGTACGTCAGCACCGTCTGCCCGTAGCTGGGCGCCTCGGAGATGCGCACGGACCGGGGAATGCTGGTCCGCAGCACCTCGTGGCCGAAGTGGGTGCGGACCTCATCGGCCACCTGGGACGCCAGCCGGGTCCGCCCGTCGTACATCGTCAGCAGGATCGTCGAGACGTGGAGCTTGGGGTTGAGGTGCCCTCGCACCAGCTCGACATTGCGCAGCAGCTGGCCGAGGCCCTCCAGGGCGTAGTACTCGCACTGGATGGGGATCAGCACCTCGGCGCCCGCGACCAGGGCGTTGACCGTCAGCAGGCCGAGCGAGGGCGGGCAGTCGATGAGGATGTAGTCCAGCGGCTGCTCATAGGCCTTGATCGCGCGGTCGAGGCGGCTCTCACGGGCGACGAGGGAGACCAGCTCGATCTCGGCGCCCGCCAGGTCGATCGTGGCGGGCGCGCAGAAGAGACCCTCCACGTCGACGACCGGCTGCACCACGTCGGCGAGCTTCTTGCTGTCCACGAGGACGTCGTAGATCGACGGGACGTCGGCGTGGTGGTCGATGCCCAGTGCCGTGGAGGCATTGCCCTGGGGGTCGAGGTCGATGACCAGGACACGGTTGCCGTGCAGGGCCAGGGAGGCCGCCAGGTTCACGGTCGTGGTGGTCTTGCCCACGCCGCCCTTCTGGTTGGCGACCACCATGACCCGGGTCTGCTCCGGCCGGGGCATCGGCGGCGGTGTTTCACGTGAAACCGAGCCGACGAGCTCATTCACGGGCAGCACCCCGGGATCAGCCGACGGTTCGGGGTCGGCGGGGCGGGGACCGGGGACCGGGTCGGCCATCGGCCCCGCGATATTGGCGTCGGACCGCAAGGATTCACTCTCCTCGACATCAGGCTCGCAATGGACAGAGCCTGCCATGCTTTCGGGGTTGTGAACCAGCGAGGCCCGTTCTCCTGTGGATGAATCCAGCGTTCCTGTGGATACACCAGCGTCGCCGTCCACATGGGAGGCCGCATTGGTGACCACATCGGAGACCGTATCGGCGTGCTCGGCCGTCCGCTGGCCGCGCGGCACGGCCGCGCGGCCCCGGTCGATGATTCCCTGCAGCAAGGAGCGTCGTTTCACGTGAAACACGATGCAGCGCACGCTCTGCACCGCGGCGACGACACTCCGTTACGGATAGGTTTGGCAGGTTGTATGGAGCATTGCGCTGCTCCACCGGAGTGACCCCAGGACGAGTGATCTTCAGCGCCGGCGGCGCGAGCGCCCCGCAGCCTTGGCCCGCTTGGCGGCGAAGCGCACACCACCCGGGCTCTCCCCCACCTCGACCCGGACCAGCGTGGACGGCGGGTCCACGATGCCCTGGCCGACCTGCAGGATCGAGGTCCGGACCACGCCGAGCTTGCTGAGCGCCGCACGCGCGCCCTTCAGCTCCTCCTCCGCGGTGTCGCCCTTGAGGGCGAGCATCTCGCCGTACGGCCGCAGCAGGGGCACGCCCCAGCCCGCGAGCCGGTCCAGCGGAGCCACGGCCCGCGCGGTGACGACGTGCACCGGCTGCACCTTGCCGAGCATCTCCTCGGCGCGGCCACGGACGACGGTGACGTGGTCCAGGCCCAGGAGCTCGACGACCTCCTGCAGGAACGTCGTACGGCGCAGCAGGGGCTCCAGGAGGGTGATCTGGAGGTCGGGCCGGACCAGGGCCAGCGGAATGCCGGGCAGGCCGGCTCCGGAGCCCACGTCGCACACGGAGACGCCGTCCGGGACGGCCTCGGCGAGCACCGCGCAGTTCAGCAGGTGGCGTTCCCACAGCCGCGGAACCTCACGGGGACCGATGAGACCACGCCGCACGCCCGCGTCCGCGAGCACCTCGGCGTACCGAACGGCCTCCGGCAGGCGGTCACCGAATACCTCCCGTGCCTCCGGGGGCGCCGGGGGGAGCTCCGCTGCCTCATCCACGGGAAACCGTCCTTCCGTACGACGTCTCTCTGAGCATCACTGGGATTCAGAGTCTGAATATCAGGCTGACAAGGATCGGCCCCGCCTGCGAGCAGACGGGGCCGGACACACCTAGAAGTGGGATCGGGAGAGCCGGGGGGAACCGAGCGGGGAATCCGCTCGGTCCGGTCGGGCCGGGAGGACGGCTCAGGCGGGGAGGACGACGACGAAGCGCTGCGGCTCCTCGCCCTCGGACTCGCTGCGCAGGCCCGCGGCGGCCACGGCGTCGTGGACGACCTTGCGCTCGAAGGGCGTCATCGGGTCCAGCTTGACCGGGCTGCCGGTGCTGCGGGCCTCGGCGGCCGCCTGGGCGCCGACCTTCGCCAGCTCCTCGCGCTTGCGGGCGCGGAAGCCGGCGATGTCCAGCATGAGCCGGCTGCGGTCGCCGGTCTCCCGGTTCACGGCCAGCCGGGTGAGCTCCTGGAGCGCCTCCAGCACCTCGCCGTCGCGGCCGACGAGCTTCTGCAGGTCACGGCTGGTCGAGTCGCTGATGATCGACACCGCGGCGCGGTCGGCCTCGACGTCCATGTCGATGTCGCCGTCGAGGTCGGCGATGTCGAGCAGACCCTCGAGGTAGTCGGCCGCGATCTCGCCCTCCTGCTCCAGGCGGGACAGGGTGTCGGTGCCCTCAGCGGCGACACCGCTGGTCTGGCGCTGCGTGTCCGTCACAGTGGACTCCTTCATCACTTCTTGGAGGGGTGCTTGGGCCGCTGCGGGCCGCTCTTGCGCTGCCCGGGCTTACCGCCCGCCTTGGCGTCCTTGGTGCCGCCGGCGGCCTTGGCGTCCGTCCCGGTCTCGCCCTGCTTCTTCTCCAGCGACGGCTTCTCCTCGGCCGCGGTGGAGGCAGTGGCGGAGGCGGCCGGCGTCGTGCCCGCGACCTGGCGCTTGGCCTTGGTCTGGCGCTTGGGCTGCTGACGCTTGGCACGGGCGGCCTCGACGGCCTTGCGCGCCTCGACCTCGGCCGGGTCCTCCTTGAGCTTGCCCTTGGCCCGCAGGCGCTCCTGGCGCTGCGTGAAGGCGAGGCTGCCCGGGGTGGGGTTGCGGCGGATGACGAACATCTGCTGGCCCATGGTCCACACGTTGGTGGTCAGCCAGTACAGGAGCACACCGACGGGCACGTTGATGCCGATGACCGCGAAGATCACGGGGAAGACGTACATCAGCATCTTCTGCTGCTGCATGAACGGCGTCTTCACCGAGAGGTCGACGTTCTTCGTCATCAGCTGGCGCTGCGTGTAGAACTGCGACAGCGACATCAGGACGATCATGATGATCGTGACGACGCGGACGTCGGTGATCGTGGCGCCGAGGCTCTCCACCTTGGAGGCGGAGTCGAGGAACTTCACCGACAGCGGGGCGCCGAAGATGTGCGCCTCACGGGCGCTGGCCAGCAGCTCCTGGTCGATGAAGCCGACCGTCTTGCCCTGGGCGATGTGGTTCAGGACCTGGTACAGCGAGATGAAGAAGGGCGACTGGGCCAGGATCGGGAGACAGCTCGAGAGAGGGTTGGTGCCCGTCTCCTTGTAGAGCTTCATCATCTCTTCGGACTGGCGCTGCTTGTCGCTCTTGTAGCGCTCCTGGATCGCCTTCATCTTCGGCTGGAGCGCCTGCATGTTCCGCGTCGCCTTGATCTGCTTCACGAAGAGCGGGATCAGGCAGATGCGGATCAGGACCACGAGGGAGACGATGGACAGCCCCCACGCCCAGCCGCTGTCCTTGTCGAAGACAAGGCTGTACAGCGAGTGAAACTGGACGATGATCCAGGAAACTGCGTAATAGAGGGGACCGAGGATCGTGTCCACGAATCAGGCTCCTTGGGCGTTGGGCTGAGTCTCGGGCTGTGCGACGGGCCCCGCGGCGGGGTGCCCGCCCAGTCGGCTCCTCAGCCGCTGGTGCCAGACCGGACGCTTCCGGGGAGGAACGTGGTCGACGCCACCGAGCGACCACGGATTGCAGCGCAGGATGCGCCAGGCCGTCAGCGCCGTTCCTTTGACCGCACCGTGCACGTCAATGGCCGTGTAGCCGTAGTGCGAGCACGACGGGTAGTACTTGCAGACCGGGCCCAGGAGCGGGCTGATGGTCCACTGGTAGATCTTGATCAACCACAGCAGCGGATACTTCACCGTGCGCTCCCTCCCTGGCTTCGGCCAAGGTCCCGGGGGGTCTCCCTGGGGGGATCGGAACGGCGCGGCGCCCCTCCCAACAGCCGCTGCAGTGCGGTGTCAAGATCACGGGCCAGCTCATCGTGGTCCGCCTCGCCCGAGCCGGGCAGGGCCCGTACCACCACCAGGCTACCGGCGGGCAGCTGATCGAGCCGGTCACGCATCAGGTGGCGAAGCCTGCGCTTCACCAGATTGCGGACTACTGCGACGCCGACGGCCTTGCTGACGACGAAACCCGCACGCACCGGGGGAACACTCTCCCCAGGTGTGTGCGGGTCCGTTGTACCGCTACGGAAATGGACGACGAGGAGCGGGCGACCAGCCCGGCGTCCTCGGCGTACCGCGGTCGCAAAGTCCTCGCGCCGCCTCAGCCGATTGTCGGTAGGCAGCACGGCATGGACCTATTGGTCGTCAGGCTGCTCAGGCCGACAGGCGGGCGCGACCCTTGCCACGGCGGGACGCGAGAATCGCGCGGCCGGCACGGGTGCGCATGCGCAGGCGGAAGCCGTGGGTCTTCGCGCGACGGCGGTTGTTCGGCTGGAAGGTGCGCTTGCTCACTCGGGGGCTCCAGAAATGAATCGGTGGTGGCGGGACATCGCCTGGCTGTCACCGTGCGCCCACGAGAAGCTCGCAACGCCCGAGTGCACCGCTTCTTGACCGTGTACTGATTCGACGCGATCTTTGCCCATCGGAGGCAGGCGGCAGCAGCCATCGACAACTCGACCTGGTCACGGTACGCGCGGCTACGCCATTCGGTCAAACCGGCAGCGCACCAGGGATACACCGTAGCCCGCCGCGGGCCGGTGGGACGACACGGCTCGCCCCATGGCACATTTGTACACACCCTGTGGACAACGACTTGAACCGCGCACCGCGGGCGGCCTACCGTGGCTGAACTCCGAATCCTTCCCGCCCGTCCCGAGAACCACACATTCGTGGGACTCACGGGGCGCCCCCAGTGACTGAGAGAGCGTGCCCTGTGGCTGACCTGCCCGCCGATCTTGCCGCAGTGTGGCCGCGCGTGCTCGACCAGCTCCTGGGCGAGGGCCGGGACAAGCGCGGCCAGGGCGTCGAGACCAAGGACGAGCACTGGATCAAGCGGTGCCAGCCGCTGGCCCTCGTCGCCGACACCGCCCTGCTGGCCGTGCCCAACGAATTCGCCAAGGGCGTACTCGAGGGCCGGCTCGCACCGCTGGTCAGCGACGCGCTCAGCCGTGAGTGCGGCCGCCCGATCCGGATCGCGATCACCGTCGACGACTCCGCGGGCGAGCCCCCGGCCGAGCGCCCCCAGGCCCCGCAGCAGTCGCGCTACGAGGAGCCCCCGGGCCGGGGCGGCGGCCAGGGCCGCGACGCCTACGAGTCCCGGGACGGCTACGAGAGCTTCGACAACGGCGCCTACGAGGGCCGCGAGAGCTACGGCCGCCAGGCCCCGGCCGACGACCTGCCGTCCGTGCGCCCGGCCTACCCGGACTACCAGCAGCAGCGCCCCGAGCCCGGCGCGTGGCCGCGCCACTCGGCCCCCTCGGGCCCCCCGGTGCTGCCCCCCGGTGACAGGGGTGACAGGAGTGACTACAGCTGGCAGCAGCAGCGCCTCGGCGGTTTCGCTGAAAGCGAACGCGATCCGTACGCCTCGCAGCAGCACCCCGGCGGCTACGAAACGCAGGGGTCCGACTACCGGACGCAGCCGTCGGAGCGCATGCCGTACGAGCAGCAGCGCCACGACATGCCGGGCCGCGACATGCCCGGTCGTGACATGGCCGGCCGGGACATCCCGGGCCGTGAGCTGCCGGAGAGCGGCCCGCGCGGCGGCGAGCGGGCCGAGCGGCCCCCGTCCGGCGGCGCCCCCGGCCCGCTCGCGGCGAAGCCGTCCCCGGCCCCCGGACCCGGCGAGCCGACCGCCCGCCTGAACCCGAAGTACCTCTTCGACACGTTCGTGATCGGTGCGTCCAACCGCTTCGCCCACGCCGCCGCGGTCGCGGTGGCCGAGGCGCCGGCGAAGGCGTACAACCCCCTCTTCATCTACGGCGAGTCGGGCCTGGGGAAGACCCACCTGCTGCACGCCATCGGGCACTACGCGCGCAGCCTCTACCCGGGCACGCGCGTGCGCTACGTGAGCTCCGAGGAGTTCACCAACGAGTTCATCAACTCCATCCGCGACGGCAAGGCGGACGCGTTCCGCAAGCGCTACCGCGACATGGACATCCTGCTGGTCGACGACATCCAGTTCCTCGCGAGCAAGGAGTCGACGCAGGAGGAGTTCTTCCACACCTTCAACACCCTCCACAACGCGAACAAGCAGATCGTGCTGTCCTCGGACCGGCCGCCCAAGCAGCTGGTGACGCTGGAGGACCGGCTGCGCAACCGCTTCGAGTGGGGCCTCATCACGGACGTCCAGCCGCCCGAGCTGGAGACCCGCATCGCGATCCTGCGCAAGAAGGCGGTGCAGGAGCAGCTGAACGCCCCGCCGGAGGTCCTGGAGTTCATCGCCTCCCGCATCTCGCGCAACATCCGCGAGCTGGAGGGCGCGCTGATCCGGGTGACGGCCTTCGCGAGCCTGAACCGGCAGCCCGTCGACCTGGGCCTGACCGAGATCGTCCTCAAGGACCTGATCCCGGGCGGCGAGGACGCCTCTCCGGAGATCACGGCGCCGGCCATCATGGCCGCGACCGCCGACTACTTCGGGCACACCGTCGAGGACCTGTGCGGGGCCTCGCGCAGCCGCGTGCTGGTGACGGCCCGGCAGATCGCCATGTACCTCTGCCGCGAGCTCACGGACCTGTCCCTGCCGAAGATCGGCGCGCAGTTCGGCGGGCGGGACCACACGACCGTCATGCACGCGGACCGGAAGATCCGCGCGCTGATGGCCGAGCGGCGCTCCATCTACAACCAGGTGACCGAGCTGACCAACCGCATCAAGAACGGCTGACGAGAGCCGCGAGAACCGCCTGAGGGCGCTTCGGGACGCTTCCCGGAGCGCCCTTTTCGCGGTCCTGAGCGGTCCTTGAGGGGGTCCCGAGGCAGTCCCGAGGCAGTCCTGAGGGTGTCGCAGGGGCGTCCCGGGGGAGCCGGGCGTCCACAGCCGTGGACAGCTCTGTTCGATTTCGTGCGCCGGACCCGGGGTTCTCCACAGTTTCCTTGCCGACCGGCCGTCCACACCCTGTGGGCTGCGAAGTTGTCCATACGCCGTCCACAGAGCAGGCTGTTGATAGCCCATCAGGCGAGGTCACGGGCGTGTGGATTTGTGGCTGACGGTCTTCCACAGCCTGTGGACAGACTAATCACCCACAAGGCCCCCTCGGCGTTGTCCACCGGCCGCCCACAGGGGAGTGGATGTTGTACACAGTCTTTCCACACCCCTGTCCACTGTTCGGCAACGAAACGCCCGCGCTCACCGCACCGAGTGAAAGGCGTCACACCAAGGTGCCGGATTGGGCTGTGGGGAACCTGGGTAAAACTGGGGACAGCCCTGGGGAGAAGTGCGCCCCGCCTGTGCACCGGTTGTGCAGAACTTTCGGCGGTCCACAGCGCACCCCGCTTATCCACTGCCCCCACCCACAGGCCCGGTGGACAAAAAAGCGGCGTTGACCTGGGCAAAGAGGGTTGTCCACCGTTTCCACAGGCCCTACTACTACGACCACAGAGATCAAGCGGGGAACTCGTTTCGAAGTGGGTCCTGTGCACAACTCGGCCGCGGGCCGCGCCACGCCCTCCGACCCGACTTGACCCCGAGTCGCACCAGCTGTCAGCGGCGTACGTCAGACTGGTCTCCGGCAAGCAGCCGACGAAGAAGCCAGCAGGGCGAGCCAGCAACAAAGCAGGAGGCGGTTCCGGTGAAGATCCGGGTGGAGCGCGATGTACTCGCGGAGGCAGTGGCCTGGGCGGCCCGCAGCCTCCCGGCCCGTCCGCCGGTGCCCGTCCTCGCGGGCCTGCTGCTGAAGGCCGAGGACGGCTCCCTGAGCCTCTCCGGCTTCGACTACGAGGTCTCCGCCCGCGTCTCGGTCGACGCCGATGTGGAAGAGGACGGCACCGTCCTCGTCTCCGGCCGCCTCCTCGCCGACATCTGCCGCGCACTTCCCAACAGGCCTGTGGAAATCTCCACCGACGGTGTGCGCGTCACCGTGGTCTGCGGCTCCTCGCGATTCACACTCCACACCCTGCCTGTGGAGGAGTACCCGGCCCTGCCGCAGATGCCCACCGCCACGGGCACCGTCCCCGCCGAGGTCTTCGCCGCCGCCGCCGCGCAGGTCGCCATCGCCGCCGGCCGTGACGACACGCTGCCGGTGCTCACCGGTGTGCGCATCGAGATCGAGGGCGACACCGTCACCCTGGCCTCCACCGACCGCTACCGCTTCGCGGTCCGCGAGTTCATGTGGAAGCCCGAGACCCCGGACATCTCCGCGGTCGCCCTGGTCCCCGCCAAGACCCTGCTGGACACCGCCAAGTCCCTCAGCGGCGGCGACTCCGTCTCGATCGCCCTGTCCGGCTCCGGCGCGGGCGAGGGCCTGATCGGCTTCGAGGGCGCCGGCCGCCGCACGACCACGCGGCTGCTCGAGGGCGACCTGCCGAAGTACCGCACGCTCTTCCCCACCGAGTTCAACTCGGTCGCCGTCATCGAGACCGCGCCGTTCGTCGAGGCCGTCAAGCGCGTGGCGCTCGTCGCCGAGCGGAACACCCCGGTGCGGCTGAGCTTCGAGCAGGGGGTGCTGATCCTGGAGGCGGGCTCCAGCGACGACGCACAGGCTGTGGAGCGGGTCGACGCGCAGCTGGACGGCGACGACATCTCGATCGCCTTCAACCCCGGCTTCCTGCTGGAGGGCCTGTCGGCGATCGACTCGCCGGTCGCCCAGCTGTCCTTCACGACGTCGACGAAGCCGGCGCTGCTGAGCGGCAAGCCGGCGGTCGACGCCGAGGCGGACGACGCGTACAAGTACCTGATCATGCCGGTTCGCCTGTCCGGCTGAGCGAGGCTGTGAGGGCCCGCGGCGGCTTTTCGGCTGCGGGCCGTCCGTGGCTGGTCGCGCAGTTCCCCGCGCCCCTTACAGGGCGCGCCCGGTCGGCCGCGTCCGCTCGGCGGAGCCGCAGAGTGATGCCGCCCCGCGCCCCCCTGGGGGCGCCGGCCCTCCTTTTGAGCGCCGTCACCCCACAGGTGTGCAGCGCCTGCCCGGCGTAGGCTCGGAGCCAGGTACGCACCCAATCAAGGCATAGAGGATCACCCATGGAGCTCGGTCTCGTCGGTCTCGGCAAGATGGGCGGCAACATGCGCGAGCGCATCCGCCGCGCAGGCCACACCGTCATCGGATACGACCGCAACCCTGACCTCGCGGATGTCAGCAGCCTCAAGGAGCTGGTCGACTCCCTCCAGGGCCCGCGCGTCGTGTGGGTCATGGTCCCGGCCGGTGGCGCCACCCAGTCCACGATCGACGAGCTCGGAGAGCTGCTCTCCCCGGGCGACATCGTCGTCGACGGCGGCAACTCCCGCTGGACCGACGACGAGAAGCACGCCGAGGAGCTGGGTGCCAAGGGCATCGGCTTCGTGGACTGCGGCGTCTCCGGCGGTGTCTGGGGCCTGGAGAACGGCTATGCCCTGATGTACGGCGGCGACGCGGCGAACGTCGCGCGCGTCCAGCCGGTCTTCGACGCGCTGAAGCCCGAGGGTGACTTCGGTGCGGTGCACGCGGGCAAGGTCGGTGCGGGCCACTTCGCCAAGATGGTCCACAACGGCATCGAGTACGCCATGATGCAGGCCTACGCCGAGGGCTGGGAGCTGCTGGAGAAGGTCGACTCCGTCACCGACGTGCGCGAGGTCTTCCGCTCCTGGCAGGAGGGCACGGTCATCCGCTCCTGGCTGCTCGACCTGGCCGTCAACGCCCTCGACGAGGACGAGCACCTCGACAAGCTGCGCGGTTACGCCGCCGACTCCGGCGAGGGCCGCTGGACGGTCGAGGCCGCGATCGACAACGCCGTGCCGCTGCCCGCGATCACCGCGTCGCTCTTCGCGCGCTTCGCCTCCCGCCAGGAGGACTCGCCGCAGATGAAGATGATCGCGGCGCTGCGCAACCAGTTCGGCGGCCACGCCGTCGAAAGCAAGTAGCACTCCGAGCGCAAGCAGCACTCGGACAACAGCAGTACAAGCAGTACACAGCGGAAGAGGTCGGCGCACCATGCATGTCACGCATCTGTCGCTGGCCGACTTCCGCTCGTACGCCCGGGCCGAGGTCTCCCTCGACCCGGGCGTCACGGCGTTCGTGGGCCCGAACGGCCAGGGGAAGACCAATCTCGTCGAGGCGATCGGCTATCTGGCCACCCTCGGCAGCCACCGGGTCTCCTCCGACGCCCCGCTGGTGCGGATGGGCGCCGAGCGCGCCGTCGTGCGGGCCGCGGTGGTCCAGGGCGAGCGACAGCAGCTGATCGAGCTGGAGCTCAACCCCGGCCGCGCCAACCGCGCCCGGATCAATAGATCGTCCCAGGTCAGACCGCGTGACGTGCTCGGCATCGTGCGCACCGTGCTGTTCGCCCCCGAGGACCTGGCCCTCGTCAAGGGCGACCCCGGCGAGCGCCGCCGCTTCCTGGACGAGCTGATCACCGCGCGCACCCCGCGCATGGCGGGCGTCCGCTCCGACTACGAGCGGGTCCTCAAGCAGCGCAACACCCTGCTCAAGAGCGCGGCCATGGCCCGCCGCCACGGCGGCCGGGGCCTGGACCTGTCCACGCTCGACATCTGGGACCAGCACCTGGCCCGCGCCGGCGCCGAGCTGCTGGCCCGGCGGCTGGACCTGATCGCGGCCCTGCGCCCGCTGGCCGACAAGGCCTACGAGCAGCTGGCGCCCGGCGGCGGCCCGGTCGCCTTCGACTACCGCGGGCCCGCCGGCATCGAGGGCGCCCACACCCGCGAGGAGCTGTACGAGGCGCTGCTCGCGGCGCTCGCCGAGGCCCGCAAGCAGGAGATCGAGCGGGGCGTGACGCTGGTCGGCCCGCACCGCGACGACCTCCTCCTGCGGCTCGGGCAGCTGCCGGCCAAGGGGTACGCGAGCCACGGCGAGTCCTGGTCGTACGCGCTGGCGCTGCGCCTGGCCTCGTACGAGCTGCTGCGCTCCGAGGGCAACGAGCCGGTGCTCGTCCTGGACGACGTCTTCGCCGAGCTGGACGCCCGGCGCCGGGAGCGGCTGGCGGAGCTGGTGGCCCACGGCGAACAGGTGCTGGTCACCGCCGCCGTGGACGACGACGTGCCGGAGGTCCTCACCGGGGCCCGGTACGCGGTCTCGGGCGGCACGGTGGAGCGCGTATGAGCACGCCGTCCGAGCACCCGAAGCCGCCCGAGTCCTCCGGCGTGGACCTGGCGCGGGTCGCGCTGCGCGCGGCCAAGGAGCAGGCGCGGGCGCGGGGCGCCGCGGCCCAGCAGAAGAAGCAGGTGCGCCGCGGCGGCGGGCTGCGCTCGGGCGCGCGCGCCGACGGCCGCGACCCGCTGCCGCTGGGCGCCGCCATCAACCGGCTGATCACCGAGCGGGGCTGGGAGAAGCCCGCCGCGGTGGGCGGGGTGATGGGCCGCTGGCCGCAGATCGTGGGTGACGCGCTGGCCCTGCACTGCACCCCGCAGAGCTTCGACGAGGACTCCCACGTCCTGACGGTGCAGTGCGACTCGACGGCGTGGGCGACGCAGCTGCGCCTGCTGGCGCCGCAGCTGGTGGCCCGGCTCAACGACGACCTCGGGCACGGCACCGTACGGACGATCAAGGTGCTGGGTCCGGGTGGCCCGGGCCGCCGCTACGGCTCGCTGCGCGCCCCCGGCAGCACGGGCCCGGGCGACACGTACGGCTGATCACGGAGCCGCCCGCGGAGCGGTGCGGGACACGGGTCGGCTCGCGGGGCGGGTGGGCCGGCGCTGAGACCCCGCTCACGGTAGCGGGCGGTTGACAGCCCGAAGCGCTGAGTGCCGCTGTGAGCCTCTCGGAGCCCGGGGGCGCATATAGGGAGTCGGCTGATGCCGGTTCAGGGCGGCACGTGCAGGCTCAGGCACCGCCAAACCCCCATTCATGTCAGCGCTACCGGTAGACTGGTCACAATCCCGCCGGCTTGCGGGACTCGTCGACCAACGCAGAACGACGCAGCCGCTCCTGCCTGCCTCGGGTGGGGTCTCCCCGCCGCAGTCGGGGATGGCCTGTGCTGTGCCAGAAAGGGCGCTTCGTGGCCGATTCCGGCAACCCCAACGAGAACACCACCCCTTCTACGGACGATGCGGCGGGGACCGCACCCGCGGGCGCACCCGGCGCCGCGTCCTACGACGCCAGCGCGATCACCGTCCTGGAGGGTCTGGACGCCGTCCGCAAGCGGCCCGGCATGTACATCGGCTCGACCGGTGAACGCGGCCTGCACCACCTCGTCTACGAGGTCGTGGACAACTCCGTCGACGAGGCCCTCGCGGGCCACGCGGACACCATCGACGTCACGATCCTCTCCGACGGCGGCGTGCGCGTCGTGGACAACGGCCGTGGCATCCCGGTCGGCATCGTGCCCTCCGAGGGCAAGCCCGCCGTCGAGGTCGTCCTGACCGTCCTGCACGCGGGCGGCAAGTTCGGCGGCGGCGGCTACGCGGTCTCCGGCGGTCTGCACGGCGTCGGCGTCTCGGTCGTCAACGCGCTGTCCACGCGCGTCGCGGTCGAGGTGAAGACCGACGGCTTCCGGTGGACCCAGGACTACAAGCTCGGCGTCCCGACCGCCCCCCTGCAGCAGAACGAGGCGACCGACGAGCACGGCACCTCGGTCACCTTCTGGGCCGACGGCGACATCTTCGAGACCACCGAGTACTCCTTCGAGACGCTCTCGCGGCGCTTCCAGGAGATGGCGTTCCTCAACAAGGGCCTCACCATCTCGCTGACGGACGAGCGCCCGGCCCACGTGGACGAGGAGGGCAAGCCCCTCACCGTCCGCTACCACTACGAGGGCGGCATCTCGGACTTCGTCCGCTACCTCAACTCGCGCAAGGGCGAGGTCATCCACCCCACGGTGATCGACTTCGACGCCGAGGACAAGGAGCGGATGCTCTCGGTCGAGGTCGCGATGCAGTGGAACACCCAGTACACCGAGGGTGTCTACAGCTTCGCGAACACCATCCACACCCATGAGGGCGGTACGCACGAGGAGGGCTTCCGCGCGGCGCTGACCGGTCTGATCAACCGCTACGCGCGCGACAAGAAGCTGCTCCGCGAGAAGGACGACAACCTCACGGGCGACGACATCCGCGAGGGCCTGACGGCGATCATCTCCGTCAAGCTGGGCGAGCCGCAGTTCGAGGGCCAGACCAAGACCAAGCTGGGCAACACCGAGGCCAAGACCTTCGTGCAGAAGGTCGTCCACGAGCAGCTGACGGACTGGCTGGACCGCAATCCGAACGAGGCCGCGGACATCATCCGCAAGTCCATCCAGGCCGCCACCGCGCGCGTCGCGGCCCGCAAGGCGCGTGACCTCACCCGCCGCAAGGGCCTGCTGGAGACGGCGTCGCTGCCGGGCAAGCTCTCCGACTGCCAGTCGAACGAGCCGGCCAAGTGCGAGATCTTCATCGTCGAGGGTGACTCCGCCGGCGGCTCGGCCAAGTCCGGCCGGAACCCGCAGTACCAGGCGATCCTCCCGATCCGCGGCAAGATCCTCAACGTGGAGAAGGCGCGGATCGACAAGATCCTGCAGAACCAGGAGATCCAGGCGCTGATCTCCGCCTTCGGCACGGGCGTGCACGAGGACTTCGACATCGCGAAGCTCCGCTATCACAAGATCATCCTGATGGCGGACGCCGACGTCGACGGTCAGCACATCAACACCCTGCTGCTCACCTTCCTCTTCCGCTTTATGCGCCCCCTGGTCGAGGCCGGCCACGTCTACCTCTCCCGTCCCCCGCTCTACAAGATCAAGTGGGGCCGGGACGACTTCGAGTACGCCTACTCCGACCGCGAGCGCGACGCCCTGATCCAGCTCGGCCGCGAGAACGGCAAGCGGATCAAGGACGACTCGGTCCAGCGCTTCAAGGGTCTCGGTGAGATGAACGCCGAGGAGCTGCGCGTGACCACGATGGACGTCGACCACCGCGTCCTCGGCCAGGTCACCCTGGACGACGCCGCGCAGGCGGACGACCTGTTCTCGGTGCTCATGGGCGAGGACGTCGAGGCCCGGCGCTCCTTCATCCAGCGCAACGCCAAGGACGTCCGCTTCCTCGACATCTGAGCCCGTCGGCCCATCCCGAGACAGCCGCAGCGCGAAAGGACTTTGAACACCCATGGCCGACGAAACCCCTGAGACCCCCACCGCCCCCGTGCCCGAGGTGACCCCCGAGGGCGCTCCCGCCCCGCTGGAGGGCGTGGGCATGCGCGTCGAGCCCGTCGGGCTCGAGACGGAGATGCAGCGCTCCTACCTCGACTACGCGATGAGCGTGATCGTCTCGCGTGCGCTGCCCGACGTGCGCGACGGCCTCAAGCCGGTGCACCGCCGCGTGCTCTACGCGATGTACGACGGCGGCTACCGGCCCGAGAAGGGCTTCTACAAGTGCGCCCGCGTCGTCGGTGACGTCATGGGTACGTACCACCCGCACGGTGACGCCTCCATCTACGACGCCCTGGTCCGTCTCGCCCAGCCCTGGGCCATGCGGATGCCGCTGGTCGACTCCAACGGCAACTTCGGTTCCCCGGGCAACGACCCGGCCGCCGCCATGCGGTACACCGAGTGCAAGATGGCGCCGCTGTCCATGGAGATGGTCCGGGACATCGACGAGGAGACCGTCGACTTCCAGGACAACTACGACGGCCGCAACCAGGAGCCGACGGTCCTGCCGTCGCGCATCCCCAACCTGCTGGTCAACGGCTCCGCCGGTATCGCGGTCGGCATGGCCACCAACATCCCGCCGCACAACCTGCGCGAGGTGGCCGAGGGAGCCCAGTGGTTCCTGGCCAACCCGGAGGCGAGCTCCGAGGAGCTGCTGGACGCGCTCATCGAGCGGATCAAGGGCCCCGACTTCCCGACCGGCGCCCTCGTGGTCGGCCGCAAGGGCATCGAGGAGGCCTACCGCACCGGCCGCGGCTCGATCACCATGCGCGCCGTCGTCGAGGTCGAGGAGATCCAGAACCGCCAGTGCCTGGTGGTCACCGAGCTGCCCTACCAGGTCAACCCGGACAACCTCGCGCAGAAGATCGCCGACCTGGTGAAGGACGGCAAGATCGGCGGCATCGCCGACGTCCGCGACGAGACCTCGTCCCGCACCGGCCAGCGCCTGGTGATCGTCCTCAAGCGGGACGCGGTCGCCAAGGTCGTCCTCAACAACCTCTACAAGCACACCGACCTGCAGACCAACTTCGGCGCCAACATGCTGGCCCTGGTCGACGGCGTGCCGCGCACCCTCTCCCTGGACGCGTTCATCCGCAACTGGGTGACGCACCAGATCGAGGTCATCGTCCGGCGCACCCGCTTCCGGCTGCGCAAGGCCGAGGAGCGCGCCCACATCCTCCGCGGCCTGCTCAAGGCCCTGGACGCCATCGACGAGGTCATCGCGCTGATCCGGCGCAGCGACACCGTCGACGTCGCCCGCGAGGGCCTGATGGGCCTGCTGCAGATCGACGAGATCCAGGCCAACGCGATCCTGGAGATGCAGCTGCGCCGGCTGGCCGCCCTGGAGCGCCAGAAGATCGTGGCGGAGCACGACGAGCTCCAGGCGAAGATCAACGAGTACAACGCGATCCTCGCCTCGCCCGAGCGCCAGCGCCAGATCATCAGCGAGGAACTCACGGCGATCGTCGAGAAGTTCGGCGAGGACCGGCGCTCGGCGCTGGTGCCCTTCGACGGCGACATGTCCATCGAGGACCTGATCGCCGAGGAGGACATCGTCGTCACGATCACCCGTGGCGGCTATGTGAAGCGCACCAAGACCGACGACTACCGCTCGCAGAAGCGCGGCGGCAAGGGCGTGCGGGGCACGAAGCTCAAGGAAGACGACATCGTCGACCACTTCTTCGTCTCCACCACCCACCACTGGCTGCTGTTCTTCACCAACAAGGGCCGGGTCTACCGCGCCAAGGCCTACGAGCTGCCGGACGCCGGGCGCGACGCCCGCGGCCAGCACGTGGCCAACCTGCTGGCCTTCCAGCCGGACGAGAAGATCGCCCAGATCCTCGCCGTCCGCGACTACGAGGCCGCGCCGTACCTGGTGCTCGCCACCAAGTCCGGCCTGGTGAAGAAGACCCCGCTGAAGGACTACGACTCCCCGCGGTCCGGCGGCGTCATCGCCATCAACCTGCGCGAGACCGAGAGCGGTGCCGAGGACGAGCTGATCGGTGCCGAGCTGGTCTCCGCCGCGGACGACCTGCTGCTGATCAGCAAGAAGGCGCAGTCCATCCGGTTCACCGCTACGGATGAAGCCCTCCGCCCGATGGGCCGGGCCACGTCCGGCGTCAAGGGCATGAGCTTCCGCGAGGGCGACGAGCTGCTCTCCATGAGCGTCGTGCGTCCGGGGACGTACGTCTTCACCGCGACCGACGGCGGCTATGCGAAGCGGTCGAATGTGGACGAGTACCGCGTTCAGGGCCGCGGCGGCCTCGGTATCAAGGCGGCCAAGATCGTGGAGGATCGAGGCTCGCTGGTCGGTGCGCTGGTGGTCGAGGAGACCGACGAGATCCTTGCCATTACGCTCGGCGGCGGCGTGATCCGCACACGGGTCAGCGAGGTCAGGGAGACGGGCCGTGACACCATGGGCGTCCAGCTGATCAACTTGGGCAAGCGCGATGCCGTTGTGGGCATCGCACGGAACGCCGAGGCCGGTCGCGAGGCTGAAGAGGTCGATGAGTTGGCCGACGCAGCCGAGGGCGACGGGGTCCAGGGTGCCGAGGGCGCATCCGCCCCGGCAGGAAACACCGAGGAGTAAGTCGTGAGTCGAGCCACGGGCGCCGCGGCAAGCGGTGCAGGTGCCGAGCGCAGCACTACCGCCGCACCTGCTACCGATGAGGCCGGCGCCCGTGGCTCCGCCGCGGACGCCGACTCCCAGGGGGGGACGTTGACGGACACGCGCAAGCCGGAGCCGTACCACCCGCCGCAGGCGTACGAGCCTCCGGCCGGGTCGGCCGGAGCCGGGGCGGCTGCCGGGTCCGGCGGTGCCGGGAAGTCCGGCAAGGCGGCGAAGGCCGCGACATCCAAGACCGCGCCTTCCGCAGAGGTGAAGGCGGCCGAGGCGGGGAAGGCTGCAGCCGTGGCGGATGACACCGACGGCGTGAGCGCCGGGAGCAACGGCGGCAAGTCCGCCGCGAAGGGCTCGGCGAAGGCCTCCTCGGCCGACCCGCGGAACGCCGTCAAGGCTCCGCCCCGCATCCCCGGCCAGGACGGCCCCAAGGCCGCCTCGGGTGCCCTCAAGAAGGGTGCCGCGGGCAAGGGCTCCGGTGCTGCCCAGACGGCCCGCCAGGAGCCTCAGAAGGCCGGTGGCGCGGGCACTGCCGTGCCGCGCCCCGCGGCCCGTCAGGAGCCCGTGCAGGCCGGCGGGGACTCCGGCGCCGCGCCCCGCCCGGCAGGGCGCCCCGCGCCCCGTACGCGCACCGCGCGCCTGCGGGTGTCCAAGGCCGACCCGTGGTCGGTGATGAAGGTCAGCTTCCTGCTGTCGATCGCGCTGGGCATCTGCACGATCGTCGCGGCGGGCGTGCTGTGGGGCGTCATGGACGCCATGGGCGTCTTCTCGACCGTCGGCGGGACGATCAGCGACGCCACGACCTCCAGCGACGGCGGCGGCTTCGACCTGCAGTCGTTCCTGTCGCTGCCCCGGGTGCTCCTCTTCACCTCGGTCATCGCGGTGATCAACGTGGTCCTGGCGACCGCGCTGGCCACCCTGGGGGCCTTCGTCTACAACCTCTCGGCGGGCTTCGTGGGCGGCGTGGAGCTGACCCTCGCCGAGGACGAGTAGTCGTGCGCAGGGGCCCGGCCGGACAGGATTTTGGGACTGGGCCCCAAGTGCGCTAATCTTTCGGTGTCGCGCGGGGCTATAGCTCAGACGGTTAGAGCGCTTCCCTGATAAGGAAGAGGCCACAGGTTCAAGTCCTGTTAGCCCCACCGCACGATCGGCCCGGTCGGAGATTTTCTCCGCCCGGGCCGATCTGTTTTCCCCAGGTGGGGAGTTGGGCCCGCGGCCGGACGGCGGACCGGGTGCCGCACAGGTCACCGATCGGTATCGGCCGGTGTGTATCATCGGCCACCAGAGGTCCCCTTACGTCAAGGAAAGACGAGGTCGCGCGGTGAAGAAGCTCCTCCTGGTCGCACTGGCCGCCATCGGCGGGCTCCTCGTGTACCGCCAGATCCAGGCGGATCGCGCCGAGCAGGACCTGTGGACGGAGGCGACCGACTCCGTGCCCGCAGGTTCGGGTGTGTGAGACAAACGAGTCCTGAGCAGGGCCCCGGCCGACACGGCCGGGGCCCTGCTATTTTCATACGCAAATGATTTATTTGCGAGAGCAACCTAGCTGATGCTGAGCGCCCAGAAGCCGATGCCCAGGCAGAGCAGCGCGACGATCAGCACGGGAACGGCCACCTTCGTGGGCGGGCCGGGCTGCCGCGCCGGCTGCCGGGCCGGCGGCTCCGCGGGCCGCGGCGGTACGAGCTCCGGCGGTACGGGCTGCGGCGCCGTGTACGCGCGCGTGGGCGGCGGATAGGCCGGCAGGGGCGGCGCCACCGGTCCCGCCGGCGCGGCCGGGCGCTGCGGGCCGTCCGGGCCGAACCCCGCGGGCAGCGGCCCGAGCTGGTCGAAGACCTCGATGGGCTCCTCGTCCGCGCCGGGCGCGCCCAGCAGCTCCACGGCCTCGGCGAGCGCCTTGCGCGCGCCCGTGGCCGTACGGAAGCGCAGCCCCGGATCCGGCTGCAGGAGGCCCGCGATCACGTGCCAGAGGGGCTCGGGGACCTCTTCCGGGGCGCCGGGCGTGCCGTGCTCGGCGAAGCGCTCCACGAGCGCCTCGGCGTCGGGCTTGCGGCCGGTGAGGAGATACAGCGCGGTGAGGCCGACGGCATAGAGGTCGGCGGGGAAATCGGGCTCGTCGCCCAGCATTTGCTCCGGCGCGAAATAACCGGGTGTGCCCATCACGTAGTTGGCGTCGGTCAGCCGGGGCTCGCCCTTTCGCATGGCGATGCCGAAGTCGGAGAGCCGGACGTGGGGCCGGCCGGTGCCGGTCGCCTCCAGGAGGACGTTCGCGGGCTTGATGTCCCGGTGCACCACGCCTTCGGCGTGCACCGCCGCGAGGCCCGACAGCAGCTGGTCCAGCAGGACGCACACGTAGTGCGGCGGCAAGGGCCCGTAGTCGCCGATGAGATGGGCGAGGGAGCCGCCGCTCACCACGTCCATGGTGAACAGCACCTTGTCGTCGTCGGCGGCCCAGCTCATCGGCGCGACCACGTGCGGGTGGTCGATCCGTAAGCCCTGCTCGCGGACGAACCTCAGCAGGGTGTGGGCGTCGCTCTGCTGGAGGACCTTGGCCGCCACGTAGCGGCGCCGGCGCCGGTCCCAGGCGCGCCAGACGGCCCCCACTCCGCCCCGGCCGATCGGGTCCACCAGCTCGTAGCGCCCGGCGAAGAGCTCACCCATCGCGTGCGCGCGGTCAGCTCTGGTGGGCCTCGTAGTGCGCGACCGCCTCGGCGGTCCGCCCGGCGCCGTACACCCGCAGGAACTCGGCGAGTTCGGGGTGGGTGGGGGCGAGGCTCTGCGCGGCCTCGATGATGTCGCCCGCGCCGGCGACGGAGCGCAGCAGGGACTGGATCTCGCGGACCACCCGGCGCACGGTCGGCGCGCCGCTGCTGGCCGTCGTCTGCGTGGAGTTGAGGACGGAGCCGCCCGAGCTCTTCTTGACCTCCTCCATCCGGTCGGCCGCCTCGGCGGCGCTCACGGTGCCGTCGGCGACCTGGCGGGAGAGCTCCTGCAGCGCCTGGACCCGCTGGACGACCGCGGGGTTGCCGATCTTCGCGCGCTGGCCGCTCATCAGCTGGGAGAGCATGGGAGCCGACAGGCCGAGCACGGAGGCGAGCCGGGCCTGGTTGAGGCCGAGGTCGTCGATGAGACGGCGGAAGAGCGCTCCCAGCGGCTCTCCGTACCAGCTCCGCTGCAGCTCCCGTGCGCGGGCGGTGGCTTCCTGCTGTGCTGCGTCCATCTCGCTCTCCCCTTCGCTTCGCTGCAGCGAATCTTGCGGTGCATCCTACGGAGAGTGCTGGTCCGCGGCGATACCCGGTCGGAAAACACCGCGGGCACCGGGTAGTCTGGTCGGCGACGGGGCCTTAGCTCAGTTGGTAGAGCGCTGTCTTTGCATGGCAGATGTCAGGGGTTCGACTCCCCTAGGCTCCACAAGAAATCCCCTCCGACCTGCAGAAATGCAGAGCGGAGGGGATTTTTCGTGGAGCTGTCGCCCGGCCCGCGTGACCGGGGCGGGCCGCGCCTCAGCCGTCCAGCAGCCCCGCGCGGCGGGCGTAGCTTCCCGCCTGGAAACGGCTCTGGGCGCCGAGCTCGGCGAGCAGTTCGGTGACGTGGCGGCGGTAGGTGGTGACGGACATGGCGAGCCGGCGGGCCGCCATGCCGTCCTTCATGCCGGACTCCAGGAGTTCGAGGACGGAGCGGCGCAGTTCGTCCTTGGCGCCGCCGTCGCCGGGCGTTCCGGTGAAGGGCCGCGCGGACTCCCAGGCGCTCTCCCAGGACCGGTAGAGGAAGCGCACGAGCGAGGGGTCCCGGACGGCGAGCGCGCCCTTGCCGTCGCCGGAGGAGCTGCCGTGGTCGGCGAGGACGGCGGTGCCTGCGTCGAAGAAGAGGACCCGGTCGGGCACGTGGGCGGTGGTGCGGACCTGGGCGCCGAGCGCCACCATCCGGCTCAGGTGCCGGCGCACATGGGCGTGGGTGAGGACGGAGTGGGGGTAGAGGGTCCGCGCGAGCACACCGCGGCCGATCACTTCGGTGGTGCGCTGCAGCCCTTCCTCCAGGGCCGCGGGGGCCGGCACGTCGGGGTGGGCGGCGGCGACCTCCGTGCGGGCGGCGGCGGAGAGGCGTTCGAGAGCGGAGCGGACGGCGTCGGGAAGGGTCAGGTACTCGATGGGCGTCCGGGTGAAGTGGCCGTGCCAGGACTCCTCGAAGACCGGCTTCATGGCCAGCACATGACTGCTCATCCGCTCGGACTCGCGGTGCAGCTGCTGGATCCGCGCCTCGATGGGGCCGGTCACGTGGGTGACGGCGGCGTCGGGGCTGCGGGCGGCGTACTCGGTGCCGTGGCCGGCGGTGTGCTCCCCGGGGGGCCGGCCGGCGCCGGTCCCCTCCTCGGCGGGGCGCAGCAGGTGCAGCCGGGAGAGGTCGTCCACAGCGGCGCTGACGTCGGCGCCCGGCACGTCTAAGCGGCGGGCGGCCGCTTCCGGCCGGAGACTGCCCTGTTCGAGCGCCATGCGGTAGAGCAGCACATGGAGGTCACCGAGAGGCGAGAGCGCCGGCGCCTCCGTAGCGAATTTATCCATCTTCTTCTCATTCGTCGGCCTGGTGGGGGTGCGCCCCAGGGCTGAGCCCGGCACTGCCCGACCGCCCGGGCAGTGCCGAGCGGGCCGGCGAGAAAGAAATACAGCGGCCGAAGGCCGGGCGGCCGCCCATGGAAACGAAGGCGAGGTCGCGGTGTGACCCCTTCGATCAGCCTTCTCAGACTCTACCGGCGGCTTTTCCGAAAAGGAATGGGAATACCCTGCGGGTAAGCATCGGTAATCTTTGAGTAACAGACTCCGCTTTTGTGCGGGTTTGAAGCCCGGCTGCGGGTTTGAAGCCCGGCTCGGATGCCCGGCCGAATGGCGGGTCCGAATGCCGGGCCCGCAAAAAATGCGCCCGCGCCGGGCCCGGAGGCCCGGCGCGGACGCGTGGGGCGCAGCCGGCCCGGGGCCGGCTAGAACGGCCGGTCGCCGGGGCCGTCGTCGTTGTCGGAAGAGGACTCCGCTTCGGCCTGCTTGGCCTGGACCTCCGGGTCGAGCGGTGAGGACGCGCTCTCGGGGCCCGTGCCGTCGACCGACGTCAGCGGAGGCCGGTCCCGGACCTCCGTGGCCTCGGGCGGCTCGACGAGCCAGTCCGGATTGGCCTGCTTGTCCCACCACTTCCAGGCCGCGTACGCCGCGCCGGCGACCAGGCCGGCCACCGCGAGGCGGCGCAGCACCCGCCCCGCCCGGCACCGGCGGTCGCGCCGGGCGACCAGCCTCTCGATCTCCTTGGGGCTCACCTGACCGCGCAGCGCGGCGAACGCGGCGACGCTCCTGGCGACGGCCTCGTCCCAGACCGGCTCGACGGTCGTGCGCGCCCGCACGGCGGCCTGGTCGATCTTCGGCGGCAGGGCGTCGCGGGCGTGCTCGATCCGGGGCTGCAGATGGGCGTCGTACTGGGAGTGAGCCTGGTGCGCGGCCTCCGCCACCTTGGGCGCCAGCCGTGTCCGGGCCTCATGCGCGTAGTGCACGGCGGCGTCCTTGGCCGTGCCGGCGTACGGCGCCACCACTTCCGCGGCGTGCCGGACACTGTCCTTCGCCGAGCTGGTCGCGGCGCGCACGCTGTCCTTGCGGGTCACGAGATCCTCCTCCTCGGTGGCGTATGTTTTGTCGCCTTTCCACCCAGTGAAAAATCATGCCTGCGCACGGGCGGTCCGGCATGTGCGAGCGTGCATCCGGGTCATCGGGGAAGTGAGCGTGGGGTGAAGGAGCGGTGAGCCCCGCTCGACCATGCCACGGTTTCGCGCGGCGCGCGGGCGTTTGTCCGCTACTCGCCGCCAACCCGTACGTGCGAGGATCGTTAGCCGTCAGTGGAGACTAGGGAAGGTAGACCGTGGCCGAGCAGCTTTACGCCACCCTGAAGACCAACCAGGGCGACATCGAGATCCGGCTCTTCCCGGACCACGCCCCGAAGACGGTGAAGAACTTCGTGGAGCTCGCGAAGGGCGAGCGCGCGTGGATCAACCCGGAGACGGGCCAGAAGACCACGGACAAGCTGTACGACGGCACGGTCTTCCACCGCGTCATCGAGGGCTTCATGATCCAGGGCGGTGACCCGCTGGGCAACGGCACCGGCGGCCCCGGCTACAAGTTCGCGGACGAGTTCCACCCCGACCTGGCCTTCACCAAGCCCTACCTGCTGGCCATGGCCAACGCCGGCCCGGGCACCAACGGCTCGCAGTTCTTCATCACCGTCTCGCCCACCACGTGGCTGACCCGCAAGCACACGATCTTCGGTGAGGTCGCCGACGAGGCCTCGAAGAAGGTCGTGGACGCCATCGCCACCACCGAGACCAACCCGCGCACCGACCGCCCGGTGAACGACGTGGTCATCAACTCGGTCGTCGTCGAGACCCGCTGACGGCAGGGCGCCCGAGGGAACCCGGCGCCCCGCTCGTCCGTATGACGGGCGGGGCCGCGCGTCCCGGACAGGTCCGCCCACCACCGGCGCAAGGGGAACGCATGAACGACCAGGCCGTCGGCTGCTACCGGCATCCCGACCGGGAGACCGGCATCCGCTGCACCCGCTGCGAGCGGCCGATCTGCCCGGAGTGCATGGTGAGCGCATCCGTCGGGTTCCAGTGCCCGGCCTGCGTCGCCGGCGGCTCCGGTACGGGACACCCGCCGCAGGCCACCGCGCCGCGCACCATCGCGGGCGGTGCACAGACCGCCGACCCCCGGCTGGTGACCAAGGTCCTGCTCGCGGTCAACGTCGCCCTGTGGATCGCGGTCATGGCCACCGGCGACGGCCTGCTCGACGGGATGGAGCTGTTCGGCCGGGCCGTGCTCGCCGGTGAGCCGCAGGGCGTCGCGGAGGGGCAGTGGTACCGCCTGGTGACCGCGGTGTTCCTGCACCAGGCGCCGATGCACATCGCCTTCAACATGCTGTCGCTGTGGTGGATCGGCCCACCGCTGGAGGCGGCCCTGGGCCGGGCCCGCTACCTCGCCCTCTACCTGCTGTCAGGCCTCGGCGGCTCCGCGCTCACCTTCGTCGTCGCGGATCCGCGCCAGCCCTCGCTCGGCGCGTCCGGCGCGATCTTCGGGCTGCTGGGCGCCACCGCGGTGATCATGCGACGGCGGGGCTACGACATGCGGCCGGTCGCGGCCCTGCTCGTGCTCAACCTGATCTTCACGTTCACGTGGCACAACATCGCCTGGGAGGCCCACATCGGCGGGCTGGTCGTGGGCGCGGCCGTGGCGTACGGGATGGTGCACGCGCCGCGGGAGAAGCGGGCGCTCGTCCAGGGGCTCACCTGCGGCGTGACGCTGGCGGTGATCGTCGCGGCGGTGATCGTGCGGGCGGCGACGCTGCCCGAGCTCGTCGGGTTCTCCGGCTGACCGAGGGCCTGCTCCCGGCCGGCCAGGGCCCGGCTCCTCGGCCGGCCCGGGCCTGCCACCGGCCGGCCCGGGCCGGACTTCCGACTGACCCGTAGGTTTGTCCACAGCGCGTACAGAATCTTGTGCACGCTGTGGGGAACGCGTGTCCGCACTCGCACAGAGCTGCGTTTTCGCTGGTGGGCGGGGCCGCCAAGCGGCCCCCCGCGCTTGTGATCAGTCACACCGGCGTCAACGCCGGGGAAGTTATCCACAGATCTTCTGAGTTTTTCCCCACTGTGGACGAGGGTGTGGATAACTCCTCGGAAGGCTGCCCGGAAGGCTTGCTACTTCCACTGTGTGGAGACTACGAACCCCGCCGCGATGAAGCCGAAACCGACCACGATGTTCCAGTTGTGGAGGGACTCGATGGGCATGTCGCCGCTGGTCACATAGAAGATGACGATCCATGCCAGCCCGATGAGGAACATCGCGAGCATCAGCGGCGCCACCCAGCCCCGCCCACTGCTCAGCTTGATGCTCTGCTGCTTCGCCGGCGGCGGCGTGAAGTCGTCCTTCTTGCGGATCCGTGACTTCGGCACGAGGAACTCTCCTGTCGATGCGCTGCGTGACCGCGCTGGGGCTGCATGGGGCGGGACAAAAGGCTGGTCCGGGGCGGTGGGCGGCGGGAACGCCACCTTGCCCCGGGCGTCCGTTAGCGTAGTGCTTCCGTGGCGCCGGAGAGGATAAGGGTACGTTGAGTAATTCTGCGGACTCCACCAGCAGGCCTTCCCGGCGCTTCAAGCCCGTCCGGCTGCTCACCGCAGGCGTGTTCGCGCTGGCGGGCCTCATCTTCTGGACGAGCTTCAACGCCGCCCACGGCACCAACATCCGCACCGACGACTCCATGCTCCGGCTCTCCGACCTCATCCAGGAGCGCAGCCGCAAGAACGCTGACCTGGACGAGAGCGCCGCCGCGGTCCGCTCCAAGGTCGACGCCCTCGCCGGGCGTGACGGCGGCAGCTCCGCCGCGCAGAACAAGAAGCTCGCCGCCCTCTCGGCGGCCGCCGGCACCACACCGCTCAGCGGCCCGGGCCTGACCGTCACCCTCAACGACGCCCCGCCGAACGCCACGGCCAGGATCCCCGGCGTCCCGCAGCCCCAGCCCAACGACCTGGTCATCCATCAGCAGGACCTGCAGGCGGTCGTGAACGCCCTCTGGCAGGGCGGCGCCAAGGGCATCCAGGTGATGGACCAGCGGCTGATCTCCACCAGCGCGCCCCGCTGCGTCGGCAACACCCTGCTCCTGCAGGGCCGCGTCTACTCCCCGCCGTACAAGGTGACGGCCGTCGGCGACCGCGGCGCGCTCCGCAAGGCCCTCGACGCCTCCCCGTCGATCCAGAACTACCTCCAGTACGTCAACGCGTACGGGCTCGGCTGGAAAGTCGACCAGCACGAGGCGGTGACTCTTCCGGGCTACTCGGGCACAGTGGACCTCCACTACGCCAAGCCCTTGGCGTGACCCTCGTGGTCCGGGAGGGGGCCCGCGGTGAGGCCGAGGACCGTCGTCCGCACGCTCAGCGAACTGTTCGTCACCACCGGCGCCCTGCTGGTCCTCTTCGTCGTCTACGTCCTCTACTGGACGGGCGTGCGCGCCGGGAGCGCCATGGACGAGGAGCTCGGCGGGCTCCAGGACCGCTGGTCGAGCGGGGCCGTGGGCGCGGCCGCCGCGCCGGGGGAGCCGGAGCCGGCACCGCAGCAGCAGCAACCGGGCGACACGCCGGAGGAGGCGGGCGCCCCGCCCGGCCGGCCATCTGACCAGCCGGGGGATCCCTCCGCCTCCTCGCCGCAGCCGGGAGCGCCGTCCCGTACCCCGCCCCGCGCCGGCACCACCGACCAGGCGCCGCCCCCCGAGCCGCGGCCCGGCCGGGCCTTCGCCGTCATGTACGTCCCCCGCTTCGGCGCCGGCTGGGCCAAGCCCGTCCTGGAGGGAACCGGCACCGAGCTCCTCAAGAGGGGCCTCGGCCACTACGAGAGGACCGCCCGCCCGGGGGCGCCGGGCAACTTCGCGGTCGCCGGCCACCGCCGCACCTACGGCGACCCCTTCAAGGACCTCGACGAGCTGCGCGCGGGCGACGCGGTGGTGATCAACGACGGCACCACCTGGTTCACGTACCGCGTGGACGGCCGCCCGTACCGCACCCGCCCGGACGACACGGGCGTCATCGACCCCGTGCCCGCCGCCTCCGGCTACCGCACCCCCGGCCGCTACCTGACCCTCACCACCTGCGAACCGGAGTGGGGCCACAGCCACCGGCTGATCGTGTGGGCGCACCTGGACGCCACCTCGCCCGTCGCACGGGGCCGCCCCGGGGCTTTGTCCGCCTGACCCCCTCGGCACGCGCCCGCCCCTTAGTCTGGTGCTGCAATTTCGACTACGTCATCGGCAAGTGGGGACAGCATGTACGGCTGGATCTGGCGGCATCTGCCGGGCAACGCATGGGTGCGGGCGATGATCTCGCTGCTGCTCGTACTGGCGGTCGTCTACGTCCTCTTCCAGTACGTCTTCCCCTGGGCGGAACCGCTGCTGCCGTTCAACGACGTGACGGTCGACAACGGAATGGCGGTCAACCAGTGAGTGCGCGCATCCTCGTCGTGGACAACTACGACAGCTTCGTCTTCAACCTCGTCCAGTACCTCTACCAGCTCGGCGCCGAGTGCGAGGTGCGGCGCAACGACGAGGTCGAGCTCGCCCACGCGCAGGACGGCTTCGACGGCGTCCTGCTGTCCCCCGGGCCGGGCGCGCCCGAACAGGCCGGCGTGTGCATCGACATGGTGCGGCACTGCGCCCAGCACGGCATCCCCGTGTTCGGCGTCTGCCTGGGCATGCAGTCGATGGCCGTCGCGTACGGCGGCGTGGTCGGCCGGGCGCCCGAGCTGCTGCACGGCAAGACGTCGCTGGTGACGCACGAGGGCGCGGGCGTCTTCCAGGGCCTCCCGTCGCCCTTCACCGCCACCCGCTACCACTCGCTGGCCGTCGAGCGGGAGAACTGGCCGGACGAGCTGGAGATCACCGCCTGGACGGAGTCGGGCATCGCGATGGGCCTGCGCCACCGCGACCTGCCGGTCGAGGGCGTGCAGTTCCACCCGGAGTCCGTGCTCACCGAGTGGGGCCACCGCATGCTCGCCAACTGGCTGGTCGCCTGCGGCGACACCACGGCGGTGGAGCGGTCGGCGGGCCTGGCCCCGGTGGTGGGCAAGGCCGGGGCGTGACCACGCCCCCGCGGGTCGTATCGCAGCCGCTGCCGCCCGAGGACCGGGCGACGATGGAGCTGCGCAGGGTGGAGGTGCCGGCCCAGGCCGCGCACCGGCCCGTACGGACCGGGGGGCGTGCCGCGCGGCGGCATGCGGCCCGCAAGGCGCGCCGGGGCAGCGTGGGCGTGCTGCTGTGCCGGCTGACGGGCGAGCTGTTCATCACCGCCGGCCTGCTGATGCTGCTCTTCGTCGCCTACCAGCTGTGGTGGACGAACGTCCGCGCCCTGCAGCAGGCCGGCGGGGCCGCCCACCACCTGCAGAGCCGCTGGGACGAGGACGGCCAGGGCGCCGCCGACCGGGACGCGGGCGACTTCTCGCCCGGCGAGGGCTTCGCGATCCTCTACATCCCGTCGCTGGACGTGAAGGCGCCCATCGCCGAGGGCGTCGGCAAGCAGAAGGTCCTCGACCGCGGCATGGTGGGCCACTACGGCGAGCCGTCCGGCGCGCTCAAGACCGCGATGCCGTGGGACAAGCAGGGCAACTTCGCCCTCGCCGGCCACCGCAACACCCATGGCGAACCGTTCCGCTACGTCAACCGGCTGAAGCCCGGCGACAAGATCGTCGTGGAGACGCGGAGCACCTTCTACACGTATGAGATGACGAGCCGTCTGGACCAGACGTCACCGGCGAATGTCACGGTCATCGCCCCGGTGCCGGCCGGATCGGGCTTCCGCGGCCCCGGCCGCTACATCACCCTCACCACCTGCACCCCCGAGTTCACCAGTACCTACCGCCTGATCGTGTGGGGCAAGATGGTCGACGAGCGGCCCCGGAGCAAGGGAAAGCCGGACGCGCTCGTCAACTGAGACACGCGGGGAACAGTGAGCGGGGTACGAACGTCAGTGGCACGGACTGACCGGGGACGGGGGCGCCTCGCCGTCGCCGTGGGCGTCATCGGCGAACTGCTGATCACAGCGGGCCTGATCCTGGCCCTCTTCGTCGTCTACTCCCTGTGGTGGACGAACGTCCTCGCCGACCGCGAGGCCAAGCGCCAGAGCCACCAGGTGCGCGACCGCTGGGCGAAGGCCCCGTCCGGTCCCGGCGCCCTCGACACCAAGGACGGCATCGGCTTCCTGCACGTCCCCGCCATGAAGAACGGCGAGGTCCTGGTCAAGCGCGGCACCGGCACCGACGTCCTCAACGAGGGCGTCGCCGGCTTCTACACCTCGCCCGCGAAGTCCGCCATGCCGTGGGACCGGCAGGGCAACTTCACCCTGGCGGCCCACCGCGACGGCCACGGCGCGAAGTTCCACAACATCGACAAGGTGAGGACCGGCGACCGGGTCGTCTTCGAGACGCGCGACGTCTGGTACGTCTACAAGGTCTACGCCGAGCTGAAGCAGACCTCGAAGTACAACGTCGACGTCATCGACCCCGTCCCGAAGGAATCGGGGAAGACGAAGCCGGGCCGCTACCTGACCCTGACGACCTGCACGCCCGTCTACACCTCCGACTACCGGTACATCGTCTGGGCGGAGCTGGAGCGCACGGAGAAGGTCGACGGGGACCGGACGCCGCCGAAGGAACTGCGCCGGCCCTGAAACGCCGAACGCCGGGTGGGCTGGAAATCCAGCCCACCCGGCGTTCTCCGCTAGCGCGGGATCATTGGCGGCGGCCCCCTATGAAACCGCCCCCGATGAAACCCGTGTTGCCCGTCGCGCCGGTGTCACCGCCCGGAGGGGTGCCCGGGTTGCCGGTGTCGGAGCCCGGGACGCCCGCCGTGGTCGTCACGTCGACCGCCGAGCCCTTGGCGACCTGGGTGCCCGGCAGCGGGTTCGTGGTCTGCACGACCGCGTTGTCGTCCTGCGGGCCGATGACGTTGCCGACCTTCAGGCCCGCGCCCTCGATCTCCTTCTTGGCGTCCTTGAACTTGTGCGTCAGCACCGGCGGCACGCCGACGTTCTGGGCGCCCTTGGCCACGGTCAGGGTGACCGTGGAGCCCTGGGCGGCCTGGGTGTTGCCGTCGGGGCTCTGCTTGGTGACGGTGCCGGGAGCCTGCCCGGGGGCGTCCTGCTCGGTCACCGACACGTTGAAGCCGTTGTCGGTCAGCTGCTTCTTCGCGGCGTCGACGTTCTGGCCCACCACGGACGGCACCGTCTTGGTCGGCTTGGCCGTGGCGACGGTCAGGGTGACCTCGGAGCCCTTGTCGGCCTTCGAGCCGCCCTTGGGGTCCTGGTCGGTGACCGTGTTGGCCGCGACGCTGTCGTCCTGCTTGGTCTTGGTGTTGACCTGGAAGCCTTCCTTCTCCAGGATCCGCCGGGCGTTCTCCAGCTGCTTCTCGGTGACGTCGGGGACGCTGACCTTGGCCGCGCCCGCGGACACCTTGACCTTGACCTCGCCGCCGCGGTCGATCTTGCCGCCGCCCGCCGGGTCCTGGCTGCAGATCTTGCCCTTGTCCTGCTCGCAGGTCTCGGTGCCGTTCTGCACGACCTTGAAGTCGCCGTTGACGCCCTGCTGCTGAGCGTCCTTCAGTGTCTGCCCGACGAGGTTGGGCACGGACACCTTGGAGCCGTTGTTGCTGCCGCTGAACAGCGACTTCCCGATGAAGATCGCACCGACCAGCACCAGGACGCCCGCGAGGATCAGCAGGATCGTCGAGAGGTTGCTCTTCTTGCCGCCGCCCCCGCCGCGCCGCCGGCCGTGGCCGTCGTCGTAGCCGCCGTACCCGCCGTCGTCGTCCCGTACGGGCGGCAGCATGGAGGTCTGGCCCGGGCCCTGGGGGGCCTGGGGGCGGAGCATGGCCGTCGGGGCGTCCGCGCCGTAGCCGACGGCGTTCAGGGAGGCCGTGGCGGCGACGGGCTGGCCCTCCAGGGCCGCCTCGATGTCGGCGCGCATCTCGTCGGCCGACTGGTAGCGGTAGTCCGGATCCTTGGCCAGCGCCTTGAGGACGATGGCGTCCATCTCGGGCGTGATCTCGGGGTCGTGGACGCTCGGCGGGTTCGGCTCCTCCCGCACGTGCTGGTAGGCGACCGCCACCGGCGAGTCACCGATGAACGGCGGCCGCACGGCCAGCAGCTCGTACAGCAGGCAGCCGGTCGAGTAGAGGTCCGAGCGGGCGTCGACCTGCTCGCCCTTGGCCTGCTCCGGGGAGAGGTACTGGGCGGTGCCGATGACGGCCGCGGTCTGCGTCATCGTCATGCCGGAGTCGCCCATCGCGCGGGCGATGCCGAAGTCCATGACCTTGACCTGGCCGGTGCGCGTCAGCATGACGTTGGCCGGCTTGATGTCGCGGTGGACGATGCCGGCCCGGTGGGAGTACTCCAGCGCCTGCAGGACGCCGATGGTCATCTCCAGCGACCGCTCGGGCAGCAGCTTGCGGCCGGAGTGCAGCAGCTCGCGCAGCGTCGACCCGTCCACGTACTCCATGACGATGTACGGGATCGAGACGCCGTCGACGTAGTCCTCGCCGGTGTCGTAGACGGCGACGATCGACGGGTGGTTGAGCGAGGCGGCCGACTGGGCCTCGCGGCGGAACCGGGCCTGGAAGGACGGGTCGCGGGCGAGGTCCACCCGCAGCGTCTTCACGGCGACGGTGCGGCCGAGCCGGGTGTCGTGGGCGAGGTAGACCTCGGCCATGCCACCGCGGCCGAGCACCGAGCCCAGTTCGTACCGGCCGCCGAGGCGACGCGGCTCTTCCATAGCTCCAGCCCTTCCGTTTTCCTGACCGCACCTTCACTACGTCCGGCGGTGTGCTGTCCGGCATACGGTACCCGGCAGGTCACGCCCGTTCCGGCCGTGACGGCCACCTGATACACGACCGGTACCGTCGCGGGCGGCGCCGGACGGCGGAGGTGAGGCCCGTCACTTCGACGTGCTGAGCACCGCCTCCATGACCTTCTTCGCCACGGGCGCGGCGAGCGCGCCACCGGCGATGTCGTCGCGGAGGGTGTCCGAGCTCTCGATCACCACGGCGACGGCGACGGGGGAGCCGTTCTGCCCCTTGGCGTAGGAGATGAACCACGCGTACGGGTTGTCCTTGTTGTCCACACCGTGCTGGGCGGTACCCGTCTTGCCGCCGACCGTGGCGCCGGAGATCTTGGCCTTGGTGCCGGTGCCCTCCGAGACCACGGTCTCCATGATCGACTGCAGCTTCCGCGCGGTGTCCCGCGACATCGGCTGGGACATCTCCTTCGGCTGGTGCGTCTCGATCACGTTGAGGTTGGGGGCGCGCACCTTGTCGACCATGTACGGCTCCATGAGCTTGCCGTCATTGGCGACCGCGGCGGCCACCATGGCCATCTGCAGCGGCGTGGCGCGGTTGGAGGCCTGGCCGATGCCGTCCATGGCGTTCTGCGGACGGTTGTCCTTGGGGTAGACGCTCTGGGCCGCGCGCACCGGCGTGTCGAGCTTGTCGTTGTTGAAGCCGAACTTCTGCGCCTGCTCCATCATCTTCTTGTTGCCGAGGTCGGCGCTGACCTTGCCGAAGACGCTGTTGCAGGAGACCCGCAGGGCCTCGCGCAGCGAGGCGTCCTTGCACTGGATGCTGCCCTCGTTCTTCAGCTCGGTGACCGTGTCCGGCAGCGTCCACGGCACGGGCGAGTCGGTCTTGGAGTCGACGTCCTTGTACAGGCCGTTCTCCAGGGCGGCGGTGGCCGTCACGACCTTGAACGTGGAGCCCGGGGGGTACGTCTGGCGCAGCGCCCGGTTGAGCATCGGCTGGTTCTTGTCCTTGTCCAGCGACGTCCACTCCTTGCCGTCGTTGGCACCCGCGATCTTCGACGGGTCGTACGACGGCGTGGACGCCAGGGCGAGGATCTTGCCGGTGCGCGGGTCGATGGCCGCGACCGCGCCCTTCTTGTCGCCGAGGCCCTCGAAGGCGGCCTTCTGGGCCTTGCTGTTCAGGGTGGTGATCACGTCACCGCCCTTCTTCCCCTTGCCCGTGATCATGTCGACGGTGCGGTTGAAGAACAGGCGGTCGTCGTCGCCGATGAGGACGCGGTCGTAGAGCTTCTCCAGCTGGGTGGATCCGTAGACCTGCGAGGAGCGGCCGGTGACGGGCGCCCACATGGGCCCGTCGTTGTACGTCCGCTTGTACTTGAAGTCCACGCCGCCGGTCTCGACGGAGCCGGTGACGGCCTGGCCGTCCACGATGATGTTGCCGCGGGGCTGGCTGTAGCGGGCGATGTCGACGCGGCGGTTGTTCTTGTGCGTCTTCAGCTCGTCGGCCTGGACGAACTGCAGCCAGTTGTCCCGCAGGAGCAGGGCCAGGACGAGGAGACCGCAGAAGATCGCGATCCTGCGTACGGGCTTGTTCACGGGCGGACCACCTGGGTCATCTCGGCGTCTGTGGACGGTGCGGGGGCCGGAGCCGGGCGGCGCGCCGTGTCACTGATCTTGATCAGGATGGCGACCAGCGCCCAGTTCGCGATGACGGACGAGCCACCGGCCGCGAGGAACGGCATGGTCATACCGGTCAGCGGGATGAGGCCCATGACACCGCCGGCCACGACGAAGACCTGGATGCCGAAGGCGGCGGAGAGGCCGGTGGCCAGCAGCTTGCCGAACGGGTCGCGGGCGGCGAGGGCCGTCCGCATGCCGCGCTCCACGATCAGGCCGTAGATCAGCAGGATCGCCATGGCGCCGGCCAGGCCGAGCTCCTCGCCGTAGGAGGCGAAGATGAAGTCGGAGTTGGCCGCGAACTGGATCAGGTCGGAGGCGCCCTGGCCCCAGCCGGTGCCGAAGACGCCGCCGGAGCCGAAGGCGAACATGGCCTGGGCGATCTGCTCGGTGGTGGCCCAGGAGGGGCGCGGGGTGTCGTAGACCGCGAAGGGGTGCAGCCAGGCCATCACACGGATCTTGACGTGCGGCTCGACGGAGCCGACGACGGCCGCGCCGCCCGCCGACATCAGCAGACCGAAGACGATCCAGCTGGTGCGCTCGGTGGCGACGTACAGCATGACGACGAACATGCCGAAGAACAGCAGCGACGAGCCCAGGTCGGTCTCGAAGACGAGGACGACGAGGCTGAGCGCCCAGACGGCGAGGATCGGGCCGAGGTCGCGGCCGCGCGGCAGGTACAGGCCCATGAAGCGGCGGCTGGCCAGGGCCAGGGCGTCGCGCTTCACCATCAGGTAGCCGGCGAAGAAGATCGCCAGGATGATCTTCGCGAACTCACCGGGCTGGATCGAGCCGAGGCCGGGGATGACGATCCAGATCTTGGCGCCGAACTTGCCGGGGAAGAAGATCGGGGCGATCAGCAGGACCAGCGCGACCACCATGGAGATGTAGGTGTAGCGCTGAAGGATGCGGTGGTCCTTCAGGAAGATCATGACAGCGACGAACAGTGCGATGCCGAGAGCCGAGAACATCAGCTGGTTGGGCGCCGACGCCTGGAACGTGAAGCCCTGCGCCTTGGCCAGGCGGGCCAGGCGCTCCGACTGGTCCAGCCGCCAGATCATCACGAGGCCGAGGCCGTTGAGCAGGGTGGCCAGCGGCAGCAGCAGCGGGTCGGCGTACTTGGCGAACTTGCGCACCACGAGGTGCCCGACGCCGCCGAGCAGGCCGAGGCCGAGCCCGTAGCCGAGCATGCCGGAGGGCATCTCGCCGTTGAGCGCGAGGCCGACGTTGGCGTACGCGAAGCAGGGCAGGATCACCGCGAACGCGAGCAGCGCCAGCTCGGTGTTGCGCCGGCTGGGCGGGCCCACGGTGCTGATCGTGGTCGTCGCGGTCGTGTTGCTGCCCGCGCTGGATGGCATGGATGGCATGGCTGACATGAGTTGATGGCCCCCTACGGCTTTACTGCTGAGCGCTGCACTGCGGGACCAACTTCTGCTCTTCCTCGGTGAGGGTGGGGACCGGGCTGGGCACCGGACTTGCCTGGGCGGAGAGGCCGGTGGCTCCCGGCTTGGCGTCGCCGGCCTTGGGGTCCTTCGGATCCTTGGGCAGATCGCCGACGGAGCCGACCCGGTCGCCGTTCTGCTTCTCCTTCTCCCGCTGGGCCTGCTCGGCCTTGCGGCGCTCGTCTTCCTTCTTGCAGGCGCCGGCGAGGAGACCGAGGTCCTTGGCCTTCTGCTCCGCCTTCTCGCGGCTGTCGAGGGCGATGGTGTCCTCGACGCGGCTGCGCTGGTCGACGGGCAGGTACTTGAGTTCGATCTCGGGGTGGTCCTGGTAGAGCTTGCTGAGGCTCACCCACGCCAGGTCCTGGTTGATGCCCTGGTAGACCGCCACGTGGTTGTTGTCCTTGGCGCCCACGTAGTACTGCGTCTGGGTCCAGCTGTAGCCGCCGTAGAGGCCGCCCGCGACGACGCCGAGGACGACGCCGAGGATGAGCGTCCGCTTGAGCCAGCGGCCGCGCCGGGGCTCCTTGACGAAGTCCTCGTCCATGAAGGCGCCGAACGAGCCGTCGGGGGTGCCGCCCATGCCGCCGTCACCGCTGCCGGGCGGGCCGAAGGCGCCGCCGGGCTGCTGCTGCGGCACGGGCCGGTTGGCGCGGGCGTGCTCGGCGGCCCGGCCGGCCGGGGTCTGCATGGCGCCGTCGACGCCCAGCTGCAGCTGGTTCTCGGCGACCGCGCCGACGATCACCGGCGTGTCGTTGAGCTGCTGGGCGAGGGTGTCGCCGCCGTCGACGTCGAGGACGTCGGCGACGATGCAGGTGATGTTGTCGGGGCCGCCGCCGCGCAGGGCGAGCTGGATCAGCTCCTGGACCGTCTCGTGCGGGCCCTGGTAGCTGGCGAGCGTCTCCTCCATCGTCTGATGGCTGACGACGCCGGACAGGCCGTCGGAGCAGATCAGATAGCGGTCGCCGGCCCGCACCTCGCGGATGGACAGGTCCGGCTCGACGTGGTCGCCACTGCCCAGCGCGCGCATCAGCAGGGAGCGCTGCGGGTGGGTGGTGGCCTCCTCCTCGGTGATCCGGCCCTCGTCCACCAGCCGCTGCACCCAGGTGTGGTCCTGGGTGATCTGGGTGAGGACGCCGTCGCGCAGCAGGTACGCGCGGGAGTCGCCGACGTGCACGAGGCCGAGGCGCTGGCCGGTCCACAGCAGGGCGGTCAGGGTCGTGCCCATGCCCTCCAGCTGGGGGTCCTCCTCGACCATGACGCGCAACTGGTCGTTGGCGCGCTGCACGGCGCTGCCGAGGGAGGTGAGGAGGTCCGAGCCGGGGACGTCGTCGTCGAGCTGGACGAGGGTGGAGATCACCTCGGAGCTGGCGACCTCGCCCGCGGCCTGGCCGCCCATGCCGTCGGCGATGGCGAGCAGGCGCGGGCCGGCGTAACCGGAGTCCTCGTTGCCCTCCCGGATCATGCCCTTGTGCGATCCGGCGGCGAAACGCAGAGACAGACTCATGCGCACCTCGCCCGTCGGCTCCGGGTACAGCCCCTTCCCAGCCACGCTGCCCACCCTCCGGTCGTCATGGTCCTACTACTTCCGCAGCTCGATGACGGTCTTGCCGATGCGGATCGGCGCGCCGAGCGGGATCGGGGTCGGGGTGGTCAGCCGGGTGCGGTCGAGATACGTGCCGTTGGTCGAGCCGAGGTCCTCGACGATCCACTGGCCGTCGCGGTCCGGGTAGATCCTGGCATGCCGGCTGGAGGCGTAGTCGTCGTCCAGCACGATCGTGGAGTCGTGGGCGCGGCCCAGCGAGATGGTCTGGCCCTGCAGGGCCACCGTGGTGCCCGCGAGGGAGCCCTCGGAGACCACGAGCTTGGTGGGGGCGCCACGGCGGCCCCGGTCCGCGCGCCGGTCGGCCCTGCGGCCGCCCGTCTGCTGCTGCTGGCGCTGCTGCGGGGGCGCGGCCTGGGCCTGCGCGCGCTGCGGCCGGCTCTCGCCACCGCCCCGGCGGGAGCCACGCTGGGTGACCCGGGTGCCGAAGAGATCACTGCGGATGACCTGAACGGCCACGATCACGAACAGCCACAGTACGGCGAGGAAACCCAACCGCATGACCGTGAGGGTCAGCTCTGACATTGCCCCCGCTTCACCCTTCGGCTTGCCGATAAACGATGGTGGTGCTGCCCACGACGATCCGTGAGCCGTCGCGGAGCGTAGCGCGAGTGGTGTGCTGTCCGTCCACCACGATGCCGTTGGTCGACCCCAGGTCCTGGATGGTGGCGGGGGTGCCGACCCGGATTTCGCAGTGCCGGCGGGAGACGCCGGGGTCGTCGATCCGTACGTCCGCCTCGGTGCTGCGGCCCAGCACGAGGGTGGGCCGGGAGATCTGGTGGCGGGTGCCGTTGATCTCGATCCAGCGCCGGGTCTGTGCGCCGGGCACGCTGGCCGCGGGGCCGCTCCCGCCCGCGCGCGGCGCGGGCCGCCCCGGGGGCGAGGAGGGCGGCGGCGACGCGGGCATGGGCGGCAGCCCCGACGGGGGTGCCGGATAGCCCGCACCGTGCGTGACGGGGCCGCCCTGGCGCGGGCTGCCGGGGCGCTGGCTCGGCTGGCCTTGGTGGTCCTGCGACTCGCTGGCGGCGAGGGTGCGGCTGCGCACCCGGTACAGGCCGGTGTCGAGGTCGTCCGCCTTCTCCAGGTGGACCTTGATGGTCCCCATGAAGGTGTACCGCTGCTGCTTGGCGTAGTCGCGGACCATGCCGGACAGCTCGTCGCCGAGCTGACCGGAGTACGGGCTGAGCCGCTCGAAGTCCGGGGTGCTCAGCTCCACGATGAAGTCGTTCGGGACGACGGTGCGGTCACGGTTCCAGATGGTGGCGTTGTTGTCGCACTCGCGCTGGAGCGCGCCCGCGATCTCGACCGGCTGCACCTCGGACTTGAACACCTTGGCGAAGGTGCCGTTCACGAGACCCTCGAGACGCTGCTCGAAGCGCTTCAGTACTCCCACGGGGCACCTCCTTCCCTCAGTGACGTTCCTGATGCTCGGTGTCGTTCCTGGTACTGCTTACTGATCGTATCCACGCGTTGGGGAAACGGCCGGTTCCCCTTCGGGGCCAGGAGTGACGAGTGTCGCCCCGGCCCGCGGGCCCGGCCTCCCTGTCCCCTTCATAGGGATCGTAGAGGCGGCCGGGAGCCAGTGTCCCGCAACCGGCGGGGTCCCCACCGGTCCCGGCGGCCGGGGACGGCCTCCGCGGTCCCCGCCGGGGCCGGTCCGGGGAGAACGAGTGTGAAGGCACCCGCGAAGGCGTGCTAATGTTCTCGATGTCGGAAGGCGCACGGCGCAGAAACCGGAAGGGCAAGTCCCCCGGAAGAAGCCCGGAAGCCCGAGGACGACACCCATGCGCGGGTGGCGGAATAGGCAGACGCGCTGGATTCAGGTTCCAGTGCCCGCAAGGGCGTGGGGGTTCAACTCCCCCCTCGCGCACAGTGAGGACAGACCCCTCGAAGTGACTTCGGTCACTCCGGGGGGTCTGTCTCGTTTTGCCCTGCCGTGCTTTTGTAGCCCACGGGACCCTTGTGATCCCGGAGCTTGGCCGGAACGTGGCACGCCGTAGTGGCTGGAGTGGGAACATCATTCCGTAGTCGTACCGGGGCGCTGTGTGATCCGGAATGGGGGACGCGGGGTGGCTGGTGACCAGACGTCCGTTTTTTCCGAGTGGATCCTGCCCGCTGCCGTCTGCGCGCCCGTGACCTGGGTGTGCCTCGTGCACCGCTTCCGCGGGCAGGGCCGGCTGCTGGGGACGGTGCGTTCGGCCGCCTCGGCGCTGGCCGTGGTGCTGTGGACGTCCGCGATGGCGGCGCTCGCCAGCGGACTGCTGTTACCGCACGCCTCCGCCGTGCCGCCGGCGGCGGTCGGCATCGTGGCGGGGGCGGGCCTGGTGCCCAAGCGGCGGACCGAGCAGGCCGACCATCCGGTGATGGCGATTCTCACACTCGGTCATTCCCTGCTGATCAACAGTCTGATGGACCGCCTGCAGACGGACCGGGCCGACTGGTGCGCCCGCCTGGCCGACGGCTTCGACAACTGCTGGGAGCTGGATGTCTTCGCCGACCGGGTCGCGCGGCACCTGAAATCGCGGGTCGAGGTGCCCGGGCGCCCGTCCAGGGGCAAGAACGGCCCGGCGTCCTCGATCGAGACGCGGTACGAAGAGGTGCGGGCCGCCGTGCAGAGGGCGGACACGCTGGAGACCGAGATCGAGAAGGCCTGTTCGGACGAGCAGCGCGAGCGGACGCGCGAGGAGATCGGGCGGACGCTGCGGGCCTTCGGCGAGGCCGAGCACCTGTGCGCGCGCCTGCTGGAGCTGGCTCATGCGCACGGCAAGCGCAGCGACGACGGGAAGATCCTCGAACTGCGGCGGCAGCCCCTGTACGCAGCCGCCGCCGAGCCTTCGGCGCGCTGAGCGGTGAGCGCTGAGAGGGTAAGCGCGAGCCGGTGAGCCGGTAAGTCGGTGGAAGGCCAGCTCAGTGATACGTCTTGGCCAACGCTCTGTGTGCGGGCTGTTCCTGGCGGCCGGCAGAGGAGGACTCGGTGAAGGAGATCTCCATCTTCACGTCGAGCGCATCGGCCACGGCGGCGAGCGAACGCATGGTCAGGTTCTCGTCACCGGAGAGGATTTGACTCACTCTGCCCGGCGAGACGCCCATGCTCTCCGCCAAGTCCTTGCGGGTCATGCCGCGTTCCGCGAGGAGGCCCGCCAGGGATGCGGTCGCGTGGCGTGCCAACCGGCCCCCGGCCTCGTCGGCCGCCAGTCCATGATCACGTCTGTTGCGCCACGTCATCCCTACCCCCTGGAACCAAGAACTCACGGCACCCTTAGGTGCCTTCTCCTAAGAGGATGCCACCTTTAGGGCTAACTAAAAGCCCGCATCCGGCTAAAGATTGCGGCATCCGGGGCGAGTTCACATTTTGATCAATCTGTGACCAGGGGCGATGAGGCAATCGGTCGAATTCGGCCAAGGTTCGGGCCATCCCTCGCGGCCCGGGGGTCGGCGGTCGGCTGCGGCGGACGTAGGTATTGCAAGGTTCAAGCATCAATAGAAACCACGCGGTCGGTTTGGTACGGTCGGGCGCCAGTCCGGTAGCCACCCACGTGGGGAGATCCGATGGAAGTCAGATCCGCGCAACCCGGCCCTGTGCCCAGCGGTACGGCAGCCCTCGCCGACGACTGGGACGTGGAGCCGGAACTGTTCGCTTCCCTCGCGCGGAACGACCAGCGCCGGATGGCCGAGCAGTACGTCCGCGGCCTGCTGGCGGCGGAGGGCCGCAAGACCCTGCGCAACGTCGCGGAACAGATCGGCGGAAAGGCGCTCCAGCAGAGCGTCCACCACTTCATCACCGCGTCGTCCTGGAACTGGGCGCCCGTCCGGGGCGCGCTGGCCCGGCTCGCGGACGAGGTCGTGCGCCCCCAGGCGTGGGTGGTCAACTCCACGGTCATCCCCAAGGCGGGGATCCACTCGGTCGGCGTCGACCAGCAGTTCCTCCCCCACCTGGGCCAGACCGTCAACGGGCAGCGGGCCTTCAGCGCGTGGAGCGCCTCGGAGCGGATGAGCGTGCCCTTCAACTGGAGCCTGGTGCTCTCCAGGAACTGGCTGGAGGACCCGGCCCGGCGCAGCCGCGCCCACATACCCGCCGCCAGCCGCGTCGTCTCCCTGGAGGAGCACGCCGGATCCGTCGCCCTGGAGGCCGCCGAGGCCTGGGGCCTGCGCCGGCGCCCCGTCGTCGTGGACGTGGACGGGCTGGACGCGGGGACGACCGTGGGGCGCTTCGCCCGTGCGGGCGCCTCCCTGCTCCTGCGCATCGACGGCGCGACGCCGCTGCGGGTCGACGGCTCCCTGCTGCAGGGGTACAGCGACAAGGAGGTGCCCGCTCTCAGCCTGATCTCCTCGATGAAGCGGATGCGCCGCCAGGTGGAGTGGTCGGACGCGAGGGGCGGCGGCATGCAGCTCGGGGTGGTGAGCGCCATTCCCGTGCTGCTGGCCTGCCAGGCGCCCGGCAGCGGGCCCGGGGGCGGCTCCGGCGTCGTCCACCACCGGCCGATGCTGCTCATCGGCGACTGGCGCTCCTCCGGCCGGTGGCCGTCCCGGCTGTGGCTCACCGACTCCCGGCGGCTGCCGCTCATCACCCTGCTGCGGCTGACCCGGCTCACGGACGTCGTCGAGCGCGACTTCGCGGAGATCTCCGAGCACACCGGCGTCCGGGACTTCGCGGGCCGCTCGTTCCAGGGCTGGCACCGCCACATCACCCTGGCCTCGGTCGCCCACCTCGTCGCCGCGCGGGCGGGGACGCGCCGGTTCCCGGCGCGGCGGCGCGTGACGGGGTCCGTCACGCCCCTGTGTGCTTGAACCGGCTGCTCGTCCGGCCCGTCCGGCGTTTTCCTCCTCTGTCTCCCGCGGGCGCTCCGCCGGTAGGTTCTCGGCATCCGATCGCGGCGCGACGCGCGCAGCACGACGAAGAGATGCGCGTCAGTGATGCGCGTAACTGAAGTGATGCGCGTAAGAGATGTGCGACGCGCGACGTAAGAGACGTATGAAGGGGGAGGTGGGCGCGATGCCGCGACTGCCGTACGTACCGGGGTTCGCCCGTCCCGCCGGTCCCAGGGGCGCGGCGGGGTCACCGAAGGCGGAGGGCAAGGCGCTGCGGGAACGGGTGCCGCGGTCCGCGCACGCGCGGTGGACCCCCGGGCCGGACCGGCCGGACGCGGTCGCCGAGGTCGAGGCCTCGAACGCGGGCCGGCTGCCCGAGCTCACGCCGATACGGGTCGGCCGGATGGCCGCCTCCCCGTTCGCCTTCCTGCGCGGGTCCGCCGGGCTCATGGCGTACGACCTGATGGACACCGCCGTGACCGGGGCCGGCGCCCAGATATGCGGCGACGCCCACGCCGCCAACTTCGGGCTCTACGGCGACGCGCGCGGCGAACTCGTCATCGACCTCAACGACTTCGACGAGACCCTGCACGGGCCCTGGGAGTGGGACGTGAAGCGGCTCGCCGCCTCGCTGGTGCTCGCCGGGCGGGAGGCGGGCGCGGACGAGGCCACCTGCCGGGCCGCGGCGCGGGACGCCGCGGGCTCCTACCGGCACACGATGCGACTGCTCGCCGGAATGCCCGTCGCGGACGCCTGGAACGCCATCGCCGACGAGCGGCTCGTCTCCCACGCGGACGCCCGCGACCTGACCGGCACGCTGGAGCGCGTCGCCGGGAAGGCCCGGCGGAACACGAGCGCCCGCTTCGCCGCCAAGGCCACGGAGAAGGCGGACGGCGGGCGGCGCTTCGTGGACGCCCCGCCGGTGCTGCGCCGCCTGCCGGACGCCGAGGCGGGCGCCGTCGCCTCGGCGCTGGGCGGCTACCTCGGCACCCTCCCGGAGGAAATGCTGCCGCTGCTCGCCCGGTACGAGGTGCAGGACGTGGCGTTCCGCATCGTCGGCACGGGGAGCGTGGGGCTGCGCTCGTACGTGGTGCTGCTCCTGGACCACCGCGGGGAGCCGCTGGTCCTCCAGGTGAAGGAGGCCCGGCCCTCGGTCCTGCTGCCGTACGCGGAGAAGGCCGGCTTCGCACTGCCGCCCGACGGGCACGAAGGGCGGCGGGTCGTGCTCGGGCAGAAGCGGATGCAGGTCGTGAGCGACGTGCTGCTCGGCTGGGCCACGGTCGAGGGGCGCCCGTACCAGGTGCGGCAGTTCCGCAACCGCAAGGGCAGCGTCGATCCGGCCGCCCTCGCCCCCGCCGAACTGGACGACTACGCCCGCCTCACCGGTGCGCTCCTGGCCCGCGCCCACTCCCACACCACGGACCCGCGCCTGATAGCCGCCTACTGCGGCAAGTCCGGGGCACTGGACGAGGCGGTGGCCGCCTTCGCCGTGATCTACGCGGACCGGACGGAAGCGGATCACGAGGCGCTGACCCGCGCGATCGGCGCGGGGCGCGTGGCTGCGGAGACGGGCGTCTAGCGGGCGACGCGGCCGCCCGGTGGGCGTTCGGTGCGGTGCCTGCCCCGGCTTCTTCGCCGCGGGCAAGAAGTTCGCGGGCAGGAAGTTCCCGCCGCAATGGCGAGAGACCACGACGGCGCGGTCCGGCGGTCCGGTCCGGCGGTGCTGAGCCGGCGGTGCCGCGCCGGCATCAGGCGGTATCGGCACCGCCGGGCTCCACCGCGGTGGTTGCGCGCCGTCGCGGCGGGGGACCGCCGGGGGCGGGCCGCCACGGTCCCGGTAACCCTCCGGGAGGGAACTACGCTGGTCGGGTGATGAATCCGGAAGCAGACACTTCCCGCCTGGAGCAAGCCGTCCGCACGGCCGAGACCGCGCTGATCGAGTTCGAGATCGCGGTGGAGACGTTCCGTGTGGAGGTGGAGAACTTCTCCCGCCTGCACCACCAGCGCCTCGGCCCGGTCTACGCCCGCCTCGAAGAGCTGGACGCACAGATCGCCGAGGCCGTCGCCGCCCGCAGCGGTGATCCGGAGGACCTGCGCAAGGCCCGCGAGGCCCGTGCGCTGGTGCAACCGCTGCCCGGGGTGGAGGAGCTGTTCGGCGGCTGGCTGGACTCGGACGGGCTGTCCCCGGAGGGCACGGCGATGCTCACGGAGAAGCCCGTCCGCCCGCCCCGCCGGGTGCGCCCGAGCGACGAGGCCCGCCGGGCCTTCCGGGAGCTGGTCCGCAAGGCCCACCCCGACCTGGCGCGGGACGAGGCCGAGCGGGTGCGCCGCGAGGAGTTCATCGTGCGCGTCAACGCCGCGTACGCGGCCGGTGACGAGGACCTCCTGGGCGCCCTGGCCGCGGAGTGGGCCGCGGGCCCGGCGCCGGAGCCGCGCCCCCTGGACCGCGCGGAGGAGCTCTACGCCCGCCTGGAGTGGCTGGCGCAGCGCAAGGAGATGCTGTCGGCGCTGGCCGCCGAGCTGGAGGGGTCGGCGATCGGCTCGATGCTGCGGATGGCGCCTGAGGACCCGGACGGCCTGCTGGAGGAGATCGCCGAGGGCCTGCGCGCCCAGGTCGCCGAGCGCGAGGCGCAGCTGCGGGAAATGGTCGGGTAGCGTCGTGGGCATGAGCTTTGGTTCCGGAATCCCCACGGTCGGCGTCGACGCCCTCTCGTCCGACGACTTTCTGCTGGATGTGCGTGAGGCCGACGAGTGGGCGGCCGGCCACGCGGAGGGCGCGCTGCACATTCCGATGAGCGACTTCGTGGCCCGCTTCGGCGAGTTGACGGAGAAGGCGCCGGACGGCGGCCGGATCAATGTCATCTGCCGCTCGGGCGGGCGTTCCGCGCAGGTCACCGCCTATCTGGTGCAGCAGGGCCTGGACGCGGTGAACGTCGAGGGCGGCATGCAGGTCTGGGAGGCCGCCGGCCGCCCCGTGGTGGACGGGAACGGCGGCCCCGGGGCCGTGATCTAGCCGGACCCGCCAGAGGGCCCGCCACAGGGCCCGGCAGAGGATCCGGCAGAGGGGTTAGCCCTCGGGCGCGTGGGCGGCCAGCAGGTCGCCCAGCGCCTCCTCGTGGGCCGCGGCCGGGCCGAGCGACAGCTCCAGCTGCTTGGCCCAGGCGTGGTAGCGGTGCAGGGCGTAGCCGGTGTCGGCGCCGAAGCCGCCGTGCAGGTGCTGCGCGGTCTGCACCGCGCGCCGCACGCCTTCCGAGGCCCACACCTTCGCCACGGCGAGGTCCGCGTCGGCCGGCAGGGCCCCGCCCGCGCCGGTCTCCAGGCGCCACGCGGCCTGCCAGAGCGTGGCCTCCATGGCCCGCAGGTCGACATAGCGGTCCGCTGCCTGGACGGCCACCGCCTGGAACGTGGCCAGCGGGAAGCCGAACTGCTCCCGCTTGCTCGTGTACGCGCTGGTCATACGGCATGCCGCCGTCCCCACCCCGAGCGCGAGCGCGCACGTCCCGGCCGTGAGGAGCGCGCGCAGCCGCGGCCAGGCCCCTTCGGTGGTGATCACCTGCGTGCCGGCGAGCCGTACGGAGTCGAGCCGCACTTCGGCGTACTGCTCGCCGTTGGTGGACACCTGCCGGCCCAGGGCGACCCCGGGGTGGTCGCGGGGGACGAGCCCGAGCACGGCACGGCCGTCCGCGTCGCACGCGGGAGCGACGATCAGATCGGCGCACGGCGCCCATGGCACGGCCGTCTGCACGCCGTCGAGCAGCCATTCCTCCCCGTCCGGCCGCTGTGCTGCCGTGACCGCCAGCTCCGCCGCATCGTGCCCGGTCCGGCCGCTGGAGGCGACCGTGACGACCAGCTCGCCGCGCCCGAGCGCCGGCAGGATCCGCGCCCCGGCCGCACCGCCGTGCGTGCTCAGCGCGAGCGCCGTGGCCCCGGCCTCCAGCAGCGGCACCCGGGCGAGCACCTGACCGGCCTCGTGCAGCACCAGACACAGGGCGATCGGCCCGAGCCCCGCTCCGCCGTGCCGGGTGCCGACGGTCAGGCTCAGCAGATCCGCCGCGGCCAGCCTGCGCCACAGCGCGCGGTCGAAGTCCTCCGCGACCGGGCCCCGGGAGAGGACCGGGCTGGGCACGCCGTCGGGGGAGACCCCGGAGAGAACGGCCCGTGCCGCTTCCCGGGCCGCCTGCTGTTCCTCGGTGAAGGTGAAGTCCACTGCCGCCGTCCTCCCGCGCCTGGTGTCCGGCCCGCTAGATCTGACGGGCCGTCAATCTAGAGCGGGCGGCGGCAAATGGGAACGCTCAGCGGTCGAAGTCGAGCTCCACCTCCTCCGTCAGCGGATGCGACTGGCACGCCAGGACATGGCCGCTCTCGATCTCCTCCGGCTCCAGCGCGAAGTTCCGGTCCATCCGCACCTCGCCGCTGACCAGGAAGGCCCGGCACGTCCCGCACACGCCGCCCTTGCAGGCGTAGGGCGCGTCCGGCCGGTTCCGCAGGACCGCTTCCAGCAGCGTCTCCCCTTCCCGCACCGGCCAGCGGCCGCCGCGCCCGTCCAGCGTGGCGGTCACCGTGCTCCGCGCGGGGGAGCCGGCGGGAGCGGCCCGGCCGGATTCCACGGCTGCCCCGGACTCCACATGGAAGATCTCCTGATGGATGCGCTCCCGCCCGATGCCCAGGGCGCGCAGTGCCCGCTCCGCCCCCCGCACCAGCCCGAAGGGCCCGCACAGGAACCAGCCGCCGATCTCCTCCACCGGCACCAGGGCGGGCAGCAGCCGGGTCAGCCGCTCCTCGTCCAGCCGCCCGGACGGCAGCCCGGCCTGCTGCTCCTCGCGGGAGAGGGTCTGCACCAGCTGGAAGCGGTCGGGGAAGCGGTCCTTGAGGTCGGCGACCTCCTCCAGGAACATCGTGGAGGCCGTGGTCCGGTCGCTGCGTATGAGGCAGAACCGGGCCCCGGGCTCCCGCGCCAGCAGCGTCGAGGCGATGGACAGCACGGGGGTGATGCCGCTGCCGCCCACGATCGCCGCGAAGTGCCCGGCCCGCGGCTCCAGGACGAACCGCCCGGCCGGCGCCATCACCTCCACCGTGTCCCCGGCGGCCAGCTCTTTGAGGGCGTACGTCGAGAACTCGCCGCCGTCCACCAGCCGGACCCCCACCCTCAGCTCGGTGGGCCCGGGCGCCTCCGGGGCGGGCGCGGGGATGCACACCGAGTACGTACGGCGGATCTCGGTGCCGTCCTGGGCGGTGCGGCGGACGGCGATGTGCTGGCCCGGAGCCCAGCGGTAGGCCTCCCGCAGCTCGGGCGGCACGGCGAAGGTCACGGCGACCGAGTCGTCGGTGAGGGGGTCGACTGCCGCCACCCGCAGAGGGTGGAAGGCGCCGTGGCGGGCCCCGGCCATCTACAACTCCTTGAAGTGGTCGAAGGGTTCGCGGCAGGACTCGCAGCGGCGCAGGGCCTTGCAGGCGGTCGAGGAGAAGCGGCTGAGCAGCGTCGTCTCGGTGGAACCGCAGTGGGGGCAGCGGATGGCCAGGCCGACCATGACGGGCCCGGCCGGGCCCGTGGGGCGGGGCGGCGCTATGCCGAACTCCTGCAGCTTGCGCCGGCCTTCGGCCGTGATGTCGTCGGTGGACCAGGCGGGGGAGAGCACCGTGCGGACGGACACCTCGGCCTGTCCGTGCTCGTGCAGCACGCGCTCGATGTCCGCGGACATCGCCTCGACCGCGGGGCAGCCCGTGTAGGTGGGGGTGAGCTCCACCTCGACCCGGCCGGGGCCGGTGACGTGCAGGCCGCGCAGCACGCCCAGCTCGGCCAGGGTGAGCACGGGCAGCTCGGGGTCGGGGACGGCTCCGGCCAGCGTGCGGAGCTCCTCTTCGAGGCGGGTGGACCCGCGGGCGGCGGATTCACCGGTGGTGGCGGATTCACGAGGGGCGGAGGTGGTCACCATGACGCCCCCGGGTGGCTGCGGTGCAGGTGCTGCATTTCGGCGAGCATGCGCCCGAACGGCTCGGTGTGGATGCCCTGCCGGCCCGCGCCGGCCGTCCACGCGCCGCTCTGCGGGCCGTCCGGGACCTTCAGCGTGGCGCGCTCGACGACCTCGGTCACCGCGGCGAGCCAGCCCTCGCGCAGGGCCGCCCAGTCGACGGACAGGCCCTCGACGGGCTCGAACAGCTCGCCCGTATAGCGCCAGAGGGCGTCCAGGGCGCGCTGCATCCGGGCGTGGCTCTCCTCCGTGCCGTCGCCGAGCCGCAGCGTCCAGTGCTCGGCGTGGTCGCGGTGGTAGGCGACCTCCTTGACGGCCTTGCCGGCCAGGGGTGCGAACGGGCCGTCGCCCGCGGCCAGCTGCCCGTACAGCAGGTGCTGGTGGACGGAGAAGTAGAGCTGGCGGGCGATCGTGCGGGCGAAGTCGCCGTTGGGCTGCTCGACGAGCTGGGCGTTGCGGAAGGAGCGCTCCTCCCGCAGATAGGCCAGCTCGTCCTCGTCGCCGACGAGGGAGAGCAGGGTGCGGGCCTGGCCGAGCAGGTCGAGGGCGATGTTGGCGAGGGCGACCTCCTCCTCCAGCACGGGTGCGTGGCCGGCCCACTCCCCCAGCCGGTGGGAGAGCACCAGGGCGTCGTCGCCGAGGGCCAGGGCGGCCGTGGCCGGAGAGGTCTCCCCGGGGGACACAGGTGCTGCGGTCACAGGTGCTTCACCCCTTCCGGGATCTCGTAGAAGGTCGGGTGGCGGTAGGGCTTGTCGGCGGCGGGCTCGAAGAAGGGGTCCTTCTCGTCGGGCGAGGAGGCGGTGACCGCGGCGGAGGGCACGACCCAGATCGAGACGCCCTCGGAGCGGCGGGTGTAGAGGTCGCGCGCATTGCGCAGGGCCATCTCCGCGTCCGGGGCGTGGAGGCTGCCCGCATGGGTGTGGGCGAGCCCGCGCCTGCTGCGCACGAAGACCTCCCACAGCGGCCAGTCAGCGTTCGTCATGCCGTCGCCTTTCCGTGCTTGGCCGCATACGCGGCGGCTGCTTCGCGCACCCACGCGCCCTCTTCATGGGCGCGCCGGCGCTGACCGATCCGCTGGTCGTTGCAGGGGCCGTTGCCGCGGAGCACCTCCTGGAACTCGGTCCAGTCGATCGCGCCGAAGTCGTGGTGGCCGCGCTCCTCGTTCCACCGCAGATCGGGATCCGGGAGCGTCAGGCCGAGGGAGGCGGCCTGGGGGACGCAGATGTCCACGAACCGCTGGCGCAGCTCGTCGTTGGAGTGCCGCTTGATCTTCCAGGCCATCGACTGGGCCGAGTGCGAGGACTCCGCGTCCGGCGGGCCGAACATCATCAGGGAGGGCCACCACCAGCGGTCCACGGCGTCCTGCGCCATCGCGTGCTGGGCCTCGGTGCCGCGGCTGAGGGCCAGCAGCAGCTCGTAGCCCTGGCGCTGGTGGAAGGACTCCTCCTTGCAGATGCGGACCATGGCGCGGGCGTAGGGCCCGTAGGAGCAGCGGCACAGCGGGACCTGGTTGGTGATCGCGGCGCCGTCCACCAGCCAGCCGATGGCGCCCACATCAGCCCAGGTCAGGGTGGGGTAGTTGAAGATCGAGGAGTACTTCTGGCGGCCCGAGTGGAGCTTGTCGAGCAGCTCGTCGCGCCCGGTGCCCAGGGTTTCGGCGGCGCTGTAGAGGTAGAGGCCGTGGCCGGCCTCGTCCTGCACCTTGGCCATGAGGATCGCCTTGCGGCGCAGCGAGGGCGCGCGGGTGATCCAGTTGGCCTCGGGCTGCATGCCGATGATCTCGGAGTGGGCGTGCTGCGCTATCTGGCGGACGAGGGTGGCGCGGTAGGCGTCGGGCATCCAGTCCCGCGGCTCGATGCGCTCGTCCGCGGCCACGGCGGCGTCGAAGACCGCCTCGTGGGCCGTGGTGTCCTGGGCTCCTGCGTCCGGCGCCATCGTCGTCATGGCATTGCCCCCTGCCTCTCCGGCCCGCTGCGCGACCGGCCCGACCGACCGATCGTTCGGTTCAATGGTGGTGCGGTCGCCGGGGGGTGTCAAGCCTGTGGATAACCCCGGGCGCTGTGCCCCGCGGGGCGACCTCGGTACCGTTCGGGTGCACAGCAGACGGCGGACGCAGGAACGGGGCGGGTATGGAGTCGGATGACGGGCACGAGCGGGCCGGCGGCCTCGAGGGGCTGTCCCTGCCCGCGCGCCTCGTCGTCGCGGGGGGCGCGGCGGTGATCGCGGTGACGGCGGCCGTCCACCTGGGGATGGTGTTCCTGCACGTGGCGCCGTCGAACACGGTCACCAAGCAGAACGCCACGGCGATAGACGACTACATCTATCCGGAGTACGAGCAGAACTGGAAGTTCTTCGCTCCCAACCCGCTCCAGCAGAACGTCGCCGTCCAGGCCCGCGCCGAGCTCCGCGCCCCCGACGGCCGGACCACCGTCACCGGCTGGACCGACCTCACCGCACGGGACGGCGCCGAGATCCGCCACAACCTCCTCCCCAGCCACACGCAGCAGAACGAGCTGCGCCGCGCCTGGGACTTCTACACCAACTCCCACGACGTCAAGGAACAGCCCAACGGGCTGCGCGGGGCCCTCTCCGAGCAGTACGTCCGGCGCATCGTCGTCGGCCGGCTCGGCGCCGGGGAGGACGGCCGCACCGTCCAGCGCGTCCAGGTGCGCGCCGTGACCACCCTGGTCGCGCCGCCGTCCTGGAGCGACGAGAAGAACGAGCCCAAGCCCGCCTACCGGGTGCTGGGCTGGTGGCCGGTCACCGCCGCCGACCGTACGGAGGCGAAGAACCGATGAGCACGTCCCTGCCGCTCGGCGCCCGGCTCGCACGCGGGATCGACCGCGTCACCGGCGCCGCGCTCGGTGCCCACCAGACGGCCGTGATCCGGATAGGCCTCTCCTTCACGTGGCTGGTCTTCCTGCTGCGCGAGTGGCCGAACCGGCACGAGATGTACGGCCCCGACGGGCCGTGGAGCTGGGAGATGGCCCGCCGGCTGACGGCCGACAACCACGCCTTCACCGCCCTGCTCTGGTCCGACGGCGGCCTGTGGTTCGAGGCGGTCTACGCCTTCGCCGTCGTCACCGCGGCCCTGCTCGCCCTAGGGTGGCGCACCCGGACCATGACCGTGCTCTCCATGGTCGGCGTGCTGTCGCTGCAGAACCGCAGCGTCTTCCTCGGCGACGGCGGCGACAACGTCATCCACCTGATGGCGCTCTACCTGATCCTCACGCGCTGCGGCCGCGTCTGGTCCCTCGACGCCCGCCGGGCGGCGAAGCGGGCCGGGCAGCCCGCCGGCCTCGACCTGACAGGCATCGTGCTGTGGGCCTGCTGCGGGCTTGCCCTGGCCGCGGTGATGGTCCTCGGCGACACCCGGATGTCGTGGACCGGCCACGGCCCGCTCCCCGGCGTCGGCTGGGCCACCGCCCTGTGGGCCCTCTGGCTGGTCCAGGGACTGTGGTGGCTCGCGCAGCGGTACGGCTCGGGCGAGCCCCGCGCCGTGCTCGACGTCCTGGCCAACCTGCTGCACAACGCCGGCCTGCTGGTGATCATGGCTGAGGTCTGCCTGATCTACGCCACGGCCGGCTGGTACAAGATCCAGGGTTCCCGCTGGCAGGACGGCACCGCGCTCTACTACCCGCTGCACCTCGACTACTTCTCGCCCTGGCCCGAGCTCTCCCACGCCCTCGCCGGCAGCGGCCTGCTCGTCCTGCTGCTCAGCTACGGCACCGTGGCCGTGCAGGTCGCCTTCCCCTTCACCCTGCTGAACCGGCGGGTGAAGAACGTCCTGCTCGCGGTGATGATGCTGGAACACCTCGGCATCGCCCTCCTGCTCGGCCTGCCCTTCTTCTCCCTGGCGATGATCGTCGCCGACGCGGTCTTCCTGCCCACCTCCTTCCTGCGCCGTCTGGGCGCCGCGGCCGGCCGCGCCCGCGACCGGCTGCTTCCGGCACGGGCACAGCAGGTCCCGGTGCAGCGCGAGGGCGACGAAGCGGCGGCCAGGACTCTCGTAGGCTGAGGTCATGACCGAGGACGAAGCCGCTGCCGCAGTCCGGCAGTGGGGCGAGCGCGCCCCCGACGCCGTACTGCTCGACGGCTTCCACGCCCTGAAGCACGCGCTGCGCTTCGGCGCCGACGTGCCGCTCGCGGTCACCAGCGACAAGGAGGCGGCGCTGGCGCTGGCCGAAGCCCTGGCCGAGGACCTCACCGGGACGCTCGCCGAGCGCCTGGTCGAGATCCCCGCCAAGGCCCTGCGCGAGCTGGTGCCCAGGATCCACCCCACGGGCGTGGCCGCCCTCGCCGTGCGGCCCGGACGCAGGGCGAACCTCGACGCGCTCTCGCGGGCGCCCCGCAAGGCCCCCGTCGTCGTCCTCGACAACCCGCGCAACCTCGGCAACGTGGGCGCCGTGATCCGGCTCGCCGCCGGCTTCGGCGCCACGGGCGTCGTCACCACCGGGGACATGGACCCCTGGCACCCCAACGCCGTACGGGCCGGGGCGGGCCTGCACTACGCCACCGCCGTCGAGCGGCTGCCGCTGCCCGAGCTCCCGCCCGGGCCGCTCTACGCCCTGGACCCGGAGGGCGACGACATCCGCTCCCTCACCCTGCCCGACGACGCGCTGATCGCCTTCGGCTCCGAGCGCCACGGCATCTCGCCCGAGCTGCGCGAGAGGGCGACCCGGCTGGTCGCCCTCCCCATGCGCCCCCAGGTCTCCAGCTACAACCTCGCCACGAGCGTCGCCATGGCGCTGTTCCACTGGGGCGGGCCGGGCCCGGGCCCGGCCCGGGGCTAGGCCGGGCGGCGCACCTCGACCCTGCGGAAGCGGCGCGCGACGCCCGCGCCGTCGCACAGGGCCGCGTTCGCGGCGGGGTTGCCGCCGGAGCCGTGGAAGTCGGAGAACGCGGCCGTCTGGTTCACGAAGACCCCGCCGGTCAGGTTGAGGGAGAGCTGGGCGCACTCCTCCAGGCAGGCCTCCTCCACCAGCCGCTCGACCTCGGGCGACGTGGTGTACGCCCCGACGGTCATCGCGCCCTTCTCGCGCACCGTGCGGCGCAGCAGCTCCACGGCGTCCGCCGTGGAGTCGACGGCGACGGCGAAGGACACCGGCCCGAAGCACTCCGAGAGGTAGGCCGCCTCGGCGTCGGGCTTGGCGCCGTCCAGCTTCACGATGACCGGGGTGCGCACGGTGGCGCCGGGGAAGTCGGGGTTCTCCACCGCGCGGGAGGCGAGGGCGACTTCGCCGAGCCGGCCCGCGGCATCGATCCGCTCCTTGACCTGCTCGTTGACGATGGCGCCGAGCAGGCCGTTCGCCCGGGCGTCGTCGCCCAGCAGGCCCTGGACCGCGGTGGCCAGATCCGCCACCACCTCGTCGTAGGACTTGGGCCCGGCGTCGGTCGTGATGCCGCCGCGGGGGATCAGGAAGTTCTGCGGGGTGGTGCACATCTGGCCGCTGTAGAGGGAGAGCGAGAAGGCCAGGTTGCCGAGGAGGCCCTTGTAGTCGTCCGTGGAGTCGATGACGACCGTGTTGACGCCGGCCTTCTCCGTGAAGACCTGCGCCTGGCGGGCGTTGGCCTCCAGCCAGTCGCCGAAGGCGGTGGAGCCGGTGTAGTCGATGATGCGGATCTCGGGGCGCACGGCCAGGGTCTTGGCGATGCCCTCGCCGTCCCGCTCGGCGGCCAGGGCCACCAGGTCGGGCGAGAAGCCCGCCTCGCGCAGCACCTCGCGCGCGATCCGCACGGTCAGGGCCAGCGGCAGCACCGCGCGCGGGTGCGGCTTGACCAGGACGGCGTTGCCCGTGGCGAGGGAGGCGAAGAGGCCCGGGAAGCCGTTCCACGTGGGGAAGGTGTTGCAGCCGATGAGCAGGGAGACGCCCCGCGGCACGGCCGTGAACTCCTTGCGCAGCTCCAGCGGATCGCGCTTGCCCTGCGGCTTGGACCAGTCGGCCGAGCCCGGGGTGCGGACCTGCTCCGCATACGCGTAGGCGACGGCTTCCAGGCCCCGGTCCTGGGCGTGCGGGCCGCCGGCCTGGAAGGCCATCATGAAGGCCTGGCCGCTGGTGTGCATGACGGCGTGCGCGAACTCGTGCGAGCGGGCGTTGATCCGGGCGAGGATCTCCAGGCAGACCGCTGCCCGCGCCTCCGGGCCCGCCTCGCGCCACTGCGGCATCGCCGCGCGCAGCGCCGGCAGCAGCTCATCGACGGCCGGGTGCGGATACTCGATGCCGAGCTCGATGCCGAACGGCGACACCTCGGTGCCCGCCCAGCCGTCGGTGCCCGGCTGGTCCAGCTCGAAGCGCTCGCCGCGGAGCGCCTCGAACGCTGCCTGACCCTCGGCGGCGCTCAGGCTGCCGGGCACGGCCCCCTCCGCGCCGTACGCCTTCGGGTGCTCGGGGAACGGGGACCAGTAGGCACGCGTGCGGATGGCTTCCAGGGCCTGATCGAGGGTGGGGCGGTGCTTCTCGGTCAACTGAGCGGTGGTGAGTCCGGCGGTCACGGCTGACCAACTCCTTGTCGAGCGGGGCTCCGATACGGGGGACCAGACGCACCCCCGGTGGATACAGTAACCGAACGATCGGTCGGGACAAGGGGGCCCGGCGAACCTGTGGACAACTCTTCGGGGAGGATCACTGCCATGACCCCAATCGACCCCGCCGGGACCGTCGCCGTCGTCGGCGCCGGCACCATGGGCCAGGGCATCGCCCAGGTCGCCCTGGCAGCGGGCCACGCCGTGCGGCTGTACGACGCCGCGCCCGGCCGTGCGGAGGAGGCGGCGCAGGCGATCGCCGCCCGGCTCGGCCGCCTGGTGGACAAGGGCAGGCTCGACGCGGCCGGCCGGGACGAGGCCCTCGCCCGTCTGCAGCCCGCCGCGCGGCTCGCCGAACTCGCCGACTCCGCCCTCGTCATCGAGGCGATTGTCGAGCAACTGGACGCCAAACAGAAGCTGTTCGCCGAGCTGGAACCGGTCGTCCCCGACGACTGCCTGCTGGCCACCAACACCTCGTCCCTGTCGGTGACCGCCGTCGCCGGCGCCCTGCGGATCCCCGGCCGCTTCGTCGGCCTGCACTTCTTCAACCCCGCCCCGCTGCTGCCGCTGGTCGAGGTGGTCCGGGGGTTCGCCACGGACCCCGGGGCGGCCGACCGCGCCCGGGCCACCGTGGCCGCGTGGGGCAAGACCCCGGTGGCCTGCGCCGACACGCCCGGCTTCATCGTCAACCGGCTGGCCCGGCCCTTCTACGCGGAGGCCTTCCGCGTCCACGAGGAGAACGGCGCCGACCCGGCCACCATCGACGCCGTGCTGCGCGAGTGCGGCGGCTTCCGCATGGGCCCCTTCGAGCTGACCGACCTCATCGGCCAGGATGTGAACAACGCCGTCACCCGTTCGGTCTACGAGGCGTTCTTCCACGACCCCCGGTTCACGCCCTCCCTCGCCCAGCAGCGGCTCGTGGAAGCCGGGCTGCTCGGCCGGAAGGCCGGCCGCGGATGGTTCCCGTACGAGGAGGGCGCCGACCGGCCCGAGCCCGCCACCGCGGCGCCGTGCGAGCCGCCCGCGGAGATCGGCTGGCACGCCGGGCCCCCGCGCGTCTGCTCCCCCCTGCGGGAGATGATCGAGGAAGCCGGGATCAAGGTCGTGCGCGACCGCGCGCCGCACGAGGGCGCCTGGCACATCACCCTTCCCGACGGCGCGGCGCTCACCCTCACCGGCGGCGAGGCCGCCACCCCCGGGAACGGCGGGCCGCACATCTACTTCGACCTGGCCCTCGACTACCGCACCTGCACCCGGATCGCCCTCGCCCCCTCCGAGAAGGCCTCGGCGCGGGACGTGCGGGCCGCCGTGGGCCTGTTCCAGGCGCTCGGCAAGAGCGTCAGCGTCATCGCCGACGTCCCCGGCCTGATCGTCGCCCGTACGGTCGCCATGCTCGTCGACTTCGCCGAGGACGCCGCCGGGCGCGGCGTGGCGAGCCGCGAGGACATCGACACCGCCATGAGGCTGGGCGTGAACTACCCGCGCGGCCCGCTGGAGTGGGGCCGCGAGATCGGCCTTACCCACGTGCGCGACGTGCTGCGGGGCCTCGCCCAGGAGTACCCGGGCGGCCGCTACGACCCCTCCCTGTCCCTCCGCCGCCGTGCGGCCGTCGAAGAGAGCCTGCTGTAATCATGACCATGGCCAAGCGCGACACCTACACGCCCGAATCGCTGCTCGCGGTCGCCGTCGGGGTGTTCAACGAGCGGGGCTACGACGGCACGTCCATGGAGCACCTCTCCAAGGCGGCCGGCATCTCCAAGTCCTCCATCTACCACCACGTGAAGGGCAAGGAAGAGCTGCTCCGGCTCGCGATAAGCCGCGCCCTGGACGAGCTCTTCGCCGTGCTGGACGAGCCCGGGGCGACCGGCGGCCCGGCCGTCGACCGGCTGCAGTACGTGACCCGCCGCACCGTCGAGGTGCTCATGGCCGAGCTGCCCTACGTGACGCTGCTGCTGCGCGTGCGCGGCAACACGAGCACCGAGCGCTGGGCCATGGAGCGCCGCCGCGAGTTCGACCACCGCGTCGCCGAGCTGCTCAAGCAGGCGGCGGCCGACGGCGACCTGCGGGCGGACGTGGACGCACGGCTGGCCACCCGGCTCCTCTTCGGGATGATCAACTCCGTGGTGGAGTGGTACCGCCCCGACCACGGCGGGGCGGTGACCAGCGAAGAAGTGGCCGACGCGGTGGTGCGCACGGCGTTCGACGGGCTCCGGACCGACCGCTAGAGCCCCCGGAACCCCCTAGCGGCCTCCCTCGTCGAGGTCCGTCTCCTCGAAGATCAGCAGGGTGCGGGTGCTGAGCACCTCGTCCATGGCCTGGATGCGGGTCAGCACCAGCTCGCGCAGGGCGCGGTTGTCCTTGGTGTGCACCAGCAGGAGCACGTCGAAGTCCCCGCTCACGAGGGCGATGTGCGCGGCCCCCGGCAGCTCCAGGAGCTTGTCGCGGACCGCGCGCCAGGAGTTCTGCACGATCTTCAGCGTGATGTACGCCGACGCGCTCTGCCCGGCCCGCTCCTGGTCGACGCGGGCGCTGAAGCCCCGGATGACCCCGTCGTCGATCAGCCGGTTGATCCGCGCGTAGGCGTTGGCGCGCGAGACGTGCACCCGCTCGGCCACGGACCGTATCGACGCGCGCCCGTCCGTCTGCAGCATGCGCAGGATGGCGCGGTCTATGTCGTCCAGCGGCCGCGCGGGTGCCCTGCCCCCGGTGAGAGCCATCTGTTCCTCCGGCATGGCGTCCCGCCTCCCCCTCTTGGACGTCCTGGCCATATCTCAGGCTGTGGAGAACCGTTTGTCCACAGGCTCGGGCCGCCTGTAGCCAAAATGTGCCGACGACCGAACAATCGGTAGGGAGGGCGTCCGGCGCATCCCGCCGCGCGTCCGGTCAAGCCCGTCCCCACGAAGGAGGTGCTCGTCATGACGGTTCTGGAGCAGCCCGGCTCGTACCGGCCCATCCCGCCGCCCGCCTGGCGGCCCCGCACCGACCCCGCACCCCTGCTTCCCGACGCGGAGCCGTATCGCGTGCTGGGCACCGAGGCGGCGGGCGGGCTCGACGCCGGGCTCCTGCTGCGGCTGTACGGGCACCTCGTCCGCGGCCGGCGGTACAACGGCCAGGCCACGGCGCTGACCCGCCAGGGCCGGCTCGCCGTCTACCCCTCCTCCGCCGGGCAGGAGGCGTGCGAGGTCGCCGCCGCGCTCGCCCTGCAGGAGCAGGACTGGCTCTTCCCGAGCTACCGCGACACCCTCGCCGCGGTCGCCCGCGGCCTCGACCCCGTCCAGGCGCTCACGCTCCTGCGCGGCGACTGGCACACCGGATACGACCCCCACGAGCACAGGATCGCACCGCTGTGCACCCCCTTGGCCACCCAACTGCCGCATGCCGTGGGTCTCGCGCACGCGGCCCGCCTCAAGGGCGACGACGTGGTCGCGCTCGCCATGGTCGGTGACGGCGGCACCAGCGAGGGCGACTTCCACGAGGCGCTGAACTTCGCCGCCGTGTGGCGGGCCCCCGTCGTCTTCCTCGTGCAGAACAACGGCTTCGCGATCTCCGTGCCGCTCGCCAAGCAGACCGCGGCCCCCTCGCTGGCCCACAAGGCCGTCGGCTACGGCATGCCCGGCCGGCTCGTCGACGGCAACGACGTCGCCGCCGTCCACGAGGTGCTCACCGACGCCGTGCGGCGCGCCCGCGAAGGCGGCGGCCCCACCCTGGTCGAAGCCGTCACCTACCGCATGGACGCCCACACCAACGCCGACGACGCCACGCGCTACCGCAGTGACGCCGAGGTCGACACCTGGCGCGGCCACGACCCCATCGTCCTGCTGGAGCAGGAGCTGACCGACCGCAAGCTGCTGGACCCGTCCGTCGTCGCCGCCGAGCGGGAAGCCGCCGAGCGCATGGCCGCCGACCTGCGCGACCGCATGAACCAGGACCCGCCGCTCGACCCCATGGACCTCTTCACCCACGTGTACGCCCAGCAGACCGCCCAACTGCGGGAGCAGGCCGAGATGCTGCGCGCCGAGCTCGACGCGGCGGCCGAGGCGGAGCCGGCGACCCGGGAAGGGGCGCAGCGATGACCACCGCCGCCGTCCGGGCCGGAGCCCGGCCCGCCTCCATGGCCCACGCCCTCAACCGGGCCCTGCGCGACGCCATGGCCGAGGACCCGTCCGTCCACGTCCTCGGAGAGGACGTCGGTGCGCTGGGCGGCGTCTTCCGCGTCACCGACGGCCTGGTGAAGGAGTTCGGCGAGGACCGCTGCACCGACACCCCGCTCGCCGAGGCCGGCATCCTCGGCACGGCGGTCGGCATGGCCATGTACGGGCTGCGGCCCGTCGTCGAGATGCAGTTCGACGCCTTCGCCTACCCCTCGTTCGAGCAGCTCATCAGCCACGTCGCCCGGATGCGCAACCGCACGCGCGGCGCCATGCCCATGCCCCTCACCATCCGGGTGCCCTACGGCGGCGGCATCGGCGGCGTCGAGCACCACAGCGACTCCTCCGAGGCGTACTACATGGCGACGCCCGGCCTCCACGTCGTCACGCCCGCCACCGTCGCCGACGCCTACGGGCTGCTCCGCGCGGCGATCGCCTCCGACGACCCCGTCGTCTTCCTGGAGCCCAAGCGGCTCTACTGGTCCAAGGCCGAATGGGATCCCGGGACGCCCGAAGCGGTGCCCGGCATAGGCCGCGCCGCCGTCCGCCGCCGGGGCACGTCCGCCACGCTCATCACCTACGGGCCCTCCCTGCCGGTGTGCATGGAAGCGGCCGAAGCGGCCGCCGACGAGGGGTGGGACCTCGAAGTCGTCGACCTGCGCTCGCTCGTGCCCTTCGACGAGGAGACGGTCTGCGCCTCCGTCCGGCGCACCGGGCGCGCCGTGATCGTCCACGAGTCCACCGGGTTCGGCGGTCCCGGCGGGGAGATCGCGGCCCGCATCACCGAGCGCTGCTTCCACCACCTGGAGGCGCCGGTGCTGCGCGTCGCCGGATTCGACATTCCGTACCCGCCGCCGATGCTGGAGCGGCACCACCTGCCCGGTGTCGACCGGGTGCTCGACGCGGTCGCACGGCTGCAGTGGGAGGGGGAGAGCTGATGCCCGAGGTCAAGGAATTCCGGCTGCCGGATCTCGGCGAGGGCCTCACCGAGGCGGAGATCGTGCGCTGGCTGGTGGAGGTCGGCGAGGTCGTGGAGATCGACCAGCCCGTCGTGGAGGTCGAGACGGCCAAGGCGATGGTCGAAGTCCCCTGCCCTTATGGGGGCGTGGTGACGGCCCGCTTCGGCGCGGAGGGCACGGAGCTTCCCGTGGGGGCGCCGCTTCTGACGGTCGCCGTCGGCGCGCCGTCGGAGGCGGGGGCCGCCCCCGAGGCGGAGGCCTCCGGCAACGTGCTCGTGGGCTACGGCACGGGGGCGCCTGCGGCGCGGCGCCGTCGTGTCCGGCCGAAGGCCGGTCCTTCCGGGGCGTCCGGCAGCTCCGCCGGTGCCGGTCCGGCGGGTGGCCCGGCGGGTCCGGGCGGCCCGGAGGCGGGCGGGCACCGCCGGTCACGTCCGCACGGGCCGAGCGCCGCCGCGGCGGACGATGCGGCCGGGGCCGACGGCGGACTGGCAGGCCTGGGGTCCTCCCGGGCCGAGCCCGCGCCCGGCGGAACCCCCGGAGCCGTGCCCACGGACGGCCTTGAGGCGGGCGGGCGCCGCCGGACAGGCTCGTACGGGCCGGGCGTCGCTGCGGCGGAAGGTGCGGCCGGGGCCGGCGTGGCTTCCGCTGCCCGGCCACAGGCGCCTGTGTCCACCGGGCCCGTGCCCGTCGTCTCTCCACTCGTCCGGAAGTTGGCCCGTGAACACGGACTCGACCTGCGGACGTTGACCGGTACCGGCCGGGACGGGCTGATTCTGCGCGCCGATGTGGAGCGTGCCGTACGCGACGCCGCGGCCGCGGACAGGGCGCCGGCCCCCGCCCCCGCCGCCGGGCCCGCCGGGGCAGAGCGCATCCCCCTGCGGGGGCTGCGCGGTGCCGTCGCCGAGAAGCTCAGCCGGAGTCGCCGGGAGGTTCCCGACGCCACCTGCTGGGTGGACGCCGACGCGACCGAGCTGCTGGCGGCCCGCAAGGCCATGAACGCCGCCGGCGGCGCGAAGATCTCCCTCCTGGCCCTGCTCGCACGCATCTGCACGGCCGCCCTGACCCGCTACCCCGACCTCAACTCCACCGTCGACACCGAGGCCCGGGAGATCGTCCGGCTGCCCGGCGTCCACCTCGGGTTCGCCGCGCAGACGGAGCGGGGGCTGGTCGTCCCCGTCGTCCGGGACGCCCACCTGCGCAATGCCGCCGGCCTCTCCGCCGAGATAGCCCGGCTGACCGAGGCCGCGCGCACGGGCACGCTGACCCCCGCCGAGCTCACGGGGGGCACGTTCACGCTCAACAACTACGGCGTGTTCGGCGTGGACGGCTCCACGCCGATCATCAACCACCCCGAGGCGGCCATGCTCGGCGTCGGCCGGATAGCCCCCAAGCCCTGGGTGCACGAGGGCGAGTTGGCCGTGCGGCACGTGGTGCAGCTCTCGTTCACCTTCGACCACCGGGTCTGCGACGGCGGCACCGCCGGCGGCTTCCTGCGGTACGTGGCCGACTGCGTCGAGCAGCCCGCCGTACTGTTGCGCTCCCTCTGAGCCTTCGCCCCGGGGCGAGCGGCCATACTCGTCGGGTGACTGGTTACGACGCCGTAGTGCTCGCCGGTGGCGCCGCCCGCAGACTGGGCGGCACCGACAAGCCCACTCTGCGCGTGGGCGGGCGCACACTGCTGGACCGGGTGCTGGAGGCGTGCGCGGACGCCGAGGAGACCGTCGTCGTGGGGCCCCGGCGCCCCACCGCACGGCCCGTGCGGTGGGCCCGGGAGGAGCCGCCCGGCGGCGGCCCCCTCGCCGGGCTCGCCGCCGGCCTGCGGCACACGGCCGCCGGCACCACCCTCGTGCTCTCCGCCGACCTGCCGTTCCTGCGCCCCGAGACCGTACGGGCCCTGCTCGCCGCATCCGCCACCGGCGGCCCGTACGTGGAAGGGGTGCTCCTCACCGACCTGGACGGCCGCGACCAGCCGCTGGTCGCGGCCTACCGCACCGAGCCGCTGCGCCGCGAGCTGGCGCTGCTCGCCTCCGAGCACGGCAGCCTCGTGGGACTGCCGCTGCGGCTGCTGACCGACGAGCTGACCCTCGGCCGGTTCCCGCACCCGACGGCCTCCTTCGACTGTGACACCTGGGAGGACGTCGCCACCGCCCGTGCGCGCATCAGGGACGATGGGAGCGTGCTGGATGAATGGATCTCCGCGGCCAAGGCCGAGCTGGGCATCGACCTCGACGTCGACACCACCGCCCTCCTGGACCTCGCGCGCGACGCCGCGCACGGCGTGGCCAGGCCCGCCGCGCCCCTGACCACCTTCCTCGTCGGCTATGCCGCGGGGCGCCTGGGCGGCGGCCCCGAAGCGGTGGCCGAGGCGACCCGCAAGGCCGTCGCCCTGGCCCAGCAGTGGGCGGCGGAAGCGGCCGCCGCCGAGGACCACGCGGCGGGCAAGCCCGGCGACGGCGCCGCCGGGAAGGCCGACGGCCCGCGATGAGGGAAGTGGACGGGGATTCCGCGCTCGACAGGGCGACGGAGGACGCGCTGGCGCTCTTCGCGGACCAGCGGCGCGGGCCGCGCTCCCGCGCCGGCGACCGGCTTCCGGACGACGGCGCGGAGACACCGGGCCGCTCCGGGGCCGGCCGCGCCGAGCCCCCGCACGCCGGACCCGCGCACGGCGGGCAAGCGGCCTTCGCGTACTTCCCGTTCGACGAGATCCCCGTCGGGGGCGGCGTGGTCGACGGCGGCCGCGCGGTGGGCACCGCACGGGCCGCGCATGCCACGCGGGGGCCTTCCGTCCCCGCTCCCGCGCCGGCTCCCGCCTACGATGACCTTCCGTTCACCGACATCGACGTCGCCCGGAACGGCAAGGACGAGAAGCGGGCCCGCGACATGACGGCCGACGACGCCCCCCACGCCACTCACAGCTCCCACGCCCCCCACGTCACCCCCTGGCCCACGGCCCGCGCCGTCGCCGCAGCCGCCGCCGGCGCCCTTCCGGCGGAGGACCGGACCCTCGGCGACGCCCTCGGACAAGTACTTGCCGAGCCGCTCGTCGCCCTCACCGACCTGCCCTCCTTCGACACCTCCGCCATGGACGGCTGGGCCGTCTCCGGGCCCGGCCCGTGGAAGCTCCCGCCGCCCGGCACGCAGGACGTCCTCGCGGGCCGCCCCGGCGCGCGGCCGCTGCGCGACGGGCGCGCCGTGCGGATCGCCACCGGAGCGCCGATCCCGCCCGGAGCGACCGCCGTGCTGCGCAGCGAGCACGGCGAAGTGACGGTGCAGGGCGAGTTGCTCGCCAGCCGGCACGTCAGCCACGGCCAGGACATCCGGCCGCGGGGCGGCGAGTGCCGGCAGGGCGACGAACTCGCGCCCGTGGGAACGCTCGTCACTCCTGCCCTGCTCGGGCTCGCCGCCGCCGCCGGTTACGACGCGCTGGCCGTCGTGCGGCGCCCCCGCGTCGACGTGCTCGTCCTCGGCGACGAGCTGCTCCGCGAGGGGCTGCCGGAGGGCGGGCTGATCCGGGACGCCCTCGGCCCCATGCTCGGTCCGTGGCTGCGGGCGCTCGGGGCGGAGCCGGGTGAGGCGTTGTACCTCGGGGACGAGGGTGGCGCCCTGCGCGAGGCGCTCGCCGCGTCCACGGCGGACGTGGTCGTCACCACCGGGGGTACGGCCTCCGGTCCTGTGGACCACGTTCACCCCACGCTGCGGGGGCTGGGCGCGGAGCTGCTGGTCGACGGGGTCGCGGTGCGGCCCGGGCACCCGATGCTGCTCGCCCGGCTCGGGCCCGGCCGGCACGTCGTCGGGCTGCCGGGGAATCCGCTGGCCGCCGTGGCCGGGCTGCTGACGCTTGCCGAGCCGCTGCTGCGGGCGCTCACCGGGCGAGCGGCCGGTGCTGCGGCACGGGCGGTGCGGGCCGTGCTTGCGGAGGCGGTGTCCGGGCATCCGGTGGACACGCGGCTCGTGCCGGTCGAGTACGAGGGGGCTGGTCGCGTTCGCCCCTTGCGGTTCCACGGCCCTGCGATGTTGCGGGGGCTGGCTGCGGGGGACGGCCTGGCCGTTGTGCCGGGGGGTGGGGCGGGGCGGGGTGCGGAGGTGACGGTGCTGGGGTTGCCGTAGCCGTAGCCGTAGCCGTAGCCGTAGCCGTAGCCGTAGCCGTAGCCGTAGCCGTAGCCGTAGCCGTAGCCGTAGCCCTGGCCGGGCCTTTGCCGGCTGCGGGCCGGCTGTGGCTGGTCGCGCAGTTCCCCGCGCCCCTTTCAGGGCGCGACCGCGCGGCGGAGCCGCAGAATGATGCCGGCCCGCGCCCCTTTCAGGGTGCTGCGGCCCGCAGATCGGCGCCGCCCCCTCAAGCTCCCTCCGGTACCGTCCCCTTCCTGATGGTGATCACTCGGTCCGCCAGCTGCAGCGTCGCCGCCTCCGGGTCCGTGAAGTGCAGCAGGCGGTGGCCCCGTACCACCGCCACCACCAGGTCCTCGCAGTCCCGTGGCGAATGACCCGCCTCGCGCTTCGTCACCGGGCGTTCCGCGACGTCCAGGCCGTCCCCGTACGTCAGCAGGTCCTCCAGCACCGTGCCGACGTTCGGGCTCATCATCGACATGCCGAGCAGGCGGCCCGCCGAGCTGGAGCTCGTCACGACCGTGTTCGCGCCGCTCTGCCGCAGGAGCGGCACGTTCTCGTCCTCCCGGACGGCGACGACGATCGTGGCGGTCTTGTTCAGCTGCCGCGCCGTCAGGGTGACCAGGGCCGCCGTGTCGTCCCGCTGCGTGGTGATGACGATCTGGGAGGCGCGCGCGAGCTCCGCGCGCAGCAGGGTTTCGGAGCGCGTGGCGTCGCCCAGGACGCCCACGAGGCCCTCGGCCGCCGCCGCGTCGACCACCTTCTTCTGCGGGTCGACCACGACGATCTTGTCCTTGGGCTTGCCCTGTCCGAGCAGCGTCCCGACGGCGTGCCGGCCCTTCGTGCCGTAGCCGACGACGACGGTGTGCTCTCGCATCCGGGACCTCCAACGGTGGACGCGCACCTGCTGGCGCGTCCGCTCGGTCAACACTTCCAGGGTCGTTCCGACCAGAATGATCAGGAACAGCACGCGCAGCGGCGTGATCACGAAGATATTCGTCAGCCGGGCCCCGTCGCCGACGGGCGTGATGTCTCCGTAGCCCGTGGTCGACAGCGTCACGGTCGCGTAGTACGCGGAGTCGAGGAAGCCGACGTCGCCGCCGGCGTTGTCGTGGTAGCCGCTGCTGTCCGCGTAGACGATCAGCGTGGTGACGGCCAGCACCAGCAGCGCCATGACCAGCCGCTGCAGCACCTGCCGCAGCGGCGGCGCGACGCGCCGGGCGGGCATGACAATCGAGCGGCCCGCCTCGGCGTCCTCCTCCGCCTCGCCGCGGGTGCGGTTCCACAGGGTGCGGAACAGCGACAGTCGGGTCATCTTGCGCGAAACCATGGCCCCCATATTCCGTGATCTTCCCCGTGCCCCGGCGGTAGCCTCGCGACCATGCATGCGATCACCATTACCGAACCGGGCGGGCCCGAGGCCCTGGTCTGGTCCGAGGTACCCGATCCGGTGCCCGGTGAGGGCGAGGTCCTGATCGAGGTCGTGGCCAGCGCCGTCAACCGCGCCGACGTCGTCCAGCGGCAGGGGTTCTACGACCCGCCGCCCGGCGCGTCCCCCTACCCCGGCCTGGAGTGCTCCGGCCGCATCGCGGCGCTCGGCCCCGGGGTGAGCGGCTGGGCGGTCGGCGACGAGGTGTGCGCGCTGCTGGCGGGCGGCGGCTACGCGCAGAAGGTGTGCGTCCCCGCGGGCCAGCTGCTGCCCGTGCCCGACGGCATGGACGTCGTCACGGCGGCCTGCCTGCCCGAGGTGACCGCGACCGTCTGGTCCAACGTGTTCATGGTCGCCCACCTGCGGCCCGGCGAGACGTTCCTCGTGCACGGCGGCGGCAGCGGCATCGGCACCATGGCCGTGCAGCTGGCGAAGGCCGTCGGCGCGCGCGTCGCCGTCACCGCGGGCAGCGCGGACAAGCTGGAGGCCTGCCGCGCGCTGGGGGCGGACATCCTCATCGACTACCGCGAACAGGACTTCGTCGAGGAGCTGCACAAGGTCACCGGCGGTGTCGGCGCCGATGTCGTCCTCGACATCGTCGGTGCGAAGTACCTCGCCCGGAACGTGGACGCCCTCGCCGTCAACGGGCGCCTGGTCATCATCGGCCTGCAGGGCGGGCGCAAGGCCGAGCTCGACCTCGGCGCGCTGCTCACCAAGCGCGCCGCCGTGATGGGCACCTCCCTGCGCGGCCGCCCGCTCGCCGAGAAGGCGGCGATCATCGCGGCGGTGCGGGAGCACGTGTGGCCGCTCGTCGCCGGCGGACGGGTGCGGCCGGTCGTCGACCGCACGATGCCGATGTCGGAGGCCGCCGAGGCGCACCGCGTCATGGAGCAGAGCGCGCACGTGGGGAAGATCCTCCTCACGGCCTGAGCCGGGTCCTGAGCCGGGCCCTGACCGGAACTGCTGACGCATCACCCGCTCGCATCACCCGCCGTGCCGCCCCGCCCACCCCGTGTGAGGGTGGGCGTGAGCGGCTCGGGCGGAGAGCGGAGGGCGGCGACGTGGGCATCGACGGCGGCAGGCTGCCGGGCAGTCTGCGGGCGGGCCTGCGCGCGGGACTGATAGCCGGGCCGGTGCTGGCCGCCACCGCCCTGGTCGTCGCCGTCGCGCCGGGCACCGAGCCCCCCGAGCCGTCCCGCGGGCGCCCGGCCCCGCGCGCGGTCACCGCCGCGCCCGGCCCGACGCCCGGCCCCACCCGCCGCCCCTCGGCCCCGCCGGCCCCCGGTGAGGGCAGGCTCGCCGGGACGTCCGCCGGCGAGGGGCGCCTCCACCCGGGCCGCGACCCCGGCCGGACCACCCGGCCGGGCCCGCCCGCGATATCCGGCTCACCCCCCTCCGACGAGTCTTCCGGATCGCCTTCCGCGGACCCCTCCGACGACACCGGTACGGAGACGGGTGAGGACGCTGTTGACCCGGTCGAGGACGCGCCGGGGGAGGACGCCCCCGACACCGCGCCGCCGGCCGCCGTGGACGAGGCGGGCGGTGTCCCCGAACAGCCGCAGGGGCCCGCCGGCCCGGTCACCCCGGACCCCGTGTCCACCCGCTCCGCCCCCGCCCGCGCCGCCAGGACCGCGGCCTACGGCGACCGCGTGCTGCGCGTCCTGCCCCTGGGCACCGGTCTCGCCCTCACCGGCCTCGGGCTCGGGTTCTTCGCCCTGCGGCTGCGCAGAGCGAAGTGAGCAATGCTGCGCAGAGCAAGCGAGAGCAATGCCGCGCAGAGCGAAGTGAGCAATATGGCGCAGGGAGTGAGAAACAGGGCGCGCGAAGCGGGAAAGGGGCGCGCGGCAGGGCGCGTAGCACGGTGGATCAGGCGTGTACGGGGGCATCAACAGGGGGAAATCACATGTGCGAGAGAATGGCGGCATGGATATGCCGAGGAATGAACGGTCGCAGGAGGAGAGCCCCAAAGTCCTGGTCGTAGGCCCGGACGGCATGGCTCTCGGCAGCGCCAGCCCCGGCGGCGGGGAGGGCGACGACGAGTCGCGCGAGGTCCCGGTGACGGAAATGGTCGAACAGCCTGCGAAGGTCATGCGCATCGGCAGCATGATCAAGCAACTGCTGGAGGAAGTGCGGGCCGCACCTCTCGACGAGGCGAGCAGGGTCCGGCTCAAGGAGATCCACCACAGCTCCGTCAAGGAGCTGGAGGACGGCCTGGCCCCCGAGCTGGTCGAGGAGCTGGAGCGCCTGTCGCTTCCCTTCATGGACGACAGCGTGCCCAGCGAGGCGGAACTGCGCATTGCGCAGGCCCAGTTGGTCGGCTGGCTGGAGGGCCTGTTCCACGGCATCCAGACGACGCTGTTCGCCCAGCAGATGGCGGCCCGGGCCCAGCTGGAGCAGATGCGCAGGGCGCTGCCCGCCGGTGTCCTCGCGGACGACGAGGTCGACGGTCACCAGCACGGCGGCGCGCGCTCCGGCCCGTATCTCTGAGCGCTCCGATCTCCGAGTACTCCGAGCACTCCGAGCGCGAACGCCCTGAGCGAGCGTCAGCCCGCTTGTGCGTGTGGCCGGTACGTCCTGTCAGGACGTACCGGCCACACGCCCAACCACAGCCTTACGAAGCCGGGTCGA
>NZ_JBMMMZ010000002.1:592417-733058 GCF_049725035.1 Streptomyces sp. XH2 | reverse complement strand
TGCTCGCCGCCGCGGCGGCAGTAATCCGTTCGGCTCCGCCGATCCCATCCCGCCGCGGCGGCGAGCAACCGGACACGACCTGGTCGGCGGTGCCGGATCACGCCGTGCCGACAGCGCCCGCCCGGCCCCGCAGGGCACCCGCGGCGCGGCCGCAGCGAACCCGCCCCCGCCCGGCAGGGCCGGGGCACCCGCGGCGGCCCGTCGTCGCGGCGGAAGAGGTGTTCCCGTTCCCGCGCACCCTTTCCTTCCGCCGCGACGGCGGGTCACCACTGCGCCCCGGACGGCGCGGCGGTCCTCAGGGGAGGTACCGCTCCACCGCCGCCGCACCCTTCTCCTCGATGAGCCGCTTCGCGCGCTCCACCCGTTCCGGTGTCACGTCCCGGCCCGAGGCCATGACCAGGTCCTCGGGGTCGATCGGCCGCTCGCCCCCGGTGTACAGCTGCCTCGGCCGGGACGCGAGGGATCCGTCGTCCGTCTTCTCCTTCGTGGTCTTCTCCTTCACGGCGAGCCTCCTCTGCTCCGCGCGGCCCTCTTCCGCGGGGCCTGCCGCTCGGTTTTCCCTCCATCGTGTGCCTTTTGTCCGGTAAATGCACGACGAGGGCGGGTCCGGGCTTCCAGGAACAGGGCGAGGGCGGCGAGGGCGACGCCCAGCCCGGCGCTCCCCCAGGGCAGCCACGAGGTCAGCAGGAGGACGAGCCGCCGCTGGGAGGTCACCAGGGCGACGGTGGAGTCGACGTAGTCGGCGCGCATCTTCACGTGCCCGGCGAAGGCGGTGACCGGCTGCTTCCCGGGCCGGTCGGTCCAGCGCAGCTCCTCGCGGTGGATCTCTTCGCCGTTGACGGGGGCACCGGTCGCGGGGTCGACCCAGAACATGCGCCGGGTCGTGTACCACCGCTCCAGGCCCAGTTGACGGAGGGTCTCGGGCGTGACCCCGAGGGGCAGCACCTTGGGGAAGGGCACCCGGGTCCAGGGGACGGTCTGCTCGAAGTAGTAGACGTCGAGTCCCCGGAAGGAGCGGGTGCCGCGGTAGTGGATGGGCGCGGAGGTGCGGGTCTGCATGTCGAAGTAGCGGTAGTCGCGCTTCTCGACGAGGAACGGCCACTTGTACTCGATGCCGTCGCGCCGTACGGGCGTGCCGTCGACGTGCTCCCCGCCCGCGTGCACGGGCTGCTGCCCGTGGGCGTCGAACACGTACCGCTCGGGGATCCGGGAGATCATCGCCCCGTCGGGCCCGGTCATGTGGGTGAGGGTGTCCCAGACGACGACGTCGCGCCCGGTCGCGCGCCTGACCTTGCGCGCTTCCTCGACATTGCCCTTGAGGGTCTGGACGAGGGTGACCTTGGGGACGGTCCGCGGTTCCATCCGCGCGTAGTCGACGAGCGTGGCGTCCTTCGCCTCCAGGACGGCGGTCTGGTACGTGCCCGCCGGGACCTTGGCGAGGCGGGGGTAGGCGTACCAGCGCAGCAGCGGGGCGAGGGCCACGAGGAACACGGCCACCGTGAGAAGGACGAGGCTCGCTCTGCGGCGCACGGCGCGGCCGGCCCGTCAGGGGTGCGCGGGGGCGGAGGTGAGCAGGGGCTTCGGGGAGGTCGTGCCCTCGGGCGGGCCGATCGCGGTGACGGTGAGGACGAGGGCGAGGGCGGCGGCCAGCCCGACGGCCGCGGCGACGAGTGCGCGCATGTGAAGCCTCCCGGCGGATCGCCCCGGATCCCCTACAGCTGACGCCTAGTCAGAAACAGGCAGGGCGGCACGGTAGCAACGCACGGCGCAGATGAGAACCACGCGGACGGCCCCTCTCCCCCGCGGGAAACGCGGAGGAGAGGGGCCGTACGGACGTCACGGACGGGCCCGGACGGGCTCAGTGCGCGGCGGACTCCCAGTCCCGCCCCACGCCGACCGACACGTCCAGCGGGGCGCGCAGCTCGACCGCACCGGCCATCTCGCGGCGCACCAGCGCCTCGACGGCCTCCCGCTCGCCCGGAGCGATCTCCAGCACGATTTCGTCGTGGACCTGGAGCAGCATCCGGGACACGAGCTCCCCGGCCTCCAGCGCCTTCCCCACCCGCAGCATCGCGATCTTCACGATGTCGGCGGCGGTGCCCTGGATCGGAGCGTTCAGCGCCATCCGCTCGGCCATCTCACGGCGCTGGCGGTTGTCGCTGTTGAGGTCCGGGAGATAGCGGCGGCGGCCGAGCATCGTCTCGGTGTAGCCCGTGGCGCGGGCCTCGACGACGACCCGCTGCAGGTAGTCCCGCACGCCGCCGAAGCGCTCGAAGAAGGTGTCCATCAGCTTGCCCGCCTCGCCGGGGGCGATGTTCAGCTGCTGGGACAGACCGAACGCCGACAGCCCGTAGGCGAGGCCGTACGACATCGCCTTGATCTTCCGGCGCATCTCCGGGTCGACCTCGGTCCGCTCCACGCCGAACACCTGGGAGGCGACGGTGGTGTGCAGGTCCTCGCCGGAGGCGAAGGCCTCGATGAGGCCCTCGTCCTCGGAGAGGTGCGCCATGACCCGCAGCTCGATCTGGCTGTAGTCGGCGGTCATGAGGGACTCGTAGCCCTCGCCGACGACGAAGCCGCGGCGGATGGCCCGGCCCTCGTCCGTCCGCACCGGGATGTTCTGCAGATTGGGGTCGGTGGAGGACAGCCGGCCCGTGGCCGCCACCGTCTGGTTGAAGGTGGTGTGGATCCGGCCGCCGGGCGCGATCGACTTGATCAGGCCCTCGACCGTGGACCGCAGCTTCGACTGCTCCCGGTGCCGCAGCATGATCACCGGGAGTTCGTTCTCGGTCTGCGCCGCGAGCCACGCCAGGGCGTCGGCATCCGTGGTGTAGCCGGTCTTGGTCTTCTTCGTCTTCGGCAGGCCGAGCTCGCCGAAGAGCACCTCCTGCAGCTGCTTGGGCGAGCCGAGGTTGAACTCGTGGCCCGCGGCCGCGTGCGCCTCCTGCACGGCCTGCTGCACCGCGGCGGCGAACTGCTGCTCCATGCGCTCCAGCCAGCCGCGGTCGGCCGCGATGCCCGCCCGCTCCATACGGGCCAGCAGCGCGCTCGTCGGCAGCTCCACATTGCGCAGGAGCTCCGCCGCACCGACCTCCTCAAGGCGCGTGGTGAACGCCGCCCCCAGGTCGAGGACCGTACGGGCCCGGCCCATGAGGGCGTCGGCCTCGGCCTGCTCGTCGGCGCCGAAGGCCAGCTGCCCGTCGCCCGCGGCGGCCGTGGCCAGCTCGCGGCCCAGGTACTCCACCGACAGGGCGTCCAGCGCGAAGGAGCGGCGACCGGGCTTGACCAGATAGGCGGCCAGCGCCGTGTCCATGCTGACGCCCTCGACCGTCCAGCCGTGCTCGGCGAAGACCCGCATCGCCGCCTTGGCGTCGTGCATGACCTTCGGCGCGCCCGCATCCGCGCTCCAGCCCGCGAACGCCTTCTCGTCGGCCTCGTCGAGCTCCGCCGGGTCGAACCACACGGCCGGGCCCTCGCCCGTGGCCAGCGCGATCTCCGCGACGCGGCCGCTGCCCAGCTTCCACGCGTCGACGATCGCCACACCGAGCGGGGACGCGCCGTGCTCCGCCAGCCACGGCGCGAGCTCACCCGCCCCGAGCACCGTGCCGTCCACCTCGGCGCCCGCCGCCGGAGCGACCTCCTCCTCGGCCTCCGCACCCGGGTCCGCGGCCAGCAGCCGGTCCCGCAGGCCCTGGTTGCGGATCTCCAGGCCCTCCAGGAACGCGATCAGCGCCTTGCGGTCGTACGCCTCGCGCCGCAGGCCCTCCGGGCCCACCGGCAGCTCCACGTCGCGCACCATCTCCGTCAGACGGCGGTTCAGCTTGACCGCCTCCAGGTGATCACGGAGGTTCTGCCCGGCCTTGCCCTTGACCTCCTCGACGCGCTCCACCAGCTCCGCGAACGAACCGAACTGGTTGATCCACTTCGCGGCGGTCTTCTCGCCCACGCCCGGGATGCCCGGCAGATTGTCCGACGGGTCGCCGCGCAGGGCCGCGAAGTCCGGATACTGCGACGGGCTCAGACCGTACTTCTCCTGGACCTTCTCCGGCGTGAAGCGCGTCAGCTCCGAGACGCCCTTCGTCGGATACAGCACCGTGACGTCGTCGGACACCAGCTGGAAGGAGTCCCGGTCACCGGTGACGATCGAGACGTGGAAGCCCTCGGCCTCGGCCTGCGTGGCCAGCGTGGCGATCACATCGTCCGCCTCGAAGCCGTCCACCGCGAAACGCGGCACCCGCATCGCGTCGAGCAGCTCGCCGATCAGCTCGACCTGGCCCTTGAAGTCGTCCGGCGTCTTCGAACGCGTCGCCTTGTACTCCGGGAACTCCTCCGAGCGCCACGTCTTGCGCGACACGTCGAACGCCACGGCGAAGTGCGTGGGCGCCTCATCACGCAGGGTGTTCGCCAGCATCGACGCGAAGCCGTACACCGCGTTCGTCGTCTGGCCGGCGACCGTCGTGAAATTCTCCGCGGGCAGCGCGAAGAACGCCCGGTACGCCATCGAGTGCCCGTCCATGAGGAGCAGGCGGGGGCGACCTCCCTCCGCTGCCTCGGTGCCGGTCGGTTCGTTCGTCTTCACTGCCTTTGCTGCCACGCCCCCGATCCTGCCACGGCCCACTGACAATCCCGGCCACGGCGACCTCGCCCCGGCACCCGGCGCCGCCCCGTGACAGGATCGGGGCCGTACGACACCGCAGCCGTACGACAGCCGCGCACGGGAACCCGTACGCGACACCGCGCACCACCGACCGCTCAAGGGGGAGCGAAGATGGCAGGCAAGCCACCCACCGGCGATCCCGTCCAGGACGCACCGGACGTCACGGCCCCGCAGCACGCCGCCGCCGGACTGCCCGCCGTCGCCCACTCCCTGCGCATCGCCCACCAGCAGATGGGCGCCCGCCGCACCGCCCTCACCCTCCTCAAGGTCAACCAGAAGGACGGCTTCGACTGCCCCGGCTGCGCCTGGCCCGAGCCCGACAAGCGGCACGCCGCCGAATTCTGCGAGAACGGCGCCAAGGCCGTCGCCGAAGAAGCCACCCTGCGCCGCGTCACCCCCGACTTCTTCGCCCGCCACACGGTCACCGACCTCGCCGGGCGCAGCGGCTACTGGCTCGGCCAGCAAGGCCGCCTCACCCAGCCCATGTACCTGGCCGAAGGCTCCGACACCTACGAGCCGGTGAGCTGGGAACGCGCCTTCGACATCATCGCCGAGGACCTCACCGCCCTCGGCTCCCCCGACGAAGCCGTCTTCTACACCTCCGGCCGCACCAGCAACGAAGCGGCCTTCCTCTACCAGCTCTTCGCCCGCGAGTTCGGCACCAACAACCTGCCCGACTGCTCCAACATGTGCCACGAGTCCTCCGGCTCCGCGCTCTCGGAGACCATCGGCATCGGCAAGGGCAGCGTCCTCCTGGAGGACCTCTACAAAGCCGACCTGATCATCGTCGCCGGCCAGAACCCGGGCACCAACCACCCCCGCATGCTCAGCGCCCTGGAGAAGGCCAAGCGCGGCGGAACGAAGATCATCACTGTCAACCCGCTCCCCGAAGCCGGCCTGGAGCGCTTCAAGAACCCGCAGAACGCCCGCGGCCTCGCCGGCGGCGGCACCGCCCTGACCGACCTCTTCCTGCAGATCCGCCTCGGCGGCGATCAGGCCCTCTTCCGCATCCTGGGCCGGCTCGTCCTGGAGACCGAAGGCGCCGTCGACACCGCGTTCATCGACGAGCACACCCACGGCTTCGACGACTTCCGGCGCACCGCCCTCACCGCCGACTGGGACGAAACCCTCCGGGCCACCGGCCTGAGCCGCGCGGAGATCGAGCAGGCCCTCGCCATGATCCTCGGCTCCAAGCGCACCATCGTCTGCTGGGCCATGGGCCTCACCCAGCACAAGCACGCCGTCCCCACCATCAAGGAGGTCGTCAACCTCCTGCTCCTCCGCGGCGACATCGGCCGCCCCGGCGCCGGCGTCTGCCCCGTCCGCGGCCACAGCAACGTCCAGGGCGACCGCACCATGGGCATCTTCGAACGCCCCGCCCCCGCCTTCCTCGACGCCCTGGAAAAGGAATTCGGCTTCACCCCGCCGCGCGAACACGGCCTTGACGTCGTCCGCGCCATCCGCGCACTCCGCGACGGACAGGCCAAGGTGTTCTTCGCCATGGGCGGCAACTTCGTCTCCGCCACCCCCGACACCGACGTCACCGAAGCCGCCGTCCGGCGCGCCCGCCTCACCGTCCACGTGTCCACCAAGCTCAACCGCTCCCACGTGGTCACCGGCGCCCGCGCCCTCATCCTCCCCACCCTCGGCCGCACCGAACGCGACCGCCAGGCGAGCGGCGAACAGTTCGTCACCGTCGAGGACTCCATGGGCATGGTCCACGCCTCCCGCGGCGGCCTGAAGCCCGCGAGCCCCCACCTGCTCTCCGAACCCGCCATCGTCTGCCGAATGGCCCGCCGCGTCCTCGGCGACGCCTCCCCCACCCCCTGGGAGACCTTCGAGCAGGACTACGGCACGATCCGCGACCGCATCGCCCGCGTCATCCCCGGTTTCGAGGACTTCAACGCCCGCGTCGCCCGCCCCGGCGGCTTCACGCTGCCCCACGCCCCCCGCGACGAACGCCGCTTCCCCACCACCACCGGCAAGGCCAACTTCACCGCCGCCCCCGTCGAATACCCGCACGCCCCCGAAGGCCGCCTGCTCCTGCAGACCCTGCGCTCCCACGACCAGTACAACACCACCATCTACGGCCTCGACGACCGCTACCGCGGCATCAAGAACGGCCGCCGCGTCGTCCTCGTCAACCCCGACGACGCCCGCGAACTCGACCTCGCCGACGGCAGCTACGCCGACCTCGTCAGCGAGTGGACCGACGGCACCGAACGCCGCGCCGACGGCTTCCGCGTCGTCCACTACCCCACGGCCCGCGGCTGCGCCGCCGCCTACTACCCGGAGACGAACGTCCTCGTCCCGCTCGACCACACCGCCGACACCAGCAACACCCCGGCGAGCAAGTCGCTGGTCGTCAGGATCGAGCGGACGGAACGGACCGACTGATCCGAGGGGAAGAGCGACCCGGCCGGCTGACGGCGGTTGCTGACGGCGGTTGACGGCAAGGCCGTTGAACTGAAAAAACTTTCACACCACAACGGCCGACGGTGATCGGAGCACGAGGCATGGGCGAGCACGGCAAGACCACGTTCCCGCAGGAGGTCCTGGACCAGTGGGCCGGCAGCGGGCTCGACCTGCCCGCCCTCTTCTCCGCCGGGCACCTCGGCGAGCGCATGAACGTACGCGTCGTCGAGGCCTCCGCCGAGCGCGTGGTCGGCACCATGCCCGTCGAGGGCAACACCCAGCCCTACGGGCTGCTGCACGGCGGCGCCTCCGCCGTGCTCGCCGAGACCCTCGGCTCCGTCGGCGCCATGCTCCACGGCGGCCCCTCCCGGATCGCCGTCGGCGTCGACCTCAACTGCACCCACCACCGGGGCGTCCGCTCCGGGCTGGTGACCGGCGTCGCCACGCCCGTGCACCGGGGGCGCACCACCGCCACGTACGAGATCGTCGTCACCGACGAGCAGGACAAGCGGGTGTGCTCGGCGCGGCTCACCTGCGTCATCCGCGACGCGGGGTGACCGGCGTCGCCGACGCCTGACCGGCGGTGCGGGGTGACCGGCGGCGCCGAAGCCTGGCCGCTGGTGCGGGTGGTTGCCCATTCCGCCGGACCCTCGCCGTCGGAGCACCTCGCCGTTGCGGCGGGCATTTCGTTTCCGCCGCAACGGCGCGACACCACGACGCGCCGGAACCGGCGGTGCCCGGCCCACCGCAAGACGGGTTCCCCGTACCGCACATGCGCCGTACCTTCCCAGCATGCGGGCACCCCGAACGGCCGGCGCGGCACTGCTGCTGACGGCCGCCATCCTCACCGGCTGCGGAAACCCCGGCCCCGCAGCCGGCCCCGCCGGCCCCGCCTCCCGCTCACCCTCGCCCGACTCCCCCGTGCAGCTGTGCACCAGGCTCATCTCGTACTGGGCCGAGCAGGACATCACCGGAAGCAAGTGGGCCGGCCTCGACTGGGAGCAGAAGGGCCTGTCGAACGAGCAGTACGGCCTCTACGGCGACATCGTGCAGGAGGCGCGCGGCGAACAGCGCCGGCGCGGGACGGACGCGGCGCTCGAACTGATCCGGCGCCGGTCGGCCGAGCGCTGCGAGGCCACGAACGGAGCGACGTACAGCTCCGAGAACTGGCGGCCCCCGGCATAACGGTGTGTGACCACAGGGCAGGGCGGGAAGCGTAGGGACGGCGACGCGAGCACGATCGGCACGGCCCCGAACCGCCTTCCCCCACCCACGACCACTTAGCGGAACTGCACTTTCTGGCTCCGCACTCGGGGGACAAATCACCATCCGCGAAGATCATTCGCTCAGCACTGCTACACAAAATTCCCCAGAAGTGATCTGCGTCATAACAAGACAGTCACATCATGGCCAGCACCTCTGCCCCCCGTCGCCGCACCCCCCTAGAGTCACGGCCAGTCACCGCCCGCCGGGGAAAGGACACACCGTGCGCCATCGTCCCCTGCTCCTCCTCACCAGCACCCTCGCCGCCGGCGCGCTCACCCTCAGCGCCTGCGGCTCACGCGACGACGGCGGCAAGAGCGACGACAACGACAACGGCGGCGGCACGCAGACCACCGTGGTCATCGGCGTCGACGCCCCGCTGACCGGCTCCCTCTCCGCCCTCGGCCAGGGCATCAAGAACTCCGTCGACCTCGCCGCCCGCACCGCCAACAAGAACAAGGAAGTCAAGGGCGTCACCTTCCGCACCGAACCCCTCGACGACCAGGCCGTCCCCGCCTCCGGCCAGCAGAACGCCACCAAACTCGTCGCCGACAAAGCCGTGCTCGGCGTCGTCGGCCCCCTCAACTCGGGCGTCTCCCAGTCCATGCAGGGCGTCTTCGCCCGCGCCGACCTCACCCAGGTCTCCCCCGCCAACACCAGCCCCGAACTCAGCCAGGGCGACAACTGGCTCAAGGGAGACAAGAAACGCCCCTTCAAAACCTACTTCCGCACCGCCACCACCGACATCATCCAAGGCCGCTTCGCCGCCCAGTACGCCTTCAACGACGCCAAGAAGAAAAAAGCCTTCGTCGTCGACGACAAACAGACCTACGGCGTCGGCCTCGCCTCCATCTTCGGTCAGGAATTCAAACGCCTCGGCGGCGAAGTCGTCGGCACCGACCACATCACCGTCAAGGAGACCGACTTCTCCAGCGTCGCCAACAAAGTCAGGAACAGCGGCGCCGACATCGTCTACTACGGCGGCCAGTACCCCGAAGGCGGCCTCCTCGCCGACCAGGTCAAGAAAGCCGGCGCCCACATCCCCCTCATGGGCGGCGACGGCGTCTACGACCCCGCCTTCATCAAGGCCTCCAGCGAGAGCAACGACGGCGACCTCGGCACCTCCGTCGGCTACCCCGTCGAAGACCTCGACTCCGCCAAAACCTTCGTCCAGAACTACAAGGCAGCCGACTACAAAGACCCCTACGCGGCCTACGGCGGCTACTCCTACGACGCGGCCTGGGCCATCATCCAAGCCGTCAAGAGCGTCGTCACCGCCAACAACGGAAAACTCCCCGCCGACGCCCGCGCCAAAGTCACCGAAGCCATGGGCAAAGTCTCCTTCGAAGGAGTCACCGGAAAAGTCTCCTTCGACGAATTCGGCGACACCACCAACAAACAACTGACCGTCTACCAGGTCAAGGGCGACGCCTGGAAGTCCGTCAAGAGCGCCACCTTCAAGGACTGAGCTCCTTCAAGGACTGAGCTCCTTGAGAAACGGAGCTCACCCAAGCACCGAACACCCTCGGAACCCGAGCACCCACCGCACCCACCCGGACCCCGGCCCACCGCGCGAGGAAGCGTCCCACGCCCTCGCGAGGACCCGCATCCGACACCCGCATCGGAGGCCCAGCGGTGCACCAACTGCCGCAAACGCTGGTCAACGGACTCGCCCTCGGTGCCCTCTACGGCCTCATCGCCATCGGGTACACCATGGTCTACGGCATCGTCCAGCTCATCAACTTCGCCCACGGCGAGATCGTCATGATCGGAGCCTTCGGCGCCCTCACCATCCACCTCTGGCTCCCCGGAGACACCCCCCTCCCCGCCGCCCTCCCCCTCATGCTCATCGGCGGCGCCATCGCCTCCGTCGCCGTCGCCACCGCGGCCGAACGCTTCGCCTACCGCCCCCTCCGCAACGCCCCCAGACTCGCCCCCCTCATCACCGCCATCGGCCTGTCCATCGCCCTCCAGCAAATCGTCTGGGCCTTCTACCCCGACGCCAAGAAATCCCGCGGATTCCCACAGTTCCAGGGCGACGCCCTCGAACTCGCCGGCAACCTCCACCTCCAGCGCGACGACCTCTTCGTCCTCGTCGCCGCACCCCTGTGCATGCTCGCCCTCGGCTACTTCGTCGCCAGAAGCCGCACCGGCCGCGCCATGCAAGCCACCGCCCAGGACCCCGACACCGCAAAACTCATGGGCATCAACACCGACCGCATCATCGTCCTCGCCTTCGCCATCGGCGGCGCCTTCGCCGCGGTCGCCGCAGTCGCCCAAGGACTCCGCGCCGGACAGATCAACTTCGAAATGGGCTTCATCCTCGGCCTCAAAGCCTTCACCGCAGCCGTCCTCGGCGGCATCGGCAACATCTACGGAGCCATGCTCGGCGGCGTCGTCCTCGGCATCGCCGAAGCCGCCGCCTCCACCTACATCCAGCACATCCCCGGAATGCAACAACTCGGCGGAGGCGGCTGGAAGGACGTCTGGGCCTTCGCCCTCCTCATCCTCGTCCTCCTCATCAGGCCCCAAGGACTGCTCGGCGAACGCGTCGCGGATCGGGCGTGAGAGCAATGAACCCACAACACACCACACCAGCAACAACCGAAACAACGCAAACACCCACCACCGAAACCGCCCCCGTCATCCCCCTCCCCCTCACCACCGCACGCACCCTCACCGCCACCGGCGCCCTCCTCAGCGCCGCCTCCACCTTCCTCTCCTGGACCTGGACCACCCGCTTCCCCGGCAACCTCACCGTCAACGGCTACCCCGGCGGCCTCCAGCTCCTCACCCTCACCGGCGCCCTCCTCACCCTCGCCTACACCCTCACCTCCTGGAACACCCCAGGCCTCCGCTGGCTCAACCCCACCCACAGCCACAACGCCACCGCGCTCCTGGCCACCGCCACCCTCGCCACCACCTGGTACACCCTCATCGCCATCGCCGCACAACTCGGCGGACTCGCCAACCTCGAACCCGGCGGCTACGCGGCCGCCCTCACCACCCTCCTCACCCTCCTCGGCACCCTCGCCCTCCCCCTCGACCGGCACGCCGACGACACCGCCCCGGACACCGGACACCCGACAGCCGCTGCCCGCGCCCGGGCACTCACCCGCACCCTCCTCCGCACCCTCCGCCCCAGCCACCCCAACCAACAGCCACCACCACCCCGGCCCCTACCCCCCTGGGCCGAAATCCTCATCATCGCCGCAGCCTTCGGCCTCGCCCTCGGCATCGTCACCTACGGAATCGGCACCGCCTACGGCGAACTCTTCACCGGCTTCCTGCTCCTGGCCGGCATCGGCACCGCAGGCCTCGCCCGCGCCGGACTCCTCAGCCGGCTCACCACACTGACCACCAAACACCGCACACCCACCATCACCGCCGCCTTCATCGCCGCCGCGCTCTTCCCCCTCACCCAGGACACCGACCAATACACCCTCATCGCCGTCAACATCCTGATCTTCTCCACCGTCGCCCTCGGCCTCAACGTCGTCGTCGGCCTCGCCGGCCTCCTCGACCTCGGCTACGTCGCCTTCCTCGGCGTCGGCGCCTACACCGCCGCCCTCGTCTCCGGCACCACCGCATCCACCCTCGACATCCACTTCCCCTTCTGGGCCGCCGTCCTCACCGGCGCCGCCGCCTCACTCGTCTTCGGCGTCGTCATCGGCGCCCCCACCCTCCGACTGCGCGGCGACTACCTCGCCATCGTCACCCTCGGCTTCGGCGAGATCTTCCGCATCACCGTCGGCAACCTCAACGGCGAATCCGGCCCCTCCCTCACCAACGGCCCCAACGGCATCCCCAACATCCCCGACCTCGCCCTCTTCGGCTACTCATTCGGCGAGACCCACCACCTCGGCAGCATCACCCTCAACCCCTTCGCCAACTACTACCTCCTCATGCTCCTCTTCACCGTCATCGTCGTCCTCGTCTTCAGCCGCGCCGGCAACTCCCGCATCGGCCGCGCCTGGATCGCCATCCGCGAAGACGAAACCGCCGCCACCGCCATGGGCATCAACGGCTTCCGCCTCAAACTCCTCGCCTTCGCCCTCGGCGCCACCCTCGCCGGACTCGCCGGCACCGTCCAAGCCCACGTCGCCTACACCGTCGTCCCCGAGCAATACGTCTTCGCCGGCCCCGTACCGCCCAACTCCGCCTTCCTCCTCGCAGCAGTCATCCTCGGCGGCATGGGCACCATCAGCGGACCCCTCCTCGGCGCCGCCCTCCTCTACCTCATCCCCGCCAAACTCCAATTCCTCCAGGACTACCAACTCCTCGCCTTCGGCGCCGCCCTCATCCTCCTCATGCGCTTCCGCCCCGAAGGCCTCATCCCCAACCGCCGCCGCCAACTCGAATTCCACGACACAACCACCACCGGCCCCGGCACCCTCACCCACCCGGAGGCGTCCACCCCATGACAGCCACCGACGCCCCCGCGAACGCCCCCGCCCCCGTCCTCACCGCCACCGGCGTCACCATGCGCTTCGGCGGCCTCACCGCCGTACGCAACGTCCACCTCACCGTCCACCAAAACGAAATCGTCGGCCTCATCGGACCCAACGGCGCCGGAAAAACCACCTTCTTCAACTGCCTCACCGGCCTCTACATCCCCACCGAAGGCACCGTCGCCTACAAGGGCGACGCCCTACCCCCCAAACCCCACCTCGTCACCAAATCCGGCATCGCCCGCACCTTCCAGAACATCCGCCTCTTCGCCAACATGACCGTCCTCGAAAACGTCCAAGTCGGCCGCCACACCCGCACCAAAGAAGGCCTCTTCTCCGCCCTCCTCCGCGGCCCCTCATTCCGCCGCGCCGAAAAAGCATCCGAAGAACGCGCCATGCAACTCCTCGAATTCACCGGACTCGCCCCCAAACGCGACCACCTCGCCCGCAACCTCCCCTACGGAGAACAACGCAAGCTCGAAATCGCCCGCGCCCTCGCCAGCGACCCCGGACTCCTCCTCCTCGACGAACCCACCGCCGGCATGAACCCCCAGGAAACCCGCGCCACAGAAACACTCGTCCACGCCATCCGCGCCCAAGGCACCGCCGTCCTCGTCATCGAACACGACATGCGCTTCATCTTCGCCCTCTGCGACCGCGTCGCCGTCCTCGTCCAAGGCGAAAAACTCACCGAAGGCACAGCGGAAGCCGTCCAGGCCGACGAACGCGTCATCGCCGCCTACCTGGGCACACCCTTCGAAGGAGCACCAGGAGAAGAAGAAGCCGCAGAAGTCGCCGCCGCCGAAGCCCGCACAGAGGAAGGGGGCGAGCGATGACCCCCCTCCTCGAAGTCGACAACCTCCGCGTCGCCTACGGCAAGATCGAAGCCGTCAAAGGCATCAGCTTCAGCGTCGAAGCCGGCCAGATCGTCACCCTCATCGGCACCAACGGCGCCGGCAAAACCACCACCCTGCGCACCCTCTCCGGACTCCTCAAACCCCTCGCCGGCACCATCCGCTTCGACGGCCGCCCACTCACCGGAGTCCCCGCCCACCGCATCGTCGCCCTCGGCCTCGCCCACTCCCCCGAAGGCCGCCACATCTTCCCCCGCCTCACCATCGCGGAAAACCTCCAGCTAGGAGCGTTCCTCCGGAAGGACGGGGAAGGCATCGCGAAAGACGTACGACGCGTCTACGACCTCTTCCCCATCCTCGGCGAACGCGCCCGCCAAGCCGCCGGCACCCTCTCCGGCGGCGAACAGCAAATGCTCGCCATGGGCCGCGCCCTGATGTCCCGCCCCAAGCTCCTCATGCTCGACGAACCCTCCATGGGCCTCTCGCCGATCATGATGCAGCGGATCATGGCCACGATCACCGAGCTCAAGGCCTCCGGCACGACCATCCTGCTCGTCGAGCAGAACGCCCGGGCCGCGCTCTCCCTCGCCGACCGCGGCCACGTCATGGAGATCGGAAAGATCGTCCTCTCCGGGACGGGGGCGGACCTCCTCCACGACGAGTCGGTACGCAAGGCGTACCTGGGCGAAGACTGACGAGGGCCCGCGTCCGGTACGGACACGGGCCCTCGTCAGTGCGGCTACGGCCGGGACTACTGCCCCTTCGCCGCCTTCTTCTCCTCGGCGTCCTCGATGACGGCCTCGGCGACCTGCTGCATCGACAGACGACGATCCATCGACGTCTTCTGGATCCAGCGGAACGCCGCCGGCTCGGTCAGGCCGTACTGCGTCTGCAGAATGCTCTTCGCCCGGTCCACCAGCTTCCGCGTCTCCAGCCGCTGAGAAAGGTCGGCGACCTCCTTCTCCAGGGCCTTCAGCTCCGTGAACCGGGAGACGGCCATCTCGATGGCCGGGACGACATCGCTCTTGCTGAACGGCTTCACGAGGTAGGCCATCGCACCGGCGTCCCGGGCCCGCTCGACGAGCTCGCGCTGCGAGAAGGCGGTGAGCATGAGGACGGGCGCGATCGAATCGCGGGCGATCTGCTCGGCGGCGGAGATCCCGTCGAGGACGGGCATCTTCACGTCAAGGATCACCAGGTCGGGCTTGTGCTCCCGGGCCAGCGCGACCGCGGTCTCGCCGTCGCCCGCCTCGCCCACGACGGAGTAGCCCTCTTCCTCAAGCATCTCTTTGAGGTCGAGCCGGATCAGGGCCTCGTCCTCGGCGATCACCACGCGGGTGACGTGGGGAGGGGTGTGCGTCGGCTCGTCGTCGACGGGCGGGGTGGGCTCGGCGGCGGTCACGGGTCTCCTCGTTCCAGGGCAAGGGTGCTGCCCCATGAGCCTACCTAGCTGCGGTATGTTTGACGCACGGCAGGATTCCGCTAACCTTGGTTTCATAGGCTAGCCCCGGTAGCCCAGCGGTAGAGGCCATGGATTCAAAACCCATTCAGCGTCGGTTCGAATCCGACTCGGGGCACTTTCCCTTCTTTTCCAAGGTCACCAATCGGATCCGGCCAAGCGCGGACCTTCGCTCATCAGGGTGAACGCACATTCGAATCCTGTCTTCCGGTGAAGCTCCTCGGCAAGGCTCGTCCTTGTGTACGACATGGAGACGCGCAACCGAGCCGTAGCCCTGATGAGGGACGGCGTACCGAACCGCATCGTGGCTGAGGAACTAGGCATACCCCGCGGAACCATCGGCTGGTGGCGATCCGAAGACCGGCGACGCAGGGGCGAAATCTTCACACGCCCGACGGATTGCCCCAGATGCACCGGCCGGGAGTTCGATCACCCGGCCTACTCCTATCTCCTCGGTCTCTATCTCGGCGATGGCCACGTCATCGCGAAGCCCAGACAGCACCACCTGTCCATCTACTGCGGCGACGTATGGCCCGGCCTGATCGATGCAGCCGAGGAGGCCATGCAGAAGGTCATGGCGCTTCCCAGCACCGGCAGGCGTCAGAAGAAGGGCTGCATGGAGGTGAAGTCCTACTCAGCGCACTGGCCATGCATGTTTCCGCAGCATGGACCGGGCAAGAAGCACGAGCGGCGCATCGCCTTGGAGGACTGGCAACAGAGCGTCGTGGACGCTCACCCCTGGGAGTTCTTACGGGGACTCATCCACTCCGACGGATGCAGGGTCATGAACTGGACCACCAGAATGGTGAACGGAGTACGCAAGCGCTACGAGTACCCGAGGTACCTGTTCACCAACAAGTCTGACGACATCCGCCAGTTGTACTGCGACACCCTCACCAGTGTGGGCGTCGAGTGGACCATCCTGGCCCGTGGCCGCGACCCCTTCAACGTCTCCGTCGCCCGTAAGGCATCCGTCGCCCTCATGGACGCCCACATCGGCCCGAAGTACTGACGTAGTCGGTCTACTCCTCACCGATGTGGTGCACCCGCACCATATTCGTCGTGCCCGGCGTCGCCGGTGGCGAGCCCGCCGTGATGATCACCCGGTCCCCCTTCCGGCACCGGCCGATCCTCAGCAGGTACTCGTCCACCTGGTCGACCATCTCGTCCGTCGTCTGCACCATCGGGCCCAGGAACGTCTCCACGCCCCACGTCAGGCTCAGCTGCGCCGCCGTCGACGCCTCCGGCGTGAACGCCAGCAGGGGGATCGGGGAGCGGTACCGGCTCAGGCGGCGGACCGTATCGCCGGATTGAGTGAAGGCGACGAGGAACTTCGCCTCCAGGAAGTCACCCATTTCCGCCGCCGCGCGGGCCACGGAGCCGCCCTGGGTGCGGGGCTTGTGCCGCTCGATCAGGGGGGAGAGGCCCTTCGCGAGGAGGTCTTCCTCCGCGGCGGCCACGATGCGGCCCATGGTCTTGACCGTCTCGACGGGGTACTTCCCCACGCTCGTCTCGCCGCTGAGCATGACCGCGTCCGTGCCGTCGATGACGGCGTTGGCGACGTCCGAGGCCTCCGCGCGCGTGGGGCGGGACGCGTCGATCATCGAGTCGAGCATCTGCGTCGCCACGATGACCGGCTTCGCGTTCCGCTTCGCGAGCTTGATCGCTCGCTTCTGCACGATCGGGACCGCTTCCAGTGGCATTTCTACGCCGAGGTCGCCGCGCGCGACCATGATGCCGTCGAAGGCGGCGATGATGCCGTCGAGGTTCTTCACGGCCTGCGGCTTTTCGATCTTGGCGATGACGGGGAGGCGGCGGCCTTCCTCGTCCATGACGCGGTGGATGTCGGCGACGTCGTCCGCGCTGCGGACGAAGGACAGGGCGATGATGTCGGCGCCGGTGCCGATGGCCCAGCGCAGGTCCTCGACGTCCTTGTCGGAGAGGGCGGGGACGGAGACGGCGACGCCGGGGAGGTTGAGGCCCTTGTGGTCGGAGACCATGCCGCCCTCGATGACGATGGTGCGGACGCGCGGGCCGTCGACCTCGGTGACCTCCAGGGTGACGCGGCCGTCGTCGACGAGGATGCGCTCGCCTCGGCTGACGTCGCCGGCGAGGCCGTCGTAGGTGGTGCCGCAGGTGTGGCGGTCGCCCTCGACGGGGTCGACGGTGATGGTGAATTCGTCGCCGCGTTCAAGAAGTACAGGGCCTTCGCGGAAGCGGCCGAGGCGGATTTTCGGGCCTTGAAGGTCGGCGAGGACGCCGACGCTGCGGCCGGCTTCCTCGGCCGCCTTGCGTACGCGCTGGTAGCGGGCCTCGTGGTCGGCGTAGGTGCCGTGGCTGAGGTTGAAGCGGGCTACGTCCATTCCGGCGTCGACGAGGGCCTTGATCTGCTCGTACGAGTCGGTGGCGGGCCCGAGGGTGCAGACGATTTTTGCTCGGCGCATGGCTCGACCATATGGCCTACCAGTGGGTAGTGGATCCGTCGTCAGCGACAGCCCAACAGCCTTTGGGTAAAAGGTTTTTGACAATGCATGAACGTGCGCGTGCGCGCTCCGATGAGCGGTTCAGAGTTGGGGCGGGGTCATGGTGAAGCGGGCGTTGACCTGGGCGTGGACGGTCTGGCGCTGGGGTTCGAGATCCAGTTCGGGTTCGGCGGCGGCTCCGGCTCCGTATCCGCCGCGGGCCATCCGGGGGTAGCCGGTGTTCTCGGCGCCGTCGTCGGCGAGTTCGAGGAGGGCGGTGAGGCGGGCGCCGAGGGCGTCGGCGTATTCGCGGGCGCGTTGGACGGCTTCCTGGACGGCGAGGCGGCGTGCTTCGCGGTGTGCGGGTGAGTCGGGGCGGAGGGACCACCAGGGGCCGGTGATCTGGGTGAGGGGGAGGTCGGCGAGGCGGGTGGTGAGTTCGCCGAGGACGGTGAAGTCGTTGAGGGTGGCGGTGAGGTGGACGCTGCCGTGGTAGGAGCGGACGCGTTCGTGGCGGCCTTTGTCGGCGAACTGGGGTGCCACGGTGATGAGGCCGGTTTCGAGTCTTTCGACGGCGTCGCCGTAGGACTTGACGAGGTCGAGGGCCCGGGTGTTGCGGCGGGTGAGTTCGTCGAGGGTGGTGGTGCGGTCGGTGTTGCGTGCGGTGACGGCGATGTTGATGTGGGCGATTTCGGGGTCGACTTCGAGGCGGGCTTCGCCGCGGACGGAGACGCGGGGGGTGTCGGGGGTGCCGTAGGGCAGGGGCGTGGCGGGTGTGGATGCGGTCATGGGTTCAGTGTGGCCTCTCGCTGCTCCGGGTGGGGTTACTGGGGAGTCACCGGATCGCAACCTTGGGAGGGTGTCGCGGGTGGGGTGGGCCGGGTCAGAATCTACGCGCGTTGTCAGCTTTGCGACTTTGGGGAGAAGAAGTGCCGCTGAACCGGAGGAATTTTCTGGGGCGTACTGCCGCGACGGGTGCGGGGGTTGCGCTCGTGGGGGCGGTGGGTGCCGGGTCGGCCGAGGCGCAGGGGGTGGATGCGGGTCTCGTGGGTGGCCGGGGGAAGCGGAAGTACTCCTTCACTGTGATGGGGACGACGGATCTGCACGGGAACGTCTTCAACTGGGATTACTTCACGGATGCGGAGTTCGACGACAAGGCGCACAACGATGTGGGTCTGGCGAAGATTTCGACGCTGGTGAATCAGGTCCGGTCGGAGAAGGGGCGCCGGAACACCTTGCTGATTGATGCGGGGGATACGATTCAGGGTACTCAGTTGTCGTATTACTACGCCAAGGTGGATCCGATCACCAAGGCGCATGGTCCGGTGCATCCGATGGCGCAGGCGATGAATGCGATCGGGTATGACGCGGCGGCGCTGGGGAATCATGAGTTCAATTACGGCATTCCGGTGCTGCGAAAGTTCGAGGAGCAGTGTGATTTTCCGCTGCTGGGGGCGAATGCGCTGGATGCGAAGTCGTTGCGGCCGGCCTTCGCTCCGTATGTGATGAAGCGGGTGTGTACGCCGTTCGGTCGTGATGTGAGGGTGGCGATCCTGGGGCTGACGAATCCGGGTATTGCGATCTGGGACAAGGCGAATGTCCAGGGGAAGATGGTGTTCCCGGGTCTGGAGGAGCAGGCGGCGAAGTGGGTGCCGCGGTTGCGTTCGATGGGTGCGGACGTGGTGATCGTGTCGGCGCATTCGGGTTCGAGCGGGACGTCTTCGTATGGTGATCAGTTGCCGTATGTGGAGAATGCGGCGGCGCTGGTGGCGGAGCAGGTGCCGGGGATCGACGCGATCCTGGTGGGTCATGCGCATACGGAGATCCCGGAGTACCGGGTGGTGAACAAGGAGACGGGCAAGCAGGTGGTGCTGTCGGAGCCGTTGAAGTGGGGTCAGCGGCTGACGTTGTTCGACTTCGGTCTGGTGTGGGAGCGGGGCCGCTGGCGGGTGGAGTCGGTGTCGGCGAAGGTGCTGAACTCGAACACGGCGGCCGAGGACAAGAAGATCACCCGGTTGCTGCGTGATGAGCACGAGAAGGTCGTGGCGTATGTGAATCAGGTGATCGGTACGTCGACGGCGGCGATGAGTGCCGCGGAGGCGGCGTACAAGGACACGCCGGTCATCGACTTCATCAATCATGTGCAGAAGGAGACGGTGCGGGCGGCGCTGGCGGGGACGGCGTACGCGTCGCTGCCCGTCCTGTCGCAGGCGTCGTGTTTCTCGCGGACGGCTGCGGTGCCGGCGGGGAAGGTCTCGATCCGTCAGGTGGCGGGGCTGTATCCGTTCGAGAACACACTGGAGGCCCGGGTGCTGACGGGTGCGCAGCTGCGGGAGTATCTGGAGTTTTCGGCGCGCTATTACGTGCGGACGCCGGCGGGTGGTCCGGTGGATCCGGCGAAGCTGACGAATGCGGAGAGCATTCCGGATTATAACTATGACGTGGTCAGCGGCCTCTCGTACGAGATCGACATCGCGAAGGCGCCGGGGGCGCGGGTCGCGAGGGTGATGTTCGACGGGAAGCCGCTGGACGACGCGGCCGAGTTCGTCCTGGCGGTGAACAATTACCGGGCCAGTGGCGGGGGGAATTTTCCGCATGTGGCGCGGGCGAAGCAGGTGTGGGCCAACTCGGAGGAGATTCGTAACACGATCATTTCCTGGGTGCAGGCGCAGGGGACGATCGATGTGGGGCGTTTTGCGTCAGTGGACTGGAAGCTGACGCGGGATGGTGCGCCGGTCTTCTGATCCGGTGGTGCGGGGTCGTGGTTGTGGCCGTGGCTCCAGGCCGAATGTGGTGAAGGCGGTCCGCTCCGGTAGGGGGTAGGCCGCCTTTCCCGTGATGGCGTTGAGGATGGTGGCGCTGCGCCAGGCGGCGAGGCCGAGGTCGGGGGTGCCGATGCCGTGGGTGTGGCGTTCGGCGTTCTGGACGTGGATGGCGCCGCGGACGAGGGGGTCGAGGACGAGGCGGTGGTTCTCGTCGATGCGGGGGCGTTCGCTGTGGTCGCGGCGGATGTAGGGGTCGAGGGCGGCGAGGAGGGTGTCGACGGGGCGTTCGCGGTAGCCGGTGGCGAGGATGACGGCGTCGGTGGTGATGCGGGAGCGGGTGCCTTGCTGGGCGTGTTCGAGGTGGAGTTCGACGCGGGTGGTGCCGACGCGGCCTGCGGTGCGGACGAAGACGCCGGGGGTGAGGACGGTGTCGGGCCAGCCGCCGTGGAGGCTGCGGCGGTAGAGCTCGTCGTGGATGTCGGCGAGGGTTTCGGCGGCGATGCCTTTGTGGAGCTGCCATTGCTGGGGGAGGAGTTGGTTGCGTACGGGTTCGGGGAGGGCGTGGAAGTAGCGGGTGTAGTCGGGGGTGAATTGTTCGAGGCCGAGTTTGCTGTATTCCATGGGGGCGAAGGCGGGGGTGCGGGCGAGCCAGTGGAGTTTTTCGCGGCCGGCGGGGCGGTTGCGGAGGAGGTCGAGGAAGACTTCGGCGCCGGATTGGCCGGAGCCGATGACGGTGATGTGTTCGGCGGCGAGGAGGCGTTCGCGGTGGTCGAGGTAGTCGGCGGAGTGGATGACGGGGACGGCGGGGGCGTCGACGAGGGGGCGTAGGGGGTCGGGGACGTGGGGGGCGGTGCCGACGCCGAGGACGAGGTTGCGGGTGTAGGTGCGGCCGAGGGCTTCGGCTTCGCCGTCGGAGTCGAGTTGGGTGAAGTCGATTTCGAAGAGGCTGCGTTCGGGGTTCCAGCGGATGGCGTCGATCTGGTGGCCGAAGTGGAGGCCGGGGAGGTGCTGGCTGACCCAGCGGCAGTAGGCGTCGTATTCGGCGCGCTGGATGTGGAAGCGCTCGGCGAAGTAGAAGGGGTAGAGGCGTTCGCGTGATTTGAGGTAGTTGAGGAAGCTCCAGGGGCTGGTGGGGTCGGCGAGGGTGACGAGGTCGGCGAGGAAGGGGACTTGGAGGGTGGTGCCGTCGATGAGCAGGCCGGCGTGCCAGCGGAAGGTGTGGTTCTGGTCGTAGCAGGCGGTGCGGAGGCCGGGGATGCCGTGGGCGAGGGCGGCGAGGGAGAGGTTGAAGGGGCCGATGCCGATGCCGGCGATGTCGAGGGGCTGGTCGGGGGTGGTCTGGGCGGATGGGGGGGTCGGCTGGGTCTGGGGTGCGGGGTCGGGCTGGGGTGCCGGCGGGGTGTCGGGGGTGTTCTCGGGGGGGTTGGCGGGGGGTGGTGGGGTTTTCATCGGCGTACCTGGCCTTCCACGAGGGTGAGGAGTGTGCGGAGGTCGTCCGGGGTGGTGTGGGGGTTGAGGAGGGTGGCTTTGAGCCAGAGGCCTTCGGGGGTGGTGGTGCGGCCGAGGACGGCGTGGCCGTGGTGGAGGAGGGTGCGCCGGAGGGCGGCGGTGGTGTGGTCGTCGGTGCCGGTGGGGCGGAAGAGGACGGTGCTGAGGGTGGGGCGGGCGTGGAGGTCGAAGGAGGGGTGGGCGTCGATGAGGTCGGCGAGGTGCTGTGCGGCGGCGCAGACGCGTTCGACGAGGTCACCCAGGCCGCGGCGGCCCAGGGCGCGGAGGGTGACGGCGATCTTGAGGATGTCGGGGCGGCGGGTGGTGCGCAGGGAGCGGCCGAGGAGGTCGGGTAGGCCGGCGCGGGTGTCGTCGGGGGCGTTGAGGTAGTCGGCGTGGTGGGTGAGGGGGGTGAGGGCGGTGGTGTCGGGGACGGCGAGGAGGCCGGCGGCGACGGGCTGCCAGCCGAGTTTGTGGAGGTCGATGGCGATGGTGTGGGAGTGGTCGAGGCCGTCGAGGGCGGGGCGGAGGGTGTCGCTGAAGAGGAGTGGGCCGCCGTAGGAGGCGTCGGTGTGGAGGCGGGCGCCGTGGGTGCGGCAGAGGTCGGCGATGGCGGGCAGGGGGTCGATGCGGCCGGTGTCGGTGGTGCCTGCGGTGGCGATGACGAGGGTGGGGGTGCGGGTGGCGGTGGGGTCGGTGAGGGCCTGCTGGAGGGTGGTGGGGTCGAGGGTGCCGGTGGGGGTGGGGAGGGTGTGGGGGGCGGGGAGGCCGAGGAGCCAGGCGGCGCGGTGGATGCTGTGGTGGGCGTTGGCGCCGCAGATGATGCGGAGGGGCGCGGGGGCCTGTCCCCCGGTTTTCGCGGTCTTCCCGGCCTTTCCGTCGACCGTGCCCGTGCCGCCTTTCGCGGCTTCTTCCCTGGCGAGGAGGAGTGCCAGCTGGTTGGACTCGGTGCCGCCGGTGGTTACCAGGGCGTCCGGGGCGGGGCGGCCGGGGTAGGCGAGGGCGGCGAGCGCGCGGGTGGTGAGGGCTTCGAGGGCGGCGGCGGCCGGGGCCTGGTCCCAGGAGTCGAGGGAGGGGTTGAGGGCGGCGGCGGCGAGGTCGGCCGCGGCGGCCAGGGCGAGGGGCGGGCAGTGGAGGTGGGCGGCGCAGTGGGGGTGGGCGGGGTCGGCGGCGCCTTCGGCGAGGGCGCCGACGAGGGTGTGGAGCGCTTCGTGGGCGCCGGTGCCGGTCTCGGGGAGGGCGGGGCCGGCGAGGGCGCGCAGGCGGGCGGTGACGGCTTCCGGGCCGCCGGGCGGGAAGGGGCCCCGGCGGGTGGCGGCGCCCTGGGCGAGGGCGTCGAGGGTGGTGTCGAGGAGGGGGTGGAGGGCGTGGGGGCCGTGGGTGCCGCCGGCGAGTGGGGCAGGGGTGTCCTCGGCGGCCTCGCGGGGCGAGGTGATGGTGGGGCCGGCGGACGCAGGCATGACTTTGCCCCTTTTGGGTTGACTTCGCGCGCGTGCTGTGCGGTCGCTTGCGGGCGGTGACGAGCGGCAACTGCAACAAGTTACGTTCGAAGTACGGTCGGTGACCGGCGTAGGGGCGGGTTTCGCTCGATGGTGGTACGGCCGTGCGACGGGCGTGAGTTGTGTCTGCTAGTGGGGTCCGGGGCGGACGCACCGCGTTCCGTCGACTAATCTGCACCCCATGGCCATGAACTTTCTCGCTCTCGACGTAGGGCCGCTCAAGCCCGAGCCCGCGCCGCTCGTCCTCGGCGCGGTGCTGTTCTTCCTCACCTTCGCCGTGATGGCGAAGGTGCTGCTGCCCCGGATCAACAAGGTCCTCGTCGAGCGCGAGAAGGCCACCGAGGGCCGTTTCGACGAGGCGGAGGAGACGCGCGCCGAGGCGGCCCGCGTCCACGCCGAGTACCAGGAGCTGCTGGCGGAGGCCCGGCACGAGGCCGCGCGCCTGCGCCAGGAGGCGACCGAGCAGGGCACCGCGATCATCGCCGAGCTGCGGGCCGAGGGCCAGCGCCAGCGCGAGGAGATCATCTCCGCGGGTCACGCGGTGATCGACGCCGAGCGCGCGGTCGCCGAGGCCGAGCTGCGCGAGCAGGTCGGCGTGCTGGCCACGGAGCTGGCCGGCCGCATCGTCGGTGAGGACGTCGCCCAGTCCGCCCGCGAGAACGGCACGGTGGACCGCTTCATGGAGGAGCTGCGCACCGCGCAGGCCTCCGACGCCGCCCGCGAGTCGCGCGGCTGACGGCGGCCGGCCGCCGCTGGGACATTCTCGGACGCCGAAGGCTCCGCACCCCTTCCGGGGCGCGGAGCCTTCGGCGTTCCGGCGTGCCTATCGCCCGGCCGTCCTGATGCGCAGGGCGCGGCGCAGGTCGTCGAGCTCGTCGGTGAGCCTGCGGCGCAGGGCGGGGGTGGGGTCCGCGGTGCGCAGGCACTCCTCGCCGAGGTCGAGGGTGCGCTGCTCGACGAGCGGGCGGGGGAAGCCCGCGGCGCCCGCGGCGGTGGCCAGGGCGGGGCCGCGGCGGGCGGCGAGGGCGACGGCGGCCGGGTAGTAGCGGTCGAGGTAGGGGCGGACGAGGGCGTGCTGTTCGGGCTGCCAGAAGCCCTGGGCGGTGGCGGTGAAGAGGTAGTTGGAGAGTTCGGGCCGGTGCCCGGGGTCGTACATGGCCTGCCAGGCGGCTTCCTTGGCGGCCGGGTCGGGCAGGGCGGCGCGGCAGCGGGCGGCGCCTTCCCTGCCGGTGGCGCTGGGGTCGCGGGCGAGTTCGGCGTCGACGGCCTCGGCGGTGGTGGCGCCGAGGACGGCGAGGCGGGCGAGGGCGCGCCAGCGCAGTTCGGGGTCGAGGGCGGGGCCGGCGGGGACGGTGCCGTCGCGGAGCCAGGCCTGGAGGGTGCCGGTGTCGGTGGTGCTGTCGATGAAGGTGCGGACGGCCGTGAGGCGCAGGCCCTGCGAGGCGGTGTCCTCACCCTTTTCCCGGGTGCGGTCGAGGAGGTCCTGGGCGAGGGCGGTGAGGGTGGCCAGGGCCGCGGGGCGGTCGGCGGGGGCGGCGTAGCGGTCGGTGACCTGTCCGCGGGCGAAGGCGAGGACGGCGCCGGTGATGGCCACGTCGGTCTCGTGGGGCAGGTGGGTGCGGGCGGCGTCCAGGTAGGCGGCGGGGGCGAGCTCGCCGTCGCGGACCATGTCGCGGGCGGCGTTCCACAGGACGGCGCGGTTCAGCGGGTCGGGCAGGCCGGTCAGGGAGCGCAGGGCGGTGTCCCAGGAGGTGGCGTCGAGGCGGACCTTGGCGTAGGTGAGGTCGCCGTCGTTGAGGAGGAGCAGGTCGGGGCGGGGGCCGGGAAGGGCCTTGGCGGGGCCTTCCTGCGGCACGTCCGTCTCGAAGCGGTCGCGGAGGACGAGGCGGGCGGGGTCCGCCGGGTCCCGGTCGTAGGCGCCGACGGCGATGCGGTGCGGGCGAGTGCCGTCCTGGCCGACGGTGAGGTGCCAGTGGCCTTCGGTCTCGCCGGTCGCCGGGGTGAGCGTGTCGACGCCGCTGGTGCGCAGCCAGCGGTCCGCCCAGGCGTGGACGTCGCGGCCGGTGCGGCGGGCCAGGGAGTCGAGGAAGTCGGCGAGGGCGGCGTTGCCGAAGCGGTGGCGGGCGAAGTGGTCGTTGATGCCGGCCAGGAAGTCCTTCTCGCCGAGCCAGGCGACGAGCTGGCGCAGGGCGGAGGCGCCCTTGGCGTAGGAGATGCCGTCGAAGTTCAGGAGTGCGGAGGCGGTGTCGGGGACGGCGCCGGGGTCGGGGGCGACGGGGTGGGTGGAGGGGCGCTGGTCGGCGTCGTAGCCCCAGCCCTTGCGGGCGCAGGCGAAGTCGGTCCAGGCGCCGTCGAAGCGGGTCGCTTCCGCGAGGACCTGGTAGCCCATGTACTCGGCGAAGGACTCGTTGAGCCAGATGTCGTCCCACCAGCGGAGGGTGACGAGGTCGCCGAACCACATGTGGGCCATTTCGTGGGCGATCGTCACACCGCGGGTCTGGCGTTCGGTGTCGGTGACGGCCGAGCGGAAGACGTATTCGTCGCGGAAGGTGACCAGGCCCGGGTTCTCCATGGCGCCGGCGTTGAACTCGGGGACGAACGCCTGGTCGTAGGAGTCGAACGGGTACGGCTCGTCGAAGATCTCGTGGAAGCGGTCGAAGCAGCGGCGCGTGATGTCCAGCAGTTCTTCGGCGTCGGCGTCGAGGTGGGGGGCGAGGGAGCGGCGGCAGTGCAGGGCGAAGGGCAGGCCGGCGTGCTCGGTGCGGACCGAGTGCCAGGGGCCGGCGGCGAACGCCACGAAGTAGGTGCTGAGGGGTTGTGTCGTGGCGAACGTCCAGCGGCCCTCGGCCGGGTCGCCCGTACGGGTCGCGACGGCGTTGCCGAGGACGGTCCAGTGGGGCGGGGCGGTCACGGTGGCGTCGAAGACCGCTTTGAGGTCGGGCTGGTCGAAGGACGCGAAGACGCGCTGGCCGTCGTCGAGGAAGGCCTGCGTGTAGAGGTACGTCTCGCCGTCGGCGGGGTCGGTGAAGCGGTGCATGCCCTCGCCCGTGCGGGAGTAGCGCATGTCGGCCTCTATGAGCAGTTCGTGCTCGCCGGGGGTGAGGGACAGCGGCAGCCGGTTGTCGTCCAGCGCGGCGGGGTCGAGGGGGCGGCCGTCGAGGGCGGCGCGGTGCAGGGTGGCGGGCCTGAGCTCGACGAAGGTGTCGCCGGCTGTGCGCGCGGTGAAGCGGATCCGGGTCGTCGAGGCGAACAGCTCGTCGCCGCGGGTGAGGTCGAGGTCGACGGCGTAGCGGTGCACGTCGAGGAGGCGGGCGCGGGTGCGGGCTTCTTCGTGGGTGAGTGCGGGCATGGGCACATTGTTGCGGGGTCGCTGGGCGCTGTGCCGAGGCGGGTTTCGGGCCCGCGGCTGGGCGTGGCCCGCGCCCGCTCCCCCGCCGCGGCGGAAGAAGGGTGTGCGCCCGCACATGGACGAGCGCCGCGCCCGCTCCTCCGCCGCGGCGGAGGCCGGCGGTGCCGGACCCGGCTGCGGGTGAGCGCGGCACCGCCGGAACACGCCGTCCCGGCTGATCACCGCCGCAGCGGAAGGAAAGTGCGCGGCCCGCACTCGGAAAGGCGCCCCCTGGGCGTTGTCGTGCGGACGCGCCGACGCGTTAGGCGCGCGCGATCGTTTCGTGGTGGCGGATGACCTCGGCGATGATGAAGTTCAGGAACTTCTCCGCGAACGCGGGGTCGAGTTTGGCGTTCTCGGCCAGTTCGCGGAGGCGGGCGATCTGGCGGGCCTCGCGGGCCGGGTCGGCGGGGGGCAGTTTGTGGGCGGCCTTGAGGTGGCCGACCTGCTGGGTGGCCTTGAAGCGCTCGGCGAGCATGTGGATCACCGCTGCGTCGATGTTGTCGATGCTGTCGCGCAGGCGGCCCAGCTCGGCCCGTACGGACTCGTCCATGGAACTGTTGCTCATGGCCACCGAGCCTATGCGGACGGACGGGGTGCGATGACCGGTGGGTGGTCCGGGTCGGGGACGCGCGCGCTCCAGCCGCCGGGTACGGCACGCCCTTGCCGGGCGCGGAAGCGGACGGGCGCGGTGCCGACCCGGCGGGTGAAGAGGCGGCTGAAGTAGGCGGGGTCGGTGTAGCCGACGCGGCGGGCGACGGCGGCGACGGGCAGTTCGGTGGCGGCGAGGAGTTCCTTGGCGCGGCCGAGGCGGATGGTGAGGAGGTAGTCCTTGGGGCTGCAGCCGGCTCCGCGGCGCACCGCGGCGCGCAGTTCGGCGGTGGTCATGCCGTGCCGGGCGGCGTGCTGGGCGACGGTGAGGGGGAGGAAGGCGTCCCGGGCGAGGGCCTGGAGGACGGGTTCGCCGCCGGGGGTGGTGTCGGCTCGTGCCCGGCGCAGGGCCACGAGCAGTTCGTGGACGGCTGCTGACGTTTCGAGTTCCAGGAGGGGGTTGCCGCGGCGCGCTGCGCGGGCGATGCGGTGGATGGCGGTGCACGCGGCGGTGGTGTCGGTGAGGGGGACGAGGGGCCGGTGGGGTTCGATGCAGCCGAGTTCCGTGTAGGCGCTCACGGCCGGGCCGGTGAAGTCGACGAAGGCCTCGTCCCAGCCTGTGCCGTCGGCGGCGCCGTAGTGGTGGGGAACGCCGGGGGCCAGCCAGAGCAGGGCGGGCGCGGTCACGGTGCGGGTGCGGCCGTCGGGGGTGCGGAGCCAGCCGCTGCCGGCGTGGATGACGACGGCGACGTGGTGGTCGAGGGTGCGGGGTCCGACCGGTGGCAGTGCCCCGTGCTGGAGTCCCACGCCGAGGCAGACGAGGCCGAGGCGGTGGTGGACGGGGCCGGGGCTGAAGTAGCGCATCCATGTCTGGTACATGGGTCCCGGCCTCCCGCGGTGTCGGCGCAGTGGGCCGATCTTCGCGCATGGCGGTGCGGTTCACCAGAGTGCTTCCGGAGTGCTTGCGGAGTGCTTCACGAGGGGCCGGGGGCCTCGCTCGTCTCGTACACCGTGAAGCCGTCCAGGACGAACTCCGCGGTGCCGCTGTCGCCCGTCTTGCGCAGCCCCACCCATGCCTCGCCCGTTTCCGGCGCGGTGAACTCGTACGTGTGGGTGGCGGGGGTGTGGGCGGCGGGCAGGGGTGTGCGCTGCAGTTCGCGGCTTTCGGGGGTGTCCGTGCCGGTGATCCAGGCGTACTGCCCGGCGGTCTCGTTCTCGTAGCGGAAGGCGATCCGGTAGCGGTGCCCGGGGCGGAAGCGCACGGTGTGGGGGACGGTGCGGTAGACGATCCCGGTGTTCTCGCCGCGCGACTTCAGGGACTGGGTGCCGTCGATGACGTCGTCGACGGCTTTGCCGTTCCAGCCGCGCTGCGTGTACGGGGCGTGCCGCTGGGCGATGTGCGTACGGGGGTCCGTGGCGCCGCCGGCGTCGCCTTTGACGAAGGGTCCCCATCCTTGGGGGACGTTCTCGAAGTCCTCGAAGACGAGGGCGCCGGGGCGTTCGGCCCGCGGCCCGGCGGCCACGACCCGCAGTGCGTCGAACCGTACCCGTGCGCTGCCTTCGGCGACGGTCAGGGTGAGGGTGACGGGCCCGCCGCCGGGCGGCACGGTGAAGCGGGTGAACATCCGCTGGAAGCGGGTGCCGTGCTTGCGATCGGCGGCCACGTGGTTGACGGCGGTGGAGGTGTCCGTCCAGTTGGCGGCGGTGATGCCGTCGGCGGTGCGGACCCGCAGGCCGGCCCGGCGCCGCTCCCCTGCGGTGGCGCCGATCTCGACCTGCACGGACGCGGCGTAGGTGCCGGGTTTCAGCCGGGTGAGCCGCTGCCCCACGGTGGCCGCCGCTCCGGCGCGGACGACGAGCTCCCAGTCGCCGAGCGGGCTGCGTTCGACGGCCGCGGGGCCGGTGACCTGCCATCCGTCGAGGCTGCCGGAGTGGAAGCCGGGGTCGTGCAGCGGCGTGCCCTCGCCCCACGCGGGGTGCGGGGAGCGGCCGTGGCCGCGGGTGAGGACGTACGGCTGCCCGGCCGCGGCCTCGATCGTGACCTCGCCGCCGCGCACGGGCAGTTCGGCCGGGTCGGTGCGGCCCTGGTCGGTGAGCCGGTGGAGGACGACCGTGCGGCGGCCGGCCCAGCCGCGGGGCAGGCGCCAGCGGGTGGTGCCGCCGGCGGGGTTGTAGTGGTAGAGCTTGGCCGGGTCGAGGGCTTCGCGCGGCTCCCAGGGGAGCAGGTAGGTCCCTCCCTTGTAGACCACGTTCCCGTCGGTGGTGATGGTGCGGGTGCCGTCGGTGTCGCTGACGGCGGTGCGTGCCGGGCCCTCGAAGGTGATCTCGTGTTCGTCCCAGGTGCGGACGGGGTGGGCCTGCAGGTATTTGGCGGGGAGGTTCTCGGTCCAGATCAGGCGGTGGAAGGGCTCCCAGTCGGTCTTGCCCTGCCAGCCCTCGAAGGTGCCGAGCCTGGCCGTGCCGAGGAGGGGCCATTTGTCGGCGAAGACGTCCTTGTGGTGGTGATGGAGGAAGCGGATGAGGCGGGAGTTGATGCCGCGCGAGGTGTCGGGCCCGTAGTCGGTCTCGTTCGCCCAGTGCGCCCAGATGCTGGAGCGCTCCAGGCCGTGGCCCCATTCGGTGGCGATCCGCCAGCCCTGGTCGCGCAGGGCGCGCTGCAGCCGGTCGGAGTTCCAGCCGGATTCGCGGAAGACGTCGATGTAGAGGGTGGTCAGGGCGGGGTCGGTCTCGGCGCGCAGCTGCCGGAAGCGGCGGACGACGTCGCCGGAGAGGAGGTCGCGGCGGGGGTCGATGCGATACGACTGGTCGAGCCAGTCCCACTGCTTGTCGCCCGCGTCGACGAGGGTCTCGGAGAAGGCGTGGGCGACGGGGTAGGACTCGGTGGTGTTCACGTGCACGGCGAAGTCGCTGTTCCACTTCTTTCCGGCGCGCAGCAGGGTGTTGAGGTCGGCGAGGCCGCCGGCGCGGGTGTTGTGGTTGCCGCCGTAGTCGGGGTGGGCGGAGTCGTGGCCCTCGGACTGGTAGCCCTTGAGGAGGGTGAACTGGCGCAGCCCGTCGGTGGCGAGGGCGATGCGTTTGATGTTGTCGAGGGTGGTGAGGAAGGGGTTGGTGGCCTGGCTGGCGAAGTTGAAGGGGATGTGGGGGACGACGCGCAGGTGCTGGTCCGCGGCGCCGAGCGGCTCGGTCATGACGTCGCGCAGGGCGATGGCGGCGTCCTGCCAGTCGGCGTGGCCGTCGCCGTTGCGGTCGCGGGTGACGACGACGGTGGCGCGGGGCAGGGGCTCGGTGTCGGCGGCTGCCGCGCCGGCGGCGCGGTGGGTCCACTGGCCGCAGGTGATGCGGGCCTCGGTGCCGTAGGGCCGGGTGAGGGTCTGCCGCCGGAGGCGGCCGTTCTCCCAGGCGGTGGCGGCGTCCGGGCGGTCCTGGACGGTGTTGGTGTCGACGGCGGCGGCGAGCCGGCCGGTGCTGACGACGGCGTAGGCGCAGCCGATGGGCGCCTCGTCGGCGGGCGTGTGCGGGCCGGGGCGGACGAGGGTGTCGCCGTTCTTCGCTTTGTCGAGCTGGATGCGGGCGGCGAGGAGTTCGGCGCCGGGCTGGGTGCTGCGGACGCTGAGCAGGGCGAGGCCGGGGATGCGCAGGGTGCCGATGCGCAGGGCGGGGGTGTCGGTGATGCGGGTGACCCGCCAGTCGACGCGCGTGCCGGTGACGCGGATCTCGGCGTCGATGCGCGTGCCGCCGGTGAGGGTGAGGACGTACGCGGCCCGGTCGCCGTGGAGGGTGGAGGTGACGTGGGGGGTGTGTTCCTTCTCGTCCACGAGCAGGGTGGTGACCGGTTCCTCCTGGCCGTGGACGACGTCTCCGGTGGTGCGGTCGGTGTAGGAGATGACGTAGGGGAAGGCGGTGCCGACGCGGACGTCGAGGCCGGTGGAGCGCAGGACGGCTGCGGCCGGGGGTGCGGCGGCGGCAGCCGTTCCGGTGAGGCCGGTGAGTGCGGCGAGCCCGGCGGCGGCGCCCGTGGTGACCACGGCGCGGCGGGTGGGGGTGTGGGGGGCTGTGTCGTCCGCTCTGCGGTCCTCGTCCACGCTGCGGTCCTCCTCGGTACTGATGGCCACGGGCACAGGGTGGTGGGCGGGGGCGGTGGCGCCCATGGACAAAAGCGGTACGGGTGTTGGACTCCTGTCCGTGGCGGGGCAGGATCAGCGCATGATTGCGAAGCTGATGTATCCCGTCGTGGACTGCCCGGCCCCGGCCGCGCTGGCCGGTTTCTACGCCCGGGTCCTGGACTGGGAGGTGGACGCCTCCGACTCGTCCTGGGTGTGGCTGACCTCGCCCGCGGGCGAGCGGATCGCCTTCCAGGAGGCGAAGGGCCACCGGTCGCCGCGCTGGCCGGACCCGGCGTTCCCGCAGCAGTTCCACCTGGATTTCGAGGTCGGCACGCGGGAGGACGCGGAGCGGGCGCGGGGCGAGGTGATCGCGCTGGGGGCGGAGTTCCTGCACGACAGCGGCGGCAAGGAGAGGGGCTGGCTGGTCTTCAACGACCCTGCGGGGCATCCCTTCTGCATCTGTTTCGGGCAGTCGCTGTAGCAGCGGGCGTCAGGTGTCGCACTCCAGCACCGACCGGCACAGGCCGCACCGCACCCGTACGCTCCCCCGCACGGGCACGCGGATGCGCTGGTGGCACGTGGGGCACGGGAAGCTCACACGCAGCGGGTCGTGGCCCTCGAAGGCGTAGCCCCAGCCGGAGGGGGCGCTGCGGCGGGCGTTCTGGACGGCGCGGCGGTCGCGGGCGTAGCGGTGGCGGCCGAGGCGGCCGGCCGCGGCGAGCGGGGGGCGGCGGCCGTCGCGCCGCGCCTCCGTGAGGCCCTTGGTGTACGCCTCGTACGCCTGGGGGCTGGTGAACCACGGGGAGGGGTCCTCGCCGAAGGCCAGGGCCCGCTTGGCGAGGACGTAGCCGAACTCCTCCGGGGTGAGGTAGCCGAGCTTCTGCGTGGAGACGGACGACTCGCGGTAGGCGTCGAGCAGCAGCCATCCCGCCCCCAGGTACGCCGCCGCGGTGTCGGTGAGGATCTCGTTGTCGCGGGTGCCGGGGAAGGCGAGGCCGAGCCGGTGCAGGTAGACGTGCATGACCTCGTGGGAGAGGGCGGCGCCGATGTCCTTGCGGTGGGTCTTGAAGCGGGAGTTGAGCTCGATGAAGTACTCGGGCCCGGCGGCGAGCTCGACGCTTCCCGCGTGCCGCATGTCGCGGAAGCTGACGATCATCCGGGCGTCCGGCAGGCGCAGGTGGCGGACCATGGCGCCGGCGACGCGCTGGACGCCGAGGTAGGGGTTCTCGTCGTCGTCGAAGGCCACGTCGGCCGGGGGCACGCTGAGCTCGAAGGTGTGCACCGTGTCGTAGGAGAGGCGCTTGTAGAGCGCGGTGATCGCGGTGCGCACGGTCTCGATGTGCGGATAGCCGTGCACGATCTCGACGCCGTTACCGGCTCCGGTCCCGGTGCCCACGCGTGACCACCCCCTGGGGTCCCCCTGCCGGCCGCTGCGCCCCCGCCTCCACTGTACGGGGGCGGTGCCGTGCGGCGGCAGACCGTGGCGCCGGTGGCACGGCTGGCCGAAACGGGGTGCTTGTCGCACGTTCGTTCGCTGCTCATAATCGCACCGCGCAGCGAAGGCTCGATTCCGGTAATCGGACGGCCGGGATTGTCATGAGCCTGACATTCGCCGCGTAACCTCCCACGAAAGGAAGACCCTTGCGTTCCTTCCTCTTCCTCGGCACGCTCAGCAGAACCCTCGCCGTCGGCGCCGCGGCCGTCGCCGCGCTCACCCTCACCGCCGGCTCGGCCCTCGCCGACGGCCCGCGCGACCAGCGCCCGCACGAGGGCGTCGTCGGCGGCACCCAGGCCCAGCAAGGCGAGTTCCCGTGGATGGTGCGGCTGTCCATGGGCTGCGGCGGCGCGCTCTACACCAAACAGATCGTCCTCACCGCCGCCCACTGCGTCGGCGGCAGCGGCGCCAACACCTCCATCACCGCCACCGCCGGAGTCGCCGACCTCAGCTCCCCGCAGGCCGTCAAGGTCAAGTCCACCCAGGTCATCCAGGCGCCCGGCTACAACGGCTCCGGCAAGGACTGGGCGCTGATCAAGCTCGCCCGGCCGGTCGACCAGCCGACGCTCAAGATCGCCGACACCGACGCGTACAACAACGGCACCTTCACCGTCGCCGGCTGGGGCGCGGACCGCGAGGGCGGCAGCCAGCAGCGGTACCTGCTCAAGGCCACCGTGCCCTTCGTCGACGACGCCGCCTGCCAGCAGGCCTACGGCAACCTCATACCCGGCGAGGAGATCTGCGCCGGATACCTCGACCAGGGCGGCGTCGACACGTGCCAGGGCGACTCCGGCGGCCCGATGTTCCGCAAGGACGGGGCGGGCGCGTGGATCCAGGTCGGCATCGTCAGCTGGGGGCAGGGCTGCGCGCGGCCGCACTACCCCGGCGTCTACACCGAGGTGAGCACGTTCGCGGCGGACATCAGGAACGCGGCGGCGAGTCTGGGCGGCGCCTGACCCTGCGGGTGCTTCACCCTCCCGTACGTCCTGACCCCGCGGGTGCTTCGCCCTCCCGTACGTCCTGACCCCGCGGGTGCTTCGCCCTCCCGTACGTGCGGACGCCCGGTGATTCCGCCGGGCCCTCGCCGCCGCGGCTGATCGCCGCCACGGCGGAGGGGAGGAGCCGGCCCGCAGCGGCGCGCAACCCGCCACCCCGGCGCCCGGCGGTGCCGGACCGAGCGCAGTACGGCACCGCCGGACCGGCCGGCGGGGGCTGATCACCGCCGCGGCGGAGGGGACGCGCCGGCCCGGCGCCGCACGCTCCCCCACCGGGCCGTACGGGCGGCCGGTGCCGCCCGTACGGCCCAATCGCGCACCCGCTTCCGGGGGCCGTCCACGCGACTCCGGTATGACGTGGGCGGGCCCTCGTCATCCTTTCGGCCGAGGCGAGAATGGTCGGACAGTCGAGGTGTGAGCGCCGTAAAGGCCCGTAACGTGAAGGTCATGGTCCGCCGCCCGGCGGCCCGCAGACCGAGCCGACCGTTACGGAAAGGGCCTCCCGTGTCCGCCAAGCACCGCATCGCCGCCGCCACCGTCCTCGCCGCCGCCGTCGGCGCGGTCGTCTGGCCGACGGCCGGCGCGCTCGCCGCGGACGCCCGCTCCACCGGCGGCAGGGACACCGGCTCCGGCCGCCCCGTGGTCGTCCGGCAGGTCCAGCTGCCCGACGGCAGCCGGGCCCGGCTGGCCTCCGGCGAGCGCGGCACGACGGTCACGGTGACCAAGCACGGCAAGCAGCGGCACACGATCGACGCGTCCCGCCCCGCGGCCGACATCGACCGCCTCCACCTGCGCATCCTCGGCGGGGACACCGCGAAGCCGACGCTGCGCGCCTCCCTCGACGGGGCGCAGCTGACGAACTACTACGACTTCGCCTCGGGCGCCCTGCGGCACACCCCCGACGGCGCCGAGCCCACCGCGGTCCGTCCCAAGGGCGACAAGCACGCCGGCCGCGCCGCCACCGGTTCCGGCCATGTCGTCACCGTGCGCAGCAGCGACGAGCAGGCCTCGCCCCGCCCGCGCGCGCTCCGCGCCGCCTCCAGCAACCCCGTCAAGCGGGTCGTCGAGGCGGGCGAGGTCATCAAGGGCCGGCACGACATCGGCGCCCCGGCCCTCGCGGGCGGTGTCGGCCTGCTCGCCCTGGGCGGCGGCGCCTACGGCGTGCGCCGCCTCGCCGCCCGCCGGGCCGGCCGCACGGGCGCCTGATCCGCGGTTGCGGCGGCCCACGCCCCCCGCTCACATGGAGGGGCGGAGGGGCGGAGGGGCGCCACCGGGAAGTCCTCCGTACGGCGGTGCCCGCCGTACGGTCAGCACAGCGCAAGGAACCGCAAGGAACGAGTATGGCGATCACCGTGGTCATCGCGGACGACCAGGAGATGGTCCGCACCGGCTTCCGCATGATCCTGGAGAGCCAGCCCGACATCGAGGTCGTCGCCGACGTCGTGGACGGTGAGGCCGCCCTCGCCGCGGTCGAGGAGCACGAGCCCGACGTGCTGCTCCTCGACATCCGCATGCCGAAGCTGGACGGCCTGGAGGTCACCCGCCGCCTGTCGGAGCGCGCGGGCGCCCGCCCGGGGACCGGCGGGCGGCCGCGCATCGTCATCGTCACCACCTTCGACCTCGACGAGTACGTGCACACCGCGCTGCGCAACGGCGCCTCCGGCTTCCTCCTGAAGGACGCGAGCCCGGCCATGCTCGTCGAGGCCGTGCACGCGGCGGCCGTGGGCGACTCCCTCATCTCGCCCGCGATCACCGTGCGCCTCCTGCGCGACATGGCACCCGGCGGGCCGGCGGGCCCGGCGCGGGCCCCCTCCGAGCCGCTGACCGACCGCGAGGCCGATGTCGTGCGCTGCCTGGCCCGCGGGGCGACCAACGCCGAGATCGCCGCCGAGCTCTTCGTCTCGCTGTCCACGGTCAAGACCCACCTGGCCAACGTGCAGCTGAAGCTGGACGCCCGCAACCGCGTCGAGATCGCCGCCTGGGCCTGGGAGAGCGGGCTGGCCGCGGGCGGCACGTGACCAGGTGGGCGGGGTGGGCCGTCCGCCATCCCCGGCGGGCGGTCTTCGCGAAGGCCGCCCTCGGGGCCGTCCTGCTCTGCCTCGTGGGGCTGGAGGGCATCGCGCTCGCCCGGCAGCCGAGCGAGCCGCACGCCGTCGTCCTGGCCTCGGGCGTCCTGGTCTGCTTGTGCGCCGTGCCCTACGGGTGGATCCCGCTGACCGTGCGGGCGGGCATCGCGGCCGCGGTCTCCCTGGTCGCCTCCGCCGTCCTCATGATCGGGCCGCACCCGCGCGTCGTCTGGGGGATGGGCGAGGACGTCGCCCTGCTCGTCCTCCTCACCCTCGTCGTCAGCAAGTCCTCCAGCCGTGTCGCGGGCGTCCTCGGCCCGCTGCTCGCCCTGGCCGTCGTGGCCGCGCCCATGCGCGACCTCAACCCCGAGTGGTTCACGGCCCTCTTCTCGATGCTGCTGGTCGTCGTGGGCACGTACTCGCTGCTCCTGCGCAGCCACGCCGCCCAGCGCGTACGGGACCTGACCGCCGTCCGCACCGCCGAGCGGCTCGAACTCGCCCGGGAGCTCCACGACCTCGTCGCCCACCACATCACCGGCATCGCCGTGCAGGCGCAGGCCGCCCGCTTCACCGAGCTGGAGGGGCCGGTGGCGGCCGGTGCCTTCGAGCGGATCGAGACGTCCGCGGGCGAGGCGCTCGGCGCGATGCGCCGCCTGGTGAGCGTGTTGCGGGAGGGGGAGGCGGAGACGGAGCCGGTGGCCGGGCTGCCCGAGGTGCGCGCACTCACCGAGGCGTTCGCGCGCACGGGGCCGCCCGTCGTCCTCTACATCGAGCAGGGGCTGGAGGACTGGATACCCGCCGAGGTCGCCGCGGGCGTGCACCGCGTCGTACGCGAGGCCCTCACCAACATCCGCAAGCACGCCGCCGACGCCACGGCCGTGCGGATCGGTGTCCGCGGGGTGCCCGCGGGCGTGGAGCTGCGCATCGCCGACGACGGCAGGAACGCGGCCGCGCTCCCGGAGAAGGCCCGGGGCGGGGGCTTCGGCCTGGTGGGCCTGAGCGAGCGGGCGAAGGCGATGGGCGGGCTGCTGCGCGCGGGCCCCGCGCCGGAGGGCGGCTGGGAGGTCACGGCGCTGTTCCCGGCGGACCGGAGGAGGTGACGGGCGGACCCCTCACTTCCCGTCACTTCCCGTGCTGTCGCATCACTTCCAGTGCTGTCGCAGCACCTTCTCCGCCGGCTTGCCGTGCGGCGTGTACGCGAGGCGGCGCGGCGTCTCGCCGGCGTCGGGCCAGTCGTCCCACATCCACCAGCAGACCCCTGCCCACCAGGGCTTTCCGTCGAGGGCGGTGAGCAGCGCCGCGTAGGCCGCGGCCTGTTCCTCCTCGCCGCCGCTCTTGCTGACGGTCCAGGAGTAGGGGGCGGTGGTGGTGCCGCGCTGGCTGACGTAGCCGGCCTCGGTGAAGAGGATCTTGCGGTGGTGGCGGGCGGAGAAGGCGGCGAGTTCGCCGGTGATGGGCTTCCAGGCGTCGCGGAGCCGGGCGGTGTCGGTGGTGGGGCGGTCGGCGAGGGGCCAGTAGGCGTCGATGCCGATGACGTCGAGGTCGTCCCAGAAGGGGACGGCGCGGTACTCGTCGTAGTTGGCGGCGTAGGTCAGCGGGCCGCGGTAGCGGGTGCGGACGGCGCGGACGACCTTGCTCCAGCGGGTGCCGTCGCGGGAGGTGCCGGCCAGTTCGGTGCCGACGGCGAGCTGTTCGGTTTTGGTGGTGGCGGCGATGTCCGCGTAGTGGGTGATGAAGCGCTCGTAGGCGGTGAACCAGGCGTCGGGGTCGCTCGGCCGGATGCCGGCCCGGTCGCCGCCCTTCGCGAGGTCGACGTGCGGTTTGAGCATGACCTTGAGGCCGGTGTCGTGGGCGAGGCCGATGATGTGCCGGAGGGCGTCGTCGCCGGCGGTCTCGGCGGTGGTGTGCATGCCGGCGTCGGTGGTGCCGTCCTGGTACCAGGTGGGGGTGAAGGTGACCCAGCGGGCGCCGGTGGCGGCGATCTGCCGCAGGTAGGGCGCGGCGTCGGGGCCGGCGTAGTCGCCGGTGTTCCAGGAGGGGAGGGTGATGCCGCGCAGTCCGGCCGCCTTTCCGTCGTCGGTGCGGGCGCCGGGGCCCGGTCCGGGCTGCTCCTCGCCGTTCTCCCCGCCGGAGCCCGAGGAGCATCCGGCGAGGAGGAGGGCGGCCGCGAGCAGCGCGCCGGCCGCCCTCCTCCCGCGGTTCACTGGCCGAGCGCCGTGGGGCCGACGAAGGTGTAGCCGAGGGCCTTGATGCCCTCGATCGTCTGCTTGAGCGGGGTCACCGGGTAGTAGGGGTGGTAGAAGAAGCTCGCCACGCCGTCGCGGACGGCCAGGTTGGCCTTGGCCGAGGCGATGAGGTCGGCGGGGAGGCGGGGCGGGTGGTTGTTGTACGCCTCGGGCTCGTAGTTGCCGATGTTCTCGGGCAGGACGGTCGTGCCGTAGACGTCTTTGACCGAGTACGGGAAGAACTGGCCGATGTAGCGGCTGTTGTCCGGTGTGCCACCGGTGAGCGTGCCGGCGAAGTACAACGAGCGCTCCAGGCGGGCGGAGTAGTTCTGGCCCAGGACACGGTAGTCGGTGGCGGACGCGGCGTAGTGCGGAGTCGTCCACAAGGCCGGTTTCGGCAGTCCGGCGGCGGCGAAGCCGGCCAGGGCCTGGGTGATGCGGCCCTGGGCCCAGACGGTGGAGTCCTCCGCCGGCGGCCCGTCGAGGACGACGTTGTCCGCGGTGTCGACGTGCGCGCGGAAGAACTCGAAGTCGTCGCCGGTGACGCCGTTGTAGGGGTTGTTCGCCGTGCCGTACTGGTGGGTGTAGCCGTGGTTCATCAGGACCGCGCCGTTGGCGAGCATGTTCTTGAGCTCGGTGACGACGGCGGGGGCCTGGGCGAGGGTGACGGTCTCGGGCACGCCGTTGTTGTAGACGCCCTTGGGGTCCTTGTAGACGGGGATGACGTTGATCCCGTACGGGATGTTCTGCGACTTGAGGTAGTTCGCGATGGACCGCAGCTGGGCGGGGTCGGCCTTGGGGCTGATGTCCTCCAGGCGGACGAAGGCCCGGTGGCGTTCGGTGGTCGCGGGGGCGAGGGCGTCGAATAGGAGGTCCTCGAAGACGATGACGCGGTCGCTCTCGGAGACGTAGGCGAAGGGGATCTCGCCGAGGTAGGTGAGGTTCGAGGAGCGGATCGCCCAGGGGCTGGTGGCGCCGGTGGTGCCGTCCTTGGCCACGGCGAGGGTGGTGACGGCCGGGTAGCCGGGGCCGGTGAGGAGGGCGGGGTGGAGCACTCCCCCGTCCTGGCCCGCGGGGATGTTCCGGGTCAGCTGCTGGTTCTTGTACGTGACCTGGTCGATGTCGCCGAGGGAACCGCCGGATTCGTAGTACGAGTTGGTGGGGTCCCAGCCGTACTTCTGCTCGAACTGCAGGACGCCGACCGCGGTGGCCATGTTCCAGATGTTGTCGCCGATCCAGGTGACGGGACGGCTGGTGGCCATGGCGTCCTGGTAGAAGGCGGCGGGGACGGCGTCGGGGACGGTGCCCCCGTAGTAGGTCGAGCCGAGGTAGACCGTGGCGGTGTACTGGTTGACCATGCCGGCGGTGTAGGCCGAGACGGGCTTGGCGGTGACGGTGCCGAAGTGGCCGGCGAGGTTGGCGGTCGCCATGGCGTAGAGCTCGCCCAGTTGCCCGTAGGGGCCGGTGTTGTCGTAGAGGACGAGGGCGGAGGTGCCGGCCTGCGGGGCGAGGGCCGCGGTGACGGTCTTCGTGACGGGCGCCGGGGTGACCGTGAGGGCGCCGGTGCGGCGCAGCCGGTCGTTGGCGAGCCGGGCCCTGGCCGCGGCGGCGAGGTCCTTCTTGCTCTCCGGGGAGAGCGCGAGCGGGTTGACGGCGTCGGTGCTGCGCGGCTTGGATATCGCGGCCCCGGCGGGCCAGGAAAACAGGACGCCGCCCAGCAGGGCGGCGAGGAGCAGGGCAATGGCGGAGATCCGGGCTTTCCCGGATCTGCCTCGCTTGTTCAGCATGGAAATTCCCCCTGGTAATGCTGCGGTCGCCACCCCCGTTCCGCCGGGGGCCCGACAGTCGCCAGATTCTTCTGGCGAGGATGGATGCATGTCAATAGACAACTTCGGTCCCGAGCGGGCAGTTCCGTGCAGACGCTTTGGTGCAGACCAAAAATCACTCCCGTCACATCCGGCCGCGATCAGGCATAACGACCGGTAGGTTCTTCGAATTTGAGATTCCGCTCCAACAATAGTCACCAAGTCCGACAGTATTACCTGTCTGATCTGATACCTTCCCTGCGCATGCCTTGCCTCGCCATCGAGAGGCGCAAGAGGCGCAATTCGGGGGGAACTCATGTACGGAAAACCCGCTCTGGGCTCCGTCCTGCCCATGGCCGGGCTGACGGCGGCACCTGAAGTGCTACCGGGCATTCCTTTTGCCAAAGGACTGCAGGAAGCCGCCGGGGCCGGATTCCTGCTCTACTGCACGGCCGCGCTCGTCATCATCGCCGCCAAACTCTGGTTCGCCGCCCGCAACACGCCCGACCACAGTGCGCCGGCCCCCGGCACACCGGCCGGGACCACCGGTGACCTGCCTTGACCGGCGAGGTCCTGCTGGGATCCGCCATCGCCATCATCGTGATGGCCGGCTGCTACAACACCACGATGTTCCTGCTCTCCCGGCGCCGCACACGCCGCGTCCGGGGCCCCCGGCGGAAACGGCTGTACGTCTTTCTGCTCGCCTGCCTGAATGAGGAAAAGGTTCTCGCGGAGAGCCTTGCCCGGATCACTGCCCTGCCCGCAGGCAATTTCCTGGCCCTGGTGATCGACGACGCGTCCGACGACGGCACCGCCGACATCGCCCGGGCCGCCGACCCCGAGCGCGTCCGCCTCCTGCAGCGCACCCTGCCGAACGCCCGCCGCGGCAAGGGCGCCGCCCTCAACGCCGGAATCCGCCACCTGCGCGAGTCGGGCCTCATGGACGGCTACGACCCGCACGATGTCATCGTCTGCGTCGTCGACGCCGACGGCCGGCTCGACGAACACGTGGTCCAGTCCGTCGACCCCTTCTTCGACAATCCGAGCGTCGGCGCCACCCAGGTCGGCGTCCGCATGTACAACCGCCACCAGGGCCTCCTGGCCCGGCTCCAGGACATGGAATTCGTCATCTACGGCGACATCTTCCAGTGCGCCCGGCGCTATATCGGCAGCGTCGGAATGGGCGGCAACGGGCAGTTCATGCGGCTCGCCGCACTCGACTCCCTCGCCGTCCCCGGCCAGGAGGCCGGGCCCTGGAGCGACTCCCTCACCGAGGACCTCGACCTCGGGGTCCGGCTCATCGCCCGCGGCTGGACCAACCAGCACTGCACCGCGGCCGCGGTCTCCCAGCAGGCCGTGCTCGACGTCCGCCGCCTGGTGCGCCAGCGCTCGCGCTGGTTCCAGGGTCACCTGCAGTCGGCGGGGCTGGTGCCGCTGATCCTGCGCTCCGTCCCCACCCGCGCCGCCGTCGACCTGCTGTACCACCTCTCCAGCCCGGTCCTCATCCTGCTCACCTCACTGCTGCCGCTGTCCTTCCTGGTCGCGGTGGCCGGCACCGCCATCGGCTCCGTCCAGGCCGGGCGCCCGCTGATCACCCCGATGTGGATCATCGGCCCGTACGTGCTGTCCTTCACGGCGGCCTACGCGTACGGCTTCGTCTACCGCCGGCGCGAGCGCGGCCTCGGGCTCCTGCGCTCGATCCTGCTCTCGCACGTCTTCATCTTCTACGGCTACATCTGGTTCGCCGCGGGCTGGTGGGGGCTGTGGCGGATGCTCACCGGCAAGCAGACGTGGCTGAAGACCGCGCGCACCTGAACCACCCGCCTCTCCTCCTCTCACCTCGTCAGGCCCTTCCCAGGGAGAACCATGTCCGCTGACCTCATCACCGCGCCCGTACGCGCCATGCTCGTGCTGGGCACCCGACCCGAGGCCATCAAACTGGCGCCCGTGGCCCGTGCCATGGCGCTCTCCCCGCTCTTCGAACCGCTCGTCGTCACCACCGGCCAGCACCGCGAGATGCTCCACCAGATGCTGGACCTCCTGCGCGTCCCGGTCCACACCCAGCTCGACGTCATGCGCGACCGGCAGCAGCTGTCCACGCTCACGGCCCGCCTCGTGGACGGCCTCGGCGACGTGGTCCGGGCCGAGCGCCCCGACCTCGTCATCGTCCAGGGCGACACCACCACCGCCCTGACCGGCGCCCTCGCCGCCTTCTACGAGCACGTCCCCATCGCCCACGTCGAGGCGGGGCTGCGCACCGGCGTCCTCGACAACCCCTTCCCCGAGGAGCTCAACCGCCGCCTGATAGGCCGGATGGCGCGCTGGCACTTCGCCCCCACGCAGCGGGCCGCGGACCATCTGACGGCCGAAGGCGTCCCCGGCGCCGAGGTGTTCACCACCGGCAACACCGTCATCGACAACCTGCTGTGGGTGCTGGAGGAGGGCACCGGCCGCAGCCTCTTCCGCACCGGCCTGCGGCGCGTGCTCGTCACGCTGCACCGCCGCGAGAACCAGGGCGCCGTGATGCGCGCCATGGGCAGGGCCCTGTGGCGGCTCGCCGACCGGGGCGACGTGGAGATGGTGCTGCCGCTCCACAAGAGCCCCGCCGTCCGCGAGGCGCTCCTGCCCGAACTGGCCGGCCACCCGCACATCGAGATCACCGAGCCGCTCGGCTACCTCGACTTCTCCGCCACCCTCGCCGCCTGCGACCTGGTCCTCACCGACTCCGGCGGCATCCAGGAGGAGGCCCCCACCCTCGGCAAGCCCGCCCTCGTCCTGCGCACGACCACCGAGCGCCCCGAGGCCGTCGAGGCCGGCGCCGCCCGGCTCGTGGGCACCGAACCGGAAGCCATCCTGGAGGCCGCCGTCCACCTTTTGGATGATCCTGCCGCCTACGCGCGGATGGCCACGGCCGGCAATCCCTTCGGGGACGGCCACGCCACCGACCGCATCATCGCCCAGCTCGCGGAGGACTTCGGAGCCGACGCGGACGACGGCGACGCCGCCGAACTGGTCACCACCCGCACCGAGGGGCCGGGGTCATACTCGACGGCATGACGAGAGTTCAGCGGCTGCTCGGTCTCGCACTGCTCGCCACCCTCGCGGTGGCGGGCGCCGTTCTCGCGGTGAGCAGCCTCTTGTCCGGTGACGAGGCGCCGGACCGGCCGTGGGCCGAGGGATCGGTCCACGGCCCGTGGCGGTCGGTCTTCGACGGCCACGGCGAGAACATCGGCCGCCACGACGGCCTCTTCCTCTCCCCCCGCCCCTCCCGGGTGCCGGACGAGACCCACGCCGGGCTGATCGTCTCCACGGACCGCTTCGAGGACGTGGACTTCGAGGCGCGCATGCGCACGGTCGCCCAGCTGCGCACGCCCGAGCCCAACCCGTGGGAGGTGCCGTGGCTGCTGTGGGCGTACACCGACCCCGAGCACTTCTACTACGTCACCCTCAAGCCGAACGGCTGGGAGCTCGGCAAGCGCGACCCCGCCTACGGGGGCGGGCAGCGCTTCCTGGCGACCGGCCAGGGACGGTTCCCCGTCGGCGCGTGGTCGGCGGTGCGGGTGGCGCAGCGCGGGGCGCGCATGGAGGTGAGCGTCGACGGACAGGGGCTGATCGCCTACGAGGACCGGGAGCGCCCGTACCGGAAGGGCAGCGTGGGGGTCTACACCGAGGACGCGAAGGTGGAGTTCCGCGATCTGCTGGTGCACCGGGCCGGGTAGCGGCGAGGACGGCGCGGGTACGACAGCGCGGCGCCTGCCACCTGTGGTCGGGGTGGGGCAGGCGCCGCGAGCTTTCCGGGACGGGTCAGACCGTCAGGGCGCGGTCCGTGGGACGGACCGGGGCCGGCAGGGTGCTGGTGCCGGTGAGGTAGCGGTCCACGCCGCGGGCGGCGGAGCGGCCCTCGGCGATGGCCCAGACGATGAGGGACTGGCCGCGCCCGGCGTCACCGGCGACGAACACGCCGGGGACGTTGGTGGCGTAGTCGGCGTCGCGGGCGATGTTGCCGCGGGCGTCCATTTCCAGGCCGAACTGGTCGACGAGGCCGTTCTGCCGGTCCGTGCCCGTGAAACCCATCGCGAGGGTGACGAGCTGGGCCGGAATGCGGCGCTCGGTGCCCGGCTTCTGGACGAGCTTGCCGTCGGTGAACTCGACCTCCACCAGGTGCAGCCACTGGACGTTGCCGTCCTCGTCACCCTCGAAGCGGGTGGTCGAGACGGAGTAGACGCGCTCGCCGCCCTCCTCGTGGGCCGAGGTGACCTTGTAGAGCATGGGGAAGGTCGGCCAGGGCTGGTTCGCGTTCCGCTCCTCCCCCGGCTTGGGCATGATCTCCAGCTGGGTGACGGAGGCCGCGCCCTGGCGGTGGGCGGTGCCGACGCAGTCTGCGCCGGTGTCGCCGCCGCCGATGACGACGACGTGCTTGCCCTCGGCGGTGATCGGGGAGACCGTCAGGTCGCCCTCCTGCACCTTGTTGGCCACGGGCAGGTACTCCATCGCGAAGTGGACGCCCTTGAGGTCGCGGCCGGGGACGGGCAGGTCGCGGGAGGTGGTGGCGCCGGCGGCGATGACGACGGCGTCGTAGCGCTTGCGGAGCTTGGCGGCGTCGATGTCGCGGCCGATCTCCACCTCGGTGCGGAACTTGGTGCCCTCCGCGCGCATCTGCTCGATGCGGCGGTTGATGTGCCGCTTCTCCATCTTGAACTCGGGGATGCCGTAGCGCAGCAGGCCGCCGATGCGGTCGGCGCGCTCGTAGACGGCGACCGTGTGACCGGCGCGGGTGAGCTGCTGGGCGGCCGCCAGCCCGGCGGGGCCGGAGCCGATGACGGCGACGGTCTTGCCGGAGAGCCGCTCGGGCGGCTGCGGGGTGACGTCGCCCGCGGCCCACGCCTTGTCGATGATGGTGACTTCGACGTTCTTGATGGTGACGGGCTGCTGGTTGATGCCGAGGACGCAGGCGGCCTCGCAGGGGGCCGGGCAGAGCCGGCCGGTGAACTCGGGGAAGTTGTTGGTCGCGTGCAGCCGCTCGCTGGCCGCCCGCCAGTCGTCGCGGTAGGCGTAGTCGTTCCACTCGGGGATGAGGTTGCCGAGCGGGCAGCCGTTGTGGCAGAAGGGGATGCCGCAGTCCATGCAGCGGCTCGCCTGCTTGCTGATGACCGGCAGCAGGGAGCCGGGGACGTAGACCTCGTTCCAGTCGCGGACGCGCTCGGCGACGGGGCGGGTCTGCGCGACCTCGCGCCCGGTGGTCAGGAAGCCCTTGGGGTCAGCCATGGGTCGCCGCCTCCATCATCTTCTCGTGGGTCTCCGTCTCGGAGAGACCCGCTCGCTCGGCGGCGTCCTTGGCGGCGAGCACTGCCTTGTAGGTGGCCGGGACGACCTTGCTGAACCGGCCGGCGGCGGTGTCCCAGTCGGCGAGGAGGCCGGCCGCGACGGTGGAGGCGGTCTCCTCGTGGTGGCGGCGCACGACGTCGTGCAGCCACTGCCGGTCGTCGGCGCCGAGGGGTTCGACGGCGGCGGCCAGCTCCTTGTTGACGTTGTCGGGGTCGAGGTCGATCACGTAGGCGACGCCGCCGGACATGCCGGCCGCGAAGTTGCGCCCGGTCTCGCCGAGGACGACGGCCCGGCCGCCCGTCATGTACTCGCAGCCGTGGTCGCCGACCCCTTCGGAGACCACGGTGGCGCCGGAGTTGCGGACGCAGAAGCGCTCGCCGACGCGGCCGCGCAGGAACAGCTCGCCGCCGGTCGCGCCGTAGGCGAGGGTGTTGCCGGCGATGACCGAGTACTCGGCGAGGTGGTCCGCGCCGCGGTCGGGGCGGACGACGATCCGGCCGCCGGAGAGGCCCTTGCCGACGTAGTCGTTGGCGTCGCCCTCCAGGCGCAGGGTGACGCCGCGCGGCAGGAAGGCGCCGAAGGACTGGCCGGCGGAGCCCGTGAAGGTGATGTCGATCGTGTCGTCGGGCAGGCCCGCGCCGCCGAAGCGCTTGGTGACCTCGTGGCCGAGCATCGTGCCCACGGTCCGGTTGATGTTGCGGATGGGGACCTGGGCGCGGACGGGCCGGGCGTCCTCGGCGGAGGGGACCGCGAGGGCGTCGGCGGCGAGCTCGATGAGCTCGTTGTCGAGGGCCTTGGCCAGGCCGTGGTCCTGGTCGGTGGTGCGGTGGCGGACGGCCCCGGCGGGGAGGTCCGGCACGTGCAGCAGGGGGGCGAGGTCCAGGCCCTGGGCCTTCCAGTGGGTCACGGCCCGGCCGGTGTCGAGGAGTTCGGCGTGGCCGACGGCCTCCTGAAGGGTGCGGAAGCCCAGCTCGGCGAGGAGCTCGCGGACCTCCTCGGCGATGAACTCGAAGAAGTTGACGACGAACTCGGCCTTGCCGCTGAAGCGCTCGCGCAGGACGGGGTTCTGGGTGGCGATGCCGACCGGGCAGGTGTCCAGGTGGCAGACGCGCATCATGACGCAGCCGGAGACGACGAGCGGGGCGGTGGCGAAGCCGAACTCCTCGGCGCCGAGGAGAGCGGCAATGATCACGTCGCGGCCGGTCTTCAGCTGGCCGTCGGTCTGCACGACGATGCGGTCGCGCAGGCCGTTGAGCAGCAGCGTCTGCTGGGTCTCGGCGAGGCCGAGCTCCCAGGGGCCGCCCGCGTGCTTGAGGCTCGTCAGGGGTGAGGCGCCGGTGCCGCCGTCGTGGCCGGAGATCAGGACGACGTCGGCGTGGGCCTTGGAGACGCCCGCCGCGACCGTGCCGACGCCGACCTCGGACACCAGCTTCACGTGGATGCGGGCGGAGGGGTTGGCGTTCTTCAGGTCGTGGATGAGCTGGGCGAGGTCCTCGATGGAGTAGATGTCGTGGTGCGGGGGCGGCGAGATCAGGCCGACGCCGGGCGTGGAGTGCCGGGTCCTGGCGACCCAGGGGTAGACCTTGTGGCCGGGCAGCTGGCCGCCCTCGCCGGGCTTGGCGCCCTGGGCCATCTTGATCTGGATGTCGTCGGAGTGGACCAGGTACTCGCTGGTCACGCCGAAGCGGCCGGAGGCGACCTGCTTGATGCTGGAGCGGCGCTCGGGGTCGTAGAGGCGCTCGGGGTCCTCGCCGCCCTCACCGGTGTTGGACTTGCCGCCCAGCCGGTTCATGGCGATGGCGAGGGTCTCGTGGGCCTCGCGGGAGATCGAGCCGTACGACATGGCGCCGGTGGAGAAGCGCTTGACGATCTCGCTGACGGGCTCGACCTCGTCGAGGGGGACGGGCTCGCGGTCGGCCTTGAGGGAGAACAGGCCGCGGAGCGTCATCAGCCGCTCGGACTGCTCGTTCACGCGCTCGGTGTACTGCTTGAAGATGTCGTAGCGGCGGGCGCGCGTGGCGTGCTGGAGCCGGAAGACGGTGTCCGGGTCGAACAGGTGCGGCTCGCCCTCGCGGCGCCACTGGTACTCGCCGCCGATGTCGAGGCGGCGGTGGCTGGCCGCGATGCCGGTGGCCGGGTAGGCCTTGGCGTGGCGGGCCGCGACCTCGCGGGCGACGACGTCCAGGCCGGCGCCGCCGATCTTGGTGGCGGTGCCGTGGAAGTAGGTGTCGACGAAGCCCTCGTCCAGGCCGATCGCCTCGAAGACCTGGGCGCCGCGGTAGGAGGCCACGGTGGAGATGCCCATCTTGGACATGACCTTCAGGACGCCCTTGCCGAGCGCCTTGATGAGGTTGCGGATCGCGGCCTCGGGCTCGATGTCCGTGAGGAACGTCCCCGCCCGGACGAGGTCCTCGACGGACTCCATCGCCAGGTACGGGTTGACGGCGGCCGCGCCGTAGCCGATGAGCAGCGCGACGTGGTGCACCTCGCGGACGTCGCCGGCCTCGACCAGCAGGCCCACGTGGGTGCGCTGCTTGGTGCGGATGAGGTGGTGGTGGACGGCGGAGGTGAGCAGCAGGGAGGGGACCGGGGCGTGCTCGGCGTCGGAGTGGCGGTCGGAGAGGACGATGAGGCGGGCGCCGCCGGCGATGGCGGCGTCGGCCTCGGCGCAGATCTCCGTGAGGCGGGCGGCCAGGGCCTCGCCGCCGCCGGCGACGCGGTAGAGGCCGGAGAGGGTGACGGCCGCGAGGCCCGGCATGTCCCCGTCGGCGTTGATGTGGATGAGCTTGGCGAGCTCGTCGTTGTCGATGACGGGGAAGGGCAGGGTGACGCTGCGGCAGGAGGCCGCGGTGGGCTCCAGGAGGTTGCCCTGCGGGCCGAGGGAGGAGATCAGCGAGGTGACGAGCTCCTCGCGGATGGCGTCCAGCGGGGGGTTGGTGACCTGTGCGAACAGCTGGGTGAAGTAGTCGAAGAGCAGCCGGGGCCGCTCGGAGAGCGCGGCGATCGGCGAGTCGGTGCCCATCGAACCGATCGGCTCCGCCCCGGCCTTGGCCATGGGGGCGAGGATGACGCGCAGCTCCTCCTCGGTGTAGCCGAAGGTCTGCTGGCGGCGAGTGACCGAGGCGTGGGTGTGCACGATGTGCTCGCGCTCGGGGAGGTCGGCCAGGTCGATCAGGCCGGCCTCCAGCCACTCCCCGTAGGGCGCGGCGGCGGCGAGCTCGGCCTTGATCTCGTCGTCCTCGATGATGCGGTGGCGCTCGGTGTCGACCAGGAACATCCGGCCGGGCTGGAGGCGGCCCTTGCGGACGACCCGGGCCGGGTCGATGTCGAGGACGCCGACCTCGGAGGAGAGCACGACGAGGCCGTCGTCGGTGACCCAGTAGCGGCCGGGGCGCAGGCCGTTGCGGTCGAGGACGGCGCCGACGAGGGTGCCGTCGGTGAAGGTGACGCAGGCCGGGCCGTCCCAGGGCTCCATCTGGGTGGAGTGGTACTGGTAGAAGGCGCGCCGGGCCGGGTCCATGGAGGCGTGGTTCTCCCAGGCCTCCGGGATCATCATCAGCACGCTGTGCGGGAGGGACCGGCCGCCGAGGTGGAGGAGCTCCAGGACCTCGTCGAAGGAGGCCGAGTCGGAGGCGTCGGGGGTGCAGACGGGGAAGAGGCGGTCGAGGTCCGTGCTCTCGCCGAACAGGCTGCTGGCCAGCTGGGATTCACGGGCCCGCATCCAGTTGCGGTTGCCCTTGACGGTGTTGATCTCACCGTTGTGGGCGACGAAGCGGTACGGGTGGGCGAGCGGCCAGCTGGGGAAGGTGTTGGTGGAGAAGCGGGAGTGGACCAGCGCGATGGCGGTGGCGCAGCGGCGGTCGGAGAGGTCCGGGAAGAAGGGCTCCAGCTGACCGGTGGTCAGCATGCCCTTGTAGACGATCGTGCGGGCGGAAAGCGAGGGGAAGTAGACCCCGGCCTCGCGCTCGGCACGCTTGCGCAGCGCGAACGCCTTGCGGTCCAGGGCGAGTCCGGTGTTCTCGTGGTCCGCGACGAACAGCTGGCGGAAGTCCGGCATGGTGGCGCGGGCGCTGGCGCCGAGCAGCTCGGGGGCGACGGGGACGGTGCGCCAGCCGAGGACGGCGAGGCCCTCCTCGCGGGCGATCGTCTCGATGGACGAGACGGCGGCGTCCGCCTCCGCGGGGTCCGCGGGGAGGAACGCGATGCCGACGGCGTACGCCCCGGGCTCGGGGAGGGCGAAGGCGACGCTCTCGCGCAGGAAGGCGTCCGGGACCTGCAGCAGGATGCCGGCGCCGTCGCCGGAGTCGGGCTCGGAGCCGGTGGCGCCGCGGTGCTCCAGGTTGCGCAGGACGGTGAGGGCCTGTTCCACGAGCGCGTGGCTCGCCTCGCCGGTGAGGGTCGCGACGAAGCCGACGCCACAGGCGTCGTGCTCGTTCCGCGGGTCGTACATTCCCTGCTGGGCGGGGTGGGATGCGGATCGCATCGGCGGCTCCCGTCGTCGTCTTGGCAGTCCTGGCCGGCCGGCCAGTGCATGTGCCGAGGGACGACGTTGGCCCTCTGCGGAAGAAGTTGGTGCAGGTTACATGATGGGGTGCTTCCCGAAAAGTGGAAGCACCGGTTCAGCATGTGGACGCTGCGGGGTGATGCGGCGAGCTGCCGGAAGCCTTGGGGATCGCCCGGACCGGCGGCGCCGGACACAGCACAGAGCGGGCGGCGTTGCCCGCTGCGCTCCCGGATTGTGCCCGGTCGTCAGGGGCCTGAAACCGCTCCGTCACATGCACGTTATGCGGGACCCCGCATAAGCATCACCCCAGGGCGGTGCCGAAGGCAATACCGAGGGCGTAAGTCACACCCGCCGCGGCCGCACCCAGGAACAGCTGGCGCAGGCCGCTGTACCACCACGAGCGCGCCGTCACCCGGGCCACGACCGCGCCGCAGGCGAAGAGACCGAGCAGCGCCAGCAGCACCGCGGGCCACAGGGACGTGGCCCCCAGCAGGTACGGCAGCAGGGGCAGGAGCGCGCCCAGCGCGAACGAGCCGAACGACGACACCGCCGCGACCATGGGCGACGGCAGGTCGGAGGGGTCGATGCCGAGCTCCTCGCGGGCGTGGATCTCCAGCGCCTGCTCCGGGTCCCGGGACAGCTGCATGGCGACCTCCATCGCCAGCTTCGGCTCCACGCCCCGCGACTCGTAGAGCGCGGCCAGCTCCGCCAGCTCGTCGGCCGGGTGCTTGTGCAGCTCGCGGCGCTCCACGTCCAGCTCGGCGAGGACCAGCTCGCGCTGCGAGGCCACGGAGGTGTACTCGCCGGCGGCCATCGAGAACGCGCCGGCGGCGAGGCCGGCCAGACCGGCGATCACGATCGTCTCCGAGGAGGCGGCCCCGCCCGCCACGCCCGTCATCAGCGCGACGTTGGAGACCAGCCCGTCCATGGCACCGAACACCGCGGGACGGAGCCAGCCGCCGTTCACGTCGCGGTGGGTGTGGTTGTCACGGTGCGCTATGTGCGGTGCCGCGACCGCTTCCAGGACAGACATCTCCGGTTCGCTCCCTTCGCCGGGGCGTGACGGCTTGCCCGTGCGCCCCCCGATGCGTTCGAAGGTACGCAGGATGGGGTTGATCCGCTAGCAAGGAAGGCCTGCCTGACCTGCGCGGACGCACCCCCGGGAAGCGGCCGGCGTACGGGCGCGAGACCGGTTCGGCACCGCCCGGCACCTCCGGTGCGGGTGCGCGCCGTCGCGGCGGGTCTTGCTGCCCGGGCAGCGGCCGACCTGCGGGCCCGAGACCGGTACGGCACCGCCCGGCACCTCCGGTGGGGGTGCACGCCGTCGCGGATCTTGCTGCTCGGGCAGTGGCCGGCCTGCGCAAGCCCGGTACGGCACCGCCCGGCACCTCCGGTGCGGGTACGCGCCGTCGCGGATCTTGCTGCCCGGGCAGCGGCCGACCTGCGGGCCCGAGACCGGTACGGCACCGCCCGGCACCTCCGGTGGGGGTGCGCGCCGTCGCGGCGGGTTTTCTTGCCTGCGGCAAGGACCGCTTGACCGGCACCGCCGCCTCAGCGGCCGGGCCGGCCGCTCTCCCGTGCCGCAGGCACGAAAAAACCGCCGCAGCGGCGATCAGCCACTGCGGCGGAGTCCGGCGGTGCCGAGCCGACCCTCAGACCTTCTTCTTTTCGGGGGACGCGTCGTCCATCGACGCGTCCCCATCAAGCGGCGGCTCCACGACAAGCTCCCGGCCAGGAACCCGCTTCGCGGAGACGATCATGTAGATGACGGCCCCCACGAACACCACGATCGACGTCCACCCGTTGAGCCGCAGGCCCAGCACGTGGTGGGCGTCGTCGACGCGCAGGTACTCGAACCAGAAGCGGCCCACCGTGTACGAGGCGACGTACAGCGCGAACGCCCGCCCGTGCCCGAGCGTGAAGCGGCGGTCCGCCCAGATCACCAGGCCCGCGATCAGCAGGCACCACAGCGACTCGTACAGGAACGTCGGGTGGTAGGTGCCCGCCACCCGCCCGATCGCCGGGTCGGCGTCGATCTTCAGCGCCCACGGCAGGTCCGTCGGCTTGCCGTAGAGCTCCTGGTTGAACCAGTTGCCCCAGCGGCCGATCGCCTGGGCCACCGCGAGGCCGGGCGCGAGGGCGTCCGCCCAGGCCGGCAGCGGGATGCCGCGGCGCCGGCAGCCGATCCACGCGCCGACCGCGCCGAGCGCGACCGCGCCCCAGATGCCGAGGCCGCCCTCCCAGATCTTGAAGGCGTTGACCCAGTTGCGGCCCTCGCCGAAGTACAGCTCGTAGTCGGTGATGACGTGGTACAGCCGGCCGCCGACGAGCCCGAAGGGCACCGCCCAGACGGCGATGTCCGCCACCGTCCCCGCCCGTCCGCCGCGGGCGATCCACCGCCGGTTGCCCAGCCAGACCGCCACGAAGACGCCGATGATGATGCAGAAGGCATAGCCGCGCAGCGGGACCGGGCCGAGGTGGACCACGCCGGTCGAGGGGCTGGGAATGTATGCGAGTTCCATGACATCCCCGACGCTACCCTGCCGGGGCGACGGAACGGCAACCCACCCGGCGCAACAGCTGCGTAACGCCCTGCACGCCCCGCTCAGCCCTTCTGGGCGTCCGCCACCATCTTCCGCAGCTTGTCCGGAGTGAGCGGGTTGGCCGGGTCGCCGTAGATGCTCTTGCCGTTGAGGAGCACGGTCGGGGTGGCGCGGTAGGAGGTCTTGCCGAAGGCCTCGTGGGACTTCTTCACCCAGCTGTCGTGGGTGCCGTCGTCCACGCACGTGCGGAAGGCGGGCGTGTCCAGCCCCGGCACCTGGCCGGCCAGCTCCAGCAGGCGCGCCTTCTTGCCGAAGGCGTCGTCGGTCTCCTGCGGCTGGTTCTTGTAGAGCAGGTCGTGGTAGGCGGAGAACTTCCCGGCGTCCTGGGCGCAGGCCGCCGCGTTGGCGGCGTTGAGCGAGCCGCTGCCGCCGAGGTTGCCGTCGATCAGCGTGACGATGTGGTACTCGGCCTTGAGCTCGCCCTTCTGCTCGAGCTGGTTGACCGTGTCGCGGAAGCCGTTCTCGAACTGGGCGCACGCGGGGCAGCGGAAGTCCTCGTAGACCGTGAGGGTCGCCTTCGAGGCGGGCTTGCCGGCGGGGATGGTGACGCTGTCCTTGCCGGTGGCGCCCTGCGGGGCGACCAGCGGGCCGGCGGTCTCCTTCTTCTTGCCGCCGCCCGTGTTCGCCACGATCGCCGCGATCCCGGCGCCCGCGCCGAGCACGCCGACGACGACCGCGACGGCGATCAGCGTGCGCCTGCGCCTGCTCCGGGCCTCTTCGCGCTGACGCTGTTCCTGCAGCCGCTCGCGGGCGCTGCGCTTACCGTCCGAGTTCTTCTGGCTCACATCCCCCTACAACGAACCGGGGGCGCGCCGCAGCGCGCCCCCGGTCGCCGGTTCCTTCAAAAGAGTTACCCGCGCGAAGGGGTCACCCGCGCTTGCGCACGCCTTCGGCGAGCTCGCCCGCGAGGGCGCGGACGGCGGCCAGGCCCGTCTCCAGGTCGGGCGCGTCCAGGAGCCGCTTGACGAAGGCCGAGCCGACGATCACGCCGTCGGCGAAGGCGGCCACCTCCGCGGCCTGGGCGGCGTTGGAGACGCCGAGGCCCACGCAGACCGGCAGCCCGGTGACCGCGCGCGTGCGCCGCACCAGCTCCTGCGCCTCGTTGCCCACGGACTCCCGGGTGCCGGTGACGCCCATCAGCGAGGCCGCGTACACGAAGCCGCTGCCCGCCGCCGTGATCTTGGCGAGGCGCTCGTCGCGGCTGCTGGGCGCGACCACGAAAACGGTGGCGAGGCCGTGCTGCTCGGCGGCCTTGCGCCAGGCCTCGGACTCCTCGACCGGCAGGTCGGGCAGGATGCAGCCCGCTCCGCCGGCGGCGGCCAGGTCGGCGGCGAACCGCTCCACGCCGTAGGCGTCGACCGGGTTCCAGTACGTCATGCACAGCACGGGCGCGCCCGTGATCTCGTGCGCTTCCCTGACCGTGCGGATGACGTCGGCGATCTTGATGCCGCCGCGCAGGGCGATGTCGTCGGCGGTCTGGATGACCGGGCCGTCGAGGACGGGGTCGCTGTGCGGCAGGCCGACCTCCACGACGTCGCAGCCGCCGTCGAGCATGGCCGTGATGGCCCGTACGCCGTCGTCCACGGTGGGGAAGCCGGCGGGGAGGTAGCCGACGAGCGCGGCGCGGTTCTCCGCCTCGGCCGCGGCCAACACGGAGCTCAGGAGTTCGATGTTGCCGGCCATTACTGCTCCCCCGCCTCGTTGTCGTACAGCCCGAAGTAGCGGGCCGCCGTGTCCATGTCCTTGTCGCCGCGGCCGGAGAGGTTGACGAGGACCAGCCCGTCCTTGCCCAGCTCCTTGCCGATCTCCAGGGCTCCGGCGAGCGCGTGGGCGCTCTCGATGGCCGGGATGATGCCCTCGGTGCGCGAGAGCAGGCGCAGGGCCTGCATGGCCTCGTCGTCGGTGACGGCGCGGTACTCGGCGCGGCCGGCGTCCTTGAGGTAGGAGTGCTCCGGGCCGATGCCGGGGTAGTCGAGGCCGGCCGAGATCGAGTACGGCTCGGTGATCTGGCCGTCCTCGTCCTGCAGGACGTAGCTGCGCGAGCCGTGCAGGATGCCGGGGGTGCCGGCGGTGAGGGTGGCCGCGTGCTCGCCGGTGGCGAGGCCGTGGCCGCCGGGCTCGCAGCCGATCAGGCGCACGCCCTCGTCGGGGAGGAAGGCGTGGAAGAGGCCGATGGCGTTGGAGCCGCCGCCCACGCAGGCCACGGCGGCGTCCGGGAGGCGGCCGGTGCGCTCCAGGATCTGGCGGCGCGCCTCGACGCCGATGACGCGGTGGAAGTCGCGCACGAGGGCCGGGAAGGGGTGCGGGCCGGCGACCGTGCCGAAGAGGTAGTGGGTGCGGTCGACGTTGGCGACCCAGTCGCGGAACGCCTCGTTGATGGCGTCCTTCAGGGTGCGGCTGCCGGACTTCACGGCGATGACCTCGGCGCCGAGCATCCGCATCCGGGCGACGTTCAGCGCCTGGCGCTGCGTGTCGACCTCGCCCATGTAGATGGTGCATTCGAGGCCGAAGAGGGCGCAGGCGGTGGCGGTGGCGACGCCGTGCTGGCCGGCGCCGGTCTCGGCGATGACGCGGGTCTTGCCCATGCGCTTGGTGAGCAGGGCCTGGCCCAGCACGTTGTTGATCTTGTGCGAGCCGGTGTGGTTGAGGTCCTCGCGCTTGAGGAAGACGCGGGCGCCGCCGGCGTGCTCGGCGAAGCGCGGCACCTCGGTGAGGGCGCTGGGGCGGCCGGTGTAGTTGACCATCAGGTCGTTGAGCTCGGCGGCGAAGGCGGGGTCCGCCTTGGCCTTCTCGTACTCGGCGGCGACTTCGTCGACGGCGGCGACGAGCGCCTCCGGGATGAACTTGCCGCCGAACGCGCCGAAGTAGCCTTCGGCGCTTGGAATCTGACCCTCCGGGTCCGGGACGAAGAATTCGCTGGGCATGCCGGTCTCCTCAGGAGATGAGTGAGGTTGACGTGATCACTGAGCTGGTGCTCAGCCACGCCATCGGCGCCCGTTGACCTGACCCGGCTCGCAGCCGATGTGGTACCTCACCCTGCGGCCCCGGACGCGGCGCGCGGGCGCGCGGCAGCCCCGGGGGCGGCAGCCCCGGGCCAGGCGTGCGTAAGGGTCCTGTGCGGACAGCCCGGCCGCGGGCGCACCGGCGGGGGCCGGGCGTCGGCCCGGCCCCGTGCGGCGGGTGCGGCGGCCGCTCATCCGGGGTGTCAGCCCCGCCCGTGCCGCAGCGCGGGGTGCGCGCCCGCGGCGACCAGGTCGGCGACGGCCGCCTTGGGGTCGCGGCCGGTGACCAGGGACTCCCCGACCAGCACCGCGTCGGCGCCGTCGTTGGCGTAGGCGATGAGGTCGTGCGGGCCGCGGACGCCGGACTCGGCGATCTTGATGATGCCGTCCGGGATCTCCGGGGCGACCCGGGCGAAGGTGCCCCGGTCCACTTCGAGGGTCTTGAGGTTGCGGGCGTTGACGCCGATGATCCGGGCGCCGGCGTCCACCGCGCGCTGGACCTCCTCCTCGTCGTGCACCTCGACCAGCGGGGTGAGGCCGATCGACTCGGCGCGCTCGATGAGGGAGACCAGGGCCTCCTGCTCCAGCGCGGCGACGATCAGCAGGGCCAGGTCGGCGCCGTAGGCGCGGGCCTCCCACAGCTGGTAGGCGGTGACGATGAAGTCCTTGCGGAGGATGGGGATGTCGACCCGGGCGCGGACGGCCTCCAGGTCGGCCAGCGAGCCGCCGAAGCGGCGCTGCTCGGTCAGCACGCTGATGACGGACGCGCCGCCCGCCTCGTAGTCGGCGGCGAGGCCGGCGGGGTCGGCGATCGCGGCCAGCGCGCCCTTGGAGGGGCTGGACCGCTTGACCTCGCAGATCACTCCGACGTTCTCGCCGCGGAGGGCTGCGACGCCGTCCTTGGCCTGCGGCGCCCTGGCAGCCCGCTCCTTGAGCTCGTCGAGGCTGACGCGCGCCTGCCGCTCCGCGAGGTCGGCACGGACGCCCTCGATGATCTCGTCGAGCACACTCACGCGAGCGGCCCCCTTCCGGACTCGGATGGTCTGGGCTGGTGCGGCGGGAATCCTCCCCCACCAGGTCTTGCGATGGTACTTGCCGCCGGGCGAAGGTTTCGCATCCGGTTGACGCGGGTCCCATCTTGTGGACGCGTGCCGGAGGCCCGTCAGGGAGCGAGGGCGGCGCCCACGGGCAGGTTCCGCAGGACCGTGAAGAGCAGGACGACGGCGGCGAGGCCCCACCAATGGCGGGCGCGCGGCGACAGCGACACGCCCCCGCGGCCCCGCAGGGCCCTGGTGAACCACACGCACCAGAAGACGGCGAACGCGGCGTACGCGGCGACGGCCAGGGCGTTGGCCCCGAGCGCGCCGGTGAGGTCGCCGTGGGTGAGGGCGTGGAGGCCGCGCAGCCCGCCGCAGCCCGGGCAGTACAGGCCCGTGCAGCGCAGCAGGGGGCAGGCCGGGTAGCGGCCGGGGCGGTTGGGGTCCACGGCCGCGACGTAGCCGGCGGCCGCGGCGAGGCCGGCCGCGACGCCCAGTGGGGCGGCCAGTCGGCGCGCGCCGTCCCTCGCCCGGCCCCTCGCCCGGCCCCTCGTCCAGCCCTTCACAGGGCACAGTCTCCGCCGGACAGCACGAAGGCGCAGCTCAGGGCCGTCGTACGGGGGTCGTACGGGCCCGGGGCCGCGCCTCGGGGCGTCAGGGGAGGGCGGGGTCAGCCCTGGTTCGCCTGCCCGGACACCTTCAGAGGAGCCCTCTTGGGCATGCCCATGCCCATCATGCTCATGACGCCGCCGACGATGCCGCCGACCGCGATGATGGCGATGCCGGCCCAGAAGCCGACCGGCTTGGCGGCCACGGTGAAGGCACCGGAGACGCAGAAGCCGATGAAGGCGATGGTGACACCGGTCCAGGCGGCCGGGGTGTGTCCGTGGCTGGTACCCGCCATGACTAAGACTCCTCGTTGCTGTGGCGCGCCCGCGGGCGCGGAGAACGCTCATGGTCATTGTCCCCGACGGCCGGGGCCGCCTCGATCCGGGGGGAGGCGGTAGGGCGTGTCACGCCCTCGTCGGGTCCTCGCCGCGGTCGAGGGCCTTCCACAGCTCCTCGGGGCGCTCGGGGTCCGGGACCGTCCGGACCCGGCGCGGACGGGGGGTGCCGTCGCGCTCGTAGCGGCCGGACATGGCCGGCCAGTGGCGGCCGAAGCGCAGGGCCAGGAGCCCGGCGAGCAGCAGCAGGACACCGCCCGCAAGGGCGACCCACGGCCAGGCGGTGTGGGTGACGTGGTCGACGGCGCCGCTGGTGAGGCCGTTGGCCTTGGCGGCCTGCTCCTCCAGGGCCGAGGTGTCGCCCGCGCCCGTGACGGCGCCGGCGACGACGCCGGCACCCGCGAGCACGAGGCCCGCGGACACCACGGTGCGCCAGACGCCGCGGACGGCGAAGACCGCGACGAGGGCGGCGAGGCCCACGACGGCGAGGGCGCCGGGCAGGCCCGTGACGTCCTGGCCGCTGACGTGCTTGGTGACGGTGCTCTGGGCGACGGTCGTCGTGCCCTCGGCCCAGGTGCGGCCGCCCGCGAGCAGGGCGAGGGCGGCGCCGGCGGCGCCCAGGAGCAGTGCGGCGCCGACGGTTCCGCGGCGGGGGGTTACGACTTTGCTCACGGGTCCACTATCCCTTGTGGGGGTGTTTGCGGTGCCGCCGGGGTCACGGCCGGGCGAGCCGGTTCGCCGAGTGCACGGCCCGGAGCACCGCCGCCGCCTTGTTGCGGCACTCCGCGTCCTCCGCGGCCGGGTCCGAGTCGGCGACGACGCCCGCGCCGGCCTGGACGTAGGCCGTGCCCTCCTTCAGGACGGCGGTGCGGATGGCGATGGCGGTGTCGGAGTCCCCGGCGAAGTCCAGGTAGCCGACGCAGCCGCCGTAGAGCCCGCGCCGCGACGGCTCCAGCTCCTCGATGATCTGCATGGCCCGCGGCTTGGGCGCGCCGGAGAGCGTGCCGGCGGGGAAGCAGGCGGTGAGCACGTCGAAGGCGGTGCGCCCGGCGGCCACGCGGCCGGTGACCGTGGAGACGATGTGCATCACGTGGCTGTAGCGCTCGATGGACATGAAGTCGACGACCTCGACGCTGCCGGGCTCGCAGACCCGCCCGAGGTCGTTGCGGCCGAGGTCGACGAGCATCAGGTGCTCGGCGCGCTCCTTGGCGTCGCCGAGGAGCTCCGCGGCGAGGGCCGCGTCCGCCTGCGGGGTGGCGCCGCGCGGCCGGGTGCCGGCGATGGGGTGCACCATGGCCTGCCCGTCCTCGACCTTGACGAGCGCCTCGGGGCTGGAGCCGACGACGTCGAACCCGTCGAACCGGAAGAGGTACATGTAGGGGCTGGGGTTCGTGGCCCGCAGCACGCGGTAGACGTCGAGCGCGGAGGCCGTGCAGGGCGTCTCGAAGCGCTGCGAGGGCACGACCTGGAAGGCCTCGCCGGCGCGGATGCGCTCCTTGATGTCCTCGACGGCCGCCATGTAGTCGGGGCCGCCCCAGCGGGCGGTGTACCCGGGCAGCTCGGAGGACGGCAGGGCGGTGGGGGCCGAGGGCGCGGGCCGGCGGAGGTCGGCGGCCATGGCGTCCAGCCGGGCGACGGCGTCCGCGTACGCCTCGTCCACGCCGCTGTCGAGGTCGTTGTGGTTGATCGCGTTGGCGATCAGCAGGACGGTGCCGTTCCAGTGGTCGAGGACGGCCAGGTCGGAGGTGAGGAGCATGGTGAGCTCGGGCAGGCCGAGCGGGTCGCGGTCCTCGCCGCCGTGCTCGCCGATCTTCTCCAGGCGGCGGACGACGTCGTAGCCGAGGTAGCCCACCATGCCGCCGGTGAACGGCGGCAGCCCGGCGCCCTCCATGAGGTCGCGCGGGGTGTGCAGGGCGGCCACGGTCGCGCGCAGCGCCTCCAGCGGGTCGCCGCCGGTGGGCACGCCGACGGGCGGGGCGCCCAGCCAGTGCGTGCGGCCGTCCCGCGCGGTGAGGGTCGCGGAGCTGCGGACGCCCACGAAGGAGTAGCGCGACCAGGTGCGGCCGTTCTCGGCGGACTCCAGCAGGAAGGTGCCCGGCCGCTCGGCGGCGAGCTTGCGGTAGAGGCCGACGGGCGTGTCGCCGTCGGCGAGGAAGCGCCGGGTGACGGGGATGACCCGGCGGTCCTTCGCGAGCGTACGGAAGGTCTCGGCGTCCGGGGTGACGTCACCGGTGGTCGTGGCAGCCATGGCAGCGGAGCCTACTGGCCGAGCGGGAGGACGTCGGCATCGAAACAGGTGCGGTCGCCTGTGTGGCAGGCGGCGCCGACCTGGTCGACCTTGACGAGGAGGGTGTCCGCGTCGCAGTCGAGGGCCACGGACTTCACGTGCTGGACGTGTCCGGACGTGTCGCCCTTGACCCAGTACTCCTGCCGGCTGCGGCTCCAGTAGGTGCAGCGGCCGGTGGTGAGGGTGCGGTGGAGCGCCTCGTCGTCCATCCAGCCGAGCATGAGGACCTCGCCGGTGTCGTACTGCTGGGCGATGGCGGGGACGAGCCCGTCGGCGCTGCGCTTGAGGCGTGCGGCGATGGCGGGGTCGAGAGAGGACGCGGGGACGGTGTTGCCGGTCATGGGTCCATTCTGCCGCGCGGACGGGCCGGGACCCCCCGGGCGGCGGTGTCAGTGGCGTACGGCATGCTTCGCCCATGAGTACTCCGCCCTCGAACTCCCCGCAGCCTCCCGGTGGCGGCGGTGGGTTCGGCCCGCCGCAGCAGTTCGGGCCGCCGTCAGCCCAGCCGCCCGCCCCGCCCTACGGACAGCCGCAAGCTCCGCAGGGGTACGGCCAGCAGCCGGGCCAGCAGCCGGGATTCGGCCAGCCCGGCCAGCAGCCGGGATTCGGTCAGTACGGGCAGCAGCAGTACGGCCAGCAGTTCGCCCCGCCGATGCCGCCCCCGCCCTCGGGCAACAAGGGTGCGAAGATCGCCGGGTTCGTCATCGGCGGCGTGCTGGTGCTCGGTCTCCTCGTGGGCGGCTTCATGCTGACCACCGGTGGCAACAAGGGCGACGACAAGCCGTCCGCCAAGGGCTCGTCCACCCCGTCGGCCGCGCCCTCCGCGCCGAGCGCCGCCCCCGGCGGCACGGGCGGCCCGGGCGCCGACCCGTCGAACCCCGACCCGTCCGCGTCCTCCTCGTCCCCGTCGGTGTCCCGCGTGCCGTACGTGGTCCTCAAGCCCGGCCAGTGCTTCGACCACCCGCGCATGTCCATCGGCCTCACCGAGGTGAAGACGAAGCCGTGCAGCGGTCCGCACGACGGCGAGGTCATCGCCAACGAGACCCTGACCGGCAAGTTCGACTCCGAGCTGGACATCCAGACCAAGGCCCGCGAGATGTGCAAGAAGGACGCACAGGCCCGGATGCGCTCCATAACCGACGGCAAGAACTACTACTCGTACGTGCTCTACCCGACCCCGGTCACCTACTCCCGCGGCCAGGACCAGATCACGTGCTCGATGACGCTGAGCGTCTCGCAGGGCGGCCAGAAGATGGACGCTCCGCTTCCTCAGTAGCCGCGGGGCGTGGCAGCGGCGGGGCGCCGGCCGTAGGGTGGCGCCATGTCGACCCACGCCCAGCGCGAACGTCTGCTCCTCGCCGATCTGTTGGAGTCGGCGGGCCCGAACGCCCCGACGCTCTGCGACGGCTGGCGGACGCGTGACCTGGCGGCCCACGTCGTCGTGCGGGAACGCCGCTCCGACGCCGCCGCCGGGCTCGTGTTCAGACCGCTGGCCGCGCGCCTGGAGCGGGTGCAGGCGGAGTTCGCCGCCAAGCCGTACGAGGAGCTGGTCCAGCTCATCCGCACCGGTCCGCCGCGGCTGTCGCCGTACGCCCTCAAGCAGATCGACGAGGCCGCGAACACCGTCGAGTTCTACGTGCACGCCGAGGACGTGCGCCGGGCCCAGGAGGAGTGGACCCCGCGCGAGGTGGACCCCGTCTTCGCGGACGCCCTGTGGGTCCGCCTGGAGCGGGTGGCCCGGATGCTCGGCCGCCGCTCCCCCGTCGGCCTGGTCCTGCGCCGCCCCGACGGCCGCACGGCGGTCGCGCAGCGCGGCGCGCCCGTGGTCACCGTCACGGGGGAACCCGGCGAGCTGACCCTCTTCGCCTTCGGCCGCCGGGCCGCCGCCCGGGTGGAGCTTGAGGGCGACAAGGACGCGGTGGCGAAGCTGGAGGGGGCACGGCTGGGAATCTGAGGGTCCGCGCCGGACCCCGACCCCGGAAGGTGCCCCCGCCATGGCGTACACCAGCAGATCCGCCCACTCCGTCCCGGCACCCGCCGTGCTCTCCCCGGCCGGGTTCTCGCTCGGGGTCCTGCTCCTGCGGCTGATGCTCGGCATCATCATGGTCGCGCACGGCACGCAGAAGCTCTTCGGCTGGTTCGACGGCCCCGGCCTCGACGGGACGGCGAAGGGCTTCGAGGCCTGGGGCTATCCCGTGCCCAAGGCGATGGCCGTCGTCGCCGGCCTCAGCGAGACGCTCGGCGGCGCGGGCCTCTTCCTCGGACTCCTCACGCCGCTCGCCGCGGCCGCCGTGCTGGGCACGATGGTCAATGCGCTCGGGGTGACGTGGGAGGGCGGGTTCCTGCTGCCGAAGGGCGTGGAGTTCACCCTGCTGGTCGCCGTCTCGGCGGCGGCGCTCGCGCTCACGGGCCCCGGGAGGTACGCGGTGGACGCGTATCTCCCGGTGCTCCGGCAGCACCGGCTGTCCTACGGGGTCGCCGCGATCGCCCTGGCACTGGTGGCCGGGGCGGTCTTCCTCCTGATCCGGGACTAGCCGGGCCCCCGTCCGGGGCGGGGCTTCGGCCCGGGCTGCGGGCCGGTCCGGCACCGCCGGGCCACCACGCCGTGGTTCCTCGCCGCCGCGGCGGAGGAAACCCGCCCGCCGCTGCGGCGGGCGACCACCACGGCGGGAGTCCGGCGGAACGGGCCGCCACCGTGATGATCCGCCGCACGCGACTAGCGGACCGGGTGGCCCGCCTCGCGGAGGGTGTTCTTGACGTCGGCGATCCGCAGGTCGCCGAAGTGGAAGACCGACGCGGCCAGGACCGCGTCCGCGCCCGCCTCCACCGCCGGGGCGAAGTGCTCCAGGCGGCCCGCGCCGCCGCTCGCGATGACCGGGACCGTGACGTGCGCGCGCACGGCGCGGATCATCTCGGTGTCGTAGCCGTCCTTCGTGCCGTCGGCGTCCATGGAGTTCAGCAGGATCTCTCCGGCGCCGAGCTCCGCCGCGCGGTGGGCCCACTCGACGGCGTCGAGGCCGGTGCCCCGGCGCCCGCCGTGGGTGGTGACCTCGAAGCTGCCGGACGGGGTACGGCGCGCGTCCACGGACAGGACCAGCACCTGCCGGCCGAAGCGCTCGGCGATCTCGCGGATCAGCTCGGGCCGCTCGATGGCCGCCGTGTTGACGCCGACCTTGTCGGCGCCGGCCCGCAGCAGCTTGTCGACGTCGGCCGCGGTGCGGACGCCGCCGCCGACGGTCAGCGGGATGAACACCTGCTCGGCGGTGCGGCGCACCACGTCGTAGGTGGTCTCGCGGTTGCCGGAGGAGGCGGTGATGTCGAGGAACGTCAGTTCGTCGGCGCCCTCCTGCCCGTAGACCTTGGCCATCTCCACGGGGTCGCCCGCGTCGCGCAGGTTCTGGAAGTTGACGCCCTTGACGACCCGGCCGTTGTCGACGTCCAGGCAGGGGATGACTCGGACCGCCAGGGTCATGTGCTCGTTGCTCCTCGGTACGCTTCCAGCTCTACTTCGACCAGGACGCGCGAGTCGAGGAATCCGGAGACCACGACGAGGGTCGCCGCCGGGCGGACCGCGTCGAAGAGCTCCTTGTGGGCACGGCCCACCTCGTCCACGTCTCGCGCGTGGGTCAGGTACATCCGGGTGCGGACGACGGCCTCGGGGCCGAGTCCGAACCGCTCCAGCGCGGCGAGGGCGTTGCCGAAGGCCGACCTGGCCTGCTCGTACGGATCGCCCTCGCCGTGCAGCACGGTGCCGGTGAACGGCATGGTGCCGGCCACCAGCACACGGTCTCCCGCCGCGACCGCGCGCGCACAACCGAAGGCCTCTTCCCAGGGACTGTCGCTCTGCACACGCTGCACGGCTTCGGTCATGCGGACACAGCCTCCAGGGCCTCTTCCAAGGTGAACGCCTTGGCGTAGAGGGCCTTTCCGACGATGGCGCCTTCGACACCCTCCGGTACCAGGTTGGCAATCGCGCGCAGGTCGTCAAGGGAGGAGACCCCGCCGGAGGCGACGACCGGCTTGTCGGTGGCGGCGCAGACGTTCTTCAGCAGCTCCAGGTTGGGGCCCTGCAGGGTGCCGTCCTTGGCGATGTCGGTGACGACGTAGCGGGCGCAGCCCTCGCGGTCGAGGCGGGCGAGGGTCTCGTAGAGGTCGCCGCCGTCGCGGGTCCAGCCGCGGCCGCGCAGGGTGGTACCGCGGACGTCGAGGCCGACCGCGATCTTGTCGCCGTGCTCGGCGATGACCTTGGCGACCCACTCGGGGGTCTCCAGGGCGGCGGTGCCGAGGTTGACGCGGGTGCAGCCGGTGGCGAGGGCGGCGGCGAGCGAGGCGTCGTCGCGGATGCCGCCGGACAGCTCGACCTTGATGTCCATGGCCCCGGCGACCTCGGCGATGAGCTCGCGGTTGTCGCCGGTGCCGAACGCGGCGTCGAGGTCGACGAGGTGCAGCCACTCGGCGCCCGAGCGCTGCCAGGCGAGGGCCGCCTCCAGCGGGGAGCCGTACGACGTCTCGGAGCCGGACTCGCCGTGGACGAGGCGCACGGCCTGGCCGTCGCGGACGTCGACGGCGGGAAGGAGTTCGAGCTTGCTCACAGGGTTCCGATCCAGTTGGTGAGGAGCTGGGCACCGGCGTCGCCGGACTTTTCCGGGTGGAACTGGGTGGCCCACAGGGGACCGTTCTCCACGGCCGCGACGAACGGCTCGCCGTGCGTGGCCCAGGTGACCTTGGGGGCGCGGATGTTGGGGTTGGTCACCTCCAGGCTCCACTCGCGCACCGCGTAGGAGTGCACGAAGTAGTAGCGGGTGTCCGCGCCGAGGCCGGCGAAGAGCTGGGAGTCCGCGGCGGGGGTGACGGTGTTCCAGCCCATGTGGGGGACGACGTCGGCCTTGAGGGGCTCCACGAGGCCGGGCCACTCGTCGAGGCCCTCGGTCTCCACGCCGTGCTCGATGCCGCGCTCGAAGAGGATCTGCATGCCCACGCAGATGCCCATCACGGGGCGGCCGCCGGAGAGGCGGCGGCCGACGATCCAGTCGCCGCGGGCGGCGCGCAGGCCCTGCATGCAGGCGGCGAACGCGCCGACGCCGGGCACGAGGAGGCCGTCGGCGTTCATGGCCTTCTCGTAGTCGCCGGTGATCTCGACGTCCGCGCCGACGTGGGCGAGGGCGCGCTCGGCGGAGCGGACGTTGCCGAAGCCGTAGTCGAAGACGACGACCTTCTTCGGGGCGCTCATGACCAGATTCCTTCGATGCGGAGGGTGCCGGCGGTCAGGCACATCGCGGCGCCTATGCCGAGGAGCACGATGATGCTCTTGGGCATGCCCTGCTTGAGGAAGGAGATGATGCCGCCGACCAGGAACAGGCCGACGACGATGAGCGTGGTGGACAGGCCGTTCACTAGAGCGCACCCTTCGTCGACGGAATGATCCCGGCCGCGCGCGCGTCGGGTTCGCAGGCGTAGCGCAGGGCCCGGGCGAGGGCCTTGAACTGGCACTCCACGATGTGGTGGGCGTTGCGCCCGTAGGGGACGTGCACGTGCAGGGCGATCCGGGCCTGCGCGACGAAGGACTCCAGGATGTGCCGGGTCATCGTCGTGTCGTATGTGCCGATCATGGGCGCCATGTTCTCGGGCTCGGTGTGCACGAGGTAGGGGCGGCCGGAGAGGTCGACGGTGACCTGGGCGAGGGATTCGTCCAGGGGCACGGTGCAGTTGCCGAAGCGGTAGATGCCCACCTTGTCGCCGAGGGCCTGCCTGAAGGCGGCGCCGAGCGCGAGGGCGGTGTCCTCGATGGTGTGGTGGGTGTCGATGTGCAGGTCGCCGTCGGTCTTGACGGTGAGGTCGAAGAGGCCGTGGCGGCCGAGCTGGTCGAGCATGTGGTCGTAGAAGCCGACCCCGGTCGACACGTCGACCTGTCCGGTCCCGTCGAGGTCGATCTCGACGAGGACGGACGTCTCCTTGGTGGTGCGCTCGATGCGGCCCACGCGGCTCATGAGTGGTTCTCCTTGCGAATGGCGCGTACGGCGTCCAGGAAGGCGTCGTTCTCCTCGGGCGTGCCCGCGGTCACCCGCAGCCATCCCGGGACGCCGTTGTCCCGCACCAGCACGCCGTGGCCGAGGATGGCCCGCCACGCGGCGGGGCTGTCCTCGAACCGGCCGAACTGCACGAAGTTGGCGTCCGAGTCGGTCACCTCGCAGCCCATCGCGCGCAGCTCGGTGACGAGGCGGTCGCGCTCGGCCTTGAGCTGCTCGACGTAGCCGAGCAGGGTGTCGGTGTGCTCCAGGGCGGCGAGCGCCGTGGCCTGGGTGACGGCCGACAGGTGGTACGGCAGGCGCACGAGCTGGACGGCGTCGACGACCGCGGGGTCCGCGGCGAGGTAGCCGAGGCGGAGTCCGGCCGCGCCGAAGGCCTTGGACATGGTGCGGGAGACGACGAGGTTGGGGCGGCCCTCGATGAGGGGCAGCAGCGAGGGGCGGTGGCTGAACTCGCCGTACGCCTCGTCGACGACCACGAGCGACGGCCGGGCCGCCTGCGCGGCCTCGTACAGCCGCAGGACCGTCTCCGCCTCGACCGCCGTGCCCGTGGGGTTGTTGGGCGAGCAGACGAAGACGACGTGGGGCCGGTGCTCGGCGATGGCGCGCTCGGCCGCCTCGACGTCGATGGTGAAGTCCGCGCCGCGGGGGCCGGAGATCCAGCCGGTGCCGGTGCCGCGGGAGATCAGGGCGTGCATCGAGTACGAGGGCTCGAAGCCGATCGCGGTGCGGCCGGGGCCGCCGAAGGTCTGCAGCAGCTGCTGGATGACCTCGTTGGAGCCGTTGGCGGCCCAGACGTTCGCCGTGGTGACCTCGTGGTCCGTGGTGCGGGTGAGGTACTTGGCGAGCTCGGTGCGCAGCTCGACCGCGTCCCGGTCGGGGTAGCGGTTGAGGTGCCGGGCGGCCTCGGCGACGCGCTCGGCGATGCGGGCGACGAGCGGCTCGGGCAGCGGGTAGGGGTTCTCGTTGGTGTTCAGGCGTACGGGCACGTCGAGCTGGGGGGCGCCGTACGGGGACTTGCCGCGCAGCTCGTCCCGGATGGGAAGGTCGTCGATACCGGTCACTTGCGTCCCTTGCGTCACTTGCCGTCCGGAACCTTCCAGTCGAACCGTGCCTTGACCGCCGCGCCGTGCGCCGGCAGGTCCTCGGCCTCGGCGAGCGTCACCACGTGGCCCGCGACCTCGGCCAGGGCCTCCCGCGTGTAGTCCACGACGTGGATGCCGCGCAGGAAGGACTGCACGGACAGGCCGGAGGAGTGGCAGGCGCAGCCGCCGGTGGGCAGCACGTGGTTGGAGCCGGCGGCGTAGTCGCCGAGGGAGACGGGGGCGTACGGGCCGACGAAGATCGCGCCGGCGTTCCGCACGCGGGCGGCGACGGCCGCGGCGTCCGCGGTCTGGATCTCCAGGTGCTCGGCGCCGTAGGCGTCCACGACGGCGAGGCCGTGGTCGACGGAGTCGACCAGGACGATGCCGGACTGGCGGCCGGAGAGCGCGGGCACGATGCGGTCCTCGACGTGCCGGGTCATGGCGACCTGGGTGTCGAGCTCCTTCTCGACCGCGCTCGCGAGCTCCTCCGAGTCGGTGACGAGGACGGAGGCCGCCAGCGGGTCGTGCTCGGCCTGGCTGATCAGGTCGGCGGCGACGTGCACGGGGTCGGCGGTGGCGTCGGCGAGGATGGCGATCTCGGTGGGGCCGGCCTCGGCGTCGATGCCGATGCGGCCCTTGAGCAGCCGCTTGGCGGCCGCGACCCAGATGTTGCCCGGGCCGGTGACCATGTTGACCGGGCGGCACTCCTCGGTGCCGTAGGCGAACATGGCGACGGCCTGGGCGCCGCCGGCCGCGTACACCTCGTCGATGCCCAGCAGCGCGCAGGCGGCCAGGATCGTGGGGTGCGGCAGGCCCCCGAAGTCGGCCTGGGGCGGGGAGGAGACGGCCATGGAGCCGACGCCGGCCTCCTGGGCCGGCACCACGTTCATGATCACGGACGAGGGGTAGACGGACCGGCCGCCCGGCACGTACAGCCCGACGCGCTGGACCGGGACCCAGCGCTCGGTGACCGTGCCGCCGGGGACGACCTGGACGGTCTTGTCGGTGCGGCGCTGCTCGCGGTGGACGATGCGGGCGCGGCGGATGGACTCCTCCAGCGCGGCCCGGACGGCCGGGTCGAGCTCTTCGAGGGCGCGGGTGATCGCCTCGGCGGGGACCTTGATGCGGTCGAGCGTGACGCCGTCGAACCGGTGCGCGTAGTCGATCAGGGCCGCGGTGCCGCGATGATGCACGTCCTCGCAGATGGGCCGCACCTTCTCCAGGGCGGCCTCGACGTCGAGTTCGGCTCGGGGCAGCAGGTCGCGGTCGACACCGGCCTCGGAGGAGGCGGCGCCGCGCAGATCGATTCGGGAGATCACACGGTAATTGTCTCAGACCCGCCCCGTCGCACCGCGCCCCGTACCACTCACTGGTACAGGTGTTTCACCGAGAGTGTTCAATCGGTCACCCGGAGGGAATGGGGACGGTACACCGAGGTGCACGTGACGGGAGGGGGTGCGGAGCGTGACCGATCCGCGAGACGGCGGCCCGCCGCCGGAGCTGGGGCTGACCGCGACCGAGCAGGCGATGTGGAAGGCGTTCCGCGCGGGCCGCACGCACGACCTGCGCACGCCCCGCCCCGAGTGGAACGACCCGCGCGGCCCCCACGCGTGGGGGCCCGAGCGCAGCGTGCGGGCCCGCGTCGTGGCCCTGCTCCTGCTGGACGGCCCGCCCCCGCTGCCGGGCCGGGTGGCCGCCCTCAAGCTGAACGGCGTGCAGATCACCGGCACCCTCGACCTCTCCGGCGGCAGGGTCGTGCCCTACGTCGAGCTGCACAACTGCCGCTTCGAGCAGGAGGTGCTGCTGCCCGAGAGCCAGTTCACCACCCTGCGCCTGGTCGCCTGCTCGCTCCCCCGGCTGGAGGCCGCCCGGCTGCGCACCGAGGGCGACCTGCACCTGCCGCGGTGCGTCGTCCGGCGCGGCATACGCCTGACCGACGCCCAGATAGGCACCGACCTCCTGCTCAACCAGCTGGTCGTGCGTCCCGACCGGCGCGGGGTCTCCATAGCGGCCGACGGGATGAGCGTCGGGCAGGACATGCAGGCGGAGATGATGCGCTCGTACGGCGAGCTGAGCATGCGGGCCGCGGCGATAGGGGTCTCGCTGAGCCTGCGCGGCTCCACGCTGAGCAATCCCCACGGCAGACGCGCCTTCAACGCCCCGCAGCTGACCGTGGAGCGCACCCTCTATCTGACGGGCGCCGGCGTCGGCGGCTATCCGTTCACCACCGGCACCACTCCCCCGTACGGCATCACCACCACCCCGCAGCAGGGCGTCCGCACGCAGGCCTTCGAGTGCCGGGGCGGGGTGCGGCTGGACGACGGCCGGTTCGGCGACGCGGTCGACTTCAGCCGGGCCCGGTTCGTGCTGGAGGTTGACCAGGAGCTGTCGCTGCGCCGCATCCAGACGCCCGAGCTGCGCTTCCTCGGCGAGTGGGCGCAGCGCGGGCGCGTCGTGCTCTCCGGCGCCCGCGTGTCCAACCTGGTCGACCGCTACGAGAGCTGGCCCGGGCCCGGCAGCCTGGTCATGGCCGGTTTCTCCTACGAGACGCTGATACCGCTCGGCCACTTCCCCTTGAGCCTGCGCCTGGAGTGGGTGGCCGCCGCCACGCCCGAGTACGCCCCCGAGCCGTACGAGCAGCTGGCGGGCGCCCTGCGCGACAGCGGCGAGGACGCCGACGCCCGGGCCGTCCTCCTCGCCAAGCAGCGCCGCCGGCGCGAGACGCTGCCCCCGGCCGGCAAGGCCTGGGGCTACCTCCAGGACTGGATGGTGGCCTACGGCTACCGGCCCGGCCGGGCGGCCGTGTGGATGGCCGTGCTGTGGGCCGCCGCCACCGTCTACTTCACCCTGCGGCCCGTGCCGCCCCTGAAGGAGGGCGAGGGCCCCGCCTGGAACCCCTGGCTGTACGCCCTCGACCTGCTCGTGCCGGTCATCGACCTCGGGCAGGGCAACGCCTGGCGGCCCACGGGCCTCACGCAGTGGGTGGTCGCGGTGCTGATCCTGCTCGGGTGGGTGCTCGCGACGACCGTGGCGGCGGGCGCCTCCCGGCTGCTGCGCCGGCAGTGAACGCCGGGGCGGCACCGGTGCACAGGCCATTAGGCTTACCGGCTGTGACCACCGCGCGCCTGCCCCTCTTCCCGCTGAACTCGGTGCTGTTCCCCGGACTCGTCCTGCCCCTGAACGTCTTCGAGCAGCGGTACCGCGCGCTGATGCGCGACCTGTCGGCGCTCCCCGAGGAGGAACCGCGCCGCTTCGGCGTCGTCGCCATCCGCGACGGCAGCGAGGTCGCGCCCACGGCGCCCGGCCTGCCCGAGGGCGCCCGCCCCGAGCCCGGGCCGGCGTCCGGGTTCGGCCCCGACCCGCTCAAGGCGTTCCACACCGTCGGCTGCGTGGCGGAGGCGGCCACCATCCGGGAGCGCGCCGGCGGCACGTACGAGGTCCTCGCCACCGGCACCACCCGCTTCCGGCTGCTGTCCGTCGACACCTCCGGGCCGTACCTGACGGGCGAGGTCGAGGACATCGAGGAGGAGCAGGGCGAAGGCGCGGGCGCGCTCGCCTCCGGCGTCGTCCGGGCCTTCCGCGCCTACCAGAAGCGGCTCGCCGGGGCGACCGAGCGCACGCTCGCCGGGCAGACCGACCTGCCGGGCGAGCCGTCCGTGCTCTCCTACCTCGTCGCCGCGGCGGCCATGCTCGACACCCCGGCGAAGCAGCAGCTCCTGGAGACGCCCGACACGGCCACCCGGCTCGCGCGCGAGCTGAAAATGCTGCGCGCCGAGACCGCGGTGATCGCTAAGCTCCCGTCGCTGCCGGCCACGGAGCTGACCCGGCAGCCGACGAACCCCAACTGACGCGGACGGAACGGACCCTTGGCCCGCAAGCAGCGATCGAACCCGGGCTCCGGCCCGACCCCGGCCATCGTCGCCCTGGAGAAGGCGGGGACCGCCTTCACCGTGCACTCCTACGACCACGACCCGGCCGCCGCGTCCTACGGGACGGAGGCCGCGGAGGCCCTCGGGCGGGATCCGGCGCAGGTCTTCAAGACCCTCGTCGCCGAGGTCGACGGCGCGCTGACCGTCGCCGTCGTGCCCGTCTCCGGCTCTCTCGACCTCAAGGCCCTCGCCGCGGCCGTCGGCGGCAAGCGGGCGGCGATGGCCGACCCGGCGGCCGCGGAGCGCACGACGGGGTACGTACGGGGCGGCATCTCGCCGCTCGGGCAGCGCCGGCGGCTGCCGACCGCGCTGGACGCCTCCGCGCGCTCCCACGCGACCATCTGCGTCTCGGCCGGTCGCCGGGGCCTGGAGGTCGAGCTCTCGCCCGGTGACCTGGCCGCCCTCACGGACGCGGTGATCGCGCCGATCGCCCGCGGGTGACCCTGCGGCGGCTCCGCGGGTGCGGGGGGTCTGGACGGCCGCCCGCCCCGGGGCTACGACCTGCGGCGCGGGCCGCCGCGCGGGCGGCCCGCGCCCCGGGAGGGACGCCCATGTCGAAGCGCACCCGCAAGCGTCGCTGGCGCCTGAAGAAGAACCGAGCGAATCACGGCCGCAGGCCGGCGTAGGCCCTTGCCGGGCCGGCCCGGAATCCAGCGGCCGGCCGGCTCGGCACCGCCGGTCCGCGCCGCGGGGGTTGCTCGCCGTCGCGGCGGGGATGTTCTGCCCGGCGGCAGGGCCGGGCCGCCGGGCCCAGAGCCCTCCGCAGGAGGAAACGGTGAAAGGGCGGGGCCGGGGCAGCCCCCTCCGCCGCGACGGCGCTGAGCCGCACGCATACGCATCCGGCGGTGCCGGACACGGCTCAGGCCCGGGCGTCCGGATCCCCGGACGGAGTCCAGTCCGGCACCGGATCCGGATCCCGCGGCCCGAACAGCGCCGTCAGCACGAGATGCACGGCCATCGCCGCGAGCGGCCACGCCAGGAGCGTGCCCTTCGCCGCGAGCTTGAGCGGCGCGTCGAAGACGACGCCGCGCCCCGCCGCGCGGGCCGCCGCCACCACGTCCGACGTGGGGCCCAGCCACATGCCCAGGCGCCAGGCGACGAGCGAGGCGAGGAAGGACCCCGCGGCCAGCCCCACCACGAGCGGGACGCCCCCGCGGCGCCGCAGCCAGAAGGCGACGGCCCCGCTGAGCACGCCGAAGCCGAGGGCCAGCAGCGCGAACGTGCCGTCGGCGCCGATGGCCTGCTCGCCCTCGCTGTTCTTCAGGTAGACGGCCTTGCCGTCCGAGATGAGCGGGACCCGCGGCGCGAGCCACATCCACAGCAGGCCCAGGAACACGCCGGAGACGGCCACCGCCGCGGCGATGACCGCGGCCTGCCGCAGTTCGGCGCGCGTCTCGGCACGGCGCTCGGCCTCGTCTGCGGGGGCGAACGCGGGCTCCACGGGCCCGGCTCCGGGCCCGGGCTCGTCCGAGGGCGGGTCATGCGGCGTCAGCGGTGCGGTCACCCTGTCATCGTGCCAGGTCGGCGCCGCGGACCCGGCGGCAGGACGGTCCTGGCGCGTCACCGCACGGCCGCCCGGCGGTACGCCCACGTCGCCGCGGCCAGCGAGACCACGCCGACGGCCGCGCACACGCCGAGGTCGGCGGCGACGACGGCCCAGTCGGGGCGCGCGTCGAAGGTGCGGGCGAGCGCCTCCACCCCGTACGTGGAGGGGAGCAGGTCGCGCGCGTAGGCGATGGGGGCGGGCATGTGCGCGGCGGGCAGCACGCCGAGGAGCAGCGCCGCCGACATGCCGAGCTGTCCGCAGAGCGTGGCCAGTTCCTGGCGCGGTGCGAGCAGCCCGAGGGCCGCGCCGAGGCCGGCGAGGGCCGCGCCGGAGAGCGGGACCACCGCGGCGAGCACCCACAGGTGCCCCATCGGCAGGCCGAAGAGCACGCTGCCCACGACCGCGGTGACGGCGGTGCCGGGCACGGTGAAGGAGGCATACGCGGCGGCCGCGCCGAGCACGACGGCCGCGGGCGGCACGGGCAGGGTCGCGTAGTGGTCGAGGCCGCCGCTCGCGCGCAGCTGGCCGAAGTACTGGGCGAGGAGGTTGAGGGCGACGAAGGCCACGACGAGCACGCTGGAGCCGGCCACGACGGCCCGCGCCTCGTCGCCGCCGTCCACCACGCCTCGCATCATGATCATGATGCCGACGGACTGGAACGTCGCCACGAACAGCAGGGGGATCCGCGCGACCCGGGCCCGCGAGAGCTGCGCGCGGTACACGGCGGCCAGGGCGGGCAGCAGCTTCGCCCGGGGCGCGAGCGGGGCGGCGCCGTCGCCGCCGGACCGCGGCCGGGAGTCGCTCCCGGACCTGACCGCCCCGGCGGTCACCGCTTCTGCGGACACAGCACTCACCCGGCACAGCTCCTGTTCAGTCCGGTCGGCAGGGCTCTCGTCACGCCTTCACCAGCCCCTCCGCGCCCTCCGCGCGGCCGCCGAGCGCGAGGTACACGTCCTCCAGGCTGGGTGTGGTGAGGGTGAAGTCGTCGAGCGCGGCGAAGGCGGGCCCGCCGGTCACGGCGGCGACGGCGGCGCGCGCCTCGGCGGGGGCGAGCCGCAGCGTCCAGCGCCGTCCGGCGGCCTGCGCGGCGTCGCGCAGCGCGGCGACCTCGGGGACGTGCAGGGGGGCCTCGGCGCGCCAGACCAGCTCGACGCGGACCTCGTCGCCGACGAGCTCCTTCAGCCCGGCGGGCGTGTCGCAGGCGATGATCCGGCCGCGCTCCAGCACGGCGACGCGGTCGAGGACGGTCTCGGCCTCGATGACGTTGTGGGTGACGAGCAGGACGGTCGTGCCGTGCTCGGCGCGCCGCCGGTCGACGGCGGCCCAGACGGCGCGGCGCGCGACCGGGTCCATGCCGGCGGTGGGCTCGTCGAGGACGAGGACGGGCCTCTCGCCGACGAGCGCGGCGGCGAAGCAGGCGAGGCGGCGCTGGCCGCCGGAGAGCTTCTTCAGGGGGCGCCCGGCGAGCGGGGTGAGGCCCAGTTCGCCGAGGACGGCGTCGCGCTCGGCGCGGGCCTCCCGCAGGGTGAGGCCGCGGAGCCGGCCGGTGGTCTCGGCGGCGAGGGCGACGGTCAGCTCGTCGAGGGCGGTGGACTCCTGGCCGAGGTAGCCGAGGAGCCGGGCGGCGCGCTCGGGGTGGCGCACGAGGTCGTGGCCGAGGAGCTCGACGCTGCCCTCGTCGGGGCGGAGCAGGCCGGTCAGCTGGCGGACGAGGGTGGACTTGCCGGCGCCGTTGGGGCCGAGCAGTCCGAAGATCTCGCCGCGCCGGACCTCCAGGTCGATGCCGTCGCTGGCGCGTACGGCCGCGGTGCCGGGCGCGCCGCGGCGGCCGCGCGCGGCGGGGTAGGTCTTGACCAGGCCGCGCACGGTGCACACCGTGGCGGCTGCAGCCGCCTCTTTCACGCCCGTCCTCACGAGCTATGAGGGTACGCGGTGGGGGGCGCGCCCCGGCCGTCGGGGCGGTCCGGGCGCGGAGCGTGGCGCGGTCAGTCGCCCGCCGGTGCCTTCTCGGCCGCGGTGCGGGTGTCGATTTCGCGCCAGAAGCCGGCCCGGATGGCATAGCGGTCGTGCTCGTCGATCTGGTCGTCCTTGTGGGCGAGCAGGCCGAAGCGGGCGGCGTAGCGCAGCAGCTCGCCGTCGATGCGGTGCGGGATGCGGGGGTATTCGGTGGAGAGCGACTGCAGGTGGACGGGGTCGGGGAGGCGCTCGGCCCAGCGGCGGGCGAAGACCTGGCCGACCTCGAAGGGGTCGCCGCCGACGGTGGTGATGTCCTCCTCGCGGTCGGCCCAGCGCTGCTCGGCGCTGGTGAGCTGGGCGAGCATCGGCAGGGCGGCGGTTTCGGGGGGCTCTCCGGGGCCGCCGGTGCCGGGGCGCTCGATCCAGCCCTTGTCGGAGGACCAGCGCAGGGTGGCGTTGGCGGCGAGGGCGGAGCCGTTGCTCTGGCCGGAGGCGCCGCCCGGGCCGGTGCCGGGCCCGCCGGACCGGTCGGCGGGCTGGCTGGCGAGGCCGCGGCCGAGGGTGGCGAGGTCCTTGGGGGTGGGCACGCCGCGGGCGGCGGGGGTCTCGGGGGCGTCCTGGTCGCCGGGGGTGCCGTCGGTGGTGGCGGGGGCGGCGGGCCGGGAGCCGTTGCGCTCGGCGGGCACCGGTTCGGGGGAGCGGGGGGCCGGGGCGGCGGCCGCGGCGGCGCTCTCGGGGAGGGGGGCGGAGAGGATCGCGGCGATCTCGGGGCCGGGGGCGGGCTGCGGGGCGCAGGCGCCGGTGAGCTCCTTGGCGCGGACGGCGCGGGTGATCCACGTGCGGTCGAGGACGCGGCGCTCGTCGGCCTCGGCGACGAGGTCCTCGGACTGGTTGTAGTCGCCGTCGGCGGCCTGGACGGCCCACAGGTGGACGGCGACGCCGTGCTCCTTGGCGGACATCAGGCCGGGCAGGAGGTCGCCGTCGCCGGTGACGAGGACGATGTCGGAGCACGCGCGGTTGCGTGCGAGCTCGGTGAGCTCGGCGTGCATGGCGGCGTCCACGCCCTTCTGGGCCCAGCGGCCGTCACTGCGGGTCAGGGCGCCCAGCCGGACGGTGACCCGGGGCATGACGCGGAGCCTGCGGTGCTCGGGCTGGGGCACCCGGTCGGGCGCGCCGTCGAACCAGTAGATCCTCAGGAGGGGCTGCTCGGTCTCGGCCTCGGCGCGCTCGCGCAGCCCCTGAATGAGGATCGCGTGGTCGACGGAGATGCGGGACCGGGCGGGCTCGCCGGCCAGCAGGCTCGCGGCGGCGCCCAGCAGATACCCGGCGTCCACCAGGACGACGCAGCGGTCCACGTTCCACCCTCTTTCTGTGCGTGCAGAAATTGCGGTCGCCCCCCGGCACGGCAGTGCCCCGGTTTTCCTCGGCTTTCCCTGGAGTCTGCCCGACCGTGCGGGGGTTATCAGTCCGAACTGGATCTTCGGCGTGGCGGATACGCCCTCACGGCGGTAAGTGCACGCATCACGCACGGTAATTACCCGAAATGCGCCGTTCGGTGGTGCGTGCGAGGGTGACCGCAGGGGGTCGTCCCGATGTGGAGGCACTTCAGCATGGCGAAGAACAAGGACCGGAAGCAGCCGAAGTCGGCCAGCGCCGCGGAGCGCGGCCAGCAGCAGGCCAGGAGCTCCTCGATCGAGTCCCAGAGCGAGCAGCGGGCCACGCAGGTCACCCCGGGCGACATGGCTCGCAAGAACAAGCAGAAGCGCTTCGGCCACAACTGAGCGGCGGCGGGACGGCGCCCGGCCGACAGGAGAGGGCGCCCACGGGCGGTTGGCCGCACCGTGGGGCGCCCCCGGCTGACCCGGGGGCGCCCCTCGTGCGCGGGTGCGGGTGCGGGCGCGGCGGGCCGCCGGGCCCGCCCGCGGTGACTCAGCCGGCCAGGCAGGACGGGCCGAGCAGCTGCTTCAGGTCACCGAAGAGCGCCGGGTCGGGGGTGACCCGGTGCCGGTCCAGGCGCAGGACGGTGGTCTTCCGCGGCCCCTGGAGCTTGATCCGCACCTCGGTGGAGCCGCGGTGGTGGGTGAGGACCTGGCCGAGCCGCTCCACCATCGGCGGGGTGACCTTCACCGTGGGGATGGTGATGATCACGGGGGCGTTGGTGCCCGCGTTCGACAGGTCGGGGACCATCAGCTCCATGGCCACCAGGCGGGGGATGTCCTCGCGCTTGTCGAGGCGGCCCTTGACGAAGACGACGGCGTCCTCGACGAGCTGGGTGGAGACCAGCTGGTAGGTGGCGGGGAAGAACATGCAGTCGATGGAGCCGGCCAGGTCCTCGACGGTGGCGATGGCCCAGGCGTTGCCCTGCTTGGTCATCTTGCGCTGCAGGCCGGAGATGATGCCGCCGATGGTGACGATCGCGCCGTCGGCGTGCTCCCCGCCGGTGAGCTGGGAGATCGCGGCGTCGGCCTTGTCGTTGAGGACGTGCTCGATGCCGAAGAGCGGGTGGTCGGAGACGTAGAGGCCGAGCATCTCGCGCTCCTGCGCGAGGAGGTAGGCCTTCTCCCACTCGACGTCGGAGAACTCCACGTCGAGCCCGAAGCCCGGACCGTCGTCGCCGGTGTCGTCGCCCATGCCGCCGAAGAGGTCGAACTGTCCCTCGGCCTCCTTGCGCTTGACCTGGACGACGTTGTCGATCATCGGTTCGTAGTGCGCGGTGAGGCCCTTGCGGGTGTGGCCCATCTCGTCGAAGGCGCCGGCCTTGATCAGTGATTCGATGGTGCGCTTGTTGCAGACGACGGCCTCGACCTTGTCGAGGAAGTCGGGGAAGGAGCTGTACTTCCCCTTGGACTTGCGGCAGCGGATGATCGAGTCGACCACGTTCTGCCCGACGTTGCGGACGGCGGTGAGGCCGAAGAGGATCACGTCGTCGCCCTGGGCGGCGAAGTTGGCCTCGGACTCGTTGACGTTCGGCGGGAGGACCTTGATGCCCATGCGCCGGCACTCGTTGAGGTAGATCGCCGACTTGTCCTTGTCGTCGCGCACGGAGGTGAGCAGCGCGGACATGTACTCGGCGGGGTAGTTCGCCTTGAGGTAGGCCGTCCAGTACGAGACGAGGCCGTACGCGGCGGAGTGGGCCTTGTTGAAGGCGTAGCCGGCGAAGGGGACCAGCACGTCCCAGAGGGCCTGGATGGCCTCGTCGGAGAAGCCCTTCTTCTGCGCGCCCTCCTTGAAGAAGACGAAGTTCTTCGCCAGCTCGTCGGGCTTCTTCTTGCCCATGACGCGGCGGAGGATGTCGGCCTCGCCGAGCGAGTACCCGGCGACGATCTGAGCGGCCTTCTGCACCTGCTCCTGGTAGACGATCAGACCGTAGGTGACACCGAGGACCTCTTCGAGAGGCTCCTTCAGCTCCGGGTGGATCGGCGTGATCTCCTGCTGGCCGTTCTTGCGCAGCGCGTAGTTCGTGTGCGAGTTCATGCCCATCGGGCCCGGCCGGTACAGGGCGGACACGGCGGAGATGTCTTCGAAGTTGTCGGGCTTCATCAGCCGCAGGAGGGACCGCATGGGCCCGCCGTCGAACTGGAAGACGCCGAGGGTGTCACCGCGCTGGAGCAGCTCGAAGGTCGTGGGGTCGTCGAGCGGGAGGGCCAGGAGATCGATGTCGATCCCCTTGTTGGCCTTCACCATCTTGACGGCGTCGTCCATGATCGTGAGGTTGCGCAGGCCGAGGAAGTCCATCTTCAGCAGGCCGAGCGACTCGCAGCTCGGGTAGTCCCACTGCGTGATGGTGACGCCGTCGGTGTGCCGGACCCAGACCGGCACGTGGTCGGTGATCGTCTCGCTGGACATGATCACGCCGGCCGCGTGCACGCCCATCTGCCGGACCAGGCCCTCGACGCCGCGCGCGGTGTCGATGACCTTCTTCACGTCCGGCTCGTTCTCGTACATCCCGCGGATCTCGCCGGCCTCGCTGTAGCGCGGGTGCTGCGGGTCGAGGATGCCGGAGAGGGGGATGCCCTTGCCGAGGACGTCGGCGGGCATCGCCTTGGTGAGGCGGTCGCCCATCGCGTACGGGTAGCCCAGCACGCGGGCGGAGTCCTTGATGGCGTTCTTGGCCTTGATGGTGCCGTAGGTGCCGATCATGGCGACCTTGTCGGCGCCGTACTTCTCGGTGACGTACCGGATCACCTCGGCGCGCCGGCGCTCGTCGAAGTCGATGTCGACATCGGGCATGGAGATGCGCTCGGGGTTGAGGAACCGCTCGAAGATCAGGCCGTGCGGGATGGGGTCGAGGTCGGTGATGCCCATGGCGTACGCGACGATCGAGCCGGCCGCGGAGCCTCGGCCGGGGCCGACGGCGATGCCCTGCTTCTTGGCCCACATGATGAAGTCGGCGACCACGAGGAAGTAGCCCGGGAAGCCCATCGAGATGATGGTGTCCATCTCGTACTCGACCTGGCGCATCCGGTCCTCGGGGATGCCGTCGGGGAAGCGGCGGTGCATCCCGCGCATGGTCTCCTCGCGGAACCAGGTGACCTCGGTGTAGCCCTCGGGGATGTCGAACTTGGGCATGAGGTTCTTGGCCTTGAACATGCCGTCGGTGTTGATCTGCTCCGCGACCAGGCGGGTGTTCGCGCAGCCCTCCTGCCAGGCGTCCGAGGAGTCGATGGCGTACATCTCGTCCGTGGACTTCAGGTAGTAGCCCGAGCCGTCGAAGCGGAAGCGGTCCGGGTCGGAGAGGTTCTTGCCGGTCTGGATGCAGAGCAGGGCGTCGTGGGCCTCGGCCTCGTGCGCGTAGGTGTAGTGGGAGTCGTTGGTGACCAGGGGCGGGATGCCGAGCTTCTTGCCGATCTCCAGCAGGCCGTCGCGGACGCGGCGCTCGATCTCGATGCCGTGGTCCATCAGCTCCAGGAAGTAGCGCCCCTCGCCGAAGATGTCCTTGTAGTCGCTGGCGGCCTGGACGGCCTCGTCGAACTGGCCGAGGCGGAGCCGGGTCTGCACCTCGCCCGAGGGGCAGCCGGTGGAGGCGATCAGGCCCTCGGACCACTTGGCGATGGTCTCCTTGTCCATCCGGGGCCACTTGGTCAGCCAGCCCTCGGCGTAGGCGTCGGAGGACAGCCGGAAGAGGTTGTGCAGGCCGGTGGAGTCGGCCGCCCAGATCGTCTTGTGGGTGTAACCACCCGAACCGGAGACGTCGTCCCGCTTCTGGTGCGGCTGGCCCCACTGGATGCGGCGCTTGTTGCGCCGGGACTCGGGGGCGACGTACGCCTCGATGCCGATGATCGGGATGATCCCGGCCTTCTGGGCGGAGTGGAAGAAGTCGTACGCCCCGTGCAGGTTGCCGTGGTCGGACATGGCGATGTGTGTCATGCCCATCTCATTGCAGGCATTGAACATGTCCTTGAGCCGCGCGGCACCGTCCAGCAGGGAGTACTGGGTGTGGACGTGCAGGTGCGTGAAGGGCGGCTTGTTGGCCACGGTGGGAGACCTCCGACGGGAGCGGGCAGCGGGACGCAGCGGACGCAACGGGACTGTTTTGAAGGTTACCGGCCCCCACCGACAGCCGCGGGCACGCGCCGGTACCCTCACGCGTTGAGCACGACAGCACACATGTTCGTTCCATGCCCCACCCCAGGAGGACCCCGCGATGGCGACCGAGCACGACCGGGCCGCGCAGCGCGGCGAGGAGATCCTCGCCGTTTTCGACACCGCTTTCGGTGAGCTGCTCGCGGCCGACCCCGCCGCCTTCCGGGTCAAGTTCCGGAAGATGGCGGCCTCGGCCTTCGCCTTCTACCGGGGCACCGCGTGCCTCTTCTACCGCGACCTGGCCGCCGGGGCGCCGGAGGGCGCCGCCGGGCCGTACCTGGACGAGCGGACGAGCCGGGTGTGGATCCACGGCGATCTCCACGCCGAGAACTTCGGCACGTACATGGACGCCAACGGCCGCCTGATCTTCAACGTCAACGACTTCGACGAGGCCTACGTCGGCCCCTTCACCTGGGACCTCAAGCGCTTCGCCGCCTCCGTCGCCCTGATCGGCTACACCAAGGCGCTCAGCGACGAGAAGATCACCGAGCTGGTGCGGACCTACGCCGCCGCCTACCGCGAGCGCATCCACGCCCTGGCCACCGGTGCCGGGCAGGACGACCTGCCGCCCTTCACGCTCGACACCGCCGGCGGCCCGCTGCTCGGCGCCCTGCGCGAGGCGCGCTCCATGACGCGCTTCGGGCTGCTCGCCTCGATGACGGAGATCCGCGACCACGACCGCCGCTTCGCGGCCGACGACGGCGCGATCGAGCTGGACGCCGCCACCCGCTACAAGGTCCTCGCGGCCTTCGACGGCTATCTGGAGACGCTGCCCGACAGCAGCCTCGCCCGCCCCGACTCCTACCGCGTCAAGGACGTGGTCGGCCGCCGCGGCGTCGGCATCGGCAGCGCCGGACTGCCCTCGTACAACATCCTCCTGGAGGGCAACAGCGACGCCCTGGAGAACGACGTCGTCATCTACATGAAGCAGGCGCAGACCCCGGCGGTCTCCCGGCACGTCACCGACCGGGCCGTGCGCGACTACTTCCACCACGAGGGCCACCGCACGGTGATCTCGCAGCGCGCGCTGCAGGCGCACGCCGACCCGTGGCTCGGCTGGACGGAGATCCAGGAAGGGGGCCGGAGCCACGGGCAGCTGGTGGCCGAGGTCTCGCCGTACGCCGTCGACCTCGACTGGTCCGACCTGGACGACCCGGCCGAGATCGCGGCCGTCGTCGCCGACCTGGGCCGGGCGACGGCCACCATGCACGCGGCGGCGGACGACCAGAGCGGCCACTCGCTGGTGCCGTTCTCCACCGAGCGGGCCATCGACGCCGTGATCGCCGCCGACGAGGAGGGCTTCCCGGAGCTCCTGGTGGACTTCGCCCACTCCTACGGGGCCCGGGCCCGCGCGGACCACCAGATCTTCGTGGACCTCTTCCGCAACGGCCGCATCCCCGGCCTTTAGTCCCGGTTTACAGCAGGACGTGCCAGACTCGGTCCCCATGGACATATCGGCGGCATGGCTGCGGGCACTGCGCGCGGCGCTGTTCACAGCGCTGTGCGTCACGCTGTCCGCGGGCTCCCACGTGCTGCTGTCCGGGAAGCCGCTGCCCCTGCCCGCCGTCGCGGCGGCGTCCGCGGCCGTCTTCGCGCTCGCCCACTCCCTGGCCGGGCAGGAGCGCGGCTACCGGCACATCGCCGCCCTCCTGGTCCCCCTGGAGCTCGGCGTCACCGCGCTCTTCACCGCCGGGCAGGACACCTGTTACGGCGGCCCCGGCCACCCCGCCCCCGCCCCGGGGGCGCTGGCCTGGCTGTGCAGCGGCAGCACGGGCGGCCCGCTCGCCCGGCTCGCCGGCCAGGGCAGCGCCCCGTGGCTGCTGTTCGCGGGGCACGTCGCGGTCGGCCTGCTGGCCGCCGCGTGGCTGCGCCGGGGCGAGCGGGCGCTGGCGCAGCTCCTGTGCGCCGCGGCGGCCGCCGTGTGCCGCCCGCTGCGGCCCGTCCTCGCGGCCGGTGCCCCGCTGCCCGGCGGCGTGACCGTACGGTTCGTGCGGCCCGCCGTCCCCGGCCGCGCCCTTCCGCTCCTCGTCCACTCCGTCGTACGGCGCGGGCCGCCGCGGGGGCCGGCCTTTGGCCTCACCCCCGCCTGACCCATCCCCCGTACCACGGAAAGATCGCACCACCATGAGCAAGCGCAACAACTGGGAGAACAAGCAGTCCGCACGCGAGCGGCTGCGCGCCGAGCGCGAGCGCCAGGCCAAGAAGGACAGGACGCGCCGCCAGCTGATCGTCGGCGGGGCCGTCGTCGCGGTCCTGGCCGTCGGCGCGGGCATCGTCGTGGCCGTCTCCCAGCTCGGCAAGGACGGCAAGAGCGGCCTGAACGCGAGCTGGGAGGCCGCGTCCAAGAAGGAGCTCGTCAAGCCCGCCAACACCGGCGGCGACAAGGGCACCGAGATCCTCATAGGCAAGAAGGACGCCAAGCACACCCTGGACCTGTACCAGGACATGCGCTGCCCGATCTGCTCCGTCTTCGAGCAGAGCGTCGGCGACACCATCGACAAGGACGTCAAGGACGGCAAGTACAAGGTCTCGTACCACGTCGCCACGTTCCTCGACCGCAACTTCGGCGGCAGCGGCTCCAAGAACGCCCTCAGCGCGCTCGGCGCCGCGCTGAACGTCAGCCCCGAGGCGTTCAGCGCCTACAACAAGGCCCTCTACTCCAAGGCCAACCACCCCGACGAGACCAAGGACGACTACGCGAAGGACGACGTCCTGCTGAAGGTCGCGAACGAGATCCCGGCGCTCAAGGGCAACGCGGAGTTCGAGAAGAACGTCAAGGACGGCACGTTCGACAAGTGGGCGCTGACGGTGTCCGACGAGTTCGACAAGGCCAAGGACGTCACCGGCACCCCGACCCTCAAGATGAACGGCAAGAAGCTGACGGCGGAGGACGGGAAGAACGTCCCGATCACCCCCGACCAGTACACCAAGGCGATCGACGCGGCCCTCAAGTCCTGAGCCCCCGGCCCCCGGTGTCCCGTCCCCTCCGGTGACGTTCAGTGATGCCGAATCTTGACACGACACTTAACGGATGCCGTGGCAGACTTCGGCCTCATGGAGGGGACGGGAGTTCGACTGAGAGCGCTGCGCGCGGCGCTCTTCACGGCGCTCTGTGTCACGCTGTCCGCCGCTTCGCACGTCCTGCTCTCCCGCACGCCCCTGCCCGCCGTCACGGTCGCCGGGCTGGCGGCGGCGTTCTTCGCCGTCGCCTACGCCCTCGCCGGCCGTGAGCGCGGCTACGGCCCGATCGCCGCGCTGCTCATCCCGCTGGAGCTGACGGCGGACACCGTCTTCACCACGGGCCAGCACGCGTGCTACGGCAAGGCCGGCGGGCCCGTCGCGGGCCCGCTGCACTCCCTGGGCCTCGACTTCGCCTGCCGCGGCGAGCTCGGCACCCCGCTGGCCCGCATGGCCGCCGACAGCACCTCGCCGCCGGCCGGCGGGCCCGCGCTGCCCTGGCTGCTGCTCGCCTGCCACGTCGCGGTGGGCCTGCTGGCCGCCGGCTGGCTGCGCCGCGGCGAGGCCGCCCTGGCCGGGCTGCTGCGCACGGCCGCGGCCCTCGCCCTCGGCCCGCTGCTGCTGGCCTTCGCGGCCCTGACGGTGCCCGCCGGCCCGGCCGCGCGCCCGCGCCCCGCCCGCCGCACCCTCCGCGCGCGCGGGCTCCCGCTCCTCGTCCACTCCGTCGTACGGCGCGGACCGCCCCTCGCTCCGGCTCCCGCCTGAGCAAGCGGTCCACCCCCACTCGTACACCAACCGGAGAAGACGCCATGAGCAACCGCAACAACCAGCAGAACAAGCAGGCCGCCCGCGAACGGCTGCGCGCCGAGCGCGAGCGCCAGGCCAAGCGGGACAAGACGCGCCGTCAGCTCTTCGTCGCCGGCGCCATCGTCGCCGTCCTCGCGATAGCCGGCGGCGTCGGCTACGCGGTGACCAACATGAACGACGACAAGGGCGGCGGCGGCTGGGCGGGCGACAAGGCGCTGGTCAAGCCCGCCAACACCACGGGCGAGAACGGCGACGAGATCGTCATCGGCGACGCGAAGGCCAAGGAGACCCTCACGGTCTACGAGGACCCGCGCTGCCCGTCCTGCGCCGCCTTCGAGAACGAGTCCGGCGGCCAGCTGCGCCAGGACGTCAAGGACGGCCGCTACAAGGTCCGGTTCGTCATGGTGAACTTCATCGACGACCTGTCCCAGGGCACCGGTTCGAAGAACGCCGTCAGCGCCCTCGGCGCCGCCCTCAACGTCAGTCCGGACGCCTTCGTCGCGTACAAGGAAGCGCTCTACTCGCCCAAGAACCACCCCGACGAGCGCGACGACGCCTTCGCCAAGGACGCGCGGCTGATCGAGATCGCGCAGCAGGTCCCGGCCCTGAAGGGCAACAAGGACTTCGAGAAGGCCGTCAACGAGGGCACCTACGACAAGTGGGCCGTCGAGATGGGGAAGCTGTTCGAGAAGAACAAGATCGGCGGTACGCCGTCGCTGCTCCACGGCGACAAGAAGCTGACGGGCCCCGACGGCAAGAACCCGCCGATGGCCAAGCCGAGCTTCATCGCCGCGATCGACAAGGAGTTCGGCCCCAAGAAGTAGCCGGGGAAAAGTGAAGGCCAGGTGAGGGGCGGACAAACTGTCAGAGTTCGTCCGCCCCTCCTGCTTACTGGGAAGTAAGGTGATGGCCCGTGACCTCTGAATCCTCCATAGCGCACATATCGCGCCGAACCGCCGTCGCGGCAGCCGCCGGCGCCGCGACCGTCGCCCTCCTCCCCCTCGCCGGGGCCGCCCCGGCGTACGCGGCGGACCCGCCCGCCTTCCTGCACGGCGTCGCCTCGGGCGACCCGCTGCCCGACGGCATCCTGCTGTGGACGCGCGTGACGCCCTCGCCCGACGCGGTCCCCGGCTCGGGGCGCGGAGCGGCCGTCGACGTCGACTGGGAGGTCGCCGAGGACGAGGCGTTCGGGAAGGTCGTCGCCAAGGGCACGGTCACCGCGACGGCCGCCGCCGACCACACCGTCAAGGCCGACGTCCGCGGCCTGCGCCCGGCCACCGCCTACTGGTACCGCTTCACGGCCGGCGGCGCGCACTCCCCCGCCGCCCGCACCCGTACGGCACCGGCCGCCGGTGCGGCCGTCCCCGGCATCCGCTTCGGCGTCGTCTCCTGCGCCAACTGGGAGTCCGGTCACTTCGCGGCCTACCGCCACCTCGCGGACCGCCGCGACCTCGACGCCGTGCTGCACCTCGGCGACTACATCTACGAGTACGGGACCGGCGTCTACCCGCCGGCGAAGCAGGTCGTCCGCCCGCACTCCCCCGCCCACGAGATCGTCACCCTCGCCGACTACCGCACCCGCCACGGCCGTTACAAGACCGACCCCGATCTGCAGAACCTGCACCGGGCCCACCCCTTCGTCGCCATCTGGGACGACCACGAGTTCGCCAACGACGCCTGGACGGGCGGCGCCGAGAACCACACGCCGGGCGCCGAGGGCGAGTGGACCGCGCGCATGGCCGCGGCCAAGCAGGCCTACTTCGAGTGGATGCCGGTGCGGCCCTCGACCGCCGGCACCACCTACCGCCGGCTGCGCTTCGGCAACCTCGCCGACCTGCACCTGCTCGACCTCAGATCCTTCAGATCGCAGCAGGTCGGCCCCGGCAGCGGCAAGGTCGACGACCCCGAGCGCACGATCACCGGGCGCGCCCAGCTCGACTGGCTGAAGGCCGGGCTCGCCTCCTCCGACACCACCTGGCGCCTCGTCGGCAACCCCGTGATGATCTCCCCCTTCGCCTTCGGCGCCCTCCCCGCCCACCTGCTGGAGCCGCTCGCCAAGCTGCTGGGCCTGCCCGCCGGCGGCATCGCCGCCAACACCGACCAGTGGGACGGCTACACCGACGACCGGCGCGAGCTGCTCGGCCACCTCGACGAGCGCGGGATCCGCAACACCGTCTTCCTGACCGGCGACATCCACATGGCCTGGGCCAACGACGTGCCCAAGAAGGCCGCCACGTACCCGCTGTCGCCGTCCCTCGCCACCGAGTTCGTCGTCACGTCGGTGAGCTCCGACAACCTGGACGACCTCCTGGGCGTGGCCCCGCACACCGTCTCGCTCGCCGCGGTCGCCGCGATCAAGGCCGCCAACCGGCACGCGAAGTGGGTGGACATGGACTCCCACGGCTACGGCGTCCTCGACGTCACCCCCGAGCAGGCGCAGATGGACTACTACGTCCTCTCCGACAAGCGGGACCCGAAGGCGACGACGGAGTGGGCCCGCTCGTACCGGACGCGTTCGGGCACGCAGCGGGTGGAGCGGGCCGACTCGCCGGTGAGGTGACACCGGCTCAGTGCCCGCCCGGCACGCCCGGTCCGTGGCCACGTGGCCGCCCGCCGTCGCGGCGGACGGCCCTTCGCCGGACCGGCGGACCGGCGCTAGCCGGCGATCTCGTCCAGGAAGGACAGGGCCACGCGCCACGTCGTCTCCGCGGCCTCCGCGTCGTAGTCCGCGAGCTCCGGGTCCGTGAACAGGTGCCCCGCACCGGGGTACCTGTGGACCTCCACGTCCGCCCCGGCCCGGCCCATCCGCAGGTACCACGCGTTGAGCCAGTCGTGCGGCTCGAACGGGTCCGGGTCGGCGACGTGCAGCTGCACGGGCAGCTCGTCCACGGACGCGTCCTCGGCCAGGTCCGACGTGCCGTGCAGGAGCAGCAGGCCGCGCGCCTTCTCGTCGCCCAGCGCCAGGTTCTGCGCGATCGCCGCGCCGAGCGAGAAGCCGGCGTAGACCAGGCCGCGGTCCGACAGCGGGGCGACCGCGGTGACCGCGCGGCGCAGCAGCTCCTCGTGGCCGATCTCGTCCTTGACGACCATGCCGTCCTCGACCGTCTCCGCCGTCCGGCCCTCGTAGAGGTCCGGCACGTGCACCTCGTGCCCGGCGGCGCGCAGGCGCTCGGCGGCGGCGTGCACGGCCGGCCTCAGGCCGTAGGCCGAATGAAAAAGGACAATCGTGGTAGAGGACGCCACTGGAGTCACTTCCTAACAGGTGGATCGCGTGCTCCCCATCGTGCCAGTTACGGTCGAAGGGAGCGCCACCCGGTGAGCAGCGGCCGGCCGGAAGGAGCTGAGGTGTCCATGGAGGGCGTACTGCGTCCCCTGTCCGTCGTCGGCGGAGCGTTGATCGTCACCCTGGTCGTGGGGTGGCTCGCCGACCACGTGCTGCGCAGAGTCGACGCTCGGCACCCCGAGACACCGCTGTGGGACCTGCTCCACCGCTGCCGCCTGCCGCTCCAGGTCGTGCTGTGCACGGCCCTGCTGCGCGGCGGCTTCCGCTCGGCCGGCGCCTGGGCGACGGAGCACGAGGACGCGATCGGCCAGGTGCTGACGCTCGTGCTGATCGGCGCCTGCGCCTGGCTGCTGGTACGGGTCGCCGTCGCCATAGTCGAGGCCTCCTACGCGCGCTACGCCGCCCGCGCCGCGGACCCCGCCAGGGTACGGCGCGTACGGACCCAGGTGACGCTGATCCAGCGGGTCGTCACGGCGGCCGTCTGCGTGGTGGCCGTGGCGTCGATGCTGCTGACGTTCCCGGCCATGCGGACCGCCGGGGTGTCCGTGCTGGCCTCCGCCGGTCTCATCGGCATCGTCGCCGGTGTCGCGGCCCAGTCCACCCTCGCGAACCTCTTCGCCGGGCTGCAGATCGCCTTCGGCGACATCGTCCGGATCGGGGACACCGTCGTCGTCGACGGCGAGTGGGGGCGCGTGGAGGAGATCACGCTCACCTACCTGGTCGTCACCACGTGGGACGAGCGGCGCATCACGATGCCGGTCTCGTACTTCACCAGCCGGCCGTTCGAGAACTGGTCCCGCAGCAACCCGCGGATGACCGGGACGGTCTTCCTCCACCTGGACCACTCGACGCCGATAGACCTCATGCGGGAGCGGCTCCACGAGATCCTCCAAAGCCTGCCCGAGTGGGACGGCCGCTCCTGGAGCCTGGTGATCACCGATACGACGCCGTCGACGATCCAGGTGCGGGCGCTGGTGACGGCCAAGGACGCGGACGACATCTGGGCGCTGCGGTGCGTGGTGCGGGAGCGGCTGATCGAGTGGCTGCGGCGGGAGCATCCGTACGCGCTCCCGCGCATCAACACGGCGCCGGCGCCGGGCCTGGAGCAGGCGCCCGACCGGCGCCAGGCGCCGCCGACGTCGGAGGACATCGGGCCGGGCCCCGGCACGACGTAGGCTCCGCCCGGGTTCCTTCACGGTGCGGGGTGCGGCCGGTCCGGCACCGCCGGGCTGCGCCGCGTCGGTTGCTCGCCGTTGCGGCGGGTCTTTCTCGCCTGGCGGCAAGGGGACTCCGCCACGGCGGCAAGGCGCCTCCTGCCCGCCATCGGCCTTCTTGCCGCAGGCAAGTCGATTCCGCCGCAACGGCGCTCAGCCGACGCGGCGCAGCCCGGCGGTGCCGAACCGTGCGCATCCCGTACGGACAACCGGGCGAACCCCGTAGGGACAACCGCGTCAGCCGCGCAGGCTGCGGACGTCCAAGTGGCGCAGGACCCGGTCCACGACCTCCGGGTCCGAGCCCGGCTCGCTGCGTGCCGCCAGCACCTCGCGCCGCGCCGCCGACATCAGCTCCCCCTGCACCCGCTGGATCGTCCGCAGCCGGTCGATGCGTTGCGCGTGCGCCTCGCGGCGCTCCTCGTCGACCATCTCGGGGCTGATGCGGGCGCCCATGTCGAAGGCGCGCCGGCCCAGCATCTCCATCACGTCCTCGGGGAGGTCCTCCTCCTCCACGATCTCCCAGAGGCGGTGCCGGGCCGCCTTCGCCGCGCGGACGGCCAGCTGCCGCTCCAGTTCCCGGCCGGCCTCGGAGTCGGCGCGCACCCCGAGCCACCTGACCAGCCGGGGCAGGGTCAGGCCCTGGACGACGAGGGTGGAGACGATGACGGCGAAGGCGATGAAGAGGATCTCGTCCCGGGCGGGGAAGCGGTGCTTGTCGTCCGTGGTGAGGGGGATGGCCAGGGCGAGGGCCACGGACGCCACGCCGCGCATCCCGGCCCACCACATCACGACGGTCTCGCGCCAGCTCATCGGGACGTCCTCGTGGACGTCACGGCCCTTGTGCAGCTTCTTGGCCAGCCAGGCGGCGGGCAGCAGCCACAGCAGCCGGACGCCCACGACGACCGCGACGACGACGGCGCCGATGCCCAGCATCTCGCCCCAGCGGCCGGCCGCGGTGGCGAGGGCGTTGTGGAGCTCCAGGCCGACGAGGCCGAAGGCGACGCCGGTGACGAGCGTGTCGATGATCTCCCAGAAGGTGTGCCCGGCCAGCCGTCCGAGGACGTCGTCGGCGTCGGTCGCGTACTCGGCCAGGAAGAGCGCGGTGGTCAGCACCGCGAGCACGCCCGAGCCCTTGAACTCCTCGGCGAGGACGTAGGCGACGAACGGCACCAGCAGGGTGAGCCCGATCTGGAGCGTGGCGTCGCCGAGGACGTCCATCAGCCGCTTGGCGGCCCAGCCGAGGGCCAGGCCGACCGCGACGGCCACCACGGCGGACAGCACCAGCTCGCCGGCCGCCTTCGGCAGCGAGAAGCCGCCGCTGACGGCGGCCGCGACGGCCACGTGGTAGAGCACGATGGCGGTGACGTCGTTGAAGAGGCCCTCGCCCTCCAGGATGGAGACCAGGCGGCGCGGCAGCCCCAGGGAACCCGCGACGGCGGTCGCGGCGACCGGATCGGGCGGGGCGACGAGCGCGCCGAGGGCGACGGCCGCGGCGAGGGAGATGCCGGGCACGATCGCGTTCGCGACGGCGGCCACGGCCGCGGTGGTGACGAAGACCAGGGCCACCGCCAGCAGGAAGATCGGCCGCCGGTTGGCCGCGAACTGCCGCCACGAGGTGCGCTGGGCGGAGGCGTAGAGCAGGGGCGGCAGCACCAGCGGGAGGATGAACTCCGGCGGGACGGCCACGTTGGGCACGAACGGCAGCAGGGCGAGGACGATCCCGCCGAGCGTCATCAGCACCGGGGGCGGCAGCCCCAGCCGGTCCCCCACCGGGACCGTCACCAGCGCGCCGAACAACAGGACGAACAGCAGCGCGAGCTGGTCCACGGAGGCCCTCCGGGCGGGTCGGTGCGGTCGAGCAGGCCTCCAGCCTGCCTCACTCGCTCCCGGCCCGCCTCACGGGCCCCGGCCGGCCTACGCGCTCTCGGCGCGCACCGTGTCCAGCGCGCGCTGCAGGTCCTCGGGGTAGTCGCTGGCGAACTCGACCCAGCGGCCGTCCTCGGGGTGCTCGAAGCCGAGCCGCACCGCGTGCAGCCACTGGCGGGTGAGCTTGAGGCGCTTGGCGAGGGTCGGGTCGGCGCCGTAGGTGAGGTCGCCGACGCAGGGGTGGCGGTGGGCGGCCATGTGCACGCGGATCTGGTGCGTGCGGCCGGTCTCCAGCTTCACGTCCAGCAGGCTGGCGGCGCGGAAGGCCTCGATCAGGTCGTAGTGGGTGACCGAGGGCTTGCCGTCGGCGGTGACGGCCCACTTGTAGTCGTGGTTGGGGTGGCGGCCGATGGGGGCGTCGATGGTGCCGCTCATCGGATCCGGGTGGCCCTGGACCAGCGTGTGGTAGCGCTTGTCGACCGTGCGCTCGCGGAACTGCTGCTTGAGCAGGGTGTAGGCGCGCTCGGACTTGGCGACGACCATCAGGCCCGACGTGCCGACGTCCAGGCGGTGGACGATGCCCTGGCGCTCGGCGGCGCCGGAGGTGGAGATGCGGTAGCCCGCGGCGGCCAGGCCGCCGATGACGGTCGGGCCCGTCCAGCCGGGGCTGGGGTGCGCGGCCACGCCGACCGGCTTGACGATCACGACGATGTCGTCGTCGTCGTGGACGATCTCCATGCCCTCGACGGGCTCGGCGACGATCTGCACCGGCGCGGGCGCGGCGGGCATCTCGACCTCCAGCCAGGCCCCGCCGGTCACCCGGTCGGACTTCCCGGCCTCCGCACCGTCGAGCTGGACCTTGCCCGCGGCCGCCAGCTCGGCCGCCTTGGTGCGGGAAAAGCCGAACATACGGGCGATTGCGGCGTCGACGCGCTCGCCCTCCAGGCCGTCGGGTACGGGCAGGGCGCGGATCTCGGGAATGGTGCTCACCCGTCGAGTATGACGGACGGGTGCGACACCCCCGCCCCGGGCTCAGTCCTGGTGGACCGTGCCGTCCGGGTCCAGACCGCGGAAGGACAGGATCACGATCAGGAAACCGCCGCACACGATCGCGGAGTCGGCGAGGTTGAAGACCGCGAAGCCGGACGGCGCGATGAAGTCGACCACACCGCCCTGGAAACCGCCCGGCGAGCGGAACAGGCGGTCGGTGAGGTTGCCCAGCGCGCCGCCGAGCAGCAGGCCCAGCGCGATCGCCCACGGCAGGCTGTAGAGCTTCCGGGCGATCCGGGCGATCACCACGATCACGGCGGAGGCGATCACCGTGAAGACGATCGTCATCGCCTCGCCGATGCCGAAGGCGGCGCCGCGGTTGCGGATGACCTCCAGCTGCAGCCACGTGCCGATCACCTCGATCGGGTCGTGGTGCTCCAGCTTGGCGACCACGAGCAGCTTGCTGCCCAGGTCCAGGAGGTACGCGAAGGCGGCCACGGCCAGGAGCACCCCGATGCGCCGCCTGCCTTTGGCCGTGGCGTCCGCCGCGGCCGCCGGTGTGCCGGTGGTGGTCTGTTCCGCCTCTGTCACGTGAGTCCTTCGACGTCGTCCCGGTGGGCCAGGGCCTGCCTGACTGAGGACGAGGGTACGGCACACGCGCACGGGCGGGTCAGCGGCGTTCCTGGCGCTGTTTGCACTCCACGCACAGCGTGGCCCGCGGGAAGGCCTGCATGCGGGCCTTCCCGATGGGCTTCCCGCAGTTCTCGCAGAGCCCGTAGGTGCCCGCGTCCAGGCGCTCCAGCGCGCGCTCGGTCTGGTCCAGCATCTCGCGGGCGTTCGCCGCCAGCGCCAGCTCGTGCTCCCGGGTGATGTTCTTGGTGCCGGTGTCGGCCTGGTCGTCGCCCGCGCCGTCGCCCGAATCGCGCATCAGGCCGCTGATCGCCTCCTGGGAGTGGGCGATCTCCGCGCGCAGCCGCAGCACCTCGCTCTGCAGCTCCGTACGGGCCTCGGCCACCTCCGCGGGAGACCAGGGCTCCTCCCCCGGCCGCACGGCCAGCTCACCGGGCTCCGCGGGCCCCGTCCGGGCTCCCGGCACCTTCCGGGCGGCCTGTGTCCCGTCCATGGTCTTCTTCGCAGCCACCGTCCTGGCTCCCGTCTTCTCAGGGGGCACCGCCTTCTGGGCAGGTGCGGCTTCTTGTGCGGGGTCGGCCTTGTTGCCGGAAGCCGGCCCCTTGGCAGGACCTGCGTTGCCGCGGGGCGCGGCCTTCTCGGTGGCCCTCTTGACAGAGGACCCTGCCTCGGGCCCGGTCGCCCGGACAGCGCTCTTCTTGGCGGCGGCCGCCTTTTTGGTGGCGGCCTTCTTCCCGGAGGGCGCGGCCGCGGCCTTCTTCGACGCCGCGGAACCCGCCCCGGACGCCCGGGCAGCGCTCTCCTTGGCAGATGCCGCCTTCTTAGCGACGGCCTTCTTCGCGGAAGGCGCGGACGCCGCCTTCTTGGACGAGGCCGCGACCGCCCCGGAGGCCCGGGCAGCGGCCTCCTCGGCGGGCGCCGCCGCCTTCTCAGCGGCGGCCCTCTTCCCAGACGGTGCGGGCGCAGTCTTCTTCCCCGCGGCCTTCTTGGACGAGGCCGTGCCCGTCCCCGATGCCACGGCAGCGCTCTCCTTGGCGGGTGCCGCCTTCTTGGTGACGGCCTTCTTCGCGGAGGGCGCGGCCGCCGCCTTCTTGGCAGCGGCCTTCTTGGCGGGCGCCGCCGCCTTCTCAGCGGCGGCCCTCTTCGCGGAAGGCGCGGCCGCCGCCTTCTTCCCCGCGGCCTTCTTCGGCGGGGCGGACCCCGCCCCGGATGCCCGGGCGGCCGCCTTCGCGGCGGGTGCCGCCTTCTTTCCGGCGGCAGTCTTCTTCGCGGGGACAGCCTTCTTCGCCGGGGCCGCCTTCTTCGCGGCGGACACCTTCTTGGCCGCGGCAGCCTTCTCCGCAGCCTTCCCCCCGCCCCCGGCGGCCTTCGGCGTTCCCTTCTTGGCCGCCCCGGCCGCACCCCCGGCGGGGGCCTTCTTCGCCGGCGCGGCGGCCTTCGCTGTCTTCCCGCCGCCCCGGGCGGCCTTCGCGGAAGCGGCGTCCGCGGCGGACGCCGCCTCCGCTGCCGCTCTCTTCGCCACCATGACCGCGGCCCCTTCACATTTTATGATCTTGCGCGCGAATCGTGCCGGAACGATAAAACTCCACCGGGCACGCGGCAACGGGGCACGCCGGTCTCATCGGTTGTGCCCCGCCCCCGGCCCTGTAATCGGACTGCGCCGGTCCCCCGCCCGGCCCCGGCCGAAACCGGTGGGCCGCGTCCGGTCCCGCCCCGTACACTGGGCGCAGCGAAAGGCGTGGATGGGACGAGTAGCGCCGCACGCAGCCATGAGCGATCCGGGGACGGTGCGAGCCCGGAGGTGTGCGCGGGGTGAAGATCAGCCCGGAGCCGCCGGAAGAACGCCCCCGGGGTCGCCCCAGGGGTCAGTAGAGCCGGCGTCGCGACCCTAATGAGGGGGCCGGGGGCCATCGGGCCGGCGGCCAAGGAGGGTGGTACCGCGGGAGCGCGCAGGCGCGTCTCGTCCCTCCGACGGACAGCGCACCAAACGTCCCGCCGGAGGAAGCCGATGACGCAGTACCGCCAGGTACCCGCTCAGGTCGACCTGCCCGCCCTGGAGCACGCCGTGCTCGAGTTCTGGCGCGAGCAGAAGATCTTCGCCCGTACGCTCGAACAGTCCGAGGGCCGCCCCGAGTGGGTGTTCTACGAGGGCCCGCCCACCGCCAACGGCATGCCGGGCGCGCACCACATCGAGGCCCGCGTCTTCAAGGACGTCTTCCCCCGCTTCCGCACGATGCAGGGCTACCACGTCGGCCGGAAGGCCGGCTGGGACTGCCACGGCCTGCCGGTCGAGCTCGCGGTGGAGAAGGAGCTGGGCTTCTCGGGCAAGCAGGACATCGAGGCGTACGGCATCGCGGCCTTCAACGACAAGTGCCGCGAGTCCGTCACCCGCCACACGGACGCCTTCGCCGAGCTCACCACCCGCATGGGCTACTGGGTCGACCTGGACGACGCGTACCGCACGATGGACCCGGAGTACGTCCAGTCCGTGTGGTGGTCGCTCAAGGAGATCTTCAACAAGGGCCTCCTCGTCCAGGACCACCGCGTCGCCCCCTGGTGCCCCCGCTGCGGCACCGGCCTGTCCGACCACGAGCTGGCCCAGGGCTACGAGACGGTCGTCGACCCGTCCGTCTTCGTCCGTTTCCCGCTGACGTCCGGCCCGCTCGCGGGCGAGGCCTCGCTGCTGGTGTGGACGACCACCCCCTGGACGCTGGTCTCCAACACCGCCGCCGCCGCGCACCCCGACGTCACCTACGTCGTCGCCACCGACGGCAACGAGAAGCTCGTCGTCGCCGAGCCGCTGCTGGAGAAGGCCCTGGGCGAGGGCTGGACGGCCACCGGGCAGTCCTTCACCGGCCGCGAGATGGAGCGCTGGGCCTACCGCCGCCCGTTCGACCTGGTCGAGCTGGAGGGCGCCAACTTCGTCGTCAACGCCGAGTACGTGACGACCGAGGACGGCACGGGTCTGGTCCACCAGGCGCCCGCCTTCGGCGAGGACGACCTCAGGACCTGCCGTGCCTACGGCCTGCCGGTCGTCAACCCGGTCCGCCCGGACGGCACCTTCGAGGAGGGCCTCGGCCTCGTCGGCGGCCAGTTCTTCAAGAAGGCCGACGAGAAGCTCGTCGCGGACCTCTCCGAGCGCGGCCTGCTCTTCAAGCACATCGCCTACGAGCACAGCTACCCGCACTGCTGGCGCTGCCACACCGCGCTCCTCTACTACGCGCAGCCGTCCTGGTACATCCGCACCACCGCGATCAAGGACCGGCTGCTCGAGGAGAACGAGAAGACCAACTGGTTCCCCGAGTCGGTCAAGCACGGCCGCTTCGGCGACTGGCTGAACAACAACATCGACTGGGCGCTCTCCCGCAACCGCTACTGGGGCACCCCGCTGCCCATCTGGCGCTGCGAGGAGAACCACCTCACCTGCGTCGGCTCGCTGGCGGAGCTCTCCGAGCTCACCGGCGCCGACCAGAGCGGCCTGGACCCGCACCGCCCCCACATCGACGACGTCACCTTCACCTGCACCGCCGAGGGCTGCGCCCACACGGCCGTGCGCGTGCCGGAGGTCATCGACGCCTGGTACGACTCGGGCTCGATGCCGTTCGCGCAGTGGGGCTACCCGTACAAGAACAAGGAGCTCTTCGAGCAGCGCTACCCGGCGCAGTTCATCTCGGAGGCCATCGACCAGACCCGCGGCTGGTTCTACACGCTGATGGCCGTCGGCACCCTCGTCTTCGACAAGTCGTCGTACGAGAACGTCGTCTGCCTGGGCCACATCCTCGCCGAGGACGGCCGGAAGATGTCCAAGCACCTGGGCAACATCCTCCAGCCGATCCCGCTCATGGACCAGCACGGCGCCGACGCCGTCCGCTGGTTCATGGCCGCCGGCGGCTCCCCGTGGGCCGCGCGCCGCGTGGGCCACGGCACCATCCAGGAGGTCGTCCGCAAGACGCTCCTCACCTACTGGAACACGGTCGCCTTCCAGGCCCTCTACGCCCGCACGTCCGGCTGGGCGCCCAGCGCCGCGGACCCGGCCCCGGCCGACCGCCCGCTGCTGGACCGCTGGCTGCTCGGCGAGCTCAACGCCCTCGTCGGCCAGGTCACCGAGGCCATGGAGGCCTACGACACCCAGCGCGCCGGCAAGCTGCTGTCCGCCTTCGTCGACGACCTGTCCAACTGGTACGTGCGCCGCTCGCGCCGCCGGTTCTGGCAGGGCGACGCGGCCGCGCTGCGCACCCTCCACGAGGTCGTCGAGACCGTGACGCGGCTGATGGCCCCGCTGGTGCCGTTCATCACCGAGCGCGTCTGGCAGGACCTGGTCGTCCCCGTCGACCCGCAGGCCCCGGAGTCGGTCCACCTGGCCGGCTGGCCGGTGGCGGACGCCGCCCTCGTCGACCCGAAGCTGTCGCAGCAGATGCTGCTCGTCCGCCGCCTGGTGGAGCTGGGCCGCGCCACGCGCGCCGAGTCCGGCGTCAAGACCCGCCAGCCGCTCTCCCGCGCGCTGGTGGCCTCGGCCGGCTTCGAGGAGCTGGGCGCCGAGCTGCGCGCGCAGATCACCGAGGAGCTCAACGTCTCCTCCCTCGCCTCCCTCTCCGAGGTGGGCGGTTCCCTGGTCGACACCACCGCCAAGGCCAACTTCCGTGCCCTGGGCAAGCGGTTCGGCAAGGGCGTCCAGGCGGTCGCCAAGGCCGTCGCCGCGGCCGACGCCGCGGCGCTGTCGCTGGCGCTGCGCGAGGGCACGGCCTCGGTCGAGGTCGACGGCGAGCAGGTCGCCCTCTCCCCCGACGAGGTCATCATCACCGAAACCCCGCGCGAGGGCTGGTCGGTGGCCTCGGACTCGGGTGCGACGGTGGCGCTCGACCTGGAGATCACCCCGGAGCTGCGCATCGCGGGTCTGGCCCGCGACGCGGTCCGGCTCATCCAGGAGGCCCGCAAGAACAGCGGCCTCGACGTCGCCGACCGGATCGCCTTGCGCTGGCAGTCGGCGGACGAGGAAGTCCGTACGGCCCTTTCGGACCACGCGGCGCTCATTGCCGACGAGGTCCTGGCGACGGACTTCGCCGAGGGCGAGGCCGACGGCTCCTACGGTGAGGCCTTCACCGACGAAGCCCTTTCCCTGACGTTCCGCCTCCGTAAGAACAACGAGACCAAGGCCTGATAAAACCGACAATTGCCGGGCGAGGGTTTCCCTCGCCCGGCAATTGTCATATGTCGTATTGCCCGACATCCCATGGCCGGGCAGCCGAAAGAAGCGCACAAAAGGGCCGGGCCCCTGGGATTTCCCAGGGGCCCGGCCCTTTATGACTGCCGACCGACCGACTGCCGACTAGCGGCCGGAGGCGGCCGTCAGTTGTCGTCCTCGTCGATGAGGAAGCCCCGCATCGGGGACGGCGCCTGCTGCATCGGCTGCTGGCCCTGCGGCCGTACCGGTGCCATCGGCTGGGTCATCGCCGGGGACATCTGCTGCTGACCGCCGTAGGACGGGCCGCCCATGGAGGTGTTGCCGCCCATCGAGGTGTTGCCACCCATGGACGGGTTTCCGCCCATGCTGTGGCCGCCCATGCCCGCACCTGCCGGAGCCATCGACCCGCTCATCGAGGGGGCCGCGGGCAGCGACGGGGTGTTGGGGTTGCGGGGCGGGGCCAGCGAGTCGTCCGCCTGGTTCTCCAGCTGGCGCAGCTGGCTCTCCAGGTAGGACTTCAGACGCGTGCGGTACTCGCGCTCGAAGCCGCGCAGGTCCTCGACCTTGCGCTCCAGCGTGGCGCGGGCGGACTCCAGGGAGCCCATCGCGACGCGGTGCTTCTCCTGCGCGTCCCGCTCCAGGGCGTCGGCCTTGGCGCGGGCGTCCCGCTCCAGGCCCTCGGCGCGGCTGCGCGCCTCGCCGACGATCTTGTTGGCCTCGGAACGGGCCTCCGCGATCGCCTGGTCAGCGGTCTGCTGGGCGAGCGAGAGCACGCGGGCAGCGCTGTCGCCGCCCGGGCCCTGACCCGGCTGCGGCAGCTGCGGGCCGCCCATGGGACCGTTCTGGCCCATGGGGTTCTGACCCATAGGACCGTTCTGCCCCATTCCGTTCTGACCCATCGGACCGTTCTGACCCATGGGACCGCCCATCGGGCCGCCCATCGGACCGTTCTGACCCATCGGGCCGGGACCGTTCTGACCCATCGGACCGGGACCGTTCTGCCCCATCGGGCCGGGACCGTGCGGACCCTGGGGACCGTGGCCGTGACCGCTCGGGCCGGCCGGAAGCTGCGGGGCACCGCCCGGCAGCTGCGGCGGGCCGCCCATCGGCTGCTGCTGCGGCGGCACCGGCTGCGGTCCCGATATGGCGGCGGGCACCGGAGCCCCGCCGGGTCGCTGGTCCTGCGGCTCGGGCTTGCGCATGCCCTGCTGCTGATTCTGCGCGGCGGCACGCGTGGCGGCGGCCAGCTTGGCGCGAAGGTCCTCGTTCTCGCGGAGCAGACGGGTCAGTTCGGCCTCGACCTCGTCCAGGAAGGCATCGACCTCGTCCTCGTCATAGCCTTCTCGGAGACGGACGGTCGTGAACTGCTTGTTCCGCACGTCCTCGGGGGTCAACGGCATCTCTTCTTCACCTCAACGTAGTCGTCGGCAATCGGCAAGACCGTATCGTTCACACCTGCTCCACGACGCGGATCAGGATGAAGACGATAATCATCAATACGAAGAAGGACAGGTCGAGCGCCACGCCCCCGAGACGCAGCGGCGGAATGAACCGCCGCAGAAGCTTGAGTGGCGGATCGGTGACAGTGTAGGTGGCCTCAAGGATGACCACCATCGCCTTACCGGGTTGCCATGAGCGAGCGAACTGGAAGACGTAATCCATCACCAGTCGGAAGATCAGTACAAACAGGAAGCAATACAGCGCGATGTAGATCACCTGTAGTGCGATGCTCATCTCGCGCTTCCCTCTCCCCTTGCTCGTACCCGGCCTGTTCGGCCGTCATTCTCCCGGTGTCGCCAGGTATTGCGTCTCAGCTCTGATTGAAGAACCCACCCTCTGCGATGCGGGCCTTGTCCTCCGCCGTGACATCGACGTTAGCAGGAGACAGCAGGAACACCTTCTGCGTCACCCGCTCGATGCTGCCGTGGAGACCGAAGACGAGGCCGGCGGCGAAGTCGACAAGTCGCTTCGCGTCCGTGTCGTCCATCTCCGTCAGATTCATGATCACCGGGGTGCCCTCGCGGAAGTGTTCCCCGATGGTACGGGCTTCGTTGTAGGTCCGGGGGTGCAATGTCGTGATGCGGTACGGCTCCCGCTCGGACACAACCTTGGGCATGATCACCGGTGCGTTCTTCTCCAGAGAGTGGCGTTCGGGTGTGATGGACGCCACGGGGGCGATTCGGGCGGGTCGTCCCGTTTCCGCTGTGAGCGGAGCGGGTTCGCGCTGTGCAGGCGGCTGGGCGACTCGAACCGGTTCGTCCGATTGCGTCTGTTGTGCGAGGTGTTGCTGCTGATGCTGCTGCCTGCGTCGGTCGGGCTCCGGCTCGGGTTCGAACTCGTCGTCGGGGTCGAACCCCGGGCCGTCGTACCCATCGTCCTCCACGAGGCCGAGGTAGACCGCCATCTTGCGCATCGCGCCGGCCATTCTCTGCGTCCTCCGCTCTGTGGTGGATCGGCTCCGTCAACGGCGCCTTGGATCCACGCGGTCTGCCCGCCTTCTGACGGGAATGACCATATTTTTTGCTGTGGTCCGACTTCTTGGCGACGTTACCCGAGCCTGGGTCGGACTCCGAGTACCGCCGATCCGACACGTACATGTGTCGCTCCGGCGGCCACGGCGTCATCCAGATCCGCGCTCATCCCTGCTGACACCATGTTCGCAGCAGGATGGGCCGCGCGCAGGCCCGTTGAGATTTCCATGAGCCGCTCGAAGGCGGCCCGCGGTCGCCCGGCATATGTTCCGACGAGCGGAGCCACCGTCATCAGGCCCGCGGGGCGCACCCCTTCGGCCGCGGCGAGGACGTCGGCGAGTTCCGTCACACCGTCAGGAGCGACCCCTCCCCTTTCGCCCCTTTCACCCGACTCTGCGTCAAGTGCCACCTGAATCAGGCAGTCCAGGGTCCGGCCGGCCTTCACGGCCGCGGCCGAGAGTGCGGTGACGAGCCGGGCCCGGTCGACCGAATGCACAAAGTCGGCATAACTCGCCACCGAACGAACCTTGTTCGTCTGCAATTGTCCGACGAAGTGCCAGGTGAGTGGCAGGTCCGCGCACTCGGCCGCCTTCGGCGCGGCCTCCTGGTCCCGGTTCTCCGCGACGTGCCGCACCCCGAGCCCGGCGAGCAGCCGCACGTCGGAGGCGGGGTAGGTCTTGGTGACCACGATCAGGGTCACCTCCTCGCGCGGGCGGCCCGCCTTGGCGCAGGCCATGGAGATACGTTCCTCCACGCGGGCCAGGTTGTCAGCGAGTTCCGTTCTGCGGTCCGTCACAGCCCTCAGTCCAACCAGACATAGCTAGCAAGTCGCCCCGTCGTGCGCTCGCGCCGGTACGAGAAGTGATCAGCCGACTCCAGCGTGCAGATGTGAGATTGTCCGCTCATCATCACGCCGAGCCGGGCGAGTTGGGCCCGGACTCCCGCGGTCACGTCCACAGCGGGGGTTCCCTGCCGGGTGGTGGCCCAGGCCTCGGGCACGACCGCGGCGACCTCGGCCCGCATCTCCTCCGGCACCTCGTAGCACCGGCCGCAGACCGCGGGGCCGGTGCGGGCGACGATCCGGGCGGGGTCCGCGCCGAGAGTGATCATCTTCTCGACGGTCGCGGGAACCACCCCGGCGACCAGGCCCGGGCGGCCGGCGTGGGCCGCGCCCACGACTCCGGCGACCGGGTCGGCCAGGAGCACCGGGGTGCAGTCGGCGGTCAGGACCGCGAGGGCCAGACCCCGGCGGGCCGTCACCACTCCGTCGACCGCGGGGACCTCACCGCTTTGCCACGGACCGTCGACCACGGCCACGTCCCGGCCGTGCACCTGGTTCATCCAGACGACGTCCGCCGGGTCGAGGCCGAGCGAGACCGCCGCGCGCTCCCGGTTGGCCCGGACGGCGGCGGGGTCGTCGCCGACCGCGCCGCCGAGGTTGAGCTCGTCAAACGGAGCGGCGCTCACCCCGCCCCACCTGTCGGTGAAGGCGAAGTGCGCGCCGCTCGCGTGCTTTTCAGCCGGCACAGCTTCCGGTGTCACTGCGTGCTGTTGTCCTATGCCGCTCACTCGCTCGTGGTCCTACTTGAGGAAGTCCGGAACGTCCAGTTCCTCGGCGGTCGAGTCCTGGTACGGGCGGGCCGGCGGGACCTGCGGGGAGGAGACCGGCGGCGGGGGGAGCTCGTTGACCGGCACCGGGTCGGAGGCGGGCTCCTCGGTGCGCGGGGTGACGTTGCCGAGGCCGCCGAAGGACGGGCGGACCGGCTCGGCCGGGCCGGCCGGGCGGGGTGCCGCCGCGGCCGGCGTGCTCTCCTCGCGACCGGAGCCGTAGGAGGAGCCGAGCACCTTGTCGCGGCTGCCCTTGGCCGGCGGCTGGCCGCCGTCGAAGCCGGCGGCGATGACGGTGACCCGGACCTCGTCGCCCAGGGCGTCGTCGATGACGGCGCCGAAGATGATGTTGGCCTCGGGGTGCGCGGCCTCGCTGACCAGCTGGGCGGCCTCGTTGATCTCGAAGAGACCGAGGTCGGAGCCGCCGGAGATGGAGAGCAGGACGCCGCGGGCGCCGTCGATGGACGCCTCCAGCAGCGGCGAGGAGATCGCCATCTCGGCCGCGGCCACCGCGCGGTCGTCGCCGCGCGCCGAGCCGATGCCCATGAGCGCCGAGCCCGCCTCGGACATCACGGACTTGACGTCCGCGAAGTCGAGGTTGATCAGGCCCGGGGTGGTGATCAGGTCGGTGATGCCCTGGACGCCCGACAGCAGCACCTGGTCCGCGGACTTGAACGCGTCGAGCACGCTCACCTGGCGGTCCGAGATGGACAGCAGCCGGTCGTTCGGGATCACGATGAGGGTGTCGACCTCGTCGCGCAGACCCGCGATGCCGTCCTCCGCCTGGTTCGCGCGGCGGCGGCCCTCGAAGGTGAACGGGCGGGTGACCACACCGATCGTCAGGGCACCCAGCGAACGGGCGATGTTGGCGACGACCGGGGCGCCGCCCGTGCCGGTGCCGCCGCCCTCGCCCGCGGTCACGAAGACCATGTCGGCCCCCTTGAGGACCTCCTCGATCTCCTCGCGGTGGTCCTCGGCGGCCTTGCGGCCGACGTCGGGGTTGGCGCCGGCGCCGAGGCCGCGGGTGAGCTCACGGCCGACATCGAGTTTCACATCGGCGTCGCTCATCAGCAGGGCCTGTGCATCGGTGTTGATCGCGATGAACTCGACGCCCTTGAGACCGACCTCGATCATCCGGTTGATGGCGTTCACGCCACCGCCGCCGATGCCGACGACCTTGATGACTGCGAGGTAGTTCTGCGGTGCTGCCACGTCGAAGGCCTCTCGCCTCGAGTTACGTATGCCTGGGGGACGGTTCAGTGCCGACCCGAACCCTCAACGTGAAGTTTAGGGTTACCGGTGCCGCTGTTCGCTGGGGTTCTCCGAACAGGACAGTAAGTCGACAAGCCGCGCGCGTTCAACGAACACGCCGAACCTCCCGTTTTTCTTTTCACCCTATGTGATCACCCATAGCCGTAGCCAGTCAGGGTGCTGCCCGGCCACCCCGGCCGTCAACTCCCGGACGCCGCGGGAGCGCTGGGGGCGCTCACGTCGAAGTGGTCCGCCCCCCGCGCGGCCTTCAGCAGAGCGGTCAGCGCGCGCGCCTTCGCCTCACCCCGTTCGCCGCTCCCCCACACGACCGTCCGGTCGCCCGTCAGCTCCAGGGTGATGGAGTCGTACGAGCGTACGCGGATGGCCCGGGTGTCCGCCCTGACCTCCGCCGGCAGGGCCTCGGCGACCCGGACGCCCTCGCGCTCCAGCCGCTCCGGGCCGAACCGGCGCAGGCTGGCCTCGGCGGTCGCCGAGGGCTCCACGGTCAGCCTGGGGACGCCCCGCGGAGCTTGATCGACTGTGGCGAACCGCACGCCCGCGCCGTCGATTTCGATGAACTTCCCGCGCTTCGCGGAGTCCGAAGTGTCCTGGACGATCGCTTTCGGCTGCCGCTCGACCACTTTCAGGCCGACCGCATGCGGCCAGGAGCGCTCGACATTGACCGATTCGATCCGCGGCAGGGCGGCGAGCAGCCGCTCCTCGATGGCGTCGGTGTCCACGGAGACCAGCGGGCCGCCGAGCTTCACGTCGGCGGCGGCCCGCACCTCATCGGGCGTCAGCACCCGGGTGCCGGAGACCTCCACCCGGGTGGCGCGCAGCCAGGTGGAGCCGTAGAGGGCCCATCCGGCGGCACCGCCGGCGAGCACGGCGGCCACCGCCCAGAGGATCAGCCGGCGGCCGCGCGGCAGTCCGGAGCGGAGGCCGGGGCGGTGCGGACCGCGCCCCGGCGGCCTCCCGGCCGGCTTCCCCGCCGGCCGGGAAGGGGCCGCCCTGCCACCGGATCCGGGCCGCACCGACTTCTTGCTCTTCGCGCCACCGCGCCGGGCGGTCGTCGGTCCGGCCACTGTCCAGCCTCCTGCTCCGGGGGCTCAGCCCCTTCTCTTGGCGGCGATCGCCTCGTACACCATGCCGACGAGCAGGTCGTCGGCGTCCCGGCGGCCGAACTCGGAGGCGGCGCGGGACATCTCGTACAGCCGGTGCTGGTCGGCGAGGACCGGGAGCACGTGCTGCTGCACCCATTCGGGCGTCAGCTCGGCGTCGTCCACCAGCAGTCCGCCGCCGGCCTTGACCACCGGCTGGGCGTTCAGCCGCTGCTCGCCGTTGCCGATGGGCAGCGGGACGTAGGCGGCGGGCAGCCCGACGGCGGACAGCTCGGCGACGGTCATCGCGCCCGCGCGGCAGAGCATCATGTCGGCCGCGGCGTACGCGAGGTCCATCCGGTCCACGTACGGTACCGGGATGTAGGGCGGCATTCCGGGCATGTTGTCCACATGCGGCAGGTCGTTCTTCGGGCCGACCGCGTGCAGGATCTGGATGCCGGCGCGCTGCAGGAACGGGACGACGGCCTGGATGACCTCGTTGAGCCGGCGGGCGCCCTGCGAGCCGCCGGAGACCAGCAGCGTGGGCAGGTTCTGGTCGAGCCCGAAGTACGCCCGCGCCTCGGGCCGGGCGGCGGCCCGGTCCAGCGTGGCGATGGTGCGGCGCAGCGGGATGCCCACGTAGCGGGCGTTGCGCAGCTTGCTGTCCGGGGTGGAGACCGCGACCCCGGCGGCGTAGCGCGAGCCGATCTTGTTGGCGAGGCCGGGCCGGGCGTTGGCCTCGTGCACGATGATCGGCACGCCGAGCCGCTTGGCGGCCAGGTAGCCGGGCAGGGCAACGTAGCCGCCGAAGCCGACCACGCAGTCCGCCTTGGTGCGCTCCAGGATCTGCTCGGCCGCCTTGATCGTGCCGCGCAGGCGCCCGGGGACGGTGATCAGCTCGGGCGTGGGCTTGCGGGGCAGCGGTACGGCGGGGATGAGACCCAGCTCATAGCCCCGCTCGGGCACGAGCCGGGTCTCCAGGCCCCGCTCCGTGCCGAGCGCCGTGATCCCCACGGTCGGGTCCTGCCTGCGCAGGGCGTCCGCGAGGGCGAGCGCGGGCTCGATGTGGCCGGCGGTCCCCCCACCGGCGAGTACGACATGCACCGAAATTCACCGCTCTCCGGACGGTCGCTTCTTGACGCGCCGTCTCATCGTCTTCCATCTCACCCCAGGCTGCCGCATGGCCAGCGCCGCCCGCGCACCGGGTTCGTCGCGCGCGAAGGCGATCAGCAGCCCGATGGCGAACATGGTCGGCAGCAGGGCGGACCCTCCGTAGGAGAACAGCGGGAGCGGGACACCGGCGATCGGCAGCAGGCCGAGCACCGCACCGATGTTGACCACGGCCTGGGCCGTGATCCAGGTGGTCACACCTCCCGCGGCGTACCTCACGAAGGGGTCCTCCGTGCGTCCGGCCACGCGGATACCCGCATAGCCTAGAGCCGCGAACAGGGCGAGCACCGACAGCGTCCCCGCCAGACCCAGCTCCTCGCCGGTGATGGCGAAGATGAAGTCCGTGTGAGGTTCGGGGAGTTCGCCCCATTTCTCCACACTCGCTCCGAGCCCGGCCCCGAACCAGCCGCCGTTGGCCAGGGCGTAGATTCCGTGCACGGCCTGCCAGCACTGGTCGTGGTCGCCGGGGTCGGTGGCCCCGATGCAGGCCAGCCGGGACATCCGGTTGGCGCTGGTCTTGATGAACAGGACGGCCAGCACGGCGGTGACGCCGAAGACCCCGGCGAACAGCCGGGTGGGCGCCCCTGCCACCCACAGCAGCCCGAGCAGCACCGTGGTGAGCACCACGGTGGTCCCCATGTCGCCGCCCAGCATGATCAGGCCGAGCAGCACGAAGGTGACGGGCACCAGCGGCACGAGCAGGTGCTTCCACTGGGTGAGCAGCTTCTTGGACTGTTTACGGGCCAGCAGGTCGGCGCCCCACAGCACCAGGGCGAGCTTGGCGAACTCGCTCGGCTGGAGCTGGAACGGGCCGCCGAGGGAGATCCAGTTGGTGTTGCCGTTGATGGTCTGCCCGATGCCGGGCACCTGCACCAGGCAGAGCAGGAAGAGCGACCCGGCGAGCGCGGGGTAGGCGAAGACCCGCAGCAGCCGTACGGGCATGCGCGCGGCCACCAGCAGCATCACGGTGCCGATCGCGGCCGCCAGGAGCTGCTTGCGGAAGAAGAAGGTGGGCGGCAGGCCGTTCTGCAGGGCCTTGATCTGCGAGGCGGAGTAGACCATGACCAGGCCGAGCACGGTGATCAGCAGGGAGCCGCCCATCACCAGGTAGTAGGCGGTCAGCGGGCGGTCCCAGGCCCGCTTGGCGCGCCTGTGGAGCTGTCTGAGGCCGCCCAGCAGGGTGCCGCGGGGCGGGCCGGGCCGCCGGGGCCCGCCGCGCCCCGCGCCGCCTCCACGGGCCGCTGAGGGCCGCGGGCGGCCCGCCCGGGCGGGCCCGGAGCGCGCGACGGGGCCGCGCAGGGCCGTCCAGGGGCCGGACGGCCGCCCCAGGGTGTCGTCCGCGTGCATCGGGGTGTCCCCTTCGGTCGTCTCCGGCGGCGTGCGGCCGCACCACCGGGACCGGCCCGGAGCTTCCCGGTCCGGGAGGCTCCGGGCTGCCGCTCGGGGCCGAGCCGTCAGGCGCCCGCGCCGCCGCCGGGCTCCTGGCCGGCCAGGTCCCGCACCGCCTCGGCGAAGGCCTCGCCGCGCTTGTTGTAGTCGGTGAACATGTCCATCGAGGCGCAGGCCGGGGCCATGAGCACGGTGTCCCCCGGCCCGGCGAGCCGCGCGGCTTCCCGCACGGCCGCGGCCATCGCCCCAGTGTCGGTCCGGTCGAGGTCGACGACCGGGACATCCGGGGCGTGTCGCGCCAGCGCTTCCGCGATCAGGGCGCGGTCGGCCCCGATGAGGACGACGCCGCGCAGCCGCTTGGCGGCCTTGGTGACGAGGGTGTCGAAGGTGGCGCCCTTGGCGAGGCCGCCGGCGATCCACACGATCGACTCGTAGGCCGCGAGGGACGCCTCGGCGGCGTGGGTGTTGGTGGCCTTGGAGTCGTCCACGTACGCGACGCCGGCGACGTCCGCGACGTGGGCGATGCGGTGGGCGTCCGGGCGGAAGGCGCGCAGGCCGTCCCGGACGGCCGCGGGCTCCACGCCGAAGGCGCGGGCCAGGGCCGCGGCCGCGAGGGCGTTGGCGACGTTGTGCGGGGCCGCGGGCTTCACGTCGGAGACCTCGGCGAGCTCCTGCGCGGTCGTCCGCCGGTCCTCGACGAAGGCGCGGTCCACGAGGATGCCCTCGACGACGCCGAGCATGGACGGGCCGGGGGCGCCGAGGGTGAAGCCGATGGCGCGGCAGCCCTCCTCGACGTCGGCCTGGCGTACCAGGTGCTCGGTGGCGGGGTCGGCGGCGTTGTAGACGCAGGCGACCTGGTTGCCCTCGTAGATCCGGCCCTTGTCGGCGGCGTAGGCCTTCATGGAGCCGTGCCAGTCGAGGTGGTCGGGGGCGAGGTTCAGGACGGCCGCGGAGTGGGCGCGGACGGACGGCGCCCAGTGCAGCTGGTAGCTGGAGAGCTCGACGGCGAGGACGTCGTACTCCTCGTCGCCCAGCACCACGTCGATGATCGGCGTGCCGATGTTGCCGACGGCGCGCGTGCGCAGGCCCGCGGCCTTCAGGATCGAGGCCAGCATCTGGACCGTGGTGGTCTTGCCGTTGGTGCCGGTGACCGCGAGCCAGGCGGCCGGCTCGCGGCCGTTCTCGCCGCGCAGGCGCCAGGCGATCTCGACGTCGCCCACGACGTCCACGCCGGCCTCGGCGGCGGCCGCGAACAGCGGGCTCGACGGCTTCCAGCCCGGGGAGGTGACGACGAGCTCCGTGCCCTCGGGCAGGCTCTCCGCGTCCCCGAGGCGGACGGTGATCCCCTCGGCTTCGAGGCCCGCGGCGCGCTCGCGCAGCCGCGGGCCGTCGCCGCCGTCGACGACCGTCACCCGGGCGCCGAGGCCGGCCAGGGCGCGGGCGGCGCTGATGCCGCTCACGCCGAGGCCGGCGACGGTGATGTTCTTGCCGCTCCAGAGAGAGGGGTTCACTTGATGGCCAGCCATCCCGCGTAGAAGATTCCGAGGCCGATGGCCACGCACAGGCCCTGGATGATCCAGAAGCGGACCACCACGAGGACCTCGCTCCACCCCTTGAGTTCGAAGTGGTGCTGCAGCGGAGCCATCCGGAAGACGCGCTTCCCGGTCATCCGGAACGAGCCGACCTGGATCACCACGGACATGGTGATCAGGACGAACAGACCGCCGAGGAGGGCGATCAGCAGCTCGGTGCGGGAGCAGATCGCCAGACCCGCCAGCGCGCCGCCGAGGGCGAGCGAGCCGGTGTCGCCCATGAAGATCTTGGCGGGCGAGGTGTTCCACCACAGGAAGCCGAAGCAGGAGCCCATCAGGGCCGAGGCGACGACGGCGAGGTCGAGCGGATCGCGCACCTCGTAGCAGGCGGCGCCGGCGGTCAGCGGGTTGCCGCAGGACTGGCCGTGCTGCCAGGTGCCGATGAAGACGTACGCGCCGAAGACCATCACGGAGGCGCCGGTGGCGAGGCCGTCGAGGCCGTCGGTGAGGTTCACGCCGTTCGACATCGCGAGGATCATGAACAGCGCCCACACCACGAAGATGACCGGGCCGACGGACCAGCCGAAGTCCTGGGTGAAGGAGAGCCGGGTGGAGGCCGGGGTCTGGCCGCGGGTGTCCGCGAACTGCAGCGCGAGCACGGCGAAGGCGATGCCGACGATCAGCTGGCCGGCCATCTTCGCCTTGGCCCGCAGGCCCAGGCTCCGCTGCTTGACGATCTTGATGTAGTCGTCGAGGAAGCCGACGAGGCCCATGCCCGCCGTCAGGAACAGCACCAGCAGGCCGGAGAAGGTCGGCTCGTGGCTGGTGATGACCTTCGTCAGGGCGTAGGCGATCAGGGTGGCCAGGATGAAGGCGATGCCACCCATGGTGGGCGTGCCCTTCTTCCCGGCGTGGCCGCGCGGACCGTCGTCGCGGATGAACTGGCCGTAGCCCTTGCGGGCGAGGAACTTGATCAGCAGCGGGGTGCCGATGAGGGTCAGGAAGAGACCGATGACGCCCGCGAAGAGGATCTGGTTCATCAGCCGGCGACCTCACCGTCGACGGCGAGCAGCTGCTCGGCCACCCACTCCAGCCCCACCGACCGGGACGCCTTCACCAGCACGACGTCACCCGGGCGCAACTCGCTGCGCAACAGGTCGACCGCCGCCTGCGCGTCGGACACGTGCACCGACTCCTCACCCCACGAACCCTCGTTATAGGCGCCCATCTGCAGCCAGGCCGCTTCCCTGCCCCCGACTGCCACGAGCTTGCCGACATTGAGCCGGACGGCGAGCCGTCCGACCGCGTCGTGCTCGGCGAGCGACTCCTCACCGAGCTCGGCCATCCGGCCGAGCACCGCCCACGTGCGCGCCCCCTTCGCCGCAGCGGCTGCGCCCATGGCGGCCAGCGCGCGCAGCGCGGCTCGCATGGATTCGGGGTTCGCGTTGTAGGCGTCGTTGACGATCGTCACGCCGTCCGCACGCTCGGTGACCTCCATGCGCCAGCGGGAGAGCTGGCCCGCCCCGGAGAGCGCGGAGGCGATCTCCTCTGCGGGCATGCCCAGCTCATGGGCGACGGCGGCCGCGGCGAGCGCGTTCGACACGTGGTGCTCACCGTACAGCCGCATGGTCACGTCGGCGCACCCGGTGGGTGTGTGAAGCGTGAAGGCGGGCTGCCCGGTGGCGGTCAGGTGGACGTCCTCGGCGCGCACGTCGGCGTCGGGGGCCTCGCCGAAGAGGAGGACGCGGGCCTTCGTGCGGGACGTCATGGCGCGCACGAGCGGGTCGTCGGCGTTGAGCACGGCGACGCCGCCGTCCGCGGCGGCGGGCAGCGCCTCGACGAGCTCGCCCTTGGCCACGGCGATCTGCTCGCGGCCGCCGAACTCTCCGACGTGGGCGGTGCCGACGTTGAGGACGACGCCGACGCGCGGCGGGGTGAGCTCGGCCAGGTAGCGGATGTGGCCGATGCCGCGGGCGCCCATCTCCAGGACCAGGTGCCGGGTCTCCTCGGTGGCGCGCAGCGCGGTGAGCGGCAGGCCGATCTCGTTGTTGAGCGAGCCGGGGGGCCAGACGGTGGCGCCCAGGTGCTCCAGCAGCTGGGCGATCAGGTCCTTGGTGCTGGTCTTGCCGGCGGAGCCGGTGATGCCGACGACGGTGGTGCCCAGCCGTTCGACGACGGCGCGGGCCAGGGTGCCGAGCGCCCGCTCGACGTCGGCGACCACGATCGCGGGGACGCCGACGGGGCGGGCGGCCAGCACGGCCGTCGCGCCCGCCTCGACGGCGCGCTCGGCGTAGTCGTGGCCGTCGACGTGCTCCCCGGCGAACGCGGCGAAGAGGCTGCCGGGCTCGACCGCCCGGGAGTCGATCACGACGGGACCGGTGATCCGGGCGTCCGGGTCCGGTATGTCGTGCTGCTGCCCGCCGACGATGGCGGCGATCTCGGCGAGGGACAGAGCGATCACTGAGATTTACCTCCGGCCGTTCGGGAGGGCTTCCGGGGGGAGGGTTGTGCGCGCATGGCGGTCTGTCATCCCTGGTCGTTCCGGTGCGTGGTCAACGAGCGCTGTTGCGCGGCTTCGACGGCCTCGCGCAGCACCTGGCGGTCGTCGAAGGGGCGGACGACGCCGTTGATGTCCTGGCCCTGCTCGTGGCCCTTGCCGAGGACGAGGACGATGTCGGAGGGCTCGGCCCGGGCGACCGCGGCGGCGATGGCGTCGGCCCGGTCCTCCAGCAGCAGGACGGTGCCGCGCTCGTGGACGGGCACCTCGGCGGCGCCCTGCAGCATCGTGGCGAGGATCGCGAGCGGGTCCTCGGAGCGGGGGTTGTCGGAGGTCAGCACCGCGGTGTCGGCGAGCCGGGCGAGGGCCGCGCCCATCGGGGCGCGCTTGGTGGTGTCGCGGTCGCCGCCGCAGCCGAGGACGGCGTGGATGCGGCCCTCGCAGACCTTGCGCAGCGCCCGGAGAACCGATTCGACGGCGTCCGTCTTGTGGGCGTAGTCGACCACCGCGAGGTAGGGCTGGCCGGCGTCGACGCGCTCCAGGCGGCCGGGCACGCCGGGGACGGCGGCGACGCCGTCGGCGGCGGTCTGCGGGTCGATTCCGGCGGCCACGAGGGCGACGACGGCCGCGAGGGCGTTGGCGACGTTGAACGGGCCGGCGAGGGGCGCCTTGGCCCGGATCCGCTCGCCGCGGGGGCCCAGGATCGTGAAGACGGAGTCGAACGGGCCGATCTCGACGTCGGCCGCGCGCCAGTCGGCGTCGGGGTGGCCCTCGGCGGAGAACGTGGTGACGGGCACCTCGGACTCGCCGGCGGCGAGCCGGCGGCCGTACGCGTCGTCGAGGTTGACGACGCCGGCGCGGCTGCGGGCCTTGGTGAAGAGCTCCGCCTTGGCCTGGAAGTAGTCCTCCATGCCGGAGTGGAACTCCATGTGCTCCGGGCTGAGGTTGTTGAAGACCGCGACGTCGAAGACGCAGCCGTCGACGCGGCCGAGCCGCAGGGCGTGGCTGGAGACCTCCATGGCGACCGAGGCGACGCCGCGCTCGCGCATGACGGCGAAGAGCGCCTGCAGGTCGGTGGCCTCGGGGGTGGTGCGCTCGGACTTGATCCGCTCGTCGCCGATCCGCGATTCGACGGTGCCGATCAGGCCCGTCTTCGCGCCGGCCGCCCGCAGTCCTCCCTCGATGAGGTAGGCCGTGGTGGTCTTGCCGGAGGTGCCGGTGATGCCGATCTGGAGCAGCTCCTCGCCCGGCCGGCCGTAGATGGTGGCGGCCAGCTCGCCCATGACGGCGCGCGGGTCGGCCACGGTCAGCACGGGCAGGCCCGTGGCGGCGGCGCGCTCGGCGCCCGCGGCGTCGGTCAGCACGGCGACGGCGCCGAGGCCCGCGGCCTGGGGGGCGAAGTCGGCACCGTGGAAGCGGGCTCCGGGCAGGGCGGCGTAGACGTCGCCCCGGCGCACGGCGCGCGAGTCGTGGGTGATGCCGGTGACGGCGGCCCCGGGGGCCTGCGGCGCGGGGATGCCCAGCTGACCGGCCAGCTCCGCGAGGGACGCGGGGCGGACGTGGGTGGGGCGGGGCGCACCCTGCGACGCGGCGGGGGCGCCCTGGGGGCTGGGGCGGGACTGATCAGCGTGTGGCACGGCGGTGAGCGTACCGGGCGCACCCGCCCCGTCGCGAAGCGAGGGGCGCCCCGCGCCGCGGTTCCCGGGATCGGGAGTGATGGTCGTCACGCCGGCCCCCGGCTCACTCGTCGTCGTAGCTCACCGGCAGCCGGGGCGGCTGGGTGCCGGACGGGGGTACCTGCAGGGTCTTCAGGGCGAACTCCATCACCTGCTTGTAGACGGGTCCGCAGATCTGGCCGCCGAAGTAACTGCCCTTGGTGGGGTTCTGGATGGCGCAGTAGACGGTGAGGCGCGGCTGGTCGGCGGGGGCGAAGCCGGCGAAGGAGGCGGTGTAGCCGTGGTAGCGGCCGGTCTGCGGGTCCACCCGGTTGGACGTGCCGGTCTTCCCCGCGACGCGGTAGCCGGGGATCTTGGCCTTGGTGCCGGTGCCCTCGCGGTCGTCGACGACGGACTCCAGCATCGTGGCGAGCTCCCGGGCGGTGCGGTCGCTGATGACCCGGGTGCGCTCGGGGACGGGCGCGGGGGTGAAGCGGCCGTCGGGTCCCTTGGTGCCGCGGACGAGGGTGGGCCGGATGCGCTCGCCGCCGTTGGCGATCGTGGAGTAGACGGAGGCCGCCTGGACGGCGTTGAGCGAGAGGCCCTGGCCGAAGGGGATGGTGTACTGCCGGGAGCCCTGCCACTTGGCCGGCGGGGCGAGGATGCCGGGCGTCTCGCCCGGGAAGCCCAGGCCGGTGGGCTCGCCGATGCCGAACTTCCGCAGGTACGAGTGGAGGACCTGGTTCGCCCGGCCCTGGTCCTTGCCGAGCTGCTCGGCGGCGAGGATCGTGCCGATGTTGCTGGACTTGGCGAGCACGCCGTTGAGCGTCAGGTGCCAGGTGGAGTGGTCGACGTCGTCGGCGAAGGAGCGGTCGGCGCGCGGCAGCCGGTTGGGCACCTCGACGTGGGTCGTGGGGGTGGCGGCGCCCTCCTCCAGGACCGCGGCCATGGTCATGACCTTGCTGACGCTGCCGGGCTCGTAGGCGTCCTGCAGGGCGGCGTTGCCGAGGGCGTCGCCGTCGGCGTGGGCGAGGTCGTTAGGGTCGTAGCCGGGGGCGTTGGCCATGGCGAGGATCTCGCCGGTGCGGTTGTCCTGGACGACGACGTAGCCGCGGTCGGCGGCGGACTCCTGCACCTGCCGGGCGATGGCGTTCTGGGCGGCCCACTGGATGTCCCGGTCGATGGTCAGCTCGATGTCGGAGCCGGGCACGGCGGGCTGTTCCTTGACGTCGCCGGTGGGCACCTGGCGGCCGCCGGACTGGGCGTAGACGAGCTTGCCGTCCCGGCCGGCCAGGACACCGTCGAACTGGGCCTCGATGCCGCCGCCCCCGCGGCCCTCCGCGTTCACGAAGCCCAGTATCCCGGCCGCGAGGCCGCCGTTGGGGTAGACGCGCTTGCTGTGCGGTTCTCTGTTGACCCCGGCGAGGACGTCGGCGCCCTCCTTGCGCTGCGCCCGGGCGGCGGCCGCCTTCTTGAGCTCCTTGATCTTGTTCCAGACCCTGGGGGGCTGCCGGCGGGCGAGGACGACGTACTTGGACTTGGGGTTGGCGGTGAGCTTCTGCTCCAGGACGGCGGGGCGCTCGCCGAGGACGGGCGCGAGCAGGGCCGCGGCCCGGCGCGCCGCGCCCTCGGTCTTGATGCGCTCGGGGGTCAGCAGGTCGGGCGCGGCGGTGATGTCGTAGGCGTCGACGGTGGTGGCGAGGTCGACCCCGGAGCGGTCGGTGATGGTGCCCCGCTCGGCGGCCAGGGTGACCGGAATGTACCGGTTGACGTTGGCGCGGGCCGCGTAGGCGCTCGCGTCGAAGGCCTGTACCTGCAGCAGCCGGACGGTGAAGACGAGCAGGACGAGCGTGAGGCCGAAACCGACCATGCGCAGCCGGGGCCGGGGGCTGCCGAGCCGCAGGGGCCGGTCGCCGGCGGCCTTCAGGCGGGCGGGGCGGGCCGGGGGGCGGGCGGGCTCGGGGACGCGGCGGCGGGCCGGCCCGGGCTGCCTGGGGGGCCGGCCCCCGGGGTTCTGCGGCACAGCGTCACCTGCCGGAGGTCGGGGTGGTCGGCACTGCCGTGGGAGGGGGCACGAGGGCCGGCGCGGGGGCCGGCGGCGGTACGGGGGCGGGCGCACCGGCAGCGGGCGGTGCGGAGGCGGCGGCCGGCCCCGGCAGGGGCACGAGTGCCGGGCGGGGCGCGGGCATGAGGGCGGGCCGCGGTCCGGGGCCGGCGGGTGCGGGAGCGCGGTAGGCCACCGTGCCGTCGCCGGCCGGGGACGGCTGGCCGCGGACCGTGCCGTCGGGGCTGAGGAAGGCGGGGTTGCCGCCGGGGACCATGCCGAGCTCGCGGGCGCGGCGCTCCAGGGCGTCGGGGGCGGCGAGCTGGTCGACCTCCTGCTGGAGGGCCTGCTGCTCGTCGGTGAGCTCGGTGGTCTTGCGCTGGAGGCGGGAGAGTTCGAAGGAGCCCTGGTTGAGGGCGGAGTTCAGCAGCAGGAGCGAGATCAGGCCGGAGCCGAGCAGCACCACCACGAGGAGGACGAAGGGAGTGCGCTTGGCCCCGACGGGACCCACCAGGCGGCCCAGCCGGGTGCCCCGGCGGGCGGCCGGGGTCACCGGATGTCCTCGCGGATGCGTTCGGCGCCGCGCAGCCGCGCGGGGGCGGCCCGCCGGTTCTCGGCGACCTCTTCCTCGGTGGGCAGTTCGGCGCCGCGGGTGAGGAGCTTCAGGCGGGGCTGGTAGCGCTCGGGGACGACGGGCAGGCCGGGCGGCGCGGTGCTGGTGGCACCGGCGGCGAACACCTGCTTGACGATGCGGTCCTCCAGGGACTGGTAGGACAGCACGGCGATGCGGCCGCCGACGGCGAGCGCGGCGACGGCGGCGGGGATGGCCGCCTCGACGCTCGCGAGCTCGGCGTTGACCTCGATGCGCAGGGCCTGGAACGTGCGCTTGGCGGGGTTGCCGCCGTGCCGCTTGGCGGCCTGGGGCAGCGCCTCGCGGATGACGTCCACGAGCCGGGCGCTGTTGCCGAACGGCTCCTTGGCGCGCTCGCGGACGATCGCCTCGACGATCCTGCGGGCCTGCTTCTCCTCGCCGTAGGCGCGCAGGATGCGCACGAGGTCGCCGGGGGCGTACGTGTTGAGGACCTCGGCCGCGCTGATGCCGGTCGTCTGGTCCATGCGCATGTCGAGCGGGGCGTCCTGCGCGTAGGCGAAGCCGCGGTCGGCCTCGTCCAGCTGCATGGAGGAGACGCCGAGGTCGAAGAGGACGCCCTGGACCTTGGGAATGCCGAGCCGCTCCAGGACCTCGGGCAGCTCGTGGTAGACGGCCCGGACGAGCGTGGCGCGCTCCCCGTAGGGCTTGAGCCGCGCTCCGGCGAGCTCCAGGGCGGTGGGGTCGCGGTCGAGGGCGACGAGCCGGGCCTCGGGGAAGGTCTTGAGCAGCGCCTCGCTGTGCCCGCCGGCGCCCAGGGTGCAGTCGACGACGACGGCGCCGGGCTCGGTGAGAGCGGGAGCGAGCATGTCCAGGCAGCGCTGGAGCATGACGGGGACGTGTCGCGCGTTGCTGCTCATGCGCCCTTCTGAGTTAGGGGTGCCCGGGGCGCGCGCGGGCGGTCCGTATCCCCGGGTCCCCGCCCGCTCCAAGGGGAAGCGGCCTGCCCGGCACCGGGGAAGGGGCGCCGGACGACCGGGGAGCGGGAGGAGGCCGAGGGGTGCGTCCGCGTCGCGCACGTGCGGGCTTTCGGTGTCCAGGGGGAGCGTCAGGCCTCCCACTTCGCGCCACTTTAGTCCACTCGTCCCGCCGGTCAATCAACTGGCCAGCGCGTCCCGGCCCGGGCGCGGCGCGGCCGCCCGGCGCCCGTGATGTTGGCGGGAACGGCACCGTTCACCCGGACGGCAGGGGGGCCGCCACCCGTGTGGCTTACCTCACAGACCAGGTTATGGGGAGGATTTTGTGGTCCCCGTAACGGGCCCGGGGCCGCAGCGCCGACTACCGTCGTTCATATGTCGATACCCGCGTCCCAGCCGGCGCCCCCGAGCCCCGACAGCACCCGGCAGCCGACGGTCACTGACCGTCTCGTTCAGGCCAATGCCGAGTACGCCTCCCACTTCACCGACCCGGGCATGGACGCGCGCCCCGTCCTCAAGGTCGCCGTCGTCGCCTGCATGGACGCCAGGCTCGACCTGCACGCCGCCCTGGGCCTGGAGCTCGGTGACTGCCACACCATCCGCAACGCGGGCGGCGTCGTCACCGACGACATCATCCGCTCGCTGACCATCAGCCAGCGCGCCCTCGGCACCCGCTCCGTCGTCCTCATCCACCACACGGGCTGCGGTCTGCTCACCCTGACCGAGGACTTCCGCCACGAGATCGAGGCCGAGGTCGGGCAGCGCCCGGCGTGGGCGGTGGAGGCCTTCAAGGACTTGGAGCAGGATGTCCGGCAGTCCATGCAGCGCGTCCGGACCTCGCCGTTCCTGCCCCACACCGACGACGTCCGGGGTTTCATCTTCGATGTGACGACCGGCCTGCTGCGCGAGATCGACCCGCAGCACTGATTGTCCACAGGCGGTGACGCGGCGCCGCGCGGGCGGCCAGAATGCGGAGAGGACGCCGCCCCTGTGTGACGCACGGGGCGCGGTGTCCGTATTCCGGGGGCGGGTGCCCGGTCCGTGACCGATGGACCGCAAGCCCGCAGGACGGGCCGAGGAGGGCCGGGTGACGACCTATGACGAGCGAGCCAGCCTGAGCAGTCTGACCGCCACCGCGGAGCGGGTGCGCGGGGCGGTCGAGGGCGTGATCGAGGGCAAGCCGGAGGTCGTACGGCTCTCGCTGACCGTGCTGCTGGCCGAGGGCCACCTGCTGATCGAGGACGTGCCGGGCGTGGGCAAGACGATGCTCGCCAAGGCCCTGGCCCGGTCGATCGACTGCTCGGTGCGGCGCATCCAGTTCACGCCCGACCTGCTCCCGTCGGACATCACGGGCGTGAGCGTCTTCGACCAGCAGCGGCGCGACTTCGAGTTCAAGCCGGGCGCGGTCTTCGCCCAGATCGTCATCGGCGACGAGATCAACCGCGCCTCGCCCAAGACCCAGTCGGCGCTGCTGGAGTCCATGGAGGAGCGGCAGGTCACCGTCGACGGGCACACCTACGAGCTGCCGAGCCCCTTCATGGTGGTGGCCACGCAGAACCCCGTCGAGATGGAGGGCACGTACCCGCTGCCCGAGGCCCAGCGCGACCGCTTCATGGCGCGGGTCTCCATGGGCTATCCCAGCCCCGAGGCCGAGCTGCGGATGCTGGACGCGCACGGCTGCTCCGAGCAGGCCTCCCCGCTGGACGACCTGCAGCCGGTCGCCCACGCCCACGAGATCGTCAAGCTCGTCGAGGCCGTCCGCACGGTCCACGTGGCCGACGCCGTGCGGCGCTACGCGGTCGACCTCGTCACCGCCACCCGCCACCACCCGGACCTCAGACTCGGCGCGTCCCCGCGGGCGACGCTGCACCTGGTGCGGGCCGCCCGGGCCGCGGCCGCCCTCGCGGGCCGCGAGTTCGTCCTGCCGGACGACGTCCAGGCGCTGGCGGTGTCCGTCCTCGCCCACCGGCTGCTGCCCACGGCCCAGGCCCAGCTGGGCCGGCGCAGCGCCGAGCACGCCGTGCTCGACATCCTCCAGCGCACTCCCGTGCCGGACCCGTCGGCGCAGGCGTGGCGGCAGGCGCGGCGGCTGTGACGGGCCCGGGGGACGACACGGGCCCCGGGCCCGGCCGGAGGGCCGGGGGCGGCAGCGGCCTGTGGGCGGCGCTGGGCGGGCTGACCACCCGCGGGCGCTCCTTCCTGGCGGCCGGCATCGCGGCCACCGTGTGCTCCTACGTGCTCGGGCAGGCCGACCTGCTGCGGGTCGGGCTGTTACTGGCCGTGCTGCCCCTGCTGTGCGTGGTGGCGCTGCACCGCACCCGCCACCACGTCACGGGCAGCCGCCGGCTCACGCCCGCGCGGATCCCCGTCACGGCCGACGCCCGGGTCCAGCTGCGGATCGACAACGTCTCCCGGCTCCCCACCGGCCTGCTGATGCTCCAGGACCGGGTGCCCTACGTGCTGGGCCCGCGCCCCCGCTTCGTGCTGGACCGGATCGAGCCCGGCGGCCGGCGCGAGGTCTCCTACCGCGTCCGCTCCGACCTGCGCGGCCGCTACCCCCTGGGCCCGCTGCAGCTGCGGCTGACGGACCCCTTCGGCATGTGCGAGCTGACCCGCGGCTTCAGCGCGTACGACACGCTGACGGTCGTGCCGCACACCGAGCCGCTGCCCCCCGTGCGCCCGGGCGGCGCGAGCCCGGGCCACGGCGACGGCCTGCGCCGCTCCCCCGCCCTGGCCGGCGAGGACGACGTCATCCCCCGCGGCTACCGCCACGGCGACGACCTGCGCCGGGTCCACTGGCGCTCCACCGCCCGCCACGGCGAGCTCATGGTGCGCCGGGAGGAACAGCCGCGCCGCGCCCGCTGCACCGTCCTGCTGGACACCCGCCGCGCCGCCTACGAGGGCGCGGGGCCGGGCGCGCCCTTCGAGTGGGCGGTCTCGGGGGCCGCCTCCGTCGCGGTGCACCTGCTGGAGCAGGGCTTCTCCGTGCGGCTGCTCACCGACGCCGGGAGCGCCGCCCCCGGCCCGGAGGGCCGTTCCGCCTCCCCGCACGACCCGGCGGAGGCGGCGGGCCTGGTGCTGGAGACCCTCGCGGAGGTGGAGCACTCGGAGGGCACGTGCCTCTCGCCCGCGCTCGCCGCCCTGCACGGCGGCGAGGGGCTGCTCGTGGCCTTCCTCGGCGGTCTGGACGAGGAGCAGACGGCCCTGGCCGCCCGGATGCGCGGGCGCGGCGGCGCGGCCGTCGCCTTCGTCCTGGACCCCGCCGCCTGGCGGGATGATCCCGCTCCCCGGGCGCGCGGCGCGGCCGAGCAGCGGCTGCAGGTGCTGCGCGAGGCGGGCTGGACGGCGCTGCCGGCCGGTCCGGGGGCCTCGCTGCCCGAGCTGTGGCAGCTGGCCGGCGGTCCGGGCCCCGCGGCGCCCGCGCCCTTCTCCGGCCCCTCCGGGGCGGGCACGGCGGGAGGCCGGCCGTGACGGGGCAGGCGCGCCTGACGGTGAGCGCCGCGGTGGCCACGCTCGCCGCGTCCTGCGCGATGCTTCCGCTGGTCGACAAGAGCACGTGGATCGTGCAGGCCGCCTTCCTGCTCACCCTCCAGAGCACGGCGGGTGCCCTCACCCGCCGCGTGCCGCTGGCCCGGCCGCTGACCGTGGCCGTGCAGGCGCTGACCGGGCTGCTCCTGCTCACCGTGGCCTTCGCCTACGAGCAGGCGGTCGCCGGAGTGCTGCCGGGGCCGGAGGCCTTCCACGAGTTCGGGCAGCTGGTCCAGGAGGGCGCCGAGGACGTCGGGCGGTACGCGATCCCCGCGCCGGCGACGGCCGGCATCCGCCTGTTGCTCGTCGGCGGCGTGCTGGTCGTCGGCCTGGCGGTCGACGCCGTGGCGGTGACGTACCGCAGCGCCGCGCCCGCCGGGCTGCCGCTCCTCGCGCTGTACTCCGTGGCCGCCGGGCTCGGCCAGGGCGCCCACGGCCGACTGTGGTTCGTGGCGGCGGCGAGCGGCTATCTGCTGCTGCTCCTGGCCGAGGGGCGGGAGCGGCTCGCCCGCTGGGGCCGCGTCCTCAGCGGGCGCCGGACGGCTCCCCCGGCCCCGGGACCCGCCACCGCGGCGGGCGGCGGCCGCCTCGCCCGGGTCCGTACGGGCCGGCGCATCGGGGCGCTGGCCCTCGGCATCGCCCTGGCCGTGCCGGCCGCGCTGCCCTCGATGCGGGGCGGGCTCTTCGAGCCCGGCGGTCCGGGCTCCGCCGCGGCCTCCGGCCCCGGCGGCACCACCTCCGTCAAGCCGCTCGTGGCCCTCCAGGACAGCCTCAACCAGCCGGAGAACCGCGAGCTGCTGCGCCTGCGCTCCTCCACCGAGAACACCCGCGACCTGTACCTGCGCATCGTCGCCCTCGACCGCTTCGAGGGCGCCGCGTGGCAGACCACCGAGCGCCCCCTGACGGAGCTGCCGGCGGTCCTGCCCGCCCCGCCGGGGCTCGCCGCCGGGGTCCGTACGTCGCGGGTCGACACCACCCTCACGGCCTCCGACGGCTACGCCCAGAACTACCTGCCGCTGCCCTACCCCGCCGAGGAGGTCCGCGCCGAGGGCCGCTGGCGCTACGAGCCGGAGGGGCGGGTCCTGGCGGGCGAGCGCGGCCAGACCACCCGGGGGGTCCGCTACCAGGTCTCCAGCCTGCAGGTGGAGCCCACCGCCGCCCAGCTCGCCGCGGCGCCCGCGCCCCCGGAGGAGATCCTGCGCGCCTACACCCGGGTGCCGTCGTCGCTGCCGCCGGTGGTGGCGCAGACGGCCCGCAAGGTGACGGCCGGCTCGGCCAACGCCTACCAGCAGGCGGTCATGCTGCAGGACTGGTTCTCCGTAGGCGGCGGCTTCCAGTACGACACGCAGGTGGCGTCCGGCACGGGTGCCGAGGCCGTCGCCCGGTTCCTCACGGCCAAGCGGGGCTTCTGCATCCACTTCTCGTTCTCGATGGCGGCCATGGCCCGGACGCTGGGCATCCCCGCGCGCGTGGCGGTCGGCTTCATGCCGGGCACCCCCATGGCGGACGGCTCGGTGTCGGTCGGCTCCAAGGACGCCCACGCCTGGCCCGAGCTGTACTTCGAGGGCATCGGCTGGACGCGCTTCGAGCCGACGCCCAGCCGCGGCACCACCCCCGAGTACACCGTCGCGGAGCCCTCGCCGGGCGCCGAGCCGGGCGGCGGCCCGGCCCCGCCCCCGGACCGGACGGCCGTGCCCCCGTCGGCGCCCAAGGGCACGGACGCCTGCCCGCCCGCGCAGAAGAGGCTCGGCGAGTGCCGGTCCCCGGCCGCGCCCGTCGAGGGCTCCGGACCGGCCTCGGGCGGTCCGTCGGCGGGCACGGTGGCGGGCGTCGCGGTGGCCGTGCTGGCCGCCCTGGGGCTGCCCCTGCTGCCCATGCTGTGGCGCAGGCGGGTGCGCGCCCGCAGGCTCGGCGGGCCCGGACCGCGGGCCCGGACCGCCCCTTCACCGACGCCCGGAGCGGCCGCTCCTGCGGACGCCGCGGCCGCCGGGCACACGCTGGCGGCCTGGCGCGAACTGACGGACTCCGCCTGGGACTACGGCATCCCGCCCGACGACTCCCGCTCCCCGCGCGGCGCCGCGGCCCGCATCGTCGCCGCCGGCGCCCTGCACGGGGCGGCCGCCGAGTCCGCGGGCAGAGTGGCCGCCGCGGTCGAGCAGGTGCTGTACGCGCCCCGGCCCCGGCCGCTGCCGGGGCTCGCGGAGGACGTTGAGTGCGTACGGGCCGGGCTGCACGCCGCCGCCGGCCGGGGTGCCCGGCTGCGCGCCGTCCTGCTGCCGCGCTCGTCCGCCCGGCTGCTGTGGAGCCTCGCGCGGCCGTGGAGCTTCTCGCGGCGCCGGTCGGCGGCCGCCTGAACGGCACCCGCGGGAGACGGATATGGCGTGGGGTCAGGAGACCTGCTCCCGACCCCACGCCATGAAGAGTCCGCGTTCACCCAAGGGTTCGCAGAAGGACTGTGCGGGCTCAGTGGCCCTGTTCGTCGCGGCGGCGCTGCCAGCGCTGCTCGATGCGGTCCATCATGCTGCGGCGCGGGCGCATCTGGCCACGGCCGCCGAGCTGCCCCGCCGGGCCCGTCCCCTGCTGCGCACCGGCCCGCGGCGCCTTGCGCCAGCCCGTGACGGCCAGGGCCGCGCAGCCGAGCATGACGAGGAAGCCGACCACGCTGATCCAGTACTGCCCCTGAATCATGACGCCGGTCATCAAGAGCGCGATACCCACCAGAAACCCGGCGACCGCCTGGTAGACCCGTCGCCGGGTGTACGTGCGCAGGCCGCTGCCCTCGAGCGCTGTCGCGAACTTGGGATCTTCGGCGTACAGCGCTCGCTCCATCTGCTCGAGCATGCGCTGCTCGTGCTCCGAGAGCGGCACGGAGTCCTCCTACTCGTCGGTCGCGGGGGGCGACCGGGTGCGACCCTTTCAGGATAGGCAGGGAATCGCCCCCGTGAAACCCGCCCCTCTGCGCCAATCCGCCCACCGGTGTCCGTGTGGCGACCGGTGGCGTCGGGACGTACATTCCCGGTTCGCCGATCGGCCATGCCGGACGGTGTCCCCCGATCATACGGGGCGAACCGGCTGATCGGGTGGCCTGTGACCTACAGCGCGCGATCAGCCACGCTCGGCCAGTACGTGCAGTTGGGTCGCCACGGAATGGAAGGCGGGCAGCGCGGCCGCGGCCGCCTCCAGCTCGGCGAGCGCCTCCCGCGCTCCGGGCTCCGCGTCGAGCAGCACGCCGGGCACCAGGTCGGCGAAGACCCGGACGCCGTGCACGGAGCCGACCTCCAGACCCGCTGCCTCGACGAGCTCCGAGAGCTGCCCGGCGGTGAAGCGGCGCGGCACCGGGTCGCCCGCGCCCCAGTGCCCGGCGGGGTCGGCGAGGGCCTGGCGGGCCTCGGTGAAGTGCCCGGCGAGCGCGCGGGCGAGGACCGCGCCGCCCTGGCCCGCGGCCAGCAGGCTCAGGGTGCCCGCGGGACGCAGCGCCTCGATCACGTTGCGCACGCCCTGGGCGGGGTCGTCCACGTACTCCAGGACGCCGTGGCAGAGCACGACGTCGTAGGAGCCGCGCTCGACCACGTCGAACAGGCCGGTGGCGTCGCCCTGGACGCCGCGGACCCGCTCGGCGACGCCGGCCTCGGCGGCCCGGCGCTCCAGCGCGAAGAGGGCGTTGGGGCTGGGGTCGACGACGGTGACGCGGTGGCCGAGCGCGGCCAGCGGCACCGCGAACTTGCCGGAGCCGCCGCCGGTGTCGAGCACGTCCAGCACGCCGCCGGCCGGGGCGGCGGCCTTCACCCGGCGGTCCAGGGCGTCGCGCAGGACCTCCCAGACCACGGCGGTACGCAGGGAGGCCCGGGGGCGCAGCGGGTCTGACACGGCGGATGGCTCCTCGGCGGTGGATCGGCGGACGAAGGTGTCCGCCCCAGCCTAATGCGCCCGGGCGGGACGGCGGCCGACGCAGTGGCCGAGCGCGCCGCGGCGCCTTCCCGGGGGCCCGGCCGGAAGGGTCCGGCCTGCACGAATGCCCGTGCGGCCACCCGGGGTTGACGCGGGGGCGGGGGCGGCGGGGCGGGCAGGGAGAATCACTCCATGGACAGCAGCAGCACGCGCCGTCAGAACACCCGGCGGAAGCTCTTCGCCGCCGCGGTGACCCTCATCGCCGAACAGGGCTTCTCCTCCACCACCGTGGACGAGATAGCGGAACGGGCCGGGGTGGCCAAGGGCACCGTCTACTACAACTTCGCGAGCAAGACCGACCTGTTCGAGGAGCTGCTGCGGCACGGGATGGAGCTGCTGACCGGCTCGCTGCGGGCGGCGGCCGAGGAGGCGGCCGAGTGCGGCGGCGGCCGGTCCGGCGCCCTGGACGCGATGATCCGCGCCGAGCTGGACTTCGTCGCCCGCCACCCGTCGCTGGCCCAGCTCTACGTCGCCGAGCTGTGGCGGACCAACCGGGCCTGGCAGCCGACGCTGGCGCGGGTGCGGCAGCAGGCCGTCGAGGTGATCGAGTCCGCGTTACGGGAGGCCGGCGCTGCCGGCGACCCGGTCTCGGACAGCGACATCCCGCTGACGGCGTCGGCGGTGTTCGGCATGGTGCTGGTGGCCGCGCTGGACTGGCGGTCGTTCCAGCCGGAGCGGTCCGTCGACGACGTGCACGCGGCGCTCTCGCGCCTGCTGCAGGGCCGCCTGAACGGGGCCGTCCGCTAGCGCCGGCGCGGCAGGGGAGGGGAAGCCACCGGAACCGGTGGGCGGAGCCCGCCGGCGCACGCGTGCGTCCCGGCACAGGCCGATCCCCCTCGGCCCATGCCGGGACGCCGTTCCCCCGTACTCCCCCCGAGTCCCCCGCAGGGACCCCCGTCCCCCCGGTCACGTCGGGGGTGCCGCGCCGTTCCGCAGCCCCGTGCCGGCGGTGCCGGCGCCGCGCCCCTTCCGTGTGCACCACTCTTCCGCGCGGCGGGCCGCGGCCCATCCGTGCACCTACTCATCTCCTCCTCTGAGTACGGGTACTCAGCCCCGGGTGTTCAGCCCCATCGCGAGCGGCCGGCGAACGCCGAGGAACGGTGCTGTCGGTGCCGCCGGATAAAGTCGTGCCCATGGCACGGATTGCGGTGATCGGCGCCGGGATGGGCGCGATGGCGGCCGCTGCCCGGCTGGCCGTCGCGGGCCACCGGGTGACGGTGTACGAGCGCGCGGCGACGCACGGCGGAGGCGTCGGGCGGATGACGCGGGACGGCTTCGCCTTCGACACGGGACCGGGGCTGCTGCACCTGCCGGCCGTCTACCGCGACCTGTTCGTGAAGACGGGCAAGGAGTCGCTGGAGCAGAGCCTGGGCCTGGTCCAGGTCGACCCGGCGAGCGCGCACGTCTTCGCCGACGGCACGTCCGTGGCGCTGCCCAACGCGTCCCGGGCCGGTGTGGTCCGGGCGCTGGACGAGGCCGTGGGCGCGGGTGCGGGCGAGCGCTGGAGCGAGCTGGTGAACCGGGCCCGCGCGGTGTGGGACGCCACGCGCCGGCCCCTGCTGGAGGAGCCGCTGCTCGCCGACCCGGAGTATCTGGAGGCCCTGGGCCACGATCCGTATCCGGGGCTGCGCAAGCGCGGCCTGTTCCGGCGGAGCACCCCGGCCGTGCTGGCCGCCGTCGCCGGGCGCGAGCTGAAGGACCCCCGCCTCGCGGCCCTGCTGGAGAGTCACGCCCTGGCGTACGGGCTGGATCCGCGCACCGCCCCCGCGAGCGCGGCGGTGCTGCCGTACATGGAGCAGACCTTCGGCAGCTGGTACGTGCGCGGCGGCATGCGCGGCCTGGCGGACGCCGTGTACGAGCGGTGCCGCAAGCGCCGGGTGGAGTTCGTCTTCGGCGCCGAGGTCGTGGCCGTCACCGAGAAGGACGGCCGCGCCGCCGGCGTGGAGCTGGCGGACGGCCGCGTGGACGAGGCGGACACGGTGGTCGCCGGCGTCTCGCCCGGGGTGCTGCGGCGGATCGCGCCGGCGGCCTGCGGGCCCGCCGTCCGGCCCGGGCCGCCGGTGCCGCCCGGCCGGTTCACGGTCTTCCTCGCGCTGCGCGGGGCGCGGGCCGCGGGCGCAGCCCACCGCACGGTGGTCCACGCCCCGGACCGCGGCGCGGAGTTGGCGGGCGTCTTCGGCGAGGGCACGCGCGGCCCGGCCGCGCTGCACTACCGGCCGACGGTGACGGTGCTGCGCCCGGACGATCCGGACGTCCGCCCGGACGAGGGCCACGAGGCCGTCACGCTGACCGCCACGGTCGCCCCGCACGGCCGGGTGGACTGGGCGGACGAGGCGACGGCCGCCGGTTTCGCGGAGCGGATGCTGGACGCGGCGGAGGGGCTGCTGCCGGGCCTGCGGGACCGGCTGCTGTGGCACGAGGTCCGCACGCCCGCGGACACCGAGCGGGCGACGGGCGCCGAGGGCGGGGGCGTTCCGGCGCCGGTGCTGGCCGGCGGCGGGGGCGCGTTCCTCCGCACGGCCAACGCGACGCCGCTGTCCGGTCTGTACCTCGCGGGCGGCTTCGCCCACCCCGGCGGGGGGCTGGCCCACGCCGGGATGTCCGGGACGATGGCCGCGGGCCTGATCGTCTCCGGGGCGGACTGGCGCGGCTCCCAGTAGGGCCGCGGCCCGGGGTGAGCCCCGGGCCGGGGCTCAGTAGCGGTGCTGCTCGTTGTACTGCTCGCCGTAGCCCTGGCCCTGGGCCGGGGGCTGCTGCGGGTACGCGTGCGGGTAGCCCTGCGGGGCGGGCGGCAGGTCATTGTCGCGCTGCTGCGGCACCCAGACCCCGCCGGGCGGGGTGTCCATGTCGTACTGCTGGGCCGGTGCGTAGGCGTCGGCGGGCTGACCGCCCATGCCGTACGGCTGGGCCGCCGTCTGCGGCTGCTGGTACTGCCCGTAGGAGTCGTACGGGTCGTAGCCCTGCTGCCGGTTGCCGATGTAGGGGTCGGAATACGCCGCGTACTGGCCCTGCCCGTAGTCGAATTGTTCGGGGGCCACCGGGGCGGCCTGGGGCTGTGCGCCGTACGCGTCGCCGTAGGGGGCGTAGCCGCCGTCCTGAGCCGGGGCGGTGGCGTAGCCGGTGTCGCCGTAGCCTCCGTAGCCCGCGCCGGGGGCGGGTGCGGTTTCGGCCAGGGGCGGCTGCTCGGCGGCGGGCGCGACGGGGTCGCCCGCGGGCTCCTGGAGCGGGGGGACGGCGGGCATGGCCGCGGTCTCGTCGAGCGGCGGGGCGGAGGAGACCAGAGGAGCGGGTGGGGCGGGCGGGGCATCCGTGCGCTCGCCCCTGCGGCGCCGGCCGGCCCGCGGCTCCTTCGCGCCGTGGTCCTCGGCGGCCGCTTTCCCGGCACGCTTACCGGACTTGACGCCCCTGCCGGACTTTCCGGCCTTGGCGGACTTACCGGGATTGCCGGATTCGCCGTTGCCGTCCGCCGCGTCGGCGGCGTCCCGGCCGTCCCGGCGGAGCGCCCAGCCGCGGGAGAAGCCCCGGCGGAAGGAGAGCGTCACATAGGTCTGCCCGACGGCGAACGCCACCGCGCCCACCGCGATGACCGCGACGGACGGGATGACGACCCCCGCGACGACGCCGAGGAACCCGGCGAAGGCGAGGAGGCGCCAGCGCAGTCGCGCCTTGTACTGCAGCAGCACCTCGCCGAGCAGCCAGAGCGCGACGACGCCGAACGCGATGTAGAGGACCGTCCAGCCCATTTACGCCCCTCTCGTGGCCGCAGCCCTTCGAGGGGCCGGCCGTCAGGACCGCTGGTGCAGTCCCAGATTCTCGTAGATTTCCAGCGTCGCCGTGGAGTGGTTCAGGGTAATGAAGTGCAGCCCGGGAATCTCCTCGGCCATCAACCGAGCGCACAGCTCCGTGGCGTACTCGATCCCGATCGAGCGTACAGCGGCCCGGTCGTCCTTGACCGCGAGGATCCTCTCGGCCAGCGCGGGCGGGAACGCGGCATTGCTGAGCTGCGCGAACCTCTCGATCTGGCGGACGTTGGTGACGGGCATGATCTCGGGGATGATCGGGGTGTCGCAGCCGGCGGCGGCGACCCGGTCGCGCAGCCGCAGATAGTCCTCGGGGTAGAAGAACATCTGGGTGATGGCGAAGTCCGCGCCCGCGCGGCACTTGTCCACGAAGTACCGGATGTCCGTGTCCCAGTCGGTGGAACGGGGATGCATCTCGGGGAAGGCCGCGACGCCGACGCAGAAGTCGCCGGACTCCTTGATGAGCCGGACGAGGTCGGCGGCGTAGTGCAGGCCTTCGGGGTGGCGCACCCACTCCCCCATGGGGTCGCCGGGCGGATCGCCGCGCAGGGCCAGCATGTTGCGGATGCCGACGTCGGCGTACTGGCCGATGATGTTGCGGAGCTCGGCCTTGGAGTGGTTGACGGCTGTCAGGTGGGCGACGGGCGTGAGCGTCGTGTCGGTCGCCATGCGCTCGGTCACCCGCACGGTGCCCTCACGGGAGGAGCCTCCCGCGCCGTAGGTGACGGAGACGAAGGTCGGGCCGACGGCCTCGATCCGGCGGATGGCGTCCCAGAGGGTGCGTTCCCCCTTCTCGGACCTCGGGGCGGCGAACTCGAAGGAGTACGAGCGCTCGCCTGAGGCGAGCAGCTCACGCACCGTGCGCGCGTGGTCTGTCCTGGTGGAGGCGGTACCAAGGGCCATACCCGAAGTTAACCAGCGGTTCCCGCGGCCCCCAATCCCACTTTTGCGATTTGCCCGATAGGCCGGTCTCCTGTCCGCATGCCGGACGGGTTCTTCATATTTTTTTGACACTCTCGCGGGCCGGCCCGCCGCGGACACGGCGGCGGGAGGGGCGCCGCGCCGGCCTCAGAGGCGCTCGCGGACCCGCTTGGCCAGCTGCGCCGCGGCCTCTCCCGGGTCGTCCGCCTCGGTGATCGCGCGGACCACGACGACCCGGCGGGCGCCCGCGTCGAGCACCTCGCCGAGATTGCCGGCGTCGATGCCGCCGATGGCGAACCAGGGGCGCGCGGTGCCCAGGGCCGCCGCGTGGCGGACCAGGGACAGGCCGGGGGCGTGGCGGCCCGGCTTGGTGGGGGTCGGCCAGCAGGGGCCGGTGCAGAAGTAGTCCACGCCGGGCTCGGCGGCCGCGGCGTCCACCTCGGCCTCGGCGTGCGTCGACCGGCCGATCAGCACCTCCTCGCCGAGGATCGCGCGGGCGGCGGGCACCGGCAGGTCGCCCTGGCCGAGGTGCAGGACGCCGGAACCGGCGGCATGGGCGACGTCCGCCCGGTCGTTGACCGCGAAGAGCTTGCCGTGCCGGCGGGCGGCCTCGGCGAAGACGGCGAGGTGCTCCAGCTCCTCGCCGGCCTCCGTGCCCTTGTCGCGGAGCTGGATGATGTCGACGCCGCCGGCGAGGACCGCGTCGAGGAACTCCGGCAGGTCGCCCTGACGCTTGCGGGCGTCGGTGCACAGGTAGAGCCGGGCGTCGGCGAGGAGCTCGCGGGCGGTGGCGGACATCGGGTGGTTCCCCCCGGGTCGGGGGGGGGGGGGGGGGGGGGGGGGGGCGGCCCCCGCCCGTGCACCGGACGGTTCTTACGGGCTCTGACGGGCGCGGTCACCCGCGCCCGGTACTGCGGCTGAGACTTCCTGTCGGCCTGTCGGCTCAGACGGCGAGCGCCTGGGCGCGCCGCTTCACCTCCGTGCCGCGGTTCTCCCGCAGCGCGTCGGCCGGGGTGCCCGGCAGGGTGTCGTCGGCGGTGAAGAGCCACTCCAGCATTTCCTCGTCGCTGAAGCCGTCGTCCCGCAGCAGCGTCAGGGTGCCTGCCAGGCCCTTGACGACCTTGCCCTCGCCGATGAAGGCGGCGGGCACCATGAGCACCCGGTTCTCGCCCCGGCGGACGGCGATCAGCTGGCCCTCCTTCACCAGCTGCCGCACGCGCGTCACCTCCACGCCGAGCTTCTCGGCGATGTCGGGGAGGTTGAGCCAGGCGGGAACAAGCGCGTCGATCTTTGCGTCAATCTCGGTCACAGGACAAGCCTGCCATCTGGCGCTGACAGCCGGTAGCCGGGTTGACCCGACCCGGGCGCGTCACGGTGCCGCGGGCGGCGTGACGCGCCCGTCAGAGCACGGCGGACTTCAGCGGCACGGACGCGTCGGCGGCCTTCGCCCGGTCGAGGACGGCGCCCTTCTCGATGAGCTTGCGGCCCTGGGCCAGGTCCCGGGGCCGGCCGACGGCCAGCAGGGCCACCAGGGCCCCGTCGCGCAGCCAGCACACGCTCCAGGCGGCGCTCGACGGGTCGCCGCGCCACAGCAGTTCGTCGGCACCGGCGTGGTGGCCCGCGTACTGCACGAACCGCCCGAACTGCTCGGACCAGAAGTACGGCACCGGGTCGTAGACCGGCCCCTCGGCCGGGCCGAGCGCGATGTTCGCGGCGACGGTCCGCGGACCCTGCATGGCGTTGTCCCAGTGGTGCACGAGCAGCCGCTCGCCGTAGCGGGCGGACGGGAACGACGCGCAGTCACCGACCGCGTAGACGCCGGGGAGCGAGGCGCGCAGCCGCTCGTCGGCGACGACGGCCCGGTCCTCGCCGAGCTCGATGCCGGAGCCCTCCAGCCAGCCGGTCGCGGGCCGCGCGCCGATGCCGACGACCACGGCGCCGGCCGGCAGCCGGGTGCCGTCGGCGAGCACGACCGCGCCGGGCTCGACGGTGCTCACGCGCGCGCCGAGCATCAGCCGGGCGCCGCTCTCGGCGTACCAGGGGGCCATGCGGTCGGCGACCTCGGCGGGCATGGCGCCGGCGAGCACGCGGTCCGCGGCCTCGACCACGGTCACCTCGCAGCCCGCCTCCCGGGCGGCCGTCGCGACCTCGGCGCCGATCCAGCCCGCGCCGACGGCGACGACGTCGTGCTGGGCGGCCAGCACCGGCCGCAGCCGCACGGCGTCGTCCAGGGTGCGCAGCAGGTGGACGTCGGACAGTCCCTCGCAGCCGGGCAGCCGGACCGGCTCGGCGCCGGTGGCGATGACCAGGACGTCGTACGGGACGGGCCCGGCCGCGGTGTCCAGCAGGCGCTCGGCGGCGCGCAGGCCGGTGGCCTCGCGCCCGAGCTGCAGGTCTATCCCGAGCGAGGCGAAGTCCACCTCGAACGCGGAACCCTCGGCCTTGCCGAGCAGGACGGCCTTGGAGAGCGGCGGCCTGTCGTACGGCGGGTGCGGCTCGGCGCCCAGCACGGTCACGGTGCCGGTCCAGCCGTACTCGCGCAGGGCGACGGCGGTCTGCACGCCCGCCATCCCGGCACCCACGATGACGACGCTCCGCTCACTGGCGGCAAGTGCTTCTTCCCGGTGCTCGCTCACCCGATCACTGTAGGGCGGGGGCGGCGGGGACCGGCGCGCGGGCACCGCCGCGTCGCCGGCCGACAGGCCCTCGCCCGGGCATCGCGGGGCGTACTAGGGTGACCGGTACAACGCACTCGCGGGAGCCCGGACGACCGGGCTGAGAGGGAGGCTGACCGGCCTCCGACCGTACGAACCTGATCCGGGTCATGCCGGCGAAGGGAGGGGCTGGACGCCTCATGGACGCGTCTACCACCACATCGGACACATCGGGCCGCGCTCCGGCCGTGCCCGCCTGCGACGTCCTCGTCGTGGGCGGCGGCCTGATCGGCCTCGTCACCGCCTGGCGCGCGGCACAGCGCGGGCTGCGCACCGCCGTCGCCGACCCCGCGCCGGGCGGCGGCGCCGCACAGGTCGCCGCGGGCATGCTGGCCGCGGTGACCGAACTGCACTACGGAGAAGAGGCGCTGCTCGCCCTCAACCTGGCCTCCGCGCAGCGCTATCCGGGCTTCACGGCCGAGCTGGAGGAGGCGAGCGGCGTCGCCACCGGCTACCGCGCGTGCGGCACGCTGGCCGTCGCCCTCGACGCCGACGACCGGGAGCACCTGCGCGAACTGCACGCCCTGCAGCAGCGCTGCGGCCTGGACGCGCAGTGGCTCACGGGCCGCGAGTGCCGCCGTCTGGAGCCGATGCTCGCGCCCGGCGTACGCGGGGGGCTGCGCGTCGACGGGGACCACCAGACCGATCCCCGCAGGCTCGCGCGTGCGCTGCTCACGGCCTGCGAGCGGGCCGGGGTGGCCTTCCACCGCGCCGGGGCCGTACGGCTGCTGCTCGCCGGGGACCGGGCCGCGGGCGCGGAGCTCGCCGACGGGCGCCGCGTCCCCGCCGGACAGGTCGTGCTCGCCGCGGGCAGCCGCAGCGGCACGCTCGCGGGCGTCCCCGCCGACGTCCTGCCGCCCGTGCGGCCCGTCAAGGGCCAGGTGCTGCGGCTGCGCGTCCCGGACGCGTACGCGCCCTTCCTCTCCCGCACCGTGCGGGCGGTCGTCCGCGGCGGCCCGGTGTACCTCGTGCCGCGCGAGAACGGCGAGCTGGTCCTGGGCGCGACCACCGAGGAGCTCGGCTGGGACACCACGGTCACCGCCGGCGGCGTCTACGAACTGCTGCGCGACGCCCACGAGCTGGTGCCCGGCATCACCGAACTGCCCCTGGTGGAGACCTCCGCCGGGCTGCGCCCCGGCTCCCCCGACAACGCCCCCCTGCTCGGCCCGACCGCCCTGCCCGGCCTGCACGCCGCCACCGGACACCACCGCAACGGCGTCCTGCTCGCCCCGCTGACCGGCGACGTCATGGCCGAGGTGCTGACCACGGGGCGCCTCCCCGAGGAGGCCCGCCCCTTCTCCCCCCGACGCTTCTCGAACCCGCTCCAGGAGCTGCCCGCATGAACCCCACCGACCCCACCGACACGCCCGCGGCCCACATGGGCATCAGCGTCAACGGCGAGCACCGCGAGGTGCCCCACGGCCTGACCCTCGGCAGTCTGGTGGCGAGCATGACCACCGCGCCCGGCGGGGTGGCCGCCGCGGTCAACGAGACCGTCGTGCCGCGTGGCCAGTGGCCCGCCACGCGGCTCGGCGCCGGCGACCGCGTCGAGGTCCTCACCGCAGTGCAGGGAGGCTGATCAGCCCTGATGGCCGACGACCTGCTCACCATCGCCGACACCTCCTTCAGCTCCCGGCTGATCATGGGCACCGGCGGCGCGCCCAGCCTCGACGTCATGGAGCGCGCGCTCCTCGCCTCCGGCACCGAGCTGACCACCGTGGCGATGCGCCGCCTCGACGCGAGCGTCCGCGGCTCCGTGCTCTCCGTCCTGCAGAAGCACTCCATCCGGGTGCTGCCGAACACGGCCGGCTGCTACACGGCCGGCGAGGCCGTCCTCACGGCCCGGCTGGCCCGCGAGGCGCTCGGCACGGACTGGGTCAAGCTGGAGGTGATCGCCGACGAGCGCACGCTGCTGCCCGACCCGATCGAGCTGCTCGACGCCGCGGAGATACTCGTCGACGACGGCTTCACCGTGCTGCCGTACACCAACGACGACCCGGTCCTCGCCCGCAAGCTGGAGGACGTCGGCTGCGCCGCGATCATGCCGCTGGGCTCGCCCATCGGCTCCGGCCTCGGCATCCGCAACCCGCACAACTTCCAGCTGATCACCGAGCGGGCCGGGGTGCCCGTGATCCTCGACGCGGGCGCCGGCACGGCCTCCGACGCGGCGCTGGCCATGGAGCTGGGCTGCGCCGCGGTCATGCTCGCCTCGGCGGTGACCCGCGCCCAGGAGCCCGTGCTGATGGCGGAGGCGATGCGGCACGCCGTGGAGGCGGGGCGGCTGGCGCACCGGGCGGGGCGGATACCGCGGCGGCACTTCGCCGAGGCGTCTTCTCCTGCGGAGGGCTTGGCGCGACTGGATCCGGAGCGTCCGGCGTTCGGCGCGTAGCAGGGCCCTGCTCTCACCCTTTTAGACTCGTCGCGTGGATACGACGCTAGGGGACCCGCTGGTCGGGCACACGCTCGACGGCCGCTACCGGGTGGAGGCCCGCATCGCCGTGGGCGGCATGGCCACGGTCTACCGTGCCCTCGACACCCGGCTCGACCGGGTGCTCGCGGTCAAGGTGATGCACCCCGCCCTCGCCTCGGACACGGCCTTCGTGGAGCGCTTCATCCGCGAGGCCAAATCCGTCGCGCGCCTGGACCACCCCAATGTGGTGGGCGTCTACGACCAGGGCACCGACGGCCCGTACGTCTATCTGGCGATGGAGTACGTGCCCGGGTGCACGCTGCGCGACGTGCTGCGCGAGCGCGGGGCCCTGCAGCCCCGCGCCGCCCTCGACATCCTGGAGCCGGTGCTGGCCGCGCTCGGCGCGGCCCACCTCGCGGGGCTGGTGCACCGCGACATGAAGCCCGAGAACGTCCTCATCGGGGACGACGGCCGTGTGAAGGTCGCCGACTTCGGGCTCGTACGGGCCGTGGACACCGACACCACCGCCTCCACCGGCTCCGTCCTGGGCACGGTGTCCTACCTCGCCCCCGAGCAGCTGGAGCACGGCACCGCGGATCCGCGCGTGGACGTCTACGCGTGCGGCGTCGTCCTCTACGAGATGCTGACGGGCGCCAAGCCGCACACCGGCGGCACCCCGGCCCAGGTCCTCTACCAGCACCTGCACGCGGACGTCCCGGCGCCGTCGGCGGCCGTGCCGGGGCTGGCCGCCGGGCTGGACGGGCTCGTCGCCGGGGCGGCGTCCCGCGATCCGCAGCTGCGCCCGGCCGACGCGGTCGCCCTGCTCGGCCTGGCCCGCACGGTGCGCGAGGGGCTGAGCGACGAGGAGCTGGACGCGCTGCCGCCGCAGGCGCTCACCGACGCCGCCACCGGCCGCCGCACGGCGGGCCCCGAGGACCGGACGAGCGTGCTGCCCCGGCCCGCGGCCCGGCCGCTGCCCGCGGAGGACGGCGAGCAGCAGCTGAACCGGACGACGCGCCTTCCGCAGCCGCCCGCGCCCCCGGCGCCGCCGGCTCCTCCGGCGGGCCCGGGCGGCCGGTTCCGGCAGGTGCCGCGGCGCGGGGTCATCGCCGTGGTGGCGGCCCTGCTGGCCGTGCTGATCGGCACCGGCGTCTGGTACATCAACTCGGGCCAGTTCACGACCGTCCCCGCCATCCTGGACATGACCCGGGAGAAGGCGGAGAAGACGCTGGACGACGCGGGGCTCGGGGTGCGCACGAAGGAGGACTTCAGCGACACCGTCGAGCGCGGCCACGTCATCGCGGCCGACCCCGAGCCCGGCAAGCGCATCCGCAACACCGGCAAGGTGACGATCACCCTGTCGCGCGGGCCCGCACGGGCCGAGGTGCCCAACGTCGCCGGCATGCCCTTCGACGAGGCGAAGAAGAAGATCGAGGACGCGGGGCTGACCGTGGGCGAGGTCGGCAAGCAGTTCAGCACCGAGACCCCGCAGGGCTCCGTGCTGGCCACCGACCCGAAGCCGGGCGAGCAGCGCCGGCCGGAGGCGCCGGTCGCGCTGACCGTCAGCAAGGGCGCCCCCCTGGACGTGCCGGACGTACGGGGCATGTCCGTCGACGCCGCGACGGCCGCCCTGCGCGACAAGGGCTTCGACGCCAAGGTGTCGGACACCCAGGTGTTCTCCGACCGCGCCAAGGGCGCCGTGGCCGAGCAGTCCCCCGGCACGGGCGACAAGGCCGCCAAGGGCGACACCGTGACCCTCACCGTCTCCAAGGGCAAGGAGATGGTGCCGGTCCCGGACGTCACCGGCAGGAGCGAGGCCGACGCCAAGCGGCTGCTGACCGACGCGGGCTTCAAGGTGAAGGTCGACAAGCCGTTCTTCTTCCCGCAGGACTCCGTGGACAGCCAGTCGGTCAAGGGCGGCGAGCAGGCCGCCAAGGGCGACACGATCACCATCAAGCTCAAGGGCGGTCTGTAGCGGTGGCGGCGGTGGAGGAGCCGACCGCGGGGCGGCTGCGCAACCCCGTGGGCGGCCACGTGCCGGTGGCGGGCGGGCTGGCCAAGGTGGGCCTCGCCTACGCGCGCGAGATGGGCGCGGAGACCCTGCAGGTCTTCGTCGCCAACCCGCGCGGCTGGGCGACCCCGGAGGGCAATCCGCGCCAGGACGAGGAGTTCCGCGCCGCGTGCGCGGAGGAGTCCCTGCCGGTGTGGGTGCACGCCCCCTATCTGATCAACTTCGGCTCGCACACCGGGGCGACGGTCGAGCTGTCCGCGGAGTCGATGCGGCACTCGCTGCGCCGCGGGCGGGCCATCGGCGCGCGGGGCGTGGTCGTGCACACGGGCTCGGCGACGGGCGGGCGGCCGCGCCGCGCGGCCCTGGAGCAGGTCCACGAGCGGTTGCTGCCGCTGCTGGACGAGCTGACCCACGACGACGACCCCTGGCTGCTGCTGGAGCCCACGGCGGGCCAGGGCTCCTCGCTGTGCTCGCTCGTGGAAGACCTCGGCCCGTACTTCGAGGCGCTGGAGCACCACCCGAAGCTGGGCGTGTGCCTGGACACCTGCCACGTCTTCGCGGCCGGCCACGACCTCGCCGAGCCGGGCGGCATGAAGCGCACGCTCGACGAGCTGGTCTCCGTGACCGGCGAGGGGCGGCTGAAGCTGATCCACGCCAACGACTCGAAGGCCGCCGTGGGCGCGCACCTGGACCGGCACGAGAACATCGGGGCCGGCCGCATCGGCGCCGACCCGTTCGGGGAGCTCTTCCGCCACCCGGCGACGGCCGGCGTGCCGCTGACGATCGAGACGCCGGGCGGCCCCACGGGCCACGCCGCGGACGTGGCCCGCCTGAAGGAACTGCGCGACGGCGTGCTCTAGCGGGCCGCGGGGCCTACAGCTCGGGGCCCTCGCCGGGCTGTTCCTGGTAGGAGTAGCGCTGTTCGCGCCAGGGGTCACCGATGTTGTGGTAGCCCCGCTCCTCCCAGAAGCCGCGCCGGTCGGCGGTCATGTACTCCACGCCGCGCACCCATTTGGGCCCCTTCCACGCGTACAGGTGCGGCACGACGAGGCGGACGGGGAAGCCGTGCTCGGCGGTGAGCTGCTCACCGTCCTTGTGCGTGGCGAACATCGTCTGCGCGGCGGCGAAGTCGGCCAGCCGCAGGTTCGAGCTGAAGCCGTACTCGGCCCACACCATCACATGGGTGACCCCGGGCGCGGGCGGCGCGAGTTCGAGCACCGTACGGGCCGAGACGCCGCCCCATTCGGCGCCGAGCACGCTGTACTTCGTGACGCAGTGCAGGTCGGCCACCACCGTCGTGTACGGCAGGGCGGTGAACTCGTCGTGCGTCCAGCAGTGCTTGTCGCCGTCGGCGGTCGAGCCGAAGACCCGGAACTCCCAGCGTTCCGGCCTGAACCTCGGCACCGGGCCGTAGTGCGTCACCGGCCAGCCGCGCTGAAGTCGCTGCCCCGGCGGCAGCTGGGGGAGCTCCCCTTTGCGGCTTTCGGTGTTTTTCGAGGGCCCCATGCCCCCATGGTGTCAGACCTTTCGGAGCGCCGTTGACCAGGGGTTCCTCTATACGGACAACTCCCACTAAGTGTGCACTTACTGGACGGTCCCCAAGGGCGGTGCGAGGATGCGCGCAACCTGCCAGTCACCCCTGCTTGGAAGGAGCCTCTGCGATGCAGGGCGACCCCGAGGTCATCGAGTTCCTGAATGAACAGCTGACTGCCGAGCTGACCGCGATCAATCAGTACTTCCTGCACGCGAAGCTGCAGGAGCACCACGGCTGGACGAAGATCGCGGCACATACGCGCGCCGAGTCGTTCGACGAGATGCGGCACGCGGAGACCCTCACCGACCGGATCATCTTCCTGGAGGGCCTGCCCAACTACCAGCGGCTCTTCCACGTCCGGATCGGCCAGACGATCACCGAGATGTTCCAGGCCGACCGGCAGGTGGAGGTCGAGGCCATCGACCGCCTGCGGCGGGGGGTGGAGGTCATGCGGGCCAAGGGCGACATCACCTCGGCCAACATCTTCGAGGCGATCCTCGCGGACGAGGAGGACCACATCGACTACCTGGACACCCAGCTGGAGCTGATCGAGAAGCTGGGCGAGCCGCTGTACATCGCGCAGTTCATCGAGCAGGAGAACGGCGGGGCGGACTGAGCCCCGCGGGAGCCGCTAGGCCGCCTGGGGCTGCGGCAGTGCGGTTATGTCGGCGCTGAGCACGCCGGGCTCCCCCTGGTCGGCCAGCTCGCGGCGCGGGCACGCGCCGCGGCCGAGCAGTGCCTGGATGCGGCGCACGCAGCTGCCGCACTCGGTGCCCGCCTTGCAGGCGGAGGCTATCTGCCGGGGCGTGCACGCGCCCTTGCCCGCGTGCTCACGCACCTGCTGCTCCGTGATGCCGAAGCACGAGCAGACGTACACGCGGTTCACCGCCCAGCCGGATTGATCAATAAGGTAACCCTAACCTTACCCGGCGCGGTGGCGGAAAAACAACGCAATGGGGCGCGGATCACTCGATCCGCGCCCCATTGACCGTTCCGTCTCACCGGCTCCTACTGGTCGCGGTACATCTCCGCGACGAGGAAGGCCAGGTCCAGCGACTGGCTGCGGTTCAGGCGGGGGTCGCACGCCGTCTCGTAGCGCTGGTGCAGGTCGTCGACGAAGATCTCGTCGCCGCCGCCCACGCACTCGGTGACGTCGTCACCGGTGAGCTCGACGTGGATGCCGCCCGGGTGGGTGCCGAGGCTCTTGTGGACCTCGAAGAAGCCCTTGACCTCGTCCAGCACGTCGTCGAAGCGGCGGGTCTTGTGGCCCGAGGCCGCCTCGAAGGTGTTGCCGTGCATCGGGTCGCAGATCCACGCCACCTGGGCGCCGGAGGCGGTGACCTTCTCCACCAGCTCGGGGAGGTGGTCACGGATCTTGCCCGCGCCCATGCGGGTGATGAACGTGAGCCGGCCCGGCTCGCGCTCCGGGTCGAGCCGCTCGATCAGGGTGAGGGCGTCCTCGGCCGTCGTGGTCGGGCCGAGCTTCACCCCGATGGGGTTGCGGATCCGGGAGGCGAACTCGATGTGCGCGCCGTCCAGCTGGCGGGTGCGCTCACCGATCCAGACCATGTGGCCGGAGACGTCGTACAGGTTCCCGGTGCGGGAGTCGGTACGGGTCAGGGCCGACTCGTAGTCGAGGATCAAGGCCTCGTGCGAGGAGTAGAACTCGACCGTCTTGAACTCCTCCGGGTCCGTCCCGCAGGCGTTCATGAAGTTCAGCGCGCGGTCGATCTCGCGGGCCAGGGCCTCGTAGCGCTGCCCGGACGGGGAGGACTTCACGAAGTCCTGGTTCCAGGCGTGCACCTGCCGCAGGTCGGCGTAGCCACCGGTGGTGAAGGCGCGCACCAGGTTCAGCGTGGCCGAGGAGGCGTGGTACATCCGCTTCAGCCGCTGCGGGTCCGGCGTGCGGGCCTCGGCGGTGAAGGCGAAGCCGTTGACGGAGTCGCCGCGGTAGGTCGGCAGGGTCACGCCGTCGCGGGTCTCGGTCGGCTTCGAGCGCGGCTTGCTGTACTGGCCGGCGATCCGGCCGACCTTGACGACGGGCACCTGGCCCGCGTAGGTCAGCACGGCGCCCATCTGGAGCAGCGTCTTGAGCTTGTTGCGGATCTGGTCGGCGCCGACGGCGTCGAAGGCCTCGGCGCAGTCGCCGCCCTGGAGCAGGAACGCCTCTCCACGGGCGACCGCTCCCAGGCGCTGGCGCAGCTGGTCGCACTCGCCCGCGAAGACGAGGGGCGGATAGGACTCGAGCTCGGCGATCACATCGCGCAGAGCCTCTTGGTCCGGCCATTCGGGCTGCTGCGCCGCGGGAAGGGAGCGCCAGGTGTTGCCACCGGCGTGGATTTCAGCGTTCACGGTCACGCTCCAACCCTACGGGGTCGCGGCTGCTGTCCCGGCCGCCGGACCGCACTTTGAGACACGCGCCGAGACGAGGGGTGCGGCACGACCAGGGCGCCACGCGCCCGCCGCATGCCCCGGAAGCTCCTGTTCCGACAGGCTGACGCCGTCCGCTACCCGCCGGTAGCGCCGGTGGGTCGGGTAGGGTGCCCAGCATGTTCGCGCAGCAGACCCGTAACTGGTGGTGGACCGCTCAACCGGCGGCCCACTGATCGCGCGTACACGGAACGCATCGCGAAGGCCGCCCGAGGGGCGGCCTTCCGCGTTTCCCGGGCCGTTCCTCCCTCACCGGAAGGAACCCCCATGACCAGCGTCACCGCACCGGCCGCCGGCACCGCCGCCCTGCTCGCCCGGCTGACCGGCCCCGGCTGCCCGCCCTTCGCCCTCCTCCACCGCCGCACGCCAGGCCTCCCTCGCGGCGCCGGGGACGGGCCGGGCGTCCCCGGCGGCACCGTCGAGCTGCTCCTCGGCCCCGTCGGGGAAGCCGGCCGCCTCGCCGACATCCCCCTGCCCGCCGGCCGGCCCGGCGGGGGCCGCCCCGTCCACGACGCCCTCGCCCTCGTGCCCTTCCGGCAGATCCGCGAGCGCGGCTTCGACGTCCGCGACGACGGCACGCCCCTGCTCGTCCTGCGCCCGCAGGAGACCCACGAGCTGCCCCTCGACGAGGTGACCGCCGCGCTGCCGTCCCACGCCGTACGGGTCGAGGGCGGCGCGTTCGACGTGAGCGACGACGCCTACGCGGACATCGTGCGGCGCGTCATCGAGGACGAGATCGGCACCGGCGAGGGAGCCAACTTCGTCATCCGGCGGACCTTCGAGGGCGAGATCCACGGCTTCACGCCCGCCGACGCCCTGGCCCTCTTCCGGCGGCTGCTGGCCGGCGAGCGCGGCGCCTACTGGACGTACGTCGTGCACACCGGCGAGCGCACCCTCGTCGGCGCCAGCCCGGAGGTGCACGTGCGCATGTCCGGCGGGACCGTCGTCATGAACCCCATCAGCGGCACCTACCGCTACCCCGCCTCCGGCCCCGCCAAGGACGGCCTGCTGGCCTTCCTCCACGACCGCAAGGAGGTCGAGGAGCTGTCCATGGTGGTGGACGAGGAGCTGAAGATGATGTGCACCGTCGGCGACATGGGCGGCGTCGTCGTCGGCCCGCGGCTCAAGGAGATGGCCCACCTCGCCCACACCGAGTACGAGCTGCGCGGGCGCTCCTCCCTGGACGTGCGCGACGTGCTCCGCGAGACCATGTTCGCCGCCACCGTCACCGGCTCCCCCGTGCAGAACGCCTGCCGCGTCATCGAGCGCCACGAGCCCGGCGGGCGCGGCTACTACTCGGGCGCCCTCGCCCTCATCGGCCGTGACGCCGGCGGCGCCCGGACCCTGGACTCGCCCATCCTCATCCGCACCGCCGACATCGACCGCCGCGGCCGGCTGCGCGTCGGGGTCGGCGCCACGCTCGTGCGCCGCTCCGACCCGCACGCCGAGGTCGCCGAGACCCACGCCAAGGCGGCGGGCGTCCTCGCCGCCCTCGGCGTCAGCGCCCCGCGGGCTCCCCGGCCCGCGGGGCCGCCCGCCCGGCTCGCCGACGACCCGCAGGTGCGCGCCGCGCTCGACGCCCGCCGCGCCGGCCTCGCCCCCTTCTGGCTGCGCATGCGGTCCGCGGACACCGTCCCGGCCGCCGGGCTGACCGGCCATGCCCTCGTGATCGACGGCGAGGACACCTTCACGGCCATGCTGGCCCACCTGCTGCGCACGTCCGGCCTGCGGGTGACCGTGCGGCGCTACGACGAGCCCGGCCTCCGCGAAGCCGCCCTGACCCACGAGGGACCCGTCGTCCTGGGCCCCGGCCCCGGCAACCCCGCGGACGCGTCCGACCCCAAGATGCGGCTGCTCCGCGGCCTGGCGGCGGAGCTCCTGCGCGGCCACCGGCACGGCCTGCTCGGCGTGTGCCTGGGGCACGAGCTGCTCGCGGCAGAGCTGGGACTGGAGATCGTCCGCAAGGACGTGCCGTTCCAGGGCGCGCAGGAGCGGATCGACTTCTTCGGGCGGCCCGAGACGGTGGGGTTCTACAACACGTTCACGGCGCGGTGCACCGCGTCCGCAGAGGCGGAGCCGGCGATGCACCGGGTGGAGCTGAGCCGGGATCCCGTGAGCGGGGACGTGCACGCCCTGCGGGGGCCCGGATTCGCCGGCGTCCAATTCCACCCGGAGTCGGTCCTGACCCTGGACGGGGCCACGATCGTGGCGGAGCTGCTGGCGAGCGTGCTGGTGTGACGCAAGGCGCCGGGACGCGGAGGGGGGGGGTGGGGGGGGGGGGCGGGACGGCCCCCCCCCCCCCCCCGCCCGCCGGGGGGGCCCCC
>NZ_JBMMMZ010000002.1:579536-592407 GCF_049725035.1 Streptomyces sp. XH2 | reverse complement strand
GCCGTTTGCGGGGCGTAAAGCGAAGCAGCCCCGCAAACGGCCCGGAGCGGCGCGGCGCCGACCCGGTCACGGCGGAATGCCGGAGACGCAGGGGCGGCAGCCTGCCACGTGCTCAGCCGAAGAAGACCTTGGCCTCCTCGTAGCGCTCGACCGGCACGGTCTTCAAACGGGCCGTCGCCTCGGCCAGCGGCACCCGCACGATGTCCGTCCCCCGCAGGGCCACCATCCGCCCGAACTCCCGCTGCCGCACCGCGTCGATCGCGTGCAGCCCGAACCGCGTCGCGAGCCAGCGGTCGAACGCGCTGGGCGTGCCGCCCCGCTGGACGTGGCCCAGGACCGTGGTCCGGGCCTCCTTGCCCGTGCGCCGTTCGATCTCCTTCGCGAGCCACTCCCCCACCCCGGACAGCCGTACGTGCCCGAAGGCGTCGTGCGACGTGCCGTCCTTGAGGACGAGGTCGCCGTCCTTGGGCACGGCGCCCTCCGCGACGACGACGATCGGGGCGTAGCTCGCGCGGAAGCGGGAGGTGACCCAGCCGCAGACCTCGTCGAGGTCGAAGCGCTGCTCGGGGATGAGGATGACGTTGGCGCCGCCGGCGAGGCCGGAGTGCAGGGCGATCCAGCCCGCGTGCCGGCCCATGACCTCGACGACGAGGACGCGCATGTGGGACTCGGCGGTGGTGTGCAGCCGGTCGATGGCCTCGGTGGCGATGCCGACCGCCGTGTCGAAGCCGAAGGTGTAGTCGGTGGCGGAGAGGTCGTTGTCGATGGTCTTGGGGACGCCGACGCACGGGATGCCGTGCTCGCTCCAGAGCAGGGCGGCGACGCCGAGGGTGTCCTCGCCGCCGATGGCGATGAGGGCGTCGACCTCGTCCTCGGCGAGGTTCTCGCGGATCCGCCGGACGCCGCCCGGCTCCTTGAAGGGGTTGGTGCGCGAGGAGCCGAGCACGGTGCCGCCGCGCGGGAGGATGCCGCGCACGGCGGGGATGTCGAGCCGGGAGACGGCACCGTGGAGGAGGCCGCGCCAGCCGTCCCGGTAGCCGATGAAGTCGTAGGAATGGTCCTGGACGCCCTTGCGGACGACGGCGCGGATGACCGCGTTGAGCCCGGGGCAGTCACCGCCGCCGGTCAGCACTCCGATCCGCATGACACTCTCCTTCAGCCGGAGGACGCCGCCGCGGCCGGAGTGCGCGGTCAGGCGTCGTCGAGACCTCGCTCTATCGCGTAGCGCACGAGCTCCACGCGGTTGTGCAACTGGAGCTTGCCCAAGGTGTTCTGCACATGGTTCTGCACCGTGCGGTGGGAAATAACCAGCCGCTCGGCAATCTGCTTGTACGACAGGCCCTTGGCGACGAGGCGCAGCACCTCGGTCTCGCGGTCGGTGAGCCGGGGCGCCTTGGGCTCGTCGGGCGCGGCCGGGGCGGGGTCGGCGGCCAGCCGACGGTACTCGCCGAGGACCAGCCCGGCGAGGCCGGGGGTGAAGACGGGGTCGCCGGCGGCGGTGCGGCGGACGGCGTCGACGAGCTCCTCCGTGCTGGCCGACTTCAGCAGATAGCCGGTGGCGCCGGACTTCACGGCCTCCAGGACGTCGGCGTGCTCGCCGCTGGCGGAGAGGACGAGGACGCGCAGGGCGGGGTTCTCCCCGACCAGTTCCTTGCAGACGGCCACGCCCGGCAGGCCGGGCAGGTTGAGGTCGAGGACGAGGACGTCGGGCCGGGCGGCCTTCGCGCGGCGGACGGCCTCGGGGCCGTCGCCGGCGGTCGCCACGACGTCGTGGCCGGCGGCGGCCAGGTCACGGGCCACGGCGTCGCGCCACATGGGGTGGTCGTCGACGACCATGACCCGGACCGGCTGCCGTGCTGCGGTGTCCGCTGTGGTTTCGCTCATCGCTGTTCTCTTCCGTTCCCCCGTGGGACCTTCAGTTCGACTTCGGTGCCCTGGCCCGGGACGGACACCAGCTCGGCGCTGCCGCCCAGGTCGCGCAGGCGCCCGCGGATCGACAGGGCGACGCCCATGCGGCCCTCGCGTTCGGCGTCCGCGAGACGGCCCTCGGGGATGCCGGGGCCGTCGTCGCGCACGCTGACGATCACCGCGTCGGGCTCGTCCTCCAGCAGGATCCAGGCCCGTGCCCCGTCGCCCGCGTGCTTGCGCACGTTGTCCAGGGCGGCGCCGACGGCGGCGGCGAGCTCGGCGGCGGCGGCCGCCTCCAGCAGGACGGGGGTGCCCGGCCCGGCGAAGGAGACGCCGGCGCCCGCGTGCGGGGCGAGCAGCGCCCCGACGTCGATGGGGCCGGCGGGGATGCGCGGGGCGTCCGGCGCGGCGCCGGCCGGCTCCGCGTCCCCGGCGGGCTCCTCGGCGGAGCGCTGCGGGGGCAGCAGGCCCCCGGCGACCAGGGTGCGCAGCGCGATCTCCTGCTCACCGGCCATCCGGCCGAGCTCGGCCGCCTCGCCGCCCAGCGCGGCACCGCGCCGCTGCACCATGGCCAGCACCTGGAGGACGCCGTCGTGGATGTCGCGGGCGAGCCGCTCGCGCTCGCGGGTGGCGGCCTCGATCCGCAGCGCGCGGGCGAGGGTGCGCTCGCTGGCGCGGGCGACCTCGACGATGTAGCCGATGGCGATGCTGGAGACCCACACCAGGAGCACGTTGTGGACGGTGTCCCGGGCGGGGCTGCCGCGCTCGGCGAGGTTGGCGACGGCCACGAGGGTGGAGCCGACGGCCGCCCAGCGCCAGCCGCCCTTGATGGCCAGGCCCAGTACGGCGCCACCGGTCCAGATGGACGGCAGGGTGGCCGCGCCGCCGTCGATCCGCGCCTGGGTGTCGACGGCGGCGGTGACCAGGATTCCGGCGAGTGCGACGGCCAGGTCGGCCGTGAGGAACCGCTTCGTGCACCGCTCGGGCACCGAGGTCCGGTTCCACGTGAGCGCCGTCCACCCGGTGAGTACGCCCATGTAGACGGCGCCGCCGAGCGGATGTGCGTACTCGTGGTAGTTGACGGCGAAGATCGCCAGGGCGTAGCAGAGCGTCAGCACGCGGTAGCCGGTCAGCGCGCGCCACAGCGGCAGCTCCACCGACATCCGTACGACGCGCGGCTTCCTGCTGCGCGGTGTCATCGACCAACCCCCGAGCCGGGCGCCCCGCGCACCGGCTGCCGCTTCCCCTTTACTTGCCGGCCTGGTCAGCCTGGTCGGCCTGATCGGCCTTGTCGAGTCCGGCGGCCTTGGCCGCCTTCTCCTCCTCGGCCTTCCGCTTCGCCTCTTCCGCGATCTGCCGCTTGGCGGCGGTCGCGTAGATGTCCACGTACTCCTGGCCCGACAGCTCCATGATCTTGTACATGACCTCGTCGGTCACCGAGCGCAGGATGAAGCGGTCGCCGTCCATGCCGTGGTAGCGGCTGAAGTCCAGCGGCTCGCCGATCCGGATGCCCGGGCGCACCATCTTGGGCAGCACCTTGCCCGGGGGCTGCACCTTCTCGGTGTCGATCATGGCGACGGGGATCACCGGCGCCCCGGACAGCAGGGCCACCCGGGCGAGGCCGCCCGGCTTGCCCCGGTAGAGGCGGCCGTCGGGGGAACGCGTGCCCTCCGGGTAGATGCCGAAGAGCTCACCGCGCTCCAGCACCTCCATGGCGCTCTTGACCGCGGCCTCACCCGCGCCGCGGGCACCCGAACGGTCCACGGGCAGCTGACCGACGCCCTTGAAGAACGCCGCCGTCAGCTTCCCCTTGACTCCGGGGGAGGTGAAGTACTCCTGCTTCGCGATGAACGTGACCTTGCGGTCCAGCACCGCCGGGAGGAAGAAGGAATCCGAGAACGACAGGTGGTTGCTCGCGAGGATCGCGGGCCCCTCGGCCGGGATGTTCTCCAGGCCCTCCACCCACGGCCGGAAGGCAAGCTTCAGCGACCCGCCGATGGACACCTTCATAGCGCCGTAGAACAACCGAGAACCTCCTGTGTGTGACGAGGAGACCTTAACCTGCCTACCCGCCGTGCGGCGCTCCGCGTACGCTGAGGGCCGGACCCCCTGCGTCCTCCCTTACCCCCGTTCCACCGATCGGAGATCCCGGTGCCGCTCCTCCCCGGAGCCGAGCCGTTCCGCCACGAAGGCGGAGAGGTAGGCGTCCTCGTGTGTCACGGCTTCACCGGTTCCCCGCAGTCCGTACGGCCCTGGGCGGACCATCTGGCGGAGCGCGGCCTGAGCGTCTCGCTGCCGCTGCTGCCCGGCCACGGCACCCGCTGGCAGGACATGCAGCTCACCGGCTGGCAGGACTGGTACGCGGAGGTCGACCACGCGCTGCGGGAGCTGCGTGAACGGTGCTCCCAGGTGTTCGTGTGCGGCCTGTCGATGGGCGGGGCCCTGGCCCTGCGGCTCGCGGCCCGCCACGGGGACGCCGTCAGCGGCATCGTGCTCGTCAACCCGGGCAACAAGGTCCACGGCGTCGCCGCGAAGGCGCTGCCCGTCGTGCGCCACTTCGTGCGCTCCACCAAGGGTATCGCCAGCGACATCGCCAAGCCGGGCTCCGAGGAGGTCGGCTACGACCGGGTGCCGCTGCACGCCGCGCACTCGCTGCGCCGCTTCTTCCAGCTCGTCGACGCCGAACTTCCCCAGGTCACCCAGCCGTTGCTGCTCATGCACAGCCCCGAGGACCACATCGTGCCGCCCGCCGACTCGGCCCGCATCCTGGCCCGGGTCTCCTCGCGGGACGTCACCGAGCGGCTGCTGGAGCACAGCTACCACGTGGCCACGCTCGACCACGACGCGGAGCGCATCTTCGCGGACACCCACGCGTTCATCGGCCGGCTCTCCGGCGTCGGCTCCGAGGAGGGGACGGCCGCCCGTGGCTGAGCGTGACGCGGGCCGCGACGAGAGCCGCGACCCGCTCGACGAGGACGCGGCCTGGGCGGAGCTCGTCGCCGCGTACGGGGAACAGCCCGATCCGGAGAAGGGCCGCTGGCCCGCCACGGGCGACGACGACGCCCCTGCCGGGGCGGGGGCCGGGACCGGGGCCGGAGCCGGGGAGAGCGAGGCGGAGAAGGACGACTCCGCCGGGCCGCCGCCCGCCCCGCGCGAGGATCCGCCGGGCAGCTTCATCGTCTACGCGCCCGGCGTCGGCCCCCGCGACTGGAGCACGCCGGAGCCCCCCGAGGACGACGCGGTCGAGGCCGACGCGGACGAGGGCCACTTCATCCCGCCCGAGCCGCCGCCCCTGCCCACCGGCGACGTCACGGCCCGCTTCGCCTGGATCGCCGTGCTGGGCGGCCCGCTGCTGCTCCTGGTCATGGTCCTGCTGCAGCAGCCGCTCACCTGGTGGCTGACCACCATCGGCATCGGCGGCTTCCTGGGCGGCTTCGCGACGCTCGTCCTGCGGATGAAGGACAGTGACGAGGAGGACGACGACCCGGGCCGCGGAGCGGTGGTCTAGCGCGATCACGTACGGCTCCGGTGGCCGCGCATTCCGCCGGACTCTCGCCGCGGTGGTGCTTCACCGCCGCGGCGGGCACATTCTTCCCGCCGCGGCCGGGCGACGGGCCTATGCGGCAGGCACCCGCAAGGCGGCCAGCACCGGCAGGTGATCCGTCGCGGCCCGGAGATCCCCTTCGGTGATGCCGGGCAGCCCCATGGGCACCCCGCACCCCAGCACCTCCACCCCCTCCGTCGCGAAGACCGCGTCGATCCGCTGCAGCGGATCGCCGAGCCGGGTGGTGTGCTCCCTCCCCCACGGCTTCGTCGCCCAGCCGTCCTGCAGGGCGTCCGCGAGCAGGCCGAACGTGCGGCCGTCGGGGCGGTCGTTGAGGTCGCCCGCCGCGACGGCGTGCGGCACGTCCAGGGCGGCCAGCCGGTCGAGGAGCAGCCGGCCCTGCTCGTGGCGCTCCCAGTCCTTGATGCTCAGGTGGCAGCTGAGGACCCCGAGCCGGGCCCGGCCGAACCGCAGCACGGCGGTCGCGAAGCCGCGCTGGTGGAGACCGGGGGTACGGGGCAGCAGGACGTCCTCGGTGCGCTCCACGTGGGCGCGGAGCGAGGAGAGGATCATGGGGCCGGAGGCGGTGGCGCCGCCCGAGACGTACACGAGCCCGGAGGTCCGGGCGAGGCGGGCGGCGGCCTTGCGCCAGCGGAAGAAGCGCGGAGCCTCCTGAACGCAGACGACGTCGGGCCGGCAGGCCCGGATCACCCGGGCGAGGGCCGCGACGTCGTCGCGCATGGAGCGGATGTTGTAACTGAGCACGCGAATGACGACGGAGCCGTCGGACTCCGTCCGGGACGCCGGAAGATCCGGCAATGCCGCCGTGCCCGTTCCGGTTGCTGAACCCATTCCGCTCCGTCACCTCTCTCCGCCGCGACGGCGGGACGCGAGACGGCGGTGTCCGGCGGTGCCGCACCGGCCTGGGGCCGGCGCGCCCCCCCCGGGCTCCACCATCGTGGTCGATGTCCGCTGCGGCGGAGAAAGATCGCCTGACGGCGGACGGAAACGGGGCACCCCCGAAGCGGGGTTACCCCTGACGGGCCAGGTCGGCCGCGCCGACCAGCCCCGCCTTGCCGCCCAGCTGCGCGGCGAGCACCTGCGCGTGGGGGCGCCACTGGCCGCCGATCAGCCAGCGCTTGAACGACTTGCGGATGGGGTCGAGCACGAGGTCGCCCTCGTCCGAGACGCCGCCGCCGACGATGAACGCGGAGGGGTCGAAGAGCGAGGCCAGGTCGGCCAGGCCCGCGCCCGCCCAGCGGGCCAGCTCGCGGAAGGAGTCGATGGCGACCGGGTCGCCCTGCCGGGCGGCGGCGCTGATGTGCTTGCCCTCGATGCCCTCGACCGTGCCGTCGCCGAGGCCCAGCAGGATCGCGGCGTTCTCCGGGGTGGCGTTGGCGCGCTGCTTGGCGTAGCGGACGAGCGCGCGCCCGGAGGCGTACTGCTCCCAGCAGCCCTGGCTGCCGCAGCCGCAGAGCAGGCCGTCCGGCACGACCCGGATGTGGCCGAACTCGGCGGCCACGCCGAAGCGCCCGCGCCGCAGCTTGTTGCCGATGATGATGCCGCCGCCGAGGCCGGTGCCCAGCGTGATGCAGATGACGTCGTCGTGGCCCTGGCCGGCGCCGAAGCGGTACTCGCCCCAGGCGGCGGCGTTGGCGTCGTTCTCGACGACGACGGGAAGGCCGACGCGCTGCTCGACCTTGTCCTTGAGCGCCTCGTGGCGCCAGTTGATGTTCGGGGCGAAGAGGACGGTGGCCCGCTTGTCGTCCACGTATCCGGCGGCGCCGATGCCGACGGCCTCGACCTCGAAGCCTTCGCTGACCGTGCGCACCGCGTCCGCGATGGCGTCGATGACGCCCTCGGGGGTCGGCGGGGTCGGCACCTTGCACGTCGCGAGGATGCTGCCCGCTTCGTCGACCACACCGGCCGCGATCTTCGTGCCGCCGATGTCGACGCCGATGGTGAGTCCCATGTGTCCCTCAGTTTTTCGCTCGAACCCCGCCGGGCCCCACCGTACCGGAGCCGGAGATCAGTCGAGGTCGATGCGTTCGCTCCCGCCCTTGCCCCCGTCGTCGTCGCGGGGGCCGGCGGGCCGTCCGGGGCCGGGGGCGGGCTCGTCGCGGGTCCAGCGGGTCTCCTGGCCCTGGACGGCGGCGCGGTAGGCGGCCAGGAGTTCGGAGCCGGCGGAGGCGAGGTGGTCGAAGACGTCGGGGTTGCGCTCGATGACGGGCAGGGCGGCGGCCTTGGCCTGGGCGATGACCTGCTGGACGACGCCCTGTGCGGTGCCTCCGCCGGGCAGCTGGATGCCGGAGACCTTCTCGGCGACGGCGTCGACGAGCTTGCGCAGCTCCTCGGCGGCGCTGCCGGGCTCCGGGCCCTGCTGCGTGCGGCGGCGGGCGCGCTCAGCCGCGAGGTCCTCGGCGCAGGCCCGCTCCCAGGCATCGGGGTCGGGCGCCGCCTCGGGTGCGGGGCGCTCGGTGTGATCGCTCATGGCGGCTGCTCCTGGCTCCTGCAACAGGGGTTTTCTCCGACGTTACCCGAAGGGCGGGGTGCCGTTCAGGCAGTGCCGTTCAGGAGGGCCTGGGCCACAGGCCGGGGTCGGGGGTGAAGCGCACGCACAGCGCCCCGTCCCGCAGTCCGGCGCCCGAGACGGTGCAGCGGCGCAGCGCGGAGGGCAGGGGCAGGACGCGGCGGAACGGGCCGACTCCGACGATGAGTTCGTCGCCGCGGCGCAGGAGGTCGATCTCGTCGCGGGCGGCGCCGGGCAGGGGGAGGCGCCACAGCAGCACGCCGTCGGTGGCGAGGCGGTCCTCGACGGTCCGGTCGCCGGCGGCGCTGCCGGTGCCCTGCCAGCCGTCGAGCTCGTCGGTGAGGCCGCCGCCGGGTATGACGCCGACGCCGCCGGCCGGACCGCTGCCCCTCTCGCTCGCCCCCGCGGCCACGCCGATGGTGGTCGAGCGGGCGCGTGCGGCGAGCTCGGCGAGGTCCTGCGGGCCGCGCGGGCCGCGGCCGAGGTGCGGCAGCTCGCAGACGGTGACGCCGTCGACGAGGAACTCCTCGTGCAGGGTCTTGTGGGCGGTGAGCTGCTCGGCGGCGAGACCGGCGAGCCAGGGGTCGGCGGGAGGGGCGTCGCCGGTGGTGCCGGGCAGCAGCCGGTTGGCGACGAGGGCGTCGACGCGGCAGCCCTGGAGGGCGAGCGCGGCGCGGGCCAGGCGCAGTTCGCCGAGGGCGAGGGGGCCGGGTTCGGCGACGAGCCGCACGGTCGTGCCGTCCGCTTCGAGGACGTCCTGGACGGCGGCGAGCTCGGCCTCCCAGCGCTCGGCGGTCTCGTACAGCCGCTGGGCGGGCATGGGCACGCCGGCGAGCTGGGCGAGCATCGGGCGCAGGGCGCGGGCGGCCTGCCGCTCGGCGGGCAGCAGCCGGCGCAGGTAGCGGCGCAGCTGTTCGGGGAGGCCGAGCAGCCGCACCGTGGCGTGCAGGGGCGGCAGGTCGGCGACGAGCAGGTCCCAGGCGCGCTCCTCGTGGGCGGCGCGCAGGGCGGTGAGCAGCGCGAGGGGTTCGGCGCCGGGGAGCTCGGTGAGTTCCTCGGGGTCGAGGGGGCTCGCGCCGAGCAGGTCGAAGAGGGAGGCGCCGCGCTCCTGGAGGTCGCGGGCGCGGTCCTGGAAGTGCTCGCCGGTGGCGATGCGGGCGGCGTGCAGCCCGGGCGCCGCCTCCGCGGGCGGCCCCCAGAGCGCGCCGCTGCCCGGCCCGGGTGCGGGCAGGGCGGTGCCGAGCACGGCTTCGGGCGCGGGGCCGCGGTCGGCGGTGAGGAGCAGGACGCGCCGCCCCTCGCGGGCCGCGGCGAGGGCCGTGGCCGCCGCGGCGGTGGTGCGGCCCGCGCCGCCGGGACCGGTGACGAGGACCGTGCGCAAAGGGGGAGCCTCCAGCGGTGACGTGACGCGTACGGGAGCGGTCGGTGCGCCCGGGGTCAGGAAGCGGTGCCGCTCTCGACGCGCTTCTTGAGGCCGTCGAGGGCGCGGTCGATGATGACCTTCTCCGCCTTGCGCTTGATCATCCCGAGCATGGGGATCTTGACGTCGACGGTGAGCTGGTACGTGACCTCGGTGTGCTTGCCGCCCGCGACGGGGGCGAGGCTGTACGAGCCGTCGATCTGGCGCAGCATCTGCGACTTGACCAGCGACCACTTCACCACGCCGGGCTCGGGCCAGCTGTAGGCCAGCACGTGGTCGTCCTTGATGGCGCCGGCGTCCAGCACGAGGCGCACCTGCGTGGCGCGGCCCTGCTCGTCCTTCTCCAGCACCTCGGCCTGCTTGACCTCTCCGGTCCACTCCGCGTAGCGGCCGAAGTCGGCGATCACGGCCATCACCTCGGCAGGGGTCGCCTCGATCGTGATGCTCGAGCTCGTGTGTTCCGCCATCTCCGTGGCTCCTCCGTACCGGTCCGCCGCCTGGTGTCTGCCGCTGAAGGCTACATCGCGCTGCCCGTCACCACTCCAGCACCCAGGGTGTGCCCGTGGAGGCGAAGTGGCCGACGTTGACGCATTCCGTCGCCCCGATCCGCATCCGGCGGGCGAGCGGCTGGTGGACGTGGCCGAAAAGGGCGTACCGGGGCGAGGTGGCGCGGATGGCGTCGAGGAGGGCCGCGCTGCCGCGCTCGAAGCGCCGGGCGACGGTGTCGTAGCAGAGTTCGGGCACGTCGGGCGGGATGTGCGAGCAGAGCACGTCGACGTCGCCGAGGGCCGCGACCTTGGCCGCGTACTCCTCCTCGGAGATCTCGTGGGGGGTGCGCATGGGCGAGGGCAGGCCGCCGCCGACGAAGCCGAAGACGAGACCGCCGATCTCGGCGCGCTCGCCGTCGAGGACGGTCGTGCCCTCCTGCGCGAATTCCGGCCAGAGCCGGGGGATGTCGACATTCCCGTAGGTGGCGTACGTGGGCGCGGGGAAGGCGGCGAAGAGTTCGGCGTACTGCTTGCGGACGGCGCCCTCGATCGCGGCGTCCCGGTCCATGCCGTGCCACAGGCTGCGGGCCAGCTCGCGGGCCTCGGCGAAGCGGCGGGCGGTGCGCAGCTCGACGATCCGGTCGGCCTTCTCCACGCCGAAGAGCTCGGGGAAGATGCCGCGCGAGTGGTCCGCGTAGTCGAGGAAGAGAACCAGGTCGCCCAGGCAGACCAGGGCGTCGGCGCCGTCGCCCGCCCGTGCGAGAGCCGTGCTGTTGCCGTGCACGTCGCTGACCACGTGAACCCTCATAGCGCCTCCATACCGATCACCCTAGGCGCTGCGGCCGGGCCTCCGGAAGGGCTGCGACCTGCGGTTACTCCCGTGGTTACTTCCGGGTCACCAAACGGAGGGGCTAGGGTGCGTCGAAGGAGTCCCGGGGCATGTGACGCAGAGAACATCTGGGCGCAGCCCCCTATTCGAAAGCCGTACTGGTGGGTAACGTCCGGGCAGTCCACTACCCCCCTTGCCTGATCATGGACCGCAGCCGAGCAGCGCCCCTCGAAGACGCGGCGGCGCCGGCGCCCGACGAGGAGCAGCAGTCTTGCGCGAGTTCAGCCTTCCGGCCCTCTATGAGGTCCCTGCGGACGGAAACCTGACGGATCTGATCCGCCGCAACGCCGCGCAGCGCCCCGATGTCGTCGTCATAGGCCGCAAGGCCGGCAACCGCTGGGAGGACGTCACCGCCGCCGCCTTCCTCGCCGAGGTCCGGACGGCCGCCAAGGGCCTGATCGCCTCCGGCGTGCGGCCGGGCGACCGGGTCGCCCTGATGTCCCGCACGCGTTACGAGTGGACGCTGCTGGACTTCGCGATCTGGAGCGCCGGCGGCGTCACCGTGCCGGTGTACGAGACCAGCTCGGCCGAGCAGATCCAGTGGATCCTCAGCGACTCCGGCGCGGTCGGCTGCATCGTCGAGACCGCAGAGCGCGAAGCGGCCGTCGAGTCCGTGAGGGACCGGCTGCCCGCGCTCGCGCACGTCTGGCAGATCGAGGCCGGCGCCGTCGGCGAGCTCGGCGAGGCCGGTGCCGACGTCACGGACGAGGAGGTCGACGAGCGCAGCGCCCTGGCGAACGCCGACTCGCCCGCGACCATCGTCTACACCTCCGGCACCACGGGCCGCCCCAAGGGCTGCGTCCTCACCCACCGCGCGTTCTTCGCGGAGTGCGGCAACGCCGTGGAGCGGCTCAAGCCGCTGTTCAACACGGGCGACTCGTCCGTCCTGCTCTTCCTCCCCACCGCCCACGTCTTCGGCCGGCTGGTGGAGATCTGCGCGATGCTCGCGCCGATCCGCCTGGGCTGCGTGCCCGACATCCGCAACCTCACGGACGAGCTCGCCTCCTTCCGCCCCACCCTGATCCTGGGCGTGCCCCGCGTCTTCGAGAAGGTCTACAACGGCGCCCGCGCCAAGGCCCAGGCCGACGGCAAGGGCAAGATCTTCGACAAGGCCGCGGACACCGCCATCGCCTACAGCCGGGCCCTGGACACCCCTTCCGGGCCGGGCCTCGGCCTGCGCGTCAAGCACGCCGTCTTCGACAAGCTCGTCTACGGCAAGCTGCGGGCCGTCCTCGGCGGCCGGGCGACCCACGCCATCTCCGGCGGCGGGCCGCTGGGCGAGCGCCTGGGCCACTTCTACCGCGGCATCGGCTTCACGGTCCTGGAGGGCTACGGCCTCACCGAGTCCTGCGCCGCGACCGCGTTCAACCCCTGGGACCGGCCGAAGATCGGCACGGTCGGGCAGCCGCTGCCCGGCTCGGTCGTGCGCATCGCCGACGACGGCGAGGTGCTGCTGCACGGCGAGCACCTCTTCCAGGGCTACTGGAACAACGAGGCGGCCACCGAGGAGGCCATGTCCGACGCCTGGTTCCACACCGGCGACCTCGGCACCCTCGACGAGGACGGCTACCTCACGATCACCGGCCGCAAGAAGGAGATCATCGTCACCGCGGGCGGCAAGAACGTCGCCCCGGCCGTGATCGAGGACCGCATCCGGGCGCACGCCCTGATCGCCGAGTGCATGGTCGTCGGCGACGCCCGGCCCTTCGTCGGCGCGCTCATCACCCTCGACGAGGACTTCCTGCCGCGCTGGCTCGCCGACCACGGCAAGCCGGCCGGGACGACGCCGGCCGAACTGGCCGAGGACCCGGACCTGCTGGCGGACGTGCAGAAGGCCGTCGACGACGGCAACGCCGCGGTGTCGAAGGCCGAATCGGTGCGCAAGTTCCGCATCCTGCCCGCGCAGTTCACGGAGGCGTCGGGGCACGTGACGCCGTCGCTGAAGCTGAAGCGGAACGTCGTGGCGAAGGACTTCGCCGACGAGATCGAGGCCATTTACCGCGCGTAGCGGCCCGGCGTTCCCTGTCGCGGCGGGGGGGGGGGGGGGGGGGGGTGGGTGAGGGCGCCCGGCGGCGGGCGGGGGGGGGGCGAC
>NZ_JBMMMZ010000002.1:399217-579526 GCF_049725035.1 Streptomyces sp. XH2 | reverse complement strand
GGCGCTGGGCTGGCGGGCCGGGTTTCTTCCTAAGCCGGCCCGTCCGGCGCTGAGGGGATGCCCTAAAGCAATTCCTTGAGGCGCTCGGCCAGCAGGTCCCAGCGCCACTTCTCCTCCACCCACCGCCGGCCCCGCGCGCCCATGCGCGCGCGCAGCTCCGGATCCCGCAGCAGCGTCACGATGCGGTCCGCGGCCTGGGCCGGCGAACCGCCCTGCACCACGTATCCCGTCTCGCCCTCCAGGACGGCGTCCGGCGCCCCGCCCGAGTCTCCGGCGACGACGGGCAGGCCCGTCGCCGACGCCTCCAGGTAGACGATGCCGAGCCCTTCGACGTCGAGGCCGCCGCGGCGCGTGCGGCAGGGCATGGCGAAGACGTCGCCCGCCCCGTAGTGCGCGGGCAGTTCCTCCCACGGCACGGCGCCCGTGAAGCGGACGGCGTGGGCGACGCCCGTCTCGCCGGCCAGCTTCCGCAGCTCGTCCTCGTACGGGCCGCCGCCGACGATGAGCAGCACCGCGTCCGGAACGGCCGCCAGGATCCGGGGCATGGCGAGGATCAGCGTGTCCTGGCCCTTGCGCGGCACCAGCCGTGAGACGCACACCACCACGGGGCGGTCCGCGAGACCGAGCCGGGCGCGGACCTCGTCGCCGCCGGAGCCGGGGTGGAACGTCTTCTCGTCCACGCCGGGCGGCAGTTGCGCCATGCGGGCCGCCGCCTCGTCCGTCAGCGCGGAGGCGATCCGCGAGCGGGTGTACTCGCCCAGATAGGTGAGGGTGTCGGTGCCCTCGCCGATCCGCCGCAGCAGTTGCCGCGACGCGGGCAGCTGCGCCCAGCCGGCCTCGTGCCCGTGCGTCGTGCCGACCAGCCTGCGGGCGCCCGCCCGGCGCAGCGCCGGGGCCATGAGCCCGAGCGGGGCCGCGGCCCCGAACCACACCGAGGTGCAGCCGTGTTCGCGCAGCAGGTCCGTGGCCCGCCGGGTCACCCGGGGCGTCGGCAGCAGCATCGTGGTGCGGTCGCGGACGACCTGGAACGGCTGCTCGGCGTCGAAGCGTGCGGTGGCCTCCGCGCCCTCCTGGCCGCGCTTCCACGTGGAGGCGTAGACGACGATGCCCGACGGGTCCAGCCGCAGCGCCATGTTGTGCAGGAACGCCTGGATGCCGCCGGGGCGGGGCGGGAAGTCGTTGGTGACGACGAGAGTCTTGTCCATCGCCGTCCGACAGTACCGGGTGCGATCGGGGGCAGTCGGGGCCCCGTCCCGCCACGTCACCGCGTATGGACCGGCCGGGGCGGCATCATGCCTTGCAGTAGCGGCGCGCGTACAGCGTGTAGTGACCGTGAAGGGCGAGGTGGATGATGGCGGGCAGGGGTTTGCGGCTCTCGGTCGCGGTGTGGGCCGTCACCCGGGCCGTGCTGCTGATGTGCGTGCTGCGGGTGTGGGTCATGCCGGGGTCGGACGTCTCCGTCGACATCGAGGTGATCTACCAGGGCTGGTACGGGGTGCTGCGCACCGGCACCTTCCCCTACGACGACGTCACCTGGCAGTACCCGCCCGCCGCCGCCCTCGCCGTGCTCGCCCCCGGCCTGCTGCCGTTCCTCGACTACGCCCCCGCCTTCTTCGCCGTCTGCTTCCTCGCCGACGCGGCGGTCTACGCGCTGCTGCTGTACGCGGTGCGGGACGGGCGGCGACCGGCCGCCGGAGTGTGGGCGTGGGTGGCCGGCGTCCCGCTGCTCGGCCCCATCGTCTACGCCCGCTACGACGTGATGGTGACGGCCGTCGCGGTCGCCGCCCTGCTGGCGGCCGGGCGCCGGGCCCGGCTCTCCGGCGCCCTCACGGCCTTCGGGGCGCTGCTGAAGGTGTGGCCGGTGCTGCTGCTGGTCGGCACGCCCCGGGGGACCCGTACCCGGGCGGCGTGGAGCGCGGCGGCGGTGACGGCCGCGGTGTCCGGGCTGATGTTCGCGGCGACGATGCCGGGGGCCCTGGCCTTCCTGACCTTCCAGCGGGACCGGGGCACCGAGGTGGAGTCCCTGGGCTCGCTCGTCTTCCACCTGGGGCGGCACGCCGGCTGGCACGGGCACGCGCGGCTGCACTACGGCTCCGTGGAGTTCCTCGGCCCGTACGTGCACACCATGAGCCGGCTCGCGCTCGTGCTGAGCGTGCTGGCGTTCGCCTGGCTGCTGCTGTGGCGCGTGCGGGCGCGGCGGTTCACGGCGTGCACGCCGTACGAGGCGGCGTTCGCGGCGGTGCTGCTGTTCACCACGACCAGCCGGGTGATCAGCCCCCAGTACGTCGTCTGGCTGCTCGGGCTGGCGGCCGTGTGCCTGACGATGGGCACGACGCGGCAGCGGCTGCCGATCGCCCTCGTGCTGCTGGCCGCGCCGCTGACCCAGCTGGAGTTCCCGATCTGGTTCTCCCACGTGGTCGCCAGCGACAAGCTGGGCGTGGCCACGCTGACGCTGCGGAACGGGCTGCTGGTCGTCGCGACGCTGATCTCGTGCGCGCGGCTGTGGCGCGAAACGGTGTCCCTGCCGGGGGCGCCCTCCCCCGACGACCCTCCCGCGGAGCGGGAACGAGCCCTTGTGGCGGGCTGACGGTCCCGCCCGGCGGGGCGAGCCGTACGGAGCGCGAGACCGGCCCGGCACGGTGCCGTTCCGCGAAGGCCGAGGCCGGTCCGGCACCGCCGGTCACCGCCGCGGTGGCTGATTGCCGTCGCGGCGGGATTTCTTGCCCGCGGCAAGATGCCCGGCGGAGGGGAGGCCCGTCGCCTCGCAGCACGGGGTCGAGAGGCCTCGCCTCTCAACCCCGCCGCGACGGCGAGCAACCTCCACGGCGTGTACCGGCGGTGCCGAAATCGGCTGAACCCCCGCGGAGCGGCACCGCTCAGCCCGAACCGAACTGCTCCGCAACGTACGCTCGCCACCGCTCCGTGAACTCCGCGGGCGAGATGCCCAGGACCTTGCGGAGGGCCGTCTCCACGGCCCCGTCCCGGCGGCCGTGGTCGCCCACCGCGCGGTAGAACGCGACGAGTTTCTCCTCGCTCCAGCGCTCGGCGATCAGGCGGCAGGCCAGCCACCCCTCCTCGTACGCGCGGGCCAGCTTCCCCGCCTCTCCGGCGAAGCCGAAGTCGGGGTCACCGGGGAGTTCCCGGGGGAGCCGGCCCGCCGCGGCGGCGCGGGCGAGTTCGGGCGCGGCCTGGCGCGCGGTGCGGCCGGTGCCGCGGTAGGCGGCCCAGTCGGCGAAGCCCTCGGAGAGCCACAGCGGCGTGGCCTTGGTCGTCCTGGCGCGGGTGGCGACGTGCGCGGTCTCGTGGGTGAGGACGATGCGCCGCCCGAACTCGCCGAGCACGCCGTACGCCTCGGGGTTGACGATGATGCGGTCCGCGGGCGCGGCGGCGCCCGTGCCGCCCGCCTCGCCGGTGGTCACGGCGGCGATCCCGCGGTAGTTGGAGACGGGGGAGCCGAGCAGGGCGGCCATCCGCTCCAGGGAGGCCGGCATCTCGACGACGACCCGCCCGGGCCACTCCCGCGGCTTGGCGTGCCAGGCCGCGCCCACGGCGGGCACGGCCTTGTCGGCGAGGTCGGCGAGGGCGCGCAGCCGCTCGCGGTCCTGGCCGACGCCGAGGACGAGGCTGCGCTCGCCGCGGACGACGGTGACGGGGCCCTGCTGCCACAGCTGCCCGCCGCCCTGCGGGGCGGCCTCCGCGGCCACGTACCACCGTCCGTCGCGCTCGACGAGGGTGAGCCGGGTGCGGGTGGTGACGGGCACGCCGTCGTAGCCGGCGAGCCGGTACCGCAGCTCGGCCTCGGCGGCGACGCGCCGCCCGCCGCCGTCGCCCCGCTCGGGGGCGAAGCCGCCGGTGCGCACGAGCCGGTAGTCCCAGGAGGCGAGCGGCACCGCGGCGAGGTTGGCGAAGACGCGGCGCTGCTCGGCCCGGTACCCCTCGGCGGCGGGGTCGACGGCGGCGAGGAAGGCGTTCTCGTCGCGGTCGCGGACGGCCGCGGCCCACCGGTCCAGGACGCCCTGCAGGGCGCGGTCCCGGCCGCCGTCGTTCGCGCCGGTGAGGCCGGAGCAGCCGGTGAGGCAGACGAGGAGGGCCTGGAGGGCCATCAGGAGGCACGCCGCCCGGCGGGCCGGCCCACGGCCGCCCGCGCGTGTGCCCCCGCGTCCGCTCCTACGCCACCGGCCCGTCACGTCCCGCATCGTACGAGCCGCGCGCCCCCCGGCGTGCGCTCAGGGCGCGCTCACGGCCGGGTCACGGACGAAATCGGCATCATGTTGGCCGGGTCGTAACGCACGCGGGCGCCGGGGTAGGGCGCGTGGATGACCTGCCCGTTGCCCACGTACATGCCCACGTGGCTGGCGTCGTCGCGGTAGATGACGAGGTCGCCGGGGCGGGCTTCGGACAGCGGGACGTGCCGGCCGGCGTTGCGCTGGGCCTGGGAGGTGCGCGGCAGGCCGACCCCCGCCCGCCCGTAGGCCCACTGCATGAGCCCGGAGCAGTCGAAGGCGCCCGGCCCGTTCGCGCCCCAGGCGTAGGGCGAGCCGACGGCGGAGCGGACGGCCATGGCGGCCGCGGCGCCTCGGCCGGAGGAGGCGGTGAGGTCCTGCAGCCCGCCGAGGAGGCCGCCGCCGTCCGAGCGGTCCAGGGTCCGGGGGCCGCCGGAGCGCGAGGCCCGCGCGTAGGCCCGGCGGTCGGCCTCGGGCAGGGCGTTCAGCAGCCGGCGGGCGGTGGCGAGCTTGCTCTCGACGTCGCGCTTGTGGTGTTCGACGGCCTTGCGGGTGTCCTCCAGCTCGCCCAGCATGCGGGCGGCCTCGGTGCGCTCCTGGCGGAGGGCGCGCTGGGCGCCGAGGAGGGCCTTGAGCTGTTCGCCCTGGCGGTCGGAGACGCGGTCGAGGGTGGCGGCGCGCTCCAGGTAGCCGTCGGGGTCGGAGGAGAGGAGCAGCTGGAGGGCGGGGTCGACGGCGCCGCTGCGGTACTGCGCGGCGGCGATCATGCCGAGGGCGGTGCGCATGCGGTTGACGCGCTCCTGGCCGCGGGCGACGCGGTCGGTGGCCTCGGCGACCTTGCGGCGGAGCTCTCCGGCGCGCTCGCCCGCTTCGTTGAACTTCTCGGTGGCCCGTTCGGCCTGCTCGTAGAGCCGGTCGACCTGTGACTTGACGGTGCCGCCGGACCGGTCGTCGCGGGCGGTGTCGCCGGGCCGTGCCACGGCCGGGGGCGCCATGGCGGCCGCCGCCGTGGCCACGGCGGCGGACAGGACGGTGACCCGGACGGTCTGGGTGAGACCGGACTGCGAAGAACGGCGATGGGACGCCACGGGCTGCCGCACTCCCTTCGTTGCTGCTCTGTGGGCGCGGTCCGGGACGTGTCGTACCGCAGCGCCAGACAGTAGCGGCGTGCTCACCCCGCGTTCAAAGACCGCCGGGGGTGGGAATGGGACGGGAATGCGGACGCCCCGCCGGAGACGCAGGTCACCGGCGGGGCGTGGAGTCAGCGCGGGCCACCGCGATTCGCCCGAACGGGCGGCGCGTCAGCCGTTCGGCCCAGTGGCGGGCCGGTCCGTCAGCCTATGCGGACACCGAACTGGAAGGGCATGTTGCCCATCGACTCGTAGCGGACGTTCGCGCCCGGCTTGGGGGCGTGCAGGGTCATGCCGTTGCCCGCGTAGAGGCCGATGTGGTGCAGGTCGCCGTAGAAGAGCACCAGGTCACCGGGCTTGAGCTGGCTCTGGTCGTAGATGCGGGTGCCGGCGTTGGCCTGGTCCTGGGAGATGCGCGGGAGCGTGACGCCGGCCTGTGCGTACGCCCAGCCGGTCAGCCCGGAGCAGTCGAAGGAGCCAGGGCCGGTCGCGCCCCACACGTACGGGGAGCCGATCTTGCCCTGGGCGGCGGCGAGGGCAGCGGCGGCGCGGCCGGAGGTGGGCACGTCCTTGCCGAGGTCCGGCCGGGAGCTGTCGCGGCCGGCGCGGGCGCCGTCGCCGCTCTTGCCGCCGTCGGCCTTCTCCTTCTCGCCCATGACCTCGGCGCGCTCGGCGGCGGTGAGGGTGTTGAGCTGCTCCTTGGCCGCGGCGAGCTTCTCCTGGACGGCCTCCTTCTGCTCGCCCAGCACCTTGCGGGTCTCCGCGAGGTCCTTGAGCTTGCCGGTGGCCTCCTGGCGCTGCTGCTTGAGCACGCGCTGCTTCTCGGAGATCTGCTTGAGGGTGCTGGCCTGCTTGGCGCTCACCTGGTTGAGCGTCGAGGCCTTGTCGAGGTAGCCGTCCGGGTCGGAGGAGAGGAGCAGCTGCAGCGAGGGGTCGACGGCGCCGCTGCGGTACTGCGCGGTGGCCAGCGAACCGAGGCCGTCGCGCAGCTTGTTGATCTCCTCCTGGCCGCGGGCGACCTTGTCCTGGAGATCGGTGACCTGCTGGTCGAGCTTGTCCTGCTTCTCCTTGGCCCCGTTGTACTTCTCCGTGGCCTGCTCGGCCTCTTCGTAGTACTTGTCGACCTTCTCCTTGACCTCCGCCTTGGAGGCCTTCGGATCGGCGTGCGCGGCCTGCGAGGTGAGGGCGACGGCTGCGGCTGCGGTCGCCGTCAGGACGGTCACCCGGGCGCGGCCCGGCTGCTTGGGACGACGGTGGGACGCCACGGAGACGAGCTCCTTCTTCCTCGGCCGCCACCGCACGCCGAAAGCAGCGGCGAGGGCGGGACCTTCACCGTCACCCCCATTGGATGATCGACCGGGCGAAGGTTCGAGGCCCGACCTTAGTGACCCCGGAGTGGTCCGTTCAAATCCTCATCAGAAAAATCTCCCGCCCCAAGCGAAGCTTTACCAACGTGACACAGCCGGTGATGACGGCTTGACGGTCAGGTACGGGCAAGTCGCTTGAGGAGCAGGGCCGATGCCACCGGCCGGGCGCCGGCCTTCGCGACGCCGTCCGCGACCTCGCGGTCGGTGGAGACCACCACGACCGGCCGGCCCGGCGGCTCGGCCCGCACCAGCTGGCGGATCAGCTCGTCGGCGGTGACGCCGGGCTTACTGAAGAGCACCCGCACCCCGCGCGGCGGTGCGAGCAGGACGGGCGCGGCCAGCTCGGCGCCGTCGAAGACGCACGTGACCTCGGCGCCCGTCTGCGCGGCCAGCATCGCGAGCCCGCCCAGCAGCCGCAGCCGCTGCTTGTCCAGCGGCATCGTCGGATAGCCGGTCTTGGTGACGTTGTAGCCGTCGACGACGAGGTGCGCCTGAGGCAGCGCCAGCAGCTGGTCCAGGAGCGCGGGGTCGGTTTCGGACAGGGCGCGCGTGGCGATGTCCTTCGGGGTCATCCGGCCGGGCTCCACGGCGTCCACCGTGTCCGCCGGATGCACGGAGACGGGCGGCAGCGCCAGCTCGCGCCGCAGCCCCTGGGCCGCGTCCAGCACGGTGTCGAGCAGCAGGCGCAGGCGCATGTCCTCCACGCTGCGGCCCTCGCGCACCGCCCGGCGGCTCGCCTCCAGCGCGGCCTCGGCCTCCGACAGCCGCGTCTTGAGCCGCCGGGTCTCCCCCAGCGCCGCCGCCTTCTCGGCCGCGCCGGCCGCTCTCACGGCCTCCAGTTCGGCCTCCGCCTTGCGCACGGCGGCCTCGCCGCGCCGCACGTCGGCCACGGCGCTGCGCAGCTTGCGCTGCAGCGAATCGGCTTCCTTGCGGGCGGCGTCCAGCTCGGCACGGATCCGCTCGGTCTCGGCGCGGGCCGCGGCCCGTGCCTCCGCCAGCTCCTCGCGCAGCCGCCGCAGTTCGCGCTGGGCCTCCTCGCCGGCGCGCTCCGCGGTCGCCCGCAGCGCCTCCTCGCCGGCCGCCGTGACGAGCTTGACCCAGCCGGCGGGCCGCAGCACGTAGGCCATGGCCGCCACGTCCTCCGGATCGGCGGCCGCCGGCGGCGAGCCCGCGTCCAGCGCCTCGGCGAGCTCCGAGCCCGTCTCGCGCAGCCGGGCCGAGATGCGCTGGCGGAACGCGGCGTCGTTCTCCACCGCGGCCGCCATCGCGTTGCCCGCGAACTTGGCCCGCCGGCTCGGCGTGAACCGGGCGTACTGCCGCAGTGCCGCCGGGAGTTCGGAGACGGTCAGCCCGCCGAACGCCTCCGCCACCAGCCCGATGACCCGGCGCCGCACGCCCTCCGGCAACGGTCGGTCGAGCACCTCGGCAGCGCCGTCGGTCCCACCGGTGTCACCAGGCCCACCGGCCGTCTCCGCGCCACCTGTGTGCTCCACCACCATCGCTCCCGTTCTTCAGGCGTTCGCGCCCGGCCGGTCGACCAGCTCGACCTGGTCGACCGCGTTGCACCAGCGGCAACGCACGGACTCGATCGTCTCACTGACGACCTCGCGTTCCTCCACGCTCGGCTCACCGGAGAGGTCGAGGTGAACGAATTCCACGGCTTTGGTCGTACGCGTCACATCGAACCGGGTCAGATTGCCGCACAGCGCGCAGCGCCACCGGGTCCCGGCTGTCGGCTGGGGAACGCCCATCGTGTCGTCCGTCCTCGTCAAGTCCATCGAACTGCGGGTGTGCTTCCCGTAACCCTACGGCCTGATGGTCATGCGGCGCGGAGCGCGGGCCCGCTTCGGCGGCCCGGCGAGGCACTCTGTGCGCTTTACTGCTGGTACGTCATGATCTGCTCATGTTCGGAAAGCCGGGACAGGCTCCCCTCGTCACCTACGGCCTCATCGGCTCCTGCTGTGTGGTGTTCCTGCTCGGCCCCGCGTCCGGCTTCACGGCCCCCCTGTCCGGCGACCCGGGCAGCGGCAGCAGCCTCCTGGCCGCGCAGGCCGCCTACTTCGAGCGCTGGGGCGTGGTGCCCGAGGAGCTCTGGCACGGGCCCGCGGCGGAGCTGATCACCCCGCTCACCGCGCTCTTCGTGCACGGCAACTGGCTGCATCTGCTCGGGAACATGCTCTTCCTCTATGTCTTCGGCGCGATGGCCGAAAACCGTATGGGCCGGGGAGCCTTCGCCCTCTTCTACCTCGCCGCCGGAGTGCTGGCACTGCTCGGCTACGCCCTCGTGCACGCGGGCTCCGACCGGACGCTCGTCGGCGCCTCCGGGGCGATCTCCGGCGTGCTCGGAGCCTTCCTCTACCTCTTCCCCCGGGCCCGCGTCACCAGTCTCTTCCCGTTCCTCTTCTTCCTGCCCCTGCGCTTCCCGGCCTGGGCCGTGCTGCTCTTCTGGTTCGCCCTGCAGTGGCTCGCCGCCCGCTCGGCCGGCGACCGGCCCGGCGTCGCCTACCTCGCCCACGTCGTGGGCTTCGCCCTCGGCTTCCTGTACGCGTGGGCGAGGTACGGACGTACGACTAGAGTGAAGCGGGGCTGCCCCCCGACCCCCGATAGGAGCCCGCCGTGATCACTTCGATCGTCCTGATCAAGACCGACGTCGACCGGATCCCCGAGATCGCCGAGCAGATCGCGGCGATCGAGGGCGTGAGCGAGGTGTACTCGGTGACCGGGGCGCACGACCTGATCGCCATGGTCCGGGTGGCCCGCCACGACGACCTGGCGGACGTCATCCCGGGACGGATCAGCAAGGTCCCGGGCGTCGCCTCGACCGAGACGCACATCGCCTTCCGCACGTACTCCCAGCACGACCTGGAGGCGGCGTTCGCGATCGGCCTGGAGGCGTAGCCGTACGCGGTTCGGCACCGCCGGTCACGCCGGTGGGGGTTGCGCGCCGTCCCGGCGGGGGTGATTCCCCTGACCCGCCCCTTCCCGAAACGGGGGGGGGAAGCCCCCCTCGCCCCGCAGGGGGAAACGGTGAAAGGGCGGGACCGGGGCACTCCCCTCCGCCGCAACGGCGGGCAATCACCCGCCGACGTGCCCGGCGGTGCCGAAACCACCCGCGGTCACGCGGGAACGCAGCGTCCGCCCTCCGTCCGGTAGGACCACTTCGCCCCGTCGCGGACGAGCTCCCCGACCGCCGCCACGAAGCGCTCGACGTGCTCGTCGGGCGTGCCGGCACCGAAGCTCACGCGGATCGCGTTGAGGGGCGCCCCCTCGTCGGAGCCGCACCCGCCGCCCGCCGAGGACGCGCCGCCCACCAGCGTCCGCACAAGCGGATGCGCGCAGAAGAGGCCGTCCCGGACGCCGATCCCGTACTCCGCGGAGAGCGCCGCCGCGAAGTGCGAGCTGTTCCAGCCGTCGACGGTGAACGAGAGCACGCCCACGCTCGGGGCGTCCGGCCCGAACAGCGACAGCACCCGCACCCCCGGCACCGCCGCGAGCCCCTCCCGCACCCGGGCGATCAGTTCCCGCTCCCGGTCCGCGAGCCGGTCGAAGCCCGCCTCGGTGAGCGCCTTGCAGGCGGAGGCGATGGCGTAGGCGCCGATGACGTTGGGCGAGCCGGCCTCGTGCCGGGCGACCCCCTCGTGCCAGTCGACCTCCACCTCGCCGGCGGCGCCCCGTGCGACGCGCCGGCTCGCGCCCCCGCCCGCGAGGTAGGGCCGCGCGTCGCGGAGCCAGTCCGCGCGCCCGGCGAGCACGCCCGCGCCGAAGGGGGCGTACAGCTTGTGCCCGGAGAAGGCGACCCAGTCCGCGTCCAGTTCGGCGATGTCCACCCGCTGGTGCGGTACGAGCTGAGCCGCGTCCACCACGATCCGCGCCCCGTGCGCGTGCGCGGCCGCCGCCAGTTCCCGTACGGGCCACAGCTCGCCGGTCACGTTGGACGCGCCGGTCACGCACACGAGCGCGGGGCCGTGGGGCTCGCGGGCCGCGAGCGCCCGCTCCAGGGTCTCCACCGCCTGCGCGGGGGTGCGGGGCGCGTCCAGGTAGGTCACGGCGACGTCCGCGCGCCGCTCCCAGGGCAGCAGCGCCGCGTGATGCTCGGTCTCGAAGACGAACACCCTTGTCCCGGTGGGGAGTACGGCGGCGAGCAGATTGAGGGAGTCGGTGGTCGAGCGGGTGAAGACGACCTGGTCGCCGTCCCGGCAGCCGAGGAACGCGGCGACGTCGGCCCGGCTGTTCTCGAAGAGCTCGGTCGAGCGCTGCGAGAGGTATCCCGCGCCGCGGTGCACGCTGCCGTAGTAGGGCGCGTACGCCGCCACGTCGTCCCACACCCGCTGCAGGGCGGGCGCGCTGGCGGCGTAGTCCAGCGCCGCGTACGTCACCTCTCCCCCGGTGACCAGCGGGACGCGGACATCGCATCCCAGAACCGGCAGAGGGGTGCAAATGGTCTGATCGGTGGCAAGGGTGGAGACGGACATGGCGAACTCCCGTAAGAAGGCAGGCGAATTCCACCGCGCGACGGGCGCGGGAAAGGGAAAAGGGTGCGCGGAAAAGGGGCTCTTCGAGCCCTAACGCATTCGCTGAACCACGGAAGGAACTCCCTCGACGACCAGGATCCCTGGCGAGGGATCCGCGCTTGCCGCAGACCTCGCTGCCTGCGGCCTGGTCATCACCCGGGGCACCCCGCCACGGACGGAGGGTTGCCGGACAGCAAGCCGGGGCCTGATCGCTGTCACTCGTGACCTTGCGGAGGAGTATGGCACACGTGATCGCCCCGCGGAACCGCCGTTCCGCGGGGCGAGACGTCAGGCGTTGCTCGCGACCACCCAGCGGTCGAGCGCCCGCCGCGCCGCACCGGAGTCGATCGACTCCGCCGCGCGCGCCAGCCCGGCGCGGATCTGCTCCGCCAGCGGCGCCTCCGTGGGCGCCTGGGCCACCAGGGCCGCGGCGGAGTTCAGCAGCACCGCGTCCCGTACGGGCCCGGTCTCCCCGGCCAGCACGCGCCGCGCCACGTCCGCGTTGTACGACGCGTCGGCTCCCCGCAGCGCCTCCACCGGCACCAGGTCCAGCCCCACGTCCCGCGGGTCGAAGGACTCCTCCCGGACCCGGCCGCCGGAGACCACCCACACCCGCGAGGTCGCGGTGGTCGTGAGTTCGTCGAGGCCGTCGTCGCCGCGGAAGACCAGCGCCGAGGAGCCGCGCTCGGCGAGCACTCCGGCGAGGATCGGCGCCATCCGGGGGTCCGCGACGCCCGTGGCCTGGGCCCGCACCCTGGCCGGGTTGGTCAGCGGGCCCAGCACGTTGAAGACGGTCCGGATGCCGAGCTCGCGCCGTGCCGCGGCCACGTGCCGCAGGGACGGGTGGAACTTCACGGCGAAGCAGAAGGTGATGCCGGCCTCCTCGGCCACCTCCACGACCCGCCGGGGCGTGAGGTCGAGGTTCACGCCCAGCTTCTCCAGGACGTCCGAGGCGCCGCTGGCGGAGGACGCCGCCCGGTTGCCGTGCTTGACGACCTTCGCGCCGGTGCCGGCCACGACGATCGAGGACATGGTGGAGATGTTGACGGTCTTGGCGCCGTCGCCGCCGGTGCCCACGATGTCCACGCTGGGACCGGGCACCTCGATGAGCCGGGCGTGCGCGTACATCGTACGGACCAGGCCGGAGATCTCGGCGACCGTCTCGCCCTTGGCGCGCAGGGCGACCAGGAAGCCCGCGATCTGGGCGTCGGTGGCCTCGCCGCGCATGATCCGGTCCATGGCCCAGGCGGTGTCGTCGGCGGTGAGGTCCCGGCCGGTGAGGAGGGCGTCCAGGAGGCCCGGCCAGGAGGGGGCCACCGCGCTGTCGCCGCCTGCCGGGGTCACAACGTTCATGGTCCACGCTCCTGGTGGTCGGTCCGGAGGGCCGGGTTCGTCCCGGGGCCCTGCCCGCCCAGCCTATCCACCCCCGGGAACAGCGAAGAGCCCCGTCCATGCGGTGGACGGGGCTCTCGCTGTGGCGATCAGCGATCAGTGTGGATCAGGCAGTGACCCGGAGATCAGTGGTGGCCGTGGCCGCTCGTGATCTCCTCGTACTCCTCGCGCGTGGCCTTGGGGATCTGGGTCCCCTCGCCGTAGAAGCCCTTGGAGAGCTTCACGCGGAGGCGCTGTCCGGCGCCGGCCTTGCGAGCCACGCCGTTCTCGTCGAACTCCGGCTCCAGCTCGAGCGGCTTGGGCTGCTCGTGCGCCGTGAGGGTGTGCAGCTGCTCCTGCGAGAGCGGCTCGTGGACCTCGACGAACTCACCGTGCGGCAGGCGCTTGATGATGCCGGACTCGCGTCCGTGCAGCACCTTGTCGCGGTCGCGGCGCTGCAGGCTCATGCAGATCCGGCGGGTCGCGATGAACGTCAGGACCGGCACCACGAAGAAGCCGATGCGGACGAACCAGGTGATCGCGTTGATCGACAGGTGGAAGTGGGTGGCCCAGAGGTCGTTTCCACCACCGATCAGCAGCACGAAGTACCAGCTGATCCAGGCGGCACCGAAGGCGGTGCGCGTCGGGGCGTTGCGCGGGCGGTCCAGCAGGTGGTGCTCGCGCTTGTCACCGGTGACCCAGGACTCGATGAACGGGTACACCGCGATGGCGGCCAGCACCAGCGGGAAGATCACCAGCGGGATGAACACGCCCAGGACCAGCGTGTGGCCCCACAGGTTGATCTCCCAGCCCGGCATCACACGGATGAGGCCCTCGGAGAAGCCCATGTACCAGTCGGGCTGCGCACCGGTGGACACCTGGTCCGGGCGGTACGGGCCGATGGCCCAGATCGGGTTGATCGAGGCGATCGCCGCGACGGCCGCGATGATGCCGAAGACCAGGAAGAAGAAGCCACCGGCCTTGGCCATGTAGACCGGCATCAGCGGGAGGCCGACGACGTTCTTGTTGGTCCGGCCCGGGCCGGGGAACTGCGTGTGCTTGTGGTAGATCACGAGGATCAGGTGGGCCACGAGCAGACCGAGCATGATGCCCGGCAGCAGCAGGACGTGGATGGAGAAGAACCGCGGCACGAAGTCCGAGCCGGGGAACTCGCCGCCGAAGAGGAACATCGAGACGTACGTGCCGACGATCGGCACGGACAGGATCGCGCCCTCCATGAAGCGGACACCGGTGCCGGAGAGCAGGTCGTCCGGGAGCGAGTAACCGGTGAAGCCGGTGAACATGCCCAGGACGAACAGCAGGAAGCCGAACAGCCAGTTGACCTCACGCGGCTTGCGGAACGCACCGGTGAAGAACACGCGCATCATGTGCACGAACATGCCGGCGAGGAAGATCAGCGCCGCCCAGTGGTGGATCTGCCGGATGAGCAGACCGCCGCGGACGTCGAAGCTGATGTTCAGCGTCGACTGGAACGCCTCGGACATCCGCATGCCCTGCATGGGGACGTACGAGCCGTGGTAGACGACCTCTTCCATGCTGGGGTGGAAGAACAGCGTCAGGTACACACCCGTGAGGATGATGATGACGAAGCTGTAGAGGCAGACCTCGCCCAGCATGAAGGACCAGTGGTCCGGGAAGATCTTCCGCATGTTGGCCTTGGCCAGGGAGTAGATCCCGAGACGGCCGTCGGCCCAGTCGGCTACCCGCTCGCCTGCGGGCGCCTTGCGGCGGTTGTCGGTTGTAGTGCTCATCCGCGCTCCCAGTAGGCAGGACCGACGGGCTCGGCGAAGTCGCCCATGGCCTCAAGGTAGCCCTTGTCGTTGACCTTGATCCGCAGCTGCGGAAGGGCGTGGCCGGCCGGGCCGAAGATCACGCGTCCGCCGTCGGAGAGGTCGAAGGTGGACTGGTGGCAGGGGCACAGCACGTGGTGCGTCTGCTGCTCGTAGAGGCTGATCGGGCAGCCGACGTGGGTGCAGATCTTGGAGAACGCGACGATGCCGTCCGCCGACCAGTCGAGCTCGCGCTTGTCCTTGATGTTCTCCGGGCGGAGCCGGACGATCATCAGGGCGGCCTTGGCGATCTCCTTCTGGAAGTCGTGGTCCTCCTCCTTCATGCCCTCGGGCATGGCGAAGGTGAGGGAGCCGACCTGGATGTCCTCCGGACGCAGCGGCTGCAGCGTGTTCTGGTTGATCAGCATCTTGCCCTCGGACCAGGCGGTCTTCCGGAGCTTGGTGCCCGGCAGCGGTCCGAGGTCGCGCAGCAGCATCACGCCGGAGAGCGGCACCAGGGCCAGCGCACCGAACATGGTGTTGCGGATCAGCTTGCGACGGCCGAAGGCCGACTCCTCGGCGCCCTGCTTGAAGTCCGCCAGGACCTTGGCCTTGACGTCCGGCTCGGCGGCGATGGCGTGCCGCTCGTCGGCGACCTCCACGTCCGACATCAGGGTGCGGGCCCAGTGGACCGCGCCCGCGCCGATGCAGAACAGCGCCACCGCGAGGGTCATGCCCAGCGCGAAGTTCAGGGCGCTGATGTGGCCGATCGGGAAGACGTAGATGCTCTTGTCGACCGGCAGGGCCACGTAGGAGGCGATGAAGCCGACGGTGGCCAGCATGGACAGCAGGAACAGGAAGGCGACCACGCGCTCGGAGCGCTGGGCTGCCCGCTCGTCGATGTCCTGGATGCGGGGCTCGTGCGGCGGCAGGCCGGGGTCGGCGAACGGGTCGCCGGCCGTCTTCGTCACGGCACCGCCGTGCGTGTCCTGCGCGCTCGGCAGGTTCTCTTCTGGAATGTCTTGGCTACTCATGACTTCTTGGCCTTAGCGGTGTGGGCCGCGACCCAGATGGCTACTGCGATCAGCGCGCCCAGGCCGAAGATCCACGCGAACAGACCCTCGCTGACCGGGCCGAGCCCGCCCAGCTCGAGGCCGCCCGGGCTCTCCGACTTGCTGCTGTTGACCGTGTCGAGGTACGCGATGATGTCCTTCTTGTTCTTCTCCGACATCGTCGTGTCGGGGAAGGAAGGCATGTTCTGCGGGCCGGTCTGCATGGCCTCGTAGATGTGCTTGGGGTTGACGTCCTCAAGCGAGGGGGCGAACTTGCCGTTGGAGAGCGCGCCGCCCTTACCGGTGAAGTTGTGGCACTGGGCGCAGTTGGTGCGGAAGAGCTCCCCGCCCTTGGCGATGTCCGCGCCGTCCGGGCTGTACTGATCCTTGGTCGGGACCGAGGGGCCGGCGCCCAGCGAGGAGATGTACGCGGCGAGCTGGTCGATCTCGGCCTGCGAGTAGATCGCCTTCTTGCGGGGGGCCTGGGCACCCTGCTGCTGGAGCGGCATGCGGCCGGTGGCGACCTGGAAGTCGACGGCCGCGGCGCCCACGCCGACGAGGCTCGGGCCGTCGGTGGTGCCCTGACCGCCGGTGCCGTGGCAGCTTGCGCAGCCCACGGAATAGAGCTTCTTGCCCTCCTCGATGGCGAGGGACTGGGCGGTCTCATCGGCCTTGGCCGTGTCCGCCGGCGCGAACGCGGCGTACAGCCCCCCAGTGACCGCCAGCGCGAAGAGTAGGACGACGACCGCCGCCAGCGGATGGCGTCGTCGTGCGGAGAGCTTTTTCACGGATTACCCCGGTGTCAGGATCTTCTGCGTCGATCTGGACTGTTGGTCCGGTGCGGGACGGGACCGATTACTTGATCAAGTAGATCGTGGCGAAGAGGCCGATCCACACCACGTCGACGAAGTGCCAGTAGTAGGACACGACGATGGCCGCCGTCGCCTGGTGGTGGGTGAACCTCTTGGCCGCGTACGTCCTGCCCAGAACCAGCAGGAAGGCGATCAGACCGCCCGTCACGTGCAGGCCGTGGAAGCCGGTCGTCAGGTAGAACACCGAGCCGTACGGGTCGGAGGAGAGCGAGAGGCCGTCCTCCTTCACGAGGTCGGTGTACTCGAAGACCTGGCCGCCGATGAAGATGGCACCCATCACGAACGTGATCACGAACCAGGTGCGCAGCTTCTTCACGTCGCCGCGCTCGGCGGCGAAGACGCCGAGCTGGCAGGTGAGGGAGGAGAGCACCAGGATCGTGGTGTTCGTCGCCGAGAACGGAAGGTTCAGCGAGGACGCCATTTCCTTCCAGTGGTCGGCGCCGGTCACCGATCGCAGGGTGAAGTACATCGCGAAGAGGGCCGCGAAGAACATCAGCTCGGAACTCAACCAGATGATGGTTCCGACGCTGGTGAGGTTCGGTCGATTGACCGACGGGTGTGCGTGCCCGGTATCTGTTGCTGTTGCAGTCGCCACGACCGACATTATGTCGGTCGCTTATCTCGCGCTCACTCCGGGGGGTGCCGTTCGGTGTGTCAAGAGCATGTGCGCTGCTCGTACGGCCCAGTGCCGGGGTCCCCCAAAGGGGGGAACCGGACGTTCCGGGGCACCGCGCGGGCCTGACGGACCCTCCTCCGGAAGGGTGTTCGCGGAGTAGAGTCCGGCCATCGATCAGCTCCACGTCAGATCCACAGCTGTGCCGAACACAAGCCTGGAGGAACGATGCAGCCGACGGCCACCGTGCTGGTCTACAGCGACAACGCGGACACCCGCGAGCAGGTCCGGCTGGCCGCGGGGCGCAGGCCGGCCCCCGACGTGCCGCCGGTCGAGTACGTGGAGTGCGCGACCCTCCCGGGCGTGCTCGCGGCCCTGGAGGCGCACCACGTGGACGTGTGCGTCCTGGACGGCGAGACGGCGCCCGCGGGCGGCATGGGGGTGTGCCGGCAGCTGAAGGACGAGGTGTTCCGCTGCCCGCCCGTGCTGCTGCTGATGGGCCGCCCGCAGGACGCCTGGCTGGCCACGTGGAGCCGCGCGGACGCGGCCGTGACGCACCCGCTCGACCCGGCGGTGTTCGCCGAGGCGCTGGCGGGCCTGCTGCGCAGCCGCAGGGCCGTGGACGCCTGACGGGCCGGGCGGCCCGCGGGGCCAGCGGGGCGGCTAGAGCTCGGGGCGCAGGCGGGCCGCCTCGGCGGGGTTGCTCCCCTGTTTCTTGCCTCCGACGAGGGCACTGCCCTTGCGCCATTCGTCCCAGTCCATGTTCCAGTCGCCGAAGCCGTTGTCGAAGGGCGTCATGGTGTCGCCCGCGCTGCCCACGACCTTGACGATGTCGCCGACGTGGACGGTGTCGAAGAACCACTTGGCGTTGGCGGTGCTCATGCCGGTGCAGCCGTGGCTGACGTTCTCCCAGCCCTGGGAGCCCTCGGACCAGGGGGCGGCATGCACGTACTCGCCGCTCCACGTGACCCGGGTGGCCCAGTACACGGGCAGGTCGTAGGAGTCGGCGCTGCCCTCGGCGATGCCGATGCTGGTGCCGCGCATGCGTACGAAGGATTCCCGGCCCAGGATCACCTTGACCCCGTTGCGGGTGGCGTAGCCCGGTTTGCCGGTGGTCACCGGGATGGACCGGATCTCCTTGCCGTTGCGCAGCACGGTCATGCTGTGGGCGCCGGCGTCCGTGACGGCCTCGATGCGGTCGCCGGTGGTCAGCCTGACGGGCTTGGAGGGGCCTCCGTAGAGGCCGCCGCCGACCTTGATGCCGTCGAGGGTGGCGTGCACGTCGACGGTGGAGTTGGCGGGCCAGTACTCCTTGGGCCGGTAGTGCAGGGTGCGGTTGTCCACCCAGTGCCAGGCGCCCTCCACGGCGGGCTGCGACTCGACCCTGAGGGTGCGTTCGACGACGGCGCGGGCGGCCGGGTCCTGGACGGGGGTGCTCAGCTCGGCGGTGATGGGCTGCCCCACCCCGTAGGTGCCGTTCTGCGGGCCGAAACTGACGCGCAGGAGGCGGTCCGCCGGGTTGGTGTCGAAGCCGATCGTGCGGCGGCCCTGGGCCCCGTTCTCGTCCTCGGTGGTGACGCGGACGGTGTAGTGGGCTCCGGCGGCGAGGGCCCCGGTGCTGTGCCAGCGGGATCCGTCGGGGGCGAGCTCGCCCTTCACATAGCGGCCGGCGGCGTCCGTGGCGGTGACGTCGGTGATGCGGTCGTCGCCCCTGGCCGTCACCTCCAGCGGCTTGCTGGGGTCGGCCTTCTGCCCGTCGCGGGCATTGGCGATCTCCACCTGACCGCCGGCGTCGTAGGGCTTGTCGGCCAGCGGGTTGGACGAGCCGCCGCAGGCGGTGACCCCCACCGCCAGCGCGGTCAGCAGCACCGCCCCGGTGAGCGCCAGACGGTGTCGACGTGACTGGGTCATGGTCACAACCGTAGGAAGGTTCGGGGGGTACGGCCGCCCGGGGGACTGCAAAGGGGTGGACACGCACCGGGCCCCGCACACCGGATGGTGTGCGGGGCCCGGAGGCAGCGCTGCTACTGGTTCTGGTTCTCGCCGCGGTAGAACTCGAACACCCAGCCGAAGAGGCCGACCAGGATGATCGGGGCGGAGAAGTACATCAGCCACCAGCCGAAGCAGATGCTCAGGAAGGCCAGGGCGCCACCGACCGCCAGGGAGAGCGGCTGCCAGCTGTGCGGGGCGAAGAAGCCCAGCTCGCCGGCGTCGTCGGCGACGTCCGCCTCCTTGTTGTCACCGGCGCCGGTGTCCACCCGGCGTGCGGTGAACGCCAGGTAGTAGCCGACCATGATGCACAGTCCGAAGGCCATGAAGAGGGCCGTCGTGCCGGCTGCCTCCTTCGACCACACGCCATAGACACACGCCATGGCGAGGATGAAGACGGAGAGCCAGATGAACATCTTGCCCTGGATCTTCACTTGCCGGCCTCCTTGCCACCCGCGAGGGCCTTCTCAGCCGCGAGGTTCTCTTCGAGCTCCAGGGCCACGATCTCCGGGTGGTGCAGGTCGAACGCCGGGGATTCGGAGCGGATGCGCGGCAGCGTGAGGAAGTTGTGCCGCGGCGGCGGGCAGGACGTCGCCCACTCCAGGGAGCGGCCGTAGCCCCACGGGTCGTCGACCTCGACCTTCTTGCCGTACTTGGCGGTCTTCCAGACGTTGTACATGAACGGCAGGATCGACAGGCCCAGCAGGAAGGAGCTGATGGTCGAGATGGTGTTCAGCGTGGTGAAGCCGTCGGCGGCCAGGTAGTCCGCGTAACGGCGCGGCATGCCCTCGGCACCGAGCCAGTGCTGCACCAGGAACGTGCCGTGGAAGCCCACGAACAGCGTCCAGAAGGTGATCTTGCCGAGCTTCTCGTCCAGCATCTTGCCCGTGAACTTCGGCCACCAGAAGTGGAAGCCGGAGAACATCGCGAACACCACGGTGCCGAAGATGACGTAGTGGAAGTGCGCGACCACGAAGTACGAGTCGGAGACGTGGAAGTCCAGCGGGGGCGAGGCCAGGATGACACCGGTCAGACCACCGAAGGTGAAGGTGATCAGGAAGCCGGTGGCCCACAGCATCGGGGTCTCGAAGGACAGCGAGCCCTTCCACATGGTGCCGATCCAGTTGAAGAACTTCACACCGGTCGGGACCGCGATCAGGAAGGTCATGAAGGAGAAGAACGGCAGCAGCACGCCGCCCGTGACGTACATGTGGTGCGCCCACACCGTCACCGACAGACCGGCGATCGAGATCGTGGCCGCGATCAGGCCCCAGTAGCCGAACATCGGCTTGCGGGAGAAGACCGGGATGACCTCGGAGATGATGCCGAAGAACGGCAGCGCGATGATGTACACCTCGGGGTGGCCGAAGAACCAGAAGAGGTGCTGCCACAGCAGGGCGCCGCCATTGGCCGCGTCGAAGACGTGGGCCCCGAACTTGCGGTCCGCCTCCAGGGCGAACAGCGCGGCCGCCAGGACCGGGAAGGCCAGCAGGACCAGCACACCGGTCAGCAGGACGTTCCAGGTGAAGATCGGCATGCGGAACATCGTCATGCCGGGCGCGCGCATGCAGATGATCGTGGTGATGAAGTTGACCGAACCGAGGATCGTGCCGAAGCCGGAGAAGGCCAGACCCATGATCCACATGTCGGCGCCGACACCCGGCGAGCGGACGGCGTCCGACAGCGGGGAGTAGGCGAACCAGCCGAAGTCGGCCGCACCCTGCGGGGTGAGGAAGCCGGCCACGGCGATGATCGAGCCGAACAGGTACAGCCAGTAGGCGAACATGTTCAGCCGCGGGAACGCCACGTCGGGCGCGCCGATCTGCAGCGGCATGATCCAGTTCGCGAAACCGGCGAACAGCGGCGTCGCGAACATCAGCAGCATGATCGTGCCGTGCATCGTGAACGCCTGGTTGAACTGCTCGTTCGACATGATCTGCGTGCCGGGACGGGCGAGTTCGGCGCGCATCAGCAGCGCCATCAGACCGCCGATGCAGAAGAACGCGAACGACGTGACCAGGTAGAGCGTGCCGATGGTCTTGTGGTCGGTGGTGGTGAGCCACTTGACCGCGTTGATACCGGGCTGCTTCTGGCGGACTGGCGGTGCTGCCGTGGCTGTCGCGGCGGCGGCACCCTGGGGTTCGTTGAGGATGCTCACTTGTTCTTGGTCTCCGCGTTCTTCGCGTGATCCGTCATCGCGATGCCCGCCGGCTGGTAGCCGGTCTGGCCCTTCGCCGCCAGCTCCTTCAGGTGCTGCTTGTAGCGCTCAGGAGAGACGACCTTGACGTTGAAGAGCATCCGGGAGTGGTCCTGGCCGCAGAGCTCGGCGCACTTGCCCAGGAAGGTGCCCTCCTTGTTCGGGGTCACCGTGAAGCTGTTGGTGTGCCCCGGAATGACGTCCTGCTTCATCAGGAACGGCACCACCCAGAAGGAGTGGATGACATCCCGCGAGGTCAGCACGAACTCGACCGTCTCGCCCTTGGGCAGCCACAGCGTGGGGCCGGGGTTGTTGGTCTGCTCGTTGCGCGTGCCGGGGATGCCGATGTCGTAGACACCCTCCGCACCCTTCGGCGCCTTGTTCAGGAACCGGTCCGGGATCGCGTCGAGCTCCTTGTTCTCCCGGAGCGGCTTCGCCGGGGTCGCGGCGTTGCCGTCGACGTCCTCCATGTAGTTGAAGGCCCAGCTCCACTGGAAGCCCACCACGTTGACGACGTGCTGGGGCTTCTCCGGGTTGGTCAGCAGCTTGTTCTCATCACGCGCGGTGAAGTAGAAGAGCACCGACACGATGATGATCGGGACCGCCGTGTACAGCGCCTCGATCGGCATGTTGTACCGGGTCTGCTGGGGCACCTCCACCTTCGTCCGGCTGCGCCGGTGGAAGATGACGCTCCAGATGATCAGGCCCCACACCAGGATGCCGGTCACGAGGGCGGCGGCCCAGGAGCCCTGCCACAGGGAGAGGATCCGCGGCGCCTCTTCCGTGACGGGAGTGGGCATTCCGAGGCGGGGGAAGTCCTTCGATGTGCAACCGGTAGCGGTCGCCAGGACAGCGCCCGCGGCCAGCGCCTGCAGCAGCTTCCGCCGCACCGGGCGCCGCGACGAGCGGTCGGAGCCGTTGGGACTCACGTAGCGCCTTCCCGAGAGTCTCGCCCGTGCGGCCGGCTGCGGCCGTCTCGCTGGTCGGTCGCCGGCCCGCTGCGGGCAGGGGTTTGGATGTTTATGCGGACCAAACCCTACTGGACGCTATTTGGGGCCGCGCGGGGAGGGTGCCCAACGCGCCGCGTCACTCCCCGAAGGGGTGGAATCAGCGGGTCCGGCCGCCGTCTGGGGGACCGTCAGACGACTGCGCCGCAGGTCGGAAGGTACGCGGTGAGCGGCCTTCCGGCGACGCGTTAGTTTCTGGGTGTGCCCTACTTCGACGCCGCCTCCGCCGCTCCCCTGCACCCCGTCGCCCGCCAGGCGCTGCTGGCCTCCCTCGACGAGGGCTGGGCCGATCCCGCCCGGCTGTACCGCGAGGGCCGGCGGGCCCGGCTGCTGCTGGACGCCGCCCGCGAGGCCGCGGCGGAGGCCGTGGGCTGCCGCCCCGACGAGCTCGTCTTCACCCCTTCGGGTACGCGCGCGGTGCACGACGGCCTGGCCGGCGCGCTGGCCGGGCGCCGCCGCACCGGCCGCCACCTGGTGGTCTCGGCCGTCGAGCACTCCTCCGTGCTCGCCTCCGCCGCGGCCCTGGAGGCGGCCGGCGGCAGCTTCACCGAGGTGCCCGTCGACCGGGCGGGCCGCGTGGCGCCCGGAACGTACGCCGCGGCGCTGCGCCCCGATACGGCGCTGGCCGCCCTGCAGTCCGCCAACCACGAGGTGGGCACCGAGCAGCCGGTGGCCGAGGTGGCCGAGGAGTGCCGGGCCGCGGGGGTGCCGCTGCTGGTGGACGCGGCGCAGTCGCTCGCGTGGGGGCCCGTGGCGAGCGGCTGGTCGCTGCTCGCGGCCAGCGCGCACAAGTGGGGCGGTCCGTCGGGCGTGGGTCTGCTGGCGGTCCGCAAGGGGACGCGGTTCGCGTTCCAGGGCCCGGCGGACGAGCGGGAGTCGGGCCGCGCGCCGGGCTTCCCCGACCTGCCGGCGATCGTGGCGGCGGCCGCGTCGCTGCGGGCCGTGCGGCAGGAGGCGGCGGAGGAGGGCGCCCGGCTGCGGGCGCTGGTCGAGCGGATCCGCGAGCGGGTGCCCGCGCTCGTGCCGGACGTGGAGGTGGTGGGCGACCCGGTCCGGAGGCTGCCGCATCTGGTCACGTTCTCGTGTCTGTACGTCGACGGCGAGACGCTGCTGCACGCCCTCGACCGGGCGGGGTTCTCCGTCTCCTCCGGCTCCTCGTGCACCTCCGGCACCCTGGCCCCGAGCCATGTGCTGCAGGCGATGGGGGTGCTGTCGGAGGGCAACGTCCGGGTGTCGCTGCCGGCGGGCACGGCGGAGGAGGACGTCGAGCGCTTCCTCGACCTGCTGCCGGGGGTGGTGGCCTCCGTGCGGCAGCAGCTGGGCGCGCCGGCGGCGCCCGAGCCGGCTCCCCGGACGGCGACCGGGGCAGGGCTGGTGGTCGACTCGCTGGGCAAGCGCTGCCCGGTCCCGGTGATCGACCTGGCCCGGTCCATCGGCGACGTGCCGGTGGGCGGTCTGGTGACCGTGCTGTCCGACGACGAGGCCGCGCGGCTGGACATCCCCGCCTGGTGCGACATGCGGGAGCAGGAGTACGTGGGGGAACGCCCGGCGGAGCGGGGCACGGCGTACGTGGTGCGGCGCCGGACGTGACGCGGCCCCGGCCCGGAGGGGGCGGGGGCCGCGCGGGGGCCGGGATCAGGCCAGGTGCGTCTTGACCTCGGCGGCGGCCTCGTCGCCGTAGGCCTTGGTGAAGCGCTCCATGAAGTGGCCGCGGCGCAGCTCGTACTCCTGGGTGCCCAGGGTCTCGATGACCAGGGTGGCGAGCATGCAGCCCAGCTGGGCGGCGCGCTCCAGGGGAAGCTCCCAGGTCAGGCCGGCGAGGAAGCCCGCGCGGAAGGCGTCGCCGACGCCGGTCGGGTCGACCTTGGCCTCTTCCTGGGCGCAGCCGACCTCGATGGCGGGCTCGCCCGCGCGCTCGATGCGCACGCCCTGCGCGCCGAGGGTGGTGATGCGGGTGCCGACCTTGGCCAGGATCTCGTCCCCGGACCAGCCGGTCTTGGACTCGATGAGGGCCTTCTCGTACTCGTTGGTGAAGAGGTACGTGGCGCCCTCGACGAGGACGCGGATGTCGTCGCCGTCCATGCGCGCCAGCTGCTGGGAGGGGTCGGCGGCGAAGGGGATGCCCCGGGAGCGGCACTCCTCGGTGTGGCGGATCATCGCCTCGGGGTCGTCGGCGCCGATCAGGACCAGGTCGAGGCCGCCGACGCGGTCGGCGACGGGCTGCAGCTCGATCTGGCGGGCCTCGCTCATCGCGCCGGTGTAGAAGGACGCGATCTGGTTGTGGTCGGTGTCCGTGGTGCAGACGAAGCGTGCGGTGTGCAGGACCTCGGAGATGCGGACGGAGTCGGTGTCCACGCCGTGCCGCTCCAGCCAGGCGCGGTACTCGGCGAAATCGGCGCCGGCGGCGCCGACCAGGATCGGGCGCAGGCCGAGCAGGCCCATGCCGAAGCAGATGTTGGGGGCGACACCGCCGCGGCGGACGTCGAGTTCGTCGACGAGGAAGGAGAGCGAGACGGTGTGCAGCTGGTCCGCCACGAGCTGATCGGCGAAACGGCCGGGGAACGTCATCAGATGGTCAGTGGCGATGGAGCCGGTGACTGCGATACGCACGGCGGTTCTGCTCCTGCGGGGGCGAGGTGACGGGGATCAGGACGAGCCACACCACGCTACCGGGTCCGGAATTCGCACCTGCGTACAGTTTCGGCCATCGTCCGGACAAAATTACCAAATAGTAGCCCTTTCCTCGTGCGTTGCGGGTGCATACGGTGCCGCTATGCCGAACCCTGTGAAGGACGTCACTTTTACCGAGAACGAGCCCGAGTCGCTGGCGGAGCTGCGTGGGCTGTGCGCACGGATGTCGCCGCACTGGACGGGAGCGCCCGGGACCGGGCAGCCGGCCGCAGCCGTGCCGCCCTCGCTGATCAGGGGCGTCTCGGTGCCGGCGGGGTCCGCGCGGCTGATCGACGGGATGTCGGAGTACGGCGACTGACGCTCCCGTTCCGGCCCGGCCGCGGCCGGGTGGAACCGCTCGCTCCTGTGCTCCGTCCAAGCCGCGTCCCCTTCCCGGGGGATGCAGCGCTACGGACATTGGGCGGAGTGAAGGAGCGATGTGGTGAGCACCGAGGGCGGCAGCCCCGAAGGCAAGCAGCAGCGGAAGCGTTCACGGCTCGCGGTCGCCTCGGTGGCGGCGGCGGTGCTGCTGGCCGGTGGCGGCGGTGCGTACTGGGCCGCCACGGCGTCGGAGGGCGACGGCGGCAAGGGCGGTGGCGCGCCGGGCGGTGAGGGCTCCCCGCCGCCCCTCGCGCTGGACGCCCCGGCCGCCGGCGGGCCCACCGGGCCCTCGCAGGGCATCGCCGTGGGCGAGCCGGACCCGGGCGGCGTGCGCTACCGCGCCGAGGGGAAGCTGCCCGGCGGGCCGCGGACGGCGGCGGTCCGGCTGCCGGAGGGCGAGGTGGGCCGGGCGGAGGTGGCCTCCCTCGCCGCGGCCCTGCACGTGTCCGGCACGCCGCGGCTGGAGGGCGACACCTGGCGGGTGGGCGGCCCGCCCGGGGCGGACGAGCCGGTCCTGCAGGTGGCCCGCAAGGGGCCCGGCAACTGGTCCTTCGCGCGCTTCGGCAACGCCGGCAAGGGGTGCGTGCACCCGCCGGGCTCGGGGCCGCGCACGGATCCCGCCGCGGACCTGTCCCCGGCCGGGCCCGCGAGCTGCCCGCAGCAGGAGGGGCAGGCCCCGGACGGGCAGCCGCCCGTGCCGGAGGAGAAGGCGAAGAGCGCCGCCGCGCCCGTCCTGAAGGCGCTCGGCCAGGACGACTCCAAGATCGACGCCTCGCAGCTCTTCGGCGCGGTGCGGACGGTCAACGCCGACCCCGTGCTGGACGGCCTGCCGGTCTTCGGCTGGCGGACGACCCTGGAGGTCGGCTCGGACGCCGGGCTCGTACGAGGCAGCGGACAGCTCCAGGTCCCGCCGAAGGGGGCGGTGTACCCGCTCGTGACGGCAGACGAGGCGCTGAAGGAGCTCAACAAGGGCGGCGGCGCCGGCCGTCCCGCGATCGGCGGCTGCGCCTCCCCCGTCCCGCACGGCGACGCGGAGCCGAACGGGGACGACGGGGCGCGCGGCTTCGCGGTGCCCTGCCCGCCGAAGGCCCCGCCGCGCGAGCCCGCGACGGTGACCGGGGCCGCGCTGGGCCTGTCCGCACAGTCGGTGGCCGGGCGGCAGGCGCTGGTGCCGTCGTGGCTGTTCCAGGTGCGTCTGCCGGGCGCGGAGAAGGGGGCGGTGGTCACGGTCGCGCAGCCCGCGGTGGATCCGGAGTTCCTGGTGCGGCGCTCCCCCGGCCCGGACCGCTCGGAGAGCCCGGGGAAGGGCACGCCGAAGTCGGTGCCGGTGCACGTGGAGTCGTACAGCGTGGACGGGAAGGAGCTCGTCCTGCACTTCTGGGGCGGGCTGTGCAAGAACTACGCGGTCTCCGCCGAGCAGTCGGCCTCCGCGGTGACGGTCAAGGTCACCGGGACGGAGAAGCAGCCGGGCCGGGAGTGCGTCCTGATGGCGAAGAAGTTCGACGAGACGGTGACGCTGGACGAGCCGCTGGGCGACCGCAAGGTGGTGGACGCCTCGACGGGCGAGCCCGTGGCGCGGCAGCAGGAGAAGTGAGCGGAGCCGCACGGAAGACCGCGAAGGCGGTGCCCCCCGGTCGGGGGCACCGCCTTCGCGGTACAAGCAGGTGACGACTTAGCTGAAGGAGTCACCGCAGGCGCAGGAACCCGTGGCGTTCGGGTTGTCGATCGTGAAGCCCTGCTTCTCGATGGTGTCGACGAAGTCGATGGAGGCGCCGCCCAGGTACGGGGCGCTCATGCGGTCCGTGACGACCTTGACGCCGTCGAAGTCCTTGACGACGTCACCGTCGAGCGAGCGCTCGTCGAAGAAGAGCTGGTAGCGCAGGCCGGAGCAGCCACCGGGCTGGACGGCGACGCGCAGCGCGAGGTCGTCACGGCCTTCCTGCTCCAGCAGGCTCTTGACCTTGGCGGCGGCGGCGTCGGACAGGAGGATGCCGTCGCTCACAGTGGTCTTCTCGTCCTGAACGGACATCTGCTTCACTCCCGGGTTTGGTGCGGACTGCTTGCCCTCGGCTGCAACCGCCGGTCTCCCGGATTCATTCCGGGTCTGCTGCGGTGTTTTCCGCCTTTCATGCTCGCACACCCCGCGCCGGATCGGGAATGTGTCACATCGACGCGATCACCATCGTCAAACTGACGCGAAGCAGTTATGATAGATAGCGTCATTTTGACGACAAGGCCCTTCCCGGCCGTCCCGCAGAACAGAAAGGGTGCGTGACGTGACCACCGCCCAGCCCTTGGACTTCCAGGCCCCCGCTCCCTCGCCGCTCGCGCTCCTGCTGCTCGGCCGCGAGGCCGACCCGAAGAGCGAGCGGGGCGTGGAGTGCCCCGGCGACCTGCCGGCGCCCTCCGACCCGGACCTGGTGGAGCGTGCCCGAGCGGCCAAGGCGAAGCTCGGGGACAAGGTCTTCGTGCTCGGCCACCACTACCAGCGCGACGAGGTCATCGAGTTCGCGGACGTGACCGGGGACTCCTTCAAGCTCGCCCGCGACGCGGCCGCCCGCCCGGACGCCGAGTACATCGTCTTCTGCGGCGTGCACTTCATGGCCGAGTCCGCGGACATCCTCACCACCGCCGACCAGCAGGTCGTCCTGCCGGACCTCGCGGCCGGCTGCTCGATGGCCGACATGGCCACCGCCGAGCAGGTCGCCGAGTGCTGGGACGTGCTGACCGAGGCGGGCGTCGCGGACGTGACCGTCCCCGTCTCGTACATGAACTCCTCGGCCGACATCAAGGCCTTCACCGGCAAGCACGGCGGCACGATCTGCACCTCCTCGAACGCCGAGCGGGCGCTGACCTGGGCCTTCGAGCAGGGCCAGAAGGTCCTCTTCCTGCCGGACCAGCACCTGGGCCGCAACACCGCCGTCCGCGACCTGGGGATGTCCCTGGAGGACTGCGTCGTCTACAACCCGCACAAGCCGAACGGCGGCCTGACCGCCGAGGAGCTGCGCGGCGCGAAGATGATCCTGTGGCGCGGGCACTGCTCCGTGCACGGCCGCTTCTCGCTCGACTCGGTCAACGACGTGCGCGAGCGCATCCCGGGCGTCAACGTCCTGGTGCACCCCGAGTGCAAGCACGAGGTCGTGGCCGCGGCCGACTACGTCGGCTCCACGGAGTACATCATCAAGACCCTGGAGGCGGCCCCCGCCGGCTCCAAGTGGGCCATCGGCACGGAGCTGAACCTGGTCCGGCGCCTGGCGAATCGATTCGCCGGTGAGGGCAAGGAGATCGTCTTCCTCGACAAGACGGTGTGCTTCTGCTCGACCATGAACCGGATCGACCTGCCGCACCTGGTGTGGGCGCTGGAGTCCCTCGCGGACGGCAAGGTCGTCAACCGGATCGAGGTCGACCCGGAGGTGGCGGCGTTCTCGAAGCTGGCGCTGGAGCGCATGCTGGCGCTGCCGTAGCCGTGACCGCCGCCGTTCCGGGGCCCCGCGGCGGGCCCCGGCGGGCGGCTCCGGCGGCTAGTCCGTCCTCGGCCGGACCAGGCCCGACTCGTAGGCGATGACCACGAGTTGGGCCCGGTCCCGCGCCCCCAGCTTCGCCATCGCACGGTTGACGTGCGTCTTGACGGTCAGCGGGCTGACCTCCAGCCGCTCGCCGATCTCGTCGTTGGACAGCCCGCCCGCGACGTGCACGAGCACCTCCCGCTCCCGCCCCGTGAGCGCGTCCAGCCGGGCGGGTCGGCCGCCCTCCGGCCGCGCGGACTCGCCCGGCTGGGCGAGGAACCGCGCGATGAGCCCCTTCGTCGCCGCGGGCGACAGCAGCGCCTCCCCCGCCCGCGCCACCCGGATCGCGGCCAGCAGCTCCTCCGGCTCGGCGCCCTTGCCGAGGAAGCCCGAGGCGCCCGCCCGGAGCGACTGCACCACGTACTCGTCGACCTCGAAGGTCGTCAGCATCACCACGCGCACGTCCGCGAGGGCCGGGTCCGAGCAGATGGCCCGGGTCGCCGTCAGGCCGTCCGTGCCCGGCATCCGGATGTCCATCAGGACCACGTCCGGGGCGTGCCGCCGGGCCAGTTCGAGGGCCTCCGCGCCGTCGGCGGCCTCCCCCACGACGGTCATGTCCGGCTCCGAGTTCACCAGGACGCGGAACGCGCTGCGCAGGAGGGCCTGGTCGTCGGCCAGGAGGACGCGAATGGGGCGCTCGTGATCAGCCATGGACCACAAGGGTACGGAGCGCTCAGCGCAGCGCGAGCGCCTGTCCCGCGACCACCAGCAGGACGTGTTCGCACTCCCCCGCGACCGCCGTGTTCAGCCGGCCCAGCTCGTCGCGGAAGCGGCGGCCCGACGCCGTCGCGGGCACGACGCCCGAACCCACCTCGTTGCTCACCAGCACCACCGTGCGCCGCGTGGCCCGGACGGCCGCCACCAGCTCCGCCACGCGCACGGCCAGGGCGTCCTGGCCGCCGTCGGCCCACGACTCGTCGTCCCACGCGCCCACGGAGTCCATCGCGTCGGTGAGCCACAGCGACAGGCAGTCCAGCAGCAGCGGCGGGCCGTCGGCGGCCAGCAGGGGTACGAGGTCGGTGGTCTCCGCCGTGCGCCAGGAGCCCGGCCGGCGCTCGCGGTGCAGGGCCACCCGCGCCGCCCAGTCGGCGTCGCCCGGGCGGGTGCCGCCCGTGGCCACGTAGAGCACCTCGGGGAAGGACTCCAGCCGCCGCTCGGCCTCCACGGACTTGCCCGAGCGGGCGCCGCCCAGCACCAGGGTGCGCCGGGGCAGGTCCGGCACCGCGTGGTAGTCGCCGACGACGAGCGTGGTGCCGTCGGGCACGGTCCGGGCGCCGGCCGCGGCGAGCTGCCGGTGCAGTTCGCGGCCGGGCGGCACGTCGTGGTCGAGGTGGACGGCGATCACGTCCGTCGTCGCCGCGACGGCCCCCGCCGCGCGCAACCGGGCGAGCGCGTCCGGCCGGCCGATCACGTCGAGCAGCACCATGTCGTAGCGGACGCCCGGGGCGGAGCCGTGGGCCGGGCCGTTGTTCAGGCCGGCGGGTGCCGCGCCCGGCGGGAGGTAGAGCAGGCGCTCGCCGTCCGCGGCGGTCACCTCGTAGCCCGTGCCCGGGGCGTCCAGGGCGACCGCGCGGATCCGGTGGCCGCTGATCACGGCCAGTTCGCGGCCGTCCGGCACCCGGCCGGGCGCGGGCAGGCCCGCCGGGAACTCCACGGCGGGCCCGTCGTGCGGGTGGGAGAGCAGGACCTGCCGGACGCCGGCGATGGACCGGCCCGCGCGAGCCGCGGCGAACGCCGGCCCGGGGGTGAGGTCCAGCAGCAGCGCCCCGTCGACGAGGACCGCGGTCGCGGCCCGCGCCTCGTCGCCGACGGCGGTGGCGCAGGACGCGCAGGGGCAGTCGGGGCGCGGCAGCCCGTCGGGGGCTCCGGTGCCCAGCAGTGTCAGTTCCACGCACTGATCGTCTCGCGTCCGCGGGCCGCGGGCGCGCGGGGCTCACCCTTTCTCGCCGCGGGCGGCCCGTTAGGCTGCGCAACGCAGCACGTCTGCAGGACCGAATCCAGTACGTTCCGGTGGGACTCAGGAGGCGCACATGGCGTGGGTGTGGCGGTTCGAGAAGGCCGACGGGACGGAGACGTCCCCCGCGGTGGAGCCGGAGGAGTTCAGCACGCAGGGGGACGCCGAGTCGTGGATCGGTGAGGTCTGGAAGGACCTCCTGGACGGCGGCGCCGAGCAGGTGACCCTGTTCGAGGACGACACGGAGATCTACGCGATGAGCCTGCGCGCGGCGGCCGAGAGCTGATCCGGCGGACACCCGGTCCGCCGTCCCGCGGGACGGCGGACCGGGTCACATCTCTCCGAGGGTGACGGTCGTGGTGCGCGCGTCGCCGTTGCGGTGGTAGGACACCTCGGCTCTGTCGCCGGGCTTGAAGCCGGCGAGCGCCTCGGACAGCGACTGCATCGTGGTGATGTCGCTCTTGCCCACGCGGGTGATGACGTCCCCGGCCCGCAGCCCGGCCCGGTCCGCGGCCCCGTTCTGGTTCACGGAGACGACCTCGACGCCCGCGGGGCTGAAGTCGGGGCCGACGATGGTGCGCGCGGTGATGCCGAGCGCGGCGCGGCCGGAGTCGGTGACGCGGCCGTTCTTGACGATCTGCCCGGCGATCGTGCGGACGGTCGCGGCCGGGATCGCGAAGCCGATGCCGGGGGCCGCGCCCTGCCCGAGCTCCGGGTCGGTCGCGGCGAGCGTGGGAATGCCGATGACCTGGCCCGCGAGGTTGACGAGCGCGCCGCCGCTGTTGCCCGGGTTGATCGCGGCGGACGTCTGCACCATGTTCGCGATGGTGGCGCCCGTACCGCCACCGCTGCGGCCCTCGCTGACCGTGCGGCCGACGGCGGACACGATGCCCTGGGTGACGCTGCTGGACAGGCCGAGCGGATTGCCCATGGCGAGCACGATCTGCCCGACCTCGACCTTCGTGGAGTCGCCGAGGGTGGCGGGCTTGAGGGTCTTGGGGACGTCGTCGAGCCGGACGACGGCGAGGTCCTGATCGGGATAGCTGGAGACGAGCCGGGCGCCGACGGCTCCGCCGCCGGTGGCCAGGGTGACCTTGAAGGCCTGTGCGGAGCCGACGACGTGGGCGTTGGTGACGATGTTGCCCTTGTCGTCGTAGACGACGCCGGAGCCGAGGCTGTCGCCCGCGGTGATCTGGACGACGGAGGGCAGGACGTCCTTGACCACCCTCTCGTAGGCGGCCTGCAGGTCCCCGGCGGAACCGGGGACGGTGGGTGCGCCGGAGGCGGCGGGCGGCGGCTCCTTCTGCGAAGGGCGGGGCGAGGTGGAGGTGGAACAGCCGGCGGTCAGTGCCGCGGCGCAGACGACGGCGGTCACGAGAAGCGCGAGGCGGGCGCGTGGGCCATCCATGTCCGGAGTATCGCCCGCCAGGGGGCGGCCTGTCCCGGCCTGGCCTACGAACGGGTGGTACGGACCGGCCTCCCGCCGGGCTCCGGCACGGCGCCCGTGCCCGTCCTGGCCGGTCCGGCACCCGTACGGGCCGGTACGCAGTGGCGGTTCCCTAACCGCCCCGGACGCCGCACAAATGCAACAGCGCCGCCACCGCCCGGTACGGATCCGTCCGTCCCGCCCGTTCCTCCGCGAGGAGCAACCGGTCCAGCTCCGCGCCCGCCGGGGCGGGCCGGCCGTCCGCCAGGTCGGTGAAGACCCGGACGCCGTACCAGCCGTGCAGCGGCGCCCCGATCCCGGCGAGCGTGCCGGTGAGCGTCTCCAGCCGGTCGGCACGGACCTCCAGGCCGATCCGGTTCGTGTACGCGGGAGAGTCGAACGCGGCGAGCGCGGTGTCCCAGTCGCCGGCGAGGCCCGGCCGCATGGCCAGGGCGTCGGCGTTGCGCACGAGGAGGGAGAGCAGTCCGCCGGGGGCGAGCACCCGGGCGAGCCCGGCGAGCATCGGATCCGGCTCGGGCACGTACATCAGGACGCCGTGGCAGAGCACGATGTCGAAGGAGCCCGGGGTGAAGTGGACGCCGGTCTCGCGGCCGTCGCCCTCGATGAGCCGCACCCGCTCGCGGATGCCCTCCGGCTCGGCGGCCAGCGCCTCGCGGAGGGCGCCGAGCAGCACGGGGTCGGACTCCAGGCCCGTGACCTCGTGGCCGGCGCGGGCCAGCCGCAGCGCCTGCGTGCCCTGGCCGGGGCCGACGTCGAGGACGCGCAGCCGCCGCCCGACGGGGTAGCGGGCCCTTATCTGCTCATCGAGCTGGCGGGCCACCAGCTCCTGGCGAACGGTGTTCCTCCCACCCGTCACCCGCCACCACCCTTCAGTGGAAGCGCTGCGCGCCCTTTTAATCCGAGCCCCCGCAACCACCCCTCCGCGCCGGCGCCGAAGCCGGGCGCGAAGGCGCTCAGGGCTTCTCCCCGCGCGGCTTCTCCCCACGCTTGACCTGCGGCTTGGGCAGACGCAGGCGGCGCATCTGCAGCGTGCGCATGAGGCCGTAGGCCACGGCGCCGCGGGTGTTCTCGTCCGGGAAGCGCTGCTTGAGGGCGCGCTTGAGGGAGAGACCGGTGATCAGGGAGTTGATCACGATCAGGGCGATCACGATCATCCACGCGAGCAGCACGTACGTCTGGAACGCGCCGCGGTTGACCATGCTGAGGATCAGGATGAGGACGGCGAGCGGCAGGAAGAACTCGGCGACCGAGTACCGCGCGTCCACGAAGTCGCGGGCGAAGCGGCGCACGGGGCCCTTGTCGCGCACGGGCAGGTAGCGCTCGTCGCCGTTGGCGAGGGCCTCGCGCTGCTTGGCGAGGTCCGTGCGGCGGGTCTCGCGGGCTCGCTTGGCCGCCTCCTTGCGGTTGGCGGGCGTCTGCGCCAGCGAGCGGCGCTGCGAGTTGGCCTCGCTGCGCTTGGGGGTCGGGCGGCCCTTGGGGGCCTGCGGGTCACGGGGCTGCTGGGACGTCTCGGGCCGGCCCGCGGTCACCTTGGCGGCGGCGGCCTGCTCGTCCTTGGAAGTGGAACGGCTTCGGAACACGAAACCCAAGGGTACGGGGTACGGGGAGGGGGGCGCGGTCCCTGCGGGGGAACGATCCGGCAACGGCGGCCGTTGCCCTGGTTGTTCCCCGGTTCTCCCCCGGGTTGTTCCCTGGTCGTGCGTCTACTCCCTGCGCCGGAGGGCGGCGGTCCCGTGATCGTCCTGGAGGAGGAGCGCATCCGCGCCCGAACAGTGCGGTAATGGAAGCAGGGCCCGTACTGTGGGGTCTGCAAGGTGTGCTGGAGCCGAAGTCCGTCAGAAGGGGGCGCGCGAGGCCCATGAGCGGTGTCATGAAGCGTATGGGGATGATTTTCCGCGCGAAGGCCAACAAGGCCCTGGACCGGGCCGAGGATCCGCGCGAGACCCTCGACTACTCGTACCAGAAGCAGCTGGAGCTGCTCCAGAAGGTGCGCCGCGGCGTCGCGGACGTGGCCACGTCCCGCAAGCGCCTGGAGCTGCAGCTCAACCAGCTCCAGGGCCAGTCCTCCAAGCTGGAGGACCAGGGCCGCAAGGCCCTCGCGCTCGGCCGCGAGGACCTGGCGCGCGAGGCCCTCTCCCGCCGGGCCTCGCTCCAGCAGCAGGTCAGCGACCTGGAGACGCAGCACCAGACCCTGCAGGGCGAGGAGGAGAAGCTCACCCTCGCCGCGCAGCGCCTGCAGGCCAAGGTCGACGCCTTCCGCACGAAGAAGGAGACGATCAAGGCCACCTACACCGCCGCCCAGGCCCAGACCCGGATCGGCGAGGCCTTCTCCGGCATCTCCGAGGAGATGGGCGACGTCGGCATGGCCATCCAGCGCGCCGAGGACAAGACGGCCCAGCTGCAGGCCCGCGCCGGCGCCATCGACGAGCTGCTCGCCTCCGGCGCGCTCGACGACCCCACGGGCATGGCCAAGGACGACCTCACCGCCGAGCTGGACCGCCTCTCCGGCGGCTCGGACGTGGAGCTGGAGCTGCAGCGGATGAAGGCCGAGCTGGCCGGCGGCAGCGCCCCCAAGCAGGCCATCGAGGGCGGCGGCGCCGGCAGCGGCCAGGCCGCCCCGCACGCCGAGCAGGAGCGTCCGCGCTTCGACAAGCAGTAGTCCCACCGGCATCTGCAGCACCCGACCGAGGGAGAGACCGTCATGATCGTACGGATCATGGGGGAAGGGCAGTGGAAGCTCGCCGACAGCCACTTCACCGAGCTCAACAAGCTCGACGACGAGCTGCTGGAGGAGATGGAGAGCGGTGACCAGGAGGGCTTCCGCCGCACGCTCGGCGCCCTGCTGGAAGCCGTGCGCCGGCTGGGCAGCCCGCTGCCCGACGACGCCCTCGAACCCTCCGAGCTGATCCTGCCCGCGCCGGACGCCTCGCTCGACGAGGTGCGGCAGATGCTCAGCGACGACGGCCTCATCCCCGGCTGACCGTCCGGGCCCGCTCCGCCCGGTACCGGCACTCCAGCACCCCGCCGCGCCCCTGTCCCCCGTACGGGACGGGGGCGCAGCCACGAGACGGGATCCCGATGAGCTCCCTCACCGTCCCCGGCATGGCCCGCCCGCACCGGTGGCTGCGGGCACACCCGCTCGCCGCCGACGCGCTGCTGGCCCTCGCCGTCTACGCGATCGTCCTGATCGGCTCCTTCGCGGGCCGCGGCCGCGCCGCGCACGCGCCCGGGCCGTGGTTCCTGCTGCTCTGCGCGCTGGCCTGCGGTGCGCTGGCGGCCCGGCGCTCCTACCCCCGCACCGTCCTCGGCGTGACGTCGGCGCTGACCCTGGCCGAGATCGTCGCCGACCGGGGCGGCCCGCCGCGCACGCAGATCGCCACGGCCGTCTTCGTGGCGCTCTACACGATCGCCTCGCGCACCGAGCGGGCCGCGGCGTGGCGGTTCGCCGTGGCCACGGTCGCGGTCCTCACCTGCGCCGCCCTGCTCTTCGGGGTGCCGCCCTGGTACTCCCCCGAAAACCTCGGCCTCTTCACCTGGACCGCGCTCGCCGGAGCCCTGGGGGACGCCGTCCGCAGCCGGCGGGCCTACGTCGCGGCGATCGAGGAGCGGGCGGTACGGGCCGAGCGGACGCGCGAGGAGGAGGCGCGGCGGCGGGTGGCGGAGGAGCGGCTGCGGATCGCGCGCGAGCTGCACGACGTCGTCGCCCATCACATCGCGCTGGTCAACGTCCAGGCCGGGGTCGCCTCGCACATCATGGACAGCCGCCCCGACCAGGCCAAGCAGGCCCTCGCCCACGTACGGGAGGCCAGCCGCTCGGCGCTGTCGGAGCTGCGCGCGACGGTGGGGCTGCTGCGGCAGTACGGCGACCCCGAGGCGCCCACGGAGCCGGCGCCCGGGCTGGGCGTCCTCGGGCAGCTCGTCGACGGGTTCGCCCGGGTGGGGCTGGAGGTGACGGTCACCGGCCGGCCCGGTGCCGCGCTGCCGGCGGCGGTCGACCTGGCGGCCTACCGCGTGGTCCAGGAAGCCCTCACGAACGTGCACAAGCACGCGGGGCCGGGGGTGCGTGCGGAGGTCACCCTGGCCCGGGGGGCCGACGCGCTGGCGGTGACCGTCCTGGACGACGGCGCGGGGTGCCCGCCGGCCACGGCGCCGACGGGCGGGCACGGCCTGCTCGGCATGCGGGAACGGGTCACGGCCCTGGGCGGCGTGTGCACGGCGGGCCCGCGCGAGGACGGCACGCCGGGCTTCCGCGTCCACGCGACGCTTCCCCTGCGGGGCGCGCCCGTGCCCTCGGGCCCACCGGGCACCGGGCGCCCTTGACCGGTCGCTGCCCCGCGCCACCCCTCCGCCGCGGCGGTGGACCACCCCCACCGGCGCCACCGGCGGTGCCCGGCCGACCGCGCCCCTCGGGCTTGCACGGCACCGCCGGACAACCCGGCGGGGGCTGAGCACCGCTGCGGCGGATCCAAGGGTCGGGGCAACCCCCACCGGAGGTGACCGGCGGTGGCAGAACGGCCGTAACCCGTACGAGCCGGTTCCAGCCGCCCGGAGGGCGGGTAGGCTCCGGCGGATGAGCGGTCTGAATCTTGATGACTTCGCCACGCTGATCGAGCGCCCCGACCCGGGCGTCCGGCGTGACGCGGAGGAGCGGCGGGAGCGGCTCGGGCTGCGGCCCGGCGCGCTGGGGCGGCTGGACGAGCTCGCCGAGTGGCTCGCGGCCGCGCAGGGGGCCGTGCCGGTCCGCCCGGTGGAGCGGGTGACGGCCCTGGTGTTCGCGGGCGACCACGGCGTCGCGAAGCTGGGCGTGTCCGGCGGCCCGGAAGAGGGCGCGGCCGCGCTCGTCAAAAAGGCCCTCGCGGGCGAGAGCGCGGGCGCGGTCCTGGCCCGCCGGGCGGGCGCCCGGCTGCGCGTCGTCGACATGGCCGTCGACTGCGACCCCGCCGAGCTGCCCGAGGAGGTGACCCGCCACCGTGTCAGGCGCGGTTCCGGCCGTATCGACATCGAGGACGCGCTGACGGCCGAGGAGGCGGAGGCGGCGTTCCGTACGGGGATGGCGATCGCCGACGAGGAGGCGGACTCGGGCACCGACCTGGTGGTCCTGGGCGATCTGAGCGTGGGCGGCACGACCGCGGCGGGCACGCTGATCGGCGCGCTGTGCGGCACGGACGCCTCGGTGGTGACGGGCCGCGGCGGCTTCGGCATCGACGACCTGACGTGGATGCGCAAGTGCGCGGCGATCCGGGACGGCCTGCGCCGGGCCCGCCCGGTGCTGGGTGACCAGCTGGAGCTGCTGGCGGCGACGGGCGGCGCGGACCTGGCCGCTGCCACGGGTTTCCTGCTGCAGAGCGCGGTCCGCCGGACCCCGGTGATCCTCGACGGAGTCGTGTCCGCGGCGTGCGCGCTGGTCGCGCAGCGGGTGGCGTTCCGGGCGCCGGACTGGTGGCTGGCGGGTCAGGCCAGCGGTGATCCGGCGCAGGCGAAGGCGCTTGACCGGATGGCGCTCAACCCTTTGCTCGATCATGGCGTCACTGTGGGCGAAGGGACGGGGGCGCTGCTCGCTCTGCCACTGGTGCAGGCGGCCGCGGCCCTGGCGGCGGAACTTCCCGAGCGCGGCTGACCTCCCCGGCGGCCGGCGTGAGGACCACGGAATCCGTCGCAGACAGTGCCCTGAACGGTTGTCTTTCATGGGAGAAGTCCGCTTGACTCCGGATGAGTGCGCGCCGGGTGACCGGAGGTCACGGCGCGCCGCCGCTTTCGCCGTGTGGTACCTGCGCTTCGTCACGTTCGTCAATCTGCTCAGCGCGGTGTGGGTGTCGTTCGGCGCGGACATCCGGCGTCACAACGACGACGAGTTCTTCACGCCGTACCTGCTGACGGCGGGCTTCGCGTCGGCGCTGTGGTCGTTCGTGATGGCCGTGACGCTGCGCCGGCGCAAGCGCGCCTCGTGGATCCTGAACCTGGCGCTGTCCGGGCTGTTCCTGGTGTTCATGTCGACGCTCATGTACTCGCGGGAGTTCAACCGGCACGCGCTGAACTGGTTCTCGCTGGTGGCCACGGGCCTCTTCGTGGCCGCGCTGGTGGCGGGCCGCAAGGAGTTCTACGCCAAGGGCGACCGGTCGAACCCGAAGCTGGCGGCGATCGTCGCGGTGGTGGGCCTGCTGGTCACGTCGCTGACGGCGGCGCTGCTGGTGCGGGCGGCGAACGACGCCCCGGACGAGTACCGGGCGACGTTCTTCGACCGCTGGCACTACGGCTTCATGCGGCTGATCTCGCTGCAGGTCGACGAGAGCGCGTATCCGGGGCTGAGCGTCCCGGGCTGGGTGGACGTCACGATCAACGTGATGAGCTCGGTCCTGCTGCTGGTCGTGGTGTACGCGGCGTTCCGGGCGCGGCGCGCCACCGACCCGCTCACCGCGGACGACGAGGAGCGGCTGCGCACCCTGCTCGACCGTCACGGGGACCGCGACTCGCTGGGCTATTTCGCGCTGCGCCGCGAGAAGAGCGTGATCTGGTCGCCCAGCGGCAAGGCGGCGGTCACGTACCGCGTGGTGGGCGGCGTCTCGCTGGCCTCGGGCGATCCGATCGGCGACCCCGAGGCCTGGCCGGGGGCGATCGAGCCGTGGCTGGCGGAGGCGCGCGAGCACGGCTGGATCCCGGCGGTGATGGGGGCGAGCGAGGAGGGCGGCACGATCTACGCGCGCCACGGCCTGGACGCCCTGGAGCTGGGCGACGAGGCCATCGTCGACACCGCGGAGTTCACTCTCGAAGGCCGCGCCATGCGCACCGTGCGGCAGGCGTACAACCGCGTCAAGCGCGCCGGCTACACGGTGCGGATCCGGCGCCACGGGGACATCCCGGACGACGAGATGGCGCAGCTGCTGCGGCGCGCCGACGACTGGCGCGACGGGGCGACCGAGCGCGGCTTCTCGATGGCGCTGGGCCGGCTCGGCGACGCGCTCGACGGCCGGTGCGTGATGCTGGAGTGCCATGACGGCGAGGGCGAGCTGCGCGCGCTGCTGAGCTTCGTGCCGTGGGGCCCCAAGGGGCTGTCGCTGGACCTGATGCGGCGCGACCGCGACTCCGAGAACGGCCTGATGGAGTTCATGGTCATCGAGTTGCTGCAGCAGGCGCGGGGGCTGGGCATCACCCAGGTGTCGCTGAACTTCGCGATGTTCCGGTCGGTCTTCGAGCGCGGCTCGCGGCTGGGCGCGGGGCCGGTGCTGCGGGCGTGGCGCTCGCTGCTGAGCTTCTTCTCCCGGTGGTGGCAGATCGAATCGCTCTATCGAGCAAATGCGAAATACCGCCCCATCTGGGAGCCTCGGTTCATGCTGTTCGAGAAGAGCAGCGATCTGCTGCGGATCGGCATCGCGAGCGCACGCGCCGAGGGCTTCCTGGAGGCCCCCGGCCTGCCCAAGTGGCTCAACCGCAAGCGCCTTGAGAGCCGGCGATGAACCGTGCGGCGCTGCGTCGCGCCGCGCGCACCGAGTGGGGCCCGCTGTTCGGGACCGTACGGCGGGCGCTCGTACGCAAGGGGTTCCGGGCGATCCCGATGACGCTGGCGGCCGTCGCCCTCACGGCCGTCTTCCAGATCGTCCAGAACCAGTCGTGGGGCTTCGAGCCGGTGCAGGAGATCGGCTCGGTGCAGGCGCGGCTGACCTGGTGGGTCGCCCTGCTGCGGACGCCACTGTCGCTGTTCGTCCCGGCGCTGGACCTGCCCGTGTGGGGCGCGCTGGCGCAGGTCCTGCTGGTCTTCGGCATCGCGGAGATCTGCCTGGGCAGGTGGCGCACGCTGGCCATCTCGTACGTGGCCACGCTCGCCGGGACGATGTACGCGCGGCTGGCGATCCACATCGGGCCGGACTCGGTGTTCGGGCTGCCGGCCGAGGCCGCCAAGGTCGTGGACACGGGCCCGTCGGCGGCCGTCGTGGGGCTGGCGGTCTTCGTGTCCTGGCGCTACCGGGCCTGGTTCACCTGCGGCGCGGTCGTCCTGGCGATGGTGGCGGAAGTGCTGGTCAAGCCGAATCTGGCGGGCAAGGAGCACATCGCCGCCGTGGCCGCGGTGCTGACGCTGTGCGGGGTGGACGAGGTGCGGCGAAGACGGCGCGAGGCCCGCGCGGAGGGGGACGCCCCGCCGTGCGGGCGCGGTCACGGTCAGCGGTCGGGGGCGCCCGCCAGGAGGTCGTGAAGCCTGTTGCGGACCGCCTCCCAGCGCGCGTCGTGCCGGTAGGCGCGGACCCGGGCCTTGCGGCGGGCCCGCGGGCGGTGGCGGTAGAAGCGCCGCGCCCACGGTGAGCCTGGGCGGGCCAGGCGAAGGGCCCCGAAGAGGGCGACGAACGGGACCACCGCGCCGATCAGGGCGATCCGCGGCTTGCCCTTGGCCAGGGCGAACAGCGCGATCAGGAAGTTGACGAGGACGTTGACGACCACGAGGCCGCGGTCGTGCAGCTCCTCCGGGGTCAGCTCGTTCACCCCGAACGGCAGGAAACCGGCCAGCACCAGGCCCACGAGGGCCGCCGTCAGGACGACGATCTCCACGCTCTTGCGGCCCTGCTCCGTCCAGTAGACGTCGTCCAGGTGCAGGACGAGCGCGAACTCGTCGAGGACGAGGCCCGCGCCCGTCCCGAACAGGACGGCCGCCACCATGGCCCCGAAGCCGTGCCGGCCCGCGGCGACGGCGCCGAAGCCGCCGATCACCGTGAGCACGACGCCCGGCACGACGTGGTGGACGTGCAGCCCGCCCGGGCTGATGTTGCGGAAGGGGCCCCGGCCCGCGCGGATCAGGCGGGTGATGATCCGGGTCACCAGGAAGGTCAGGACGAACGCGGTCAGGGCGAGCAGCAGGGGCAGCTTGCCCGGCTCGACGATGTTGCGGCTCAACCACTGGCCCATGACGCTCGCCCCGCTCCCGATCGGCCCCTCACCGGCAACCTACTGCCCACGGGTGGCCGGATAGTGTGCCCGCGATGACCGACACGACACCGCCCGGGCGCGCCACCGCGGGCGACGCCCTCCGCTTCGCCTTCGGCACGCTCACCGTGCTGCCCGTCCGCCTCACCCGCTGGGACCGCGCCGCGGCGCGCGGCGGCATGCTCGCGGCGCCGCTGGCGGGGCTGGCGGTGGGAGCGGGGGCCGGCGCGGCGGGGCTGGCCCTCTCGGCCCTGGGCTCGGGGCCGCTGCTGGCGGCGGTGGCGGCGGTCGCCGTGCCGGCCGTCCTCACCCGCGGCCTGCACCTGGACGGGCTCGCGGACGTCGCGGACGGGCTGGGCAGCGGGAAGCCGGCGGAGGACGCGCTGCGCATCATGAAGCAGTCGGACATCGGGCCGTTCGGGGTCGTCACGCTCCTGCTCGTCCTGCTGGCGCAGGTGGCGGCGCTGTCCGGGGCGTACGCGGCGTCGCCGCTGCGGGGCGCGCTCGCGGCGCTCACTGCGGCCGTGGCCGCCCGCTGCGCCCTGACGCTCGCGTGCCGCCCTTCCGTGCCGGCGGCCCGGCCGGAAGGGCTGGGGGCCGCCGTGGCGGGCGCGGTGCCGCCTCGCGGCGCGCTGGCCGCGGCGCTGCTGGTTCCGGCCTCCTGCGCGGCCTGGGGCGCCTTCCTGGGCCCGTACGGCCCGCTCCGCACGGGCGTGGCGGCCGTGGCGGCCCTGCTGTGCGCGGAGCTCCTCCTACGGCGGTGCGTGCGCCGTTTCGGCGGCGTGACGGGTGACGTCTTCGGCGCCCTGGCGGAAACGGCCGCGACGGCGGCTCTGGTGGCCTTGACCCTGGGCTGAGGCGCCCTGCGGCCGCCGGCCCGGCGCCGGGTTGCCGGCCGCACGCCCTCCCACCGCGGCGGCGGAAAGAATGCGCGCCGGCCACATCACCGGGCACCCGCCCAGACCTCAACGGCGAGAACCCCGACACAACCGGCCCGACGGCGCCGGACCCGCCCGAACCGGCGACGGCACCGCCGCAATCCACCGCAGTGGCTAATCAGCGCTGCGGCAGCAGGAAATGTGCGCCGCCCACATCCCCGAGCAGCCGCACACCCTCCCCCCTCCGCAACAGCGAGAACCCCGACACAACCGGCCCGGCGGCGCCGGACCCGCCCGAGCCCGTAACGGCACCACCGAAACCCACCGCGGCAGCTGATCACCAGGCCCTCGCCCAGACCCCCTCCGAGCGCCCGCAGGGCCCCCGCAGGGCCCCCGCGGCGGAAAGAAATTCGTACCCCCGGCGGAGCCGCAACGCCATACCGGCAAAAAGTCGGTGCACTGTGAACGACACCGCCAAAGCCGCCCGGCAAGGGCACCGCATACGATGCCCGAGGTGCGGCCGGCCCACCCGCTCGGCCGAGGAAACTCAACGGAAGTAGGGACCCCACCACCGTGTCTGCTCTGACTCTCAGCACTTCCAGTGCGGCGACGCTGCGCGCGGACGCCATCGTCATCGGCGTGGCGAAGGGCCCGAAGGGCCCCGTCGTCGCCCCCGGCGCCGAAGCCGTGGACAAGGCTTTCGACGGCAAGCTGGCCGGCGTCCTGGAGACCCTCGGCGCCACCGGCGCCGAAGGGGAGGCGACCAAGCTCCCCGCCCCCTCCGGGCTGAAGGCCCCGGTCGTGCTGGCGGTCGGCCTCGGCGACGCCCCGGCGAAGGACGACGCCTTCGGCCACGAGGCGCTGCGCCGCGCCGCGGGCACCGCGGCCCGCACGCTGGCCGGCACCAAGAAGGCCGGGTTCGCCCTGCCCGTCGAGGACGCCGAGGCGGCCAACGCCGTGGCGGAGGGCGCCCTGCTGGGCGCGTACTCCTTCCGCCCGGGCGGCAACGGCGCCGCGAAGAAGGACGACAAGGCCGCGAAGAGCGCCCCGCTCGCCGAGATCGCCCTGCTCGGCGCCAAGCCGCGCGACAAGGCGTTCAAGGCCGCGGCCGACCGCGCCGTGACCGTGGCCGAGGAGGTCAACCGGGCCCGCGACCTGGTCAACATGCCGCCGAACGAGCTCGACCCGAAGGCGTTCACCGCCGCGGCCCAGACCGCCGGCAAGGAGTTCGGCCTCAAGGTCGAGGTGCTGGACGAGAAGGCCCTGCTCAAGGGCGGCTTCGGCGGCATCATGGGCGTCGGCCGCGGTTCGGACGCCCCGCCGCGCCTGGTGCGGATCGCCTACACCCACCCGAAGGCGGAGAAGACCCTCGCGTTCGTCGGCAAGGGCATCACGTACGACTCGGGCGGCATCTCCCTGAAGCCGGCCGGCCACAACGAGACCATGAAGTGCGACATGGCCGGCGCCGCCGCCGTGTTCGCCGCGGTCGTGGCGGCCGCCCGCCTGGGCCTGCAGGTCAACGTGACGGGCTGGCTGGCCCTCGCGGAGAACATGCCGTCCGGCTCGGCCACCCGCCCGGGCGACGTGCTGAAGATGTACGGCGGCAAGACCGTCGAGGTCCTCAACACGGACGCCGAGGGCCGCCTGGTCCTGGGCGACGCCCTGGCCCGCGCCTCGGAGGAGACCCCGGACGCGATCGTCGACGTCGCCACCCTGACGGGCGCGATGGTGCTCGCGCTGGGCAACCGCACCTTCGGGATCATGGCCAACGACGACGCGTTCCGCACGTCGCTGTACGAGATCGCCGAGGAGGTCGGCGAGCAGGCGTGGCCGATGCCGCTCCCCGCCGAGCTGCGCAAGGCGATGGACTCCCCGGTCGCGGACTTCGCCAACATGGGCGAGCGGATGGGCGGCGGCCTGGCCGCGGGCCTCTTCCTGAAGGAGTTCGTGGGCGAGGGCATCACCTGGGCGCACCTGGACATCGCGGGCCCGGCGTACCACGAGAGCGCCCCGTTCGGCTACACCCCGAAGGGCGGCACCGGCTCCGCGATCCGCACCCTGGTCCGGCTCGCGGAGCACACCGCGGCCGGCGACCTCGGCTGAGCCTCCCTCCCGCGAGGCTCGCACCGGGCCCGTACGCGACCCGTACGGCCGCCCGGCCCCGCGGCTTTTGCCCGGGGCCGGGCGGATTCCGTTCGCCCGTAACGAAAACCCCGTCCCGTACGCGCGAGTAACCCCCGAAGGTGACGCAACAGTCGCCTCCGGAACCGGCCCGGCGTCCCGCCGTCCGTCAACAAATGCGAAGATGTTGTCTCGGCAGGACAGGGCCCCCCTAATCACAGGGCCGAAGAAACGCGGCCGAACGACAGCCGCCGCCCGGTCATCGGTGACCGGATCCGGCGTATCCATGCATGGAGGACGTGACGTGGCGAACGACGCCAGCACCGTTTTCGACCTAGTGATCCTCGGAGGCGGTAGCGGCGGTTACGCCGCTGCCCTGCGCGGAGCGCAGCTGGGTCTGGACGTCGCCCTGATCGAGAAGAACAAGCTTGGCGGGACCTGCCTGCACAACGGCTGCATCCCCACCAAGGCGCTGCTGCACGCCGGTGAGGTCGCGGACCAGGCTCGCGAGAGCGAGCAGTTCGGTGTCAAGGCCACCTTCGAGGGCATCGACATCGCGGGCGTCCACAAGTACAAGGACGACGTGATCGCCGGCCTGTACAAGGGCCTGCAGGGTCTGGTCGCCTCCCGCAAGGTGACCTACATCGAGGGCGAGGGCCGCCTGTCGTCCCCGACCTCCGTCGACGTGAACGGCCAGCGCGTCCAGGGCCGCCACGTCCTCCTCGCGACCGGCTCCGTGCCCAAGTCGCTGCCGGGCCTGGAGATCGACGGCAACCGCATCATCTCCTCGGACCACGCGCTCGTCCTGGACCGCGTCCCGAAGTCGGCGATCATCCTGGGCGGCGGCGTCATCGGCGTCGAGTTCGCCTCCGCGTGGAAGTCCTTCGGCACCGACGTCACCATCGTCGAGGGCCTGAAGCACCTCGTCCCGGTCGAGGACGAGAACAGCTCCAAGCTGCTGGAGCGCGCGTTCCGCAAGCGCGGCATCAAGTTCAACCTCGGCACCTTCTTCCAGAAGGCGGAGTACACCGCCGACGGCGTGAAGGTCACCCTTGCGGACGGCAAGGAGTTCGAGGCCGAGGTGCTGCTGGTCGCCATCGGCCGCGGCCCGGTCTCCCAGGGCCTGGGCTACGAGGAGCAGGGCGTCGCGATGGACCGCGGCTACGTCCTCGTCGACGAGTACATGCGCACCAACGTGCCGACCATCTCGGCCGTCGGTGACCTCGTCCCGACCCTCCAGCTCGCGCACGTCGGCTTCGCAGAGGGCATCCTGGTTGCGGAGCGGCTGGCCGGTCTCAACCCCGTGCCGGTCGACTACGACGGCGTGCCGCGCGTCACGTACTGCCACCCCGAGGTCGCTTCGGTCGGCATCACCGAGGCGAAGGCCAAGGAGCTGTACGGCGCCGACAAGGTCGTCGCTCTGAAGTACAACCTCGCGGGCAACGGCAAGAGCAAGATCCTGAAGACCGCGGGCGAGATCAAGCTCGTCCAGGTCAAGGACGGTGCCGTGGTCGGCGTCCACATGGTCGGCGACCGCATGGGTGAGCAGGTCGGCGAAGCCCAGCTGATCTACAACTGGGAGGCGCTGCCGGCCGAGGTCGCGCAGCTCATCCACGCGCACCCGACGCAGAACGAGGCTCTGGGCGAGGCTCACCTGGCCCTGGCCGGCAAGCCGCTGCACTCGCACGACTAAGTCCCGAGCGCACCACATCCGCACTATTCGTAAGGAGCAACCGCAACCATGGCGGTTTCCGTAACCCTGCCGGCGCTCGGCGAGAGCGTGTCCGAGGGCACCGTCACCCGCTGGCTCAAGGCCGAGGGTGAGCGCGTGGAGGCCGACGAGCCGCTGCTCGAGGTCTCCACCGACAAGGTCGACACCGAGATCCCGGCCCCCGCGTCCGGCATCCTCGCCTCCATCAAGGTGGCCGAGGACGAGACGGTCGAGGTCGGCGCCGAGCTCGCGATCATCGACGACGGCACGGGCGCGCCCGCTGCCGCCCCGGCTCCGGCCGCTGCCGAGGCTCCGGCCCCGGCCGCCGCCGAGGCCCCCGCCGCCCCGGCTCCGGCCGAGGCCGCCCCCGTGGCCGAGGCGCCTGCCTCTCCGGCCGCCGCCGAGGCTCCGGCTGCAGGCGCCGCCGGCATCGACGTCACCCTGCCCGCGCTGGGCGAGTCGGTCACCGAGGGCACCGTCACCCGCTGGCTGAAGGCCGTGGGCGAGGAGGTCTCGGAGGACGAGCCGCTGCTCGAGGTCTCCACCGACAAGGTCGACACCGAGATCCCGGCGCCCGCCTCCGGCGTGCTGCTCGAGATCGTCGTCGGTGAGGACGAGGTCGCCGAGGTCGGCGCCAAGCTCGCCGTGATCGGCGCTGCGGGTGCGGCTCCGGCCGCTGCCGCTCCGGCCGCCCCGGCTGCTCCGGCCGCCGCTCCGGCCCCGGCCCCCGCCGCCCCGGCTGCCCCGGCCGCTCCGGCCCCGGCTCCGGCCGCTCCCGCCGCCCCGGCCCCGGCGCCGGCTGCCCCGGCCGCCCCCGTGGCCCCGGCCGCTCCGGCCGCTCCGGCCGCTCCGGCCGCCGCTGCCGCCGTCACCGACGGCGCGTACGTCACGCCGCTGGTGCGCAAGCTCGCCGCCGAGAACGCCGTGGACCTCACCTCGGTCCAGGGCACCGGCGTCGGCGGTCGCATCCGCAAGCAGGACGTCCTGGCCGCCGCCGAGGCCGCCAAGGCAGCCGCTCCGGCCGCCCCGGCCGCCGCTGCTCCGGCCGCGCCGAAGGCCGCCCCGCTGCAGGCTTCGCCGCTGCGCGGTCAGACGGTCAAGATGCCGCGCATGCGCAAGGTCATCGCCGACAACATGATGAAGGCGCTGCACGGCCAGGCTCAGCTGAGCTCCGTGATCGAGGTGGACATCACCAAGATCATGCGGATGCGCGGCAAGGCCAAGGACTCCTTCGCCCAGCGCGAGGGCGTCAAGCTGTCGCCGATGCCGTTCTTCGTCAAGGCCGCCGTCCAGGCGCTGAAGGCCTACCCGGTCATCAACGCCCGGATCAACGAGGACGAGGGCACCATCACCTACTTCGACTCCGAGAACGTCGGCATCGCCGTCGACTCGGAGAAGGGCCTGATGACCCCGGTCATCAAGGGTGCGGGTGACCTCAACATCGCGGGCATCGCCAAGAAGACGGCGGAGCTGGCCGGCAAGGTCCGCACGGGCAAGATCAGCCCGGACGAGATGTCCGGCGCGACCTTCACGATCAGCAACACCGGCTCGCGCGGTGCGCTGTTCGACACGGTCATCGTGCCGCCGAACCAGGTCGCGATCCTGGGCATCGGTGCGACCGTCAAGCGCCCGGTGGTCATCAACCACCCGGAGCTGGGCGAGACCATCGCCGTCCGCGACATGACCTACGTGACGCTCTCCTACGACCACCGTCTGGTGGACGGCGCCGACGCCGCCCGCTACCTGACCGCGGTCAAGGAGCTCCTGGAGGCCGCCGCGTTCGAGGCCGAGATCGGCCTGTAAGTCCTCGCGGCACCGGCAGGACACCTTCAGGGCGCGGCCCCGGCTCGTTTCGTACGAGCCGGGGCCGCGCTCTTGTGCACCGCCGGGATAATTGGCCTCACCGGGCCCGCACGACCGCGGACCGCCCCGCACCACCGCACCACCGCGCACCACCCCGCGTCACCCCGCGTCAGGAGCTCCTCCCATGGCCACACCCGTCGTGCACTCGCTGCGTGAGCAGATCCGTGAGCACATCCTCGAAGGGATCGTCGGCGGACGCTGGCAGCCGGGCGAGCGGATCGTCGAGCGGCGCATCGCCGCCGAGCTGGCGGTGAGCCAGACGCCGGTGCGCGAGGCGCTGCGCGAGCTGGAGTCGCTGCGGCTGATCGAGTCCTCGCCCAACAAGGGCGTCCGGGTCCGCGAGCTGACCGCCACGGACCTCAAGGAGAGCTATCCCGTACGGGCCGGCCTGGAGCAGGTGGCGGCGGAGCTGGCCGCGCCGGTGCTGGCCGAGGACGTCTCCGCGCTGGAGCCGGAGGTCGCGGCGCTGTACGCGGCGGACCGGGCGGGCGACGGGGAGGCGCAGGTCCGGCACACGGTGGCCTTCCACCGCGAGATCGTGAAGGCCGCCGGCAACGCCGTGCTGCTGCACACCTGGGAGTCGCTGGGCATCGAGGTGTGGACGACGCTGTCGATCCGCTGGCTGAGCCCGGAGCCGCGCGCGCACGCCGAGGACCACGCGGAGATCGTGGCGGCGTTCCGGCGGCGCGATCCGGCGATCGGGGAGCTGCTGAAGACGCACGTGCTGAGCTGCGCGCCGCAGATCTGAGATTTCGGTTGGGCCTCAAGGATTGATCGATCATCGATCAGAGGCGTACAGTCTCGTCCGAGCCGTCCCGTGCGCCCTGTCCTGTGTCGCGGTGCGGCTCAGAAGTGACGACAGGAGCCCGTGCGTCTTCCTGCCCTGGCTGCGCACCGGCTCCTGTCGCCACTCCCCCTTACCCTTTTGCTCATGCGTGCCGCACGGCTGATCAAGCTGGTCCTGCTGCTCCAGTCCCGGTCGTCCATGACGGGCACCGAACTGGCCCGGCAGCTGGAGGTCTCCGAGCGCACCGTCGCCCGGGACGTCCTCGCGCTGTCCGAAGCGGGCGTCCCCGTCTACGCCGACCGCGGCCGCGCGGGCGGCTACCGCCTCGTCGGCGGCTACCGCACCCGGCTGACGGGCCTCGGCCGTACGGAGGCGGAGGCGCTGTTCCTATCCGGGGTCCCCTCCGCGCTGCGCGAGATGGGTCTGGCCGACGCCGCCTCGGCCGCCCGCCTCAAGGTCTCCGCCGCCCTCCTGCCCGAGCTCCGGGGCGCCTCGGCGTCCGCTTCCCAGCGCTTCCACCTCGACGCGCCCGGCTGGTGGCGCGAAGGGGACCCGCCGGCCCTGCTGCCCGCCGTCGCGGACGCCGTCTGGGACGACCGCCCGATCACGGCCCGCTACCGGCGGCGGGAGGCGGAGGCCGAGCGCGAGCTGGAGCCGTACGGGCTCGTCCTCAAGGGCGGCATCTGGTACCTGGCGGCGCGGGCGGCGGGCGGCTTCCGCGTCTACCGCGTGGACCGCTTCACGGCCGTGGCCGCCGGGGCGGACCGCTTCGAGCGGGACGAGACGTTCGACCTGCCGGCCTTCTGGGAGGAGCGGGCGGCGGAGTTCGCCCGCTCGATCCTCCGCGACCGGGTCGGGCTGCGCCTCACCCCGGAGGGGGCGAGGCGCCTCCCCCACGTCACGGACCGCGTGGCGGCGCAGGAGGCGCTGCGGGCCGCGGGCGCACCGGACGACCGGGGCCGGGTGACGGTCACCCTGCCGGTGGAGTCCCTGGAGGTTGCCTACGAGCAGCTGCTGGGCCTGGGCCCCGAGGCGGAGGTTCTGGAACCGCAGGCCCTGCGGGACCGCTTCGCGGAGGCGGCGGCACGGGCAGCGGCCCTGTACGGCTGACCCGCCCGGACAGTCCGGGCCCCGTGTCACCGGTCACCGGTAATCCGCCTCCCGCGGCTCCTCCCCCGCCTCCAAGGCGGCGATGTACCCCCACGCATCCGGCCTCGTGCCATCCGTATCGGTGAAACCGTAGACGCGCGCCAGCTGTCCGCTGGACAGCGACTGCCCGTTCCAGCGCGCAACCTCCGCGTCACCGGCGAGCGCGGCGACCGCGCGCCCGACGTAGGCGGGGCTCTCCGAGATGCAGAAGTGCGGGTCCTCCGCGAGGGCGTCGCGCCAGGTCTCCTCGGTCACCTTCTTGTACGTGTCCAGCATCGCCTCCGACCGCAGGTATCCGGGCGTGAGGCTGACCGCGGTGCAGCCGAGGTCCCGGAGCTCCTCGGCGAGCCCCATGGCCATGCGGATCGGCGCGTGCTTGGCGAGGTCGAACGCGAGGTGGCCGCGGTACTTCGCGTTGTAGCCGGCCGTCCCGTCGGTCATCTCGACCACCAGCCCGCCGGGCCGCCGGCTCAGCAGCGGCAGCGCGCAGCGGCTGGTGATCAGGTGGGAGTCGATGCCGAGCCGCAGGATGCGCAGGTCGGCGTCCAGGTCGTGCTCCCACGACTTCCTGCTGAAGGCGTCGGGGAAGCCGACGAGGTGGTCGCCTCCCCACAGGCCGTTCACGAGCACGTCCAGCCGCCCGTGGTCCCGCTCGATGCGGGCGACGACGGCCTCCACCTGCCCGGGTTCCAGATGGTCCGCGGGCACGGCGATGCCCGTGCCGCCGGCCGCCGTCACCAGTTCGGCGGTCTCCTCGATCGTCTCGGGCCGCCCGACCTCGCTGCGGTGCCCGCGCGTGGTGCGCCCGGTCGCGTAGACGACCGCGCCGGCCCTGCCGAGCTCGACCGCCACGGCCCGGCTCGCGCCGCGGGTGGCTCCCGCCACGAGCGCCACCCTGCCCGCGAGCGGCCGGTCGTCCTGTGTGCGCGTACCCATGTCCTCGGGTCTCCTCTCGTCGGTACGACCGTGACCCTGTCACCGAATCAAGACACCTCCTGTCCTGTTTCACGCGTCACACCGCGCCCGGTGACACGCCCCGATAACGAGACGGCCGCATCCGCTGCGCTCCGCGTGCGGGGTGGGGTGCTTGGCCCGATGCTGGTGCCGTGGACGAGACGGAGTTCTGGGAGCTGATCGACGCCACGCGCGAGGCGGCCGAGGGCGACGCCGAGGACCAGGCGGACCTGCTGGTCGACCGGCTGATGCAGCTGGACCCCGAGCGCGTGCTGGACTTCGCCCGGCACTTCGAGTCCCGCTACAACCGCTCGTACACCTGGGACCTGTGGGGCGCGGCGGCCATCCTGCTGAGCGGCGCGAGCGACGACGCGTTCGACTACTTCCGGTGCTGGCTGATCGGCCAGGGCCGGGAGGTCTTCGAGGGTGCGATGCACGACCCGGACCACCTCGCCGAGCTGCTGGAGGACTTCGACGAGGAGGTCGACGGGGACGGCGAGGACCTCGGCTACGCGGCCGACGAGGCGTACGAGCAGCTCACCGGGGTGGAGACCCCGGACCTGGGGCTGCCCGACCAGCCGGCGGAGCCCCTGGGGGAACCCGTGGACCCGGAGGACGAGGCGGCGCTCGCCGAGCGCTTCCCCCGTCTGTGGGAGCGCTTCGCGGAGTGACGGCCACGGCGCCCGCCTGAAGCCCTCAGGACGTCAGGGAGCGGCCCATCAGCACGTCGTCGACGTAGGAGCCGTCCAGCAGGAACTCCCCCGGCAGCACGCCCTCCACGGCGAATCCCTCCGCCTCGTAGAGGCTGCGAGCGGGCGCGTTGTGCCCGAGCACGCGCAGCGTGAGCCGGGTCGCGCCCTGCCTCCGGGCCTCCTCGCCCGCCGCCCGCAGCAGCGCCCGGGCGATGCCGCGCCCGCGGAAGGCGTCGTCCACGACGAGGCCCTGGATCTGGCGCACGTGGGCGTTGACGGCGAGCGGCGTGGGCGGCACCAGCCGTATGTAGCCCGCGGGCCGGCCGCCGGCCTCGGCCACCAGGATCTGCTCGGGCCGGGTCCGCTCGGTGAAGAAGGGCTCGTAGGGCGGCAGGGGCCGCGGCTGGACCGCGTGCAGCGTGGACCAGCTGCGGGCGTCGAGCTCCGCCAGCGGGCGGTCGTCGGCCTCCGTGGCCGTACGGATGATCGGTTTCTCCATGGGGTCACTGTGCCAGGCACGCCCCGCCTCCCTTGTGTCATTTTTTCCGGGGCCGCGGGCAGGATGGGGCGTATGCGGATCGCGATCACCGGTTCCTCCGGGCTCATCGGCACGGCGCTCGTGCGCTCCCTGCAGGCGGACGGCCACGAGGTGGTGCGCCTCGTGCGGCGCCCGGCGCGGGCGCGGGGAGAGGTCTCCTGGGACCCCGTGCGCCAGACCGTCGACGCCGCCGGGCTCGCCGGCTGCACGGGCGTGGTGCACCTGGCGGGCGCGGGCGTGGGAGACCACCGCTGGACGGCCGCCTACAAGCAGGAGATCCGGGACAGCCGCGTCCTCGGCACCGCCGCGATCGCCGAGGCCGTCGCCTCCCTCGACACCCCGCCGCGCGTGCTGGTCAGCGGCAGCGCGATCGGCATCTACGGCGACACCGGCGACCGGCTCGCCGACGAGAGCACCCCGCCCGGGCACGGCTTCCTCGCCGACGTCTGCCAGCAGTGGGAGGAGGCCACCGTGGCCGCCGCCGAGGCGGGCGTACGGACCGTCTACGCGCGCACCGGGCTCGTCGTCTCCCGGCGGGGCGGGGCGTGGGGGAAGCTCTTCCCGCTCTTCCGGGCCGGGCTCGGGGGGCGCATGGGCAGCGGCCGTCAGTACTGGAGCTTCATCGCCCTGCAGGACCACGTCGCCGCGCTCCGGCACCTGCTGGAGGACACGTCGCTGTCCGGACCCGTCAATCTGACCGCGCCCCATCCGGTCACCAACCGTCAGGTGACCGAGGTGATGGGGCGCGTGCTGCACCGGCCCGCGCTGCTGCCCGTGCCCGCCCCCGTGCTCCGGGCGGCCCTCGGCGAGATGGCCTCCGACGTGCTGGGCAGCCAGCGGGTCGTGCCCCGGCGGCTGCTGGACTCCGGGTTCTCCTTCGCGTGCCCGGACGTCGAGAGCGCCGTACGGGCGGCGCTGGCGGACACACGGTGACCACGGACCGCGCACGGGGCCGCCGGCCGTGCTACCCACCGTGCGACCGTGCCCTGTCCGTGCGCGACTGTTATTGACCGAATTTCTCTCTACGGTCATGTCAAATCGCGCATCGCCTCTGCCCGTTGAGGGCATCAGGGCACCGAGCGAGCGGACCGAACCCGGGAGGGCACGTGCTCAGCAGCGCACGCGACACCGCTATCGACGCCGACGTCGTCATCGTGGGAGCCGGCCTCGCCGGGCTCTCGGCGGCCCACCGGCTCACGGCCGCGGGAGTGTCGGTCATCGTCCTGGAGGCCGCCCCCCGCGTGGGCGGACGGATGACCACCGACCGCGCCGACGGCTTCCTGCTGGACCGGACGGCCCAGCTGCTCAACACCTCCTTCCCGGAGCTGCTCCGCACGCCCGGCCTGGACGCCCTCGTGCTGCGGCCGTTCACCCCGGGAGTGCTCGTCCACGCCGACGGGCGCAACCAGCGCACGGGCGAACCGCGTTCCACGAAGCGCGCGTTCCCCACGGCACGGGCCTTCGCCACCGCCGCCCGCGCCTCCCGGTCGGCGCGGGCGTCCCGGGCCGGCGGCCTCGACCAGGCCCGCGTGGGCACCGCGCTGGGCCGCCTCGCGGCGCTGCCCGCCCACCGCGTCCTCGCCCGCCCCGACCGGCCCACCGCCGAGACGCTCTCCGGGCGCGGCCTGCCGGCCCGCACCGTCGAGGGGTTCCTGCGGCCCCTCCTGACGTCCCTGCTGTGCGATCCGGACCTCACCACGTCGAGCCGCTGCGCCGACCTCGTGCTGCGGGGCTACGCGCGTGGCCGGCTCTGCCTGCCGGCCGGCGGGGCGGACACCGTGCCGGCGCTGCTGGCCGCGCTGCTGCCGCCCGGCACGGTGCGGGCCGGTGTCCACGCCAAGGCCGCCTGCACGACCTCCGTGTCCACCGCCGGGCACGGTGAGCTGCGCTGCCGCTCGGTCGTCGTGGCCACCGGGGCGCGCGCCGCGGCCGAACTCATCCCGGGCCTGCGGATGCCCGGCTTCCATCCGGTGACGGTGCTGCACCACACCGCCCCCGAGCCGCCCTTGCGCGAGGCCTCGCTCATCATCGCCGCGGGGCGGCGCGGGCCCGTCGCGCACACCATGGTGGCCAGCGAGGTGGACCCGTCGCGGGCGCCCGCGGGACGGCCCCTGATCACCTCGACGGTGCTCGGCGCGGCGGCCTCGCTGCCCACCGCCGAGCTGGACCGCGCCGCGCGGGCGCAGCTCGCCCGGGTCTACGGCGCCCCCACCGGCGACTGGCAGCTCCTCGCCGCCCACCACGACCCCGAGGCCGTCCCGGCCATGCCGGCCCCGCACGACGTCCGCCGCCCGGTGCGGCTGCTGTCGGGCCTCTACGTCTGCGGCGACCACCGCGACACGAGCACGGTCCAGGGCGCCCTGTTCTCGGGCCGCAGGGCGGCCCTGGCGGTCCTCCGCGACCTGGGCATCCGGGCCCCGCAGGACTCGGAGGAACTCCAGGCGGCGTAGGGCCTCCGGCGGGGGCCCGCTCGTACGGCACCGCCGGTGTCCCCGGTGGGGGCTGGTCGCCGTCGCGGCGGGATGTTCTTGCCTGCGGCAAGGAGCCTGCCCGGCGGCTGGGCGCCCCCGGGCCACCGGAGCCCAAGAGGCCACGGCCTCTTGGACCCGCCGCAGCGGCGACCAGCCCCCACCGGAGGTGACCGGCGGTGCCGAACCAGCCCGGCCGGCCCGCACCGCAGGGCCCGCCGCAGGCGAACCGGCGGGCCCTAAAGGACCGCCACCTTCTCCCGGTACGCGCGGACCGCCGCCGCATCCCGGTACGGTTCGAGCCGCCGCTCGAAGTCCCGGATGTACTCCAGCGCCCGCACCGACCGCATCTCGGCCGCCGCCTGGGCCGCCTCCGCCCCCAGCTGGCACGCCTGCTCCAGCTCCCCGAGGCCGAGCCGCGCCGTGGCCAGCACCACGCGGCAGAAGAGCCGGCTGCGGGCGTACGCCTGGCTGCGGAGCTGCAGGGAGCGCTCGGCGTGCTGCGCCGCGGCACGGTACTGCTGCAGGTCACGGTGGCAGTGCCCGAACTCGTCGGCCAGCTGGGCCTCGTCGAAGAAGCGGGCCCAGTACGGCACGTCGTCGCCCGGGCGGGCGGACTCCAGCGCCCGCTCCGCGCGCGCCAGCGACGCCGAGCAGGCCCGTACCTCGCCGAGCACCCCGTGCCCGCGGGCCTCCACCGCGTGCAGCAGCGACTGCACCACGGACGGGGCGCTGGACCCGATGCCCTGCTGGGCGACCCTGGCCAGCTGGACGGCTTCCCGGCCGTGGCCGAGGTAGACCGCCTGGCGGCTCATGGTGACGAGCACGTAGCTGCCGTAGGAGCGGTCCCCCGCGGCCTGGGCGAGCCGCAGCGCCTGGACGAAGTAGCGCTGCGCCAGCCCGTGCGCCGCGATGTCGTACGACGTCCAGCCGGCGAGCCGGGTGAGATCGGCGACGGCGGCGAAGAGCCGGCGCCCGGTCGCCTCCCCGTACGTGCCGCGCAGCATCGGCTCGGCCTCGTGCTCCAGGTACCGCACGAGGGCCTGGCGGGCGTGCCCGCCGCCGTACGCGTGGTCGAGCGTGCGGAAGAGCTCGCCGACCGAGCGCAGGGCCGCGATGTCGCCCATCGAGACCCGGCCGCCGGGCCCGCGCTCGACGTGCCGCTGGCGGGGCTGGTGCGCGCGCCCCTGGGCCGGGACCCGGCCGCCCTCGGAGGCGGGGGCCCCGCGGGCGACCCGCTCGTCGGCCCGGCCGATCAGCCAGTCCCGGCTGGGCACCACCAGCCCGGCCGGGGTGAAGGCGATCTTCCGGAGCTCGGTGTGGCTGCCGGAGTCCTTGCGCCAGAGGCCGCTGACGATGTCAATGGCCTCTTCCGGGGACGCGGCGAATTCGAGCCCCGCGTACACCGGGGCGCAGGCGTCCAGCCCCAGGTCCTGCGCGGACAGCCGCCGCCCGAGCCGCCGGGTGAAGACCTCGGCGATCAGCGCCGGGGTGGTTCCGCGGGGCTGCTGGCCGCGCAGCCAGCGGGTGACGGACGTCTTGTCGTAACGCAGGTCGAGGCCGTGCTCAAGCCCTAACTGATCGACTCGCCGAGCCAGCCCTGCGTTGGAGAAGCCCGCCTCCGCGATCAACGCGGCGAGCTGACGGTTGGGGATGCGCTGCGGGGGTCGTTCCGTCATCAGCCTGCCGGTCTCCCTGATCTCGTTCTGGAACGGCGCGAACTTAGCGGTCCCCAACGCCCTGATCGCTCCCTTCGCCCCGCATTCATCCGATCGTGTGAGGACAGATCAAATAGACCCGGACGGCGGGCCGAGCTGCCCTCGCCTCCGGGACCGCCGGCAGCACGCCCTCCGCCCGCCGTGCGCCGCCCGCCTGCAGCGATGTCGGCGGGCGGCCGTACAGTGGCAAAGGAGCACGTCGAAAAGGGCTGAAGAGGAGCTGAGGAGCCGCCGTGAGTGAGCTGCGCTTCGTCCACCTGGGCTTCGGGGCGGACGCCGTCGAGTATCAGGAGGCGTGGCAGGAGCAGCGGCGGGTGCACGCCGCCCGGTTCGCGGACGAGGTCCCGGACACCTGCCTGCTGCTGGAGCACCCGGCGGTCTACACCGCGGGACGGCGCACGGAGGACAGCGAGCGCCCCCTGGACGGTACCCCTGTGGTTGACGTCGACCGCGGCGGAAAGATCACCTGGCACGGCCCGGGTCAGCTGGTCGGCTATCCGATCCTCAAGCTGCCGCGCCCGGTGGACGTGATCGCGCACGTGCGCCGGCTGGAGGAGGCGCTCATCCGCGCCTGCGCCGAGCTGGGCCTGGAGACCACGCGCGTGGAGGGCCGCAGCGGCGTGTGGGTGCTGGGCGATCCCGTCGAGCAGCGCCCCGCGATCGGCGGCCTGTCGCTGGACTTCGACCCGCGGCTGACGGACGAGGAGTTCGACCCCCGGCTGAACGGCCCGGAGTACGCCCCGTCCAACGCCGGCCAGCGCCGCGAGGACCGCAAGCTGGCGGCGATCGGCATCAGGATCGCCAAGGGCGTGACGATGCACGGCTTCGCGCTGAACTGTGATCCTGACAACACCTGGTTCGACCGGATCGTGCCGTGCGGCATCCGGGACGCGGGCGTGACCTCCCTCTCGAACGAGCTGGGCCGGCAGGTGACCATCGCCGAGGCCCTGCCGCTGGTGGAGAAGCACCTGCGGGAGGTCCTGGAGTCGGCGGAGCCGCGGCCGCGCGCGGTGGCGGCCGGGGCGAGCTGAGCCGGCCGGTGGGGGAATGCGTCCGGGGCTCCATGAGTTGCCCAGGGCACAGGAATGACCAGCGCAGGAAATAACGGGCGTACCCTGGTGTCCGCCGAGGAATCGAAGTCATAGGGAGCCGGACGTGTCGGCAGTCGCACCCGACGGACGCAAGATGCTGCGCTTGGAGGTCCGGAACGCCCAGACCCCCATCGAGCGCAAGCCCGAGTGGATCAAGACGCGGGCGAAGATGGGCCCCGAGTACACCTCGCTGCAGGGCCTGGTGAAGCGCGAGGGCCTGCACACCGTGTGCCAGGAGGCGGGCTGCCCCAACATCTACGAGTGCTGGGAGGACCGCGAGGCCACGTTCCTCATCGGCGGCGACCAGTGCACCCGGCGCTGTGACTTCTGCCAGATCGACACCGGCAAGCCCCAGGCCCTGGACCGGGACGAGCCGCGCCGCGTCGGCGAGTCGGTCGTCACGATGGACCTGAACTACGCCACGATCACCGGCGTCGCCCGCGACGACCTGGCCGACGGCGGCGCCTGGCTGTACGCGGAGACCGTGCGCCAGATCCACCGGCAGACCGCGGAGCGCGAGGGCGGCCGCACCAAGGTCGAGCTGCTCGCGCCGGACTTCAACGCGGTCCCCGAGCTGCTGGACGAGGTCTTCGCCTCGCGCCCCGAGGTCTTCGCGCACAACGTCGAGACCGTCCCCCGGATCTTCCGCCGCATCCGCCCCGGCTTCCGCTACGAGCGCTCGCTGGAGGTCATCACCAAGGCCCGCGAGGCCGGTCTGGTGACCAAGTCCAACCTGATCCTGGGCATGGGCGAGGAGCGCGCCGAGGTCAGCGAGGCCCTGCGCGACCTGCACGAGGCGGGCTGCGAGCTCATCACCATCACCCAGTACCTGCGGCCGTCGCCGCGGCACCACCCGGTGGAGCGCTGGGTGAAGCCGCACGAGTTCGTCGAGCTGAAGGAGGAGGCGGAGGAGATCGGCTACGCCGGTGTCATGTCCGGCCCCCTGGTCCGTTCGTCGTACCGCGCCGGGCGCCTGTACCAGCAGGCGATGGAGCGGCGCGCCGCCGCCCCGTCGACCCAGGCGGTCGGACCTGCGGCTTCGACTCTGCGGATGCTTGTGGACGCGGCCCGTGCCGCCCCTGCCGGACGGGGGGGGACGGTACGGGCCGCGTCAACGTTTCATAGGTGTTTGACCAAGAGGTCATCCATTGGTAACACCGTTCCGTGACGATGGGGGCACGCACAGCAGTTCCCCGTACGCACACAACTCCGTACATTCCTCATCCGCACGCCGCATTCCTCGTCCATACGGCCCTTCCCCGCCGGTACACACCTCCAGCCCCCCGCTGCCCACTGTTCACTTCCGCTCCCGAGGGGACAACGACATGCAGGCCGCGCCCGCCCACGCAGCCCCGGCGACAGCCACCCGCGCCGCTTCCACCCTGCCCGCCACCCTCTCCGTACGGCCCCCGTCCGTCACCGGCGCCCTGCGGGCCCTGGAGGGACTGCTGATGCGCCGCGGCCAGCGCACCGCACGGCGTAACGCCTGGACCGCGGTGCTGGAGGACCGCCGCCGGGCCAAGGACCGGCGCGAGGCACAGCACGTGCTGGAGGCCGTGGCGGCCCCCGGTCCGCAGGCGACGTAAACTTCGCCTTATGGCGAGGAAGGCAACACCTGAGAAGCAGGCTGAGAAGCAGGGGCGACTGCAGCAGATCGTCCTGTCCTACAAGATGACGCGAGAGGCTGACCCGAAGGTCGGTCTGGTCGTCGCCGGCGTGGGCATCGTGACCCTCGGTGTCCTGCTCGCCGTGGGCTTCGCGATCGGCCACCCCGTCTACCTGGGCATTCTCGGCGTCCTGCTGGCGTTCCTCGCGATGGCGATCGTCTTCGGGCAGCGCGCCCAGCGCGCCTACCAGGGCAAGATCGAGGGCCAGGTGGGCGCGGCCGCGGCCATCCTGGAGCAGCAGATGGGCCGGAAGTGGACGACGACGTCCCCCGTGGCGTTCAGCCGTGAGGGGGACATGGTCCACCGCGCGGTCAGCAAGGCCGGCATCGTGCTCATCGGCGAGGGCAACCCCGGCCGGGTCAAGGGCCTGCTGGCGGCCGAGAAGCGCAAGATGGCGCGCGTCGTGACGGACGTCCCCGTGCACGACTACATCATCGGCAACGCCGAGGGTCAGCTGCCGCTGAAGAAGATGCGCATGACGCTGGCGAAGCTGCCGCAGGTGGTCCCGGGCGACAAGGTCACGGCGACGACCGACCGGCTGCGGGCGCTGGGCGACCCGATGAAGAACATGCCGATCCCGAAGGGTCCGCTGCCCAAGGGCGCGCGGATGCCGAAGGGCCGCTGAGGAAGCGGAACGAGCACAGACGAGGGCGGGGCCGGAATCGAAAGATTCCGGCCCCGCCCTCGTCTGTGCGGCGTCCGTGCGGCGCTTCTATGCTGCCAGGTGCTTCTGTGCTGCCAGGTGCTTCTGTGCCGCCGGGTGTCCGTGGCGTCAGGGCCCGTGTGTCAGATCCGCACCTGGACGGCGCGGGCGAGGCGGTCGTGGAGCCCGCGGGTGTCACGGTCCCAGATGACGGCCGGGATGACGACGGCGAGGAGTACGCTGCGGAAGAGGACGCGGGGCAGGGTGAGCCGTCCCCCGCCCTCGGCGATGACCCGCAGCCCGAGGAGGCGCTTCCCGGGGGTGCAGCCGACCGTACCGACAGTGACGACACTGAGTACGAAGAAGATCAGCAGGGCCCAGTTGCCCGCCTGCTGGGGCTTGCCGTCCGCGAGGAAGGCGTAGGCGATGAGCATGCACAGCGCCCAGTCGATGAAGAGGGCGCCGAAGCGCCGTCCGAGCGGGGCGATGGAGCCGGGCCCGTCCGCCGGGAGCCCGAGGCGCTCGCCCCGGTGCCCGAAGTCGACGCCCATCTCCTCGGCGGCCGCGCGCGGGCCGGAGAGCCATGAGCCGATTGCTTGCCTGTTGTCCACCCGTCCACGGTACTGCGCCCGCATTCGTACCCCCGGGCCCGGGGGTCGCCCGCGCGCGCTCCGCGGCGTCTCCGAGTCCGTTCCGCGCGCGTGTTTCACGGCACATCCGGGGCGCACCCCGGTTAACCTCGGCGAAACAAATGGGTCATGCCCGGGAAATCCCGTCTCTCTAGGGTCGGCCGCAGCGCGCCAGTGCGATACGGACCGCGCCACCGAAGCAATCCCCGACCGCGTGCGGCCGGGCTAGGAGGAGTTGGATGTTCCAGAACGCCGACGAGGCCAAGAAGTTCATCTCGGATGAGGACGTCAAGTTCGTCGACGTCCGATTCTGCGACCTGCCTGGCGTGATGCAGCACTTCACGATCCCGGCCGCGGCCTTCGACCCGGACGACGAGCTGGCCTTCGACGGCTCCTCCATCCGCGGCTTCCAGGCCATCCACGAGTCCGACATGGCTCTGCGCGCGGACCTGTCCACGGCCCGGATGGACCCGTTCCGCCGGGACAAGACGCTCAACATCAACTTCTTTATCCACGACCCGATCACGGGCGAGCAGTACAGCCGCGACCCGCGCAACATCGCCAAGAAGGCCGAGGCCTACCTCGCCTCCACCGGCATCGCGGACACCGCGTACTTCGGCCCGGAGGCGGAGTTCTACGTCTTCGACAGCGTGCGCTTCAACACCGCCGCGAACGAGTCCTTCTACCACATCGACTCCGAAGCCGGCGCCTGGAACACCGGTGCGGTCGAGGACAACCGCGGTTACAAGGTCCGTTACAAGGGCGGCTACTTCCCGGCCCCGCCGGTCGACCACTTCGCCGACCTGCGCGCCGAGATCTCCCTGGAGCTGGACAAGGCCGGCCTGCAGGTCGAGCGCCAGCACCACGAGGTCGGCACCGCCGGCCAGGCCGAGATCAACTACAAGTTCAACACGCTGCTCGCCGCCGCCGACGACCTGATGCTCTTCAAGTACATCGTGAAGAACGTCGCCTGGCGCAACGGCAAGACCGCGACCTTCATGCCGAAGCCGATCTTCGGCGACAACGGCTCGGGCATGCACGTCCACCAGTCCCTGTGGACCGGCGGCGAGCCCCTCTTCTACGACGAGCAGGGCTACGCCGGCCTCTCGGACACCGCCCGCTACTACATCGGCGGCATCCTCAAGCACGCCCCGTCGCTGCTGGCCTTCACCAACCCGACGGTGAACTCCTACCACCGCCTGGTCCCCGGCTTCGAGGCCCCGGTCAACCTGGTCTACTCCCAGCGCAACCGCTCCGCCGCGATGCGCATCCCGATCACGGGCTCCAACCCGAAGGCCAAGCGCGTCGAGTTCCGCGCCCCGGACCCGTCCTCGAACCCCTACCTCGCCTTCTCGGCCCTCCTCCTGGCCGGCCTCGACGGCGTCAAGAACAAGATCGAGCCCGCCGAGCCGATCGACAAGGACCTCTACGAGCTCGCCCCCGACGAGCACGCGAACGTCCCCCAGGTCCCGACCTCCCTCCCGGCCGTCCTCGACGCCCTGGAGCAGGACAACGAGTACCTCCAGGCCGGCGGCGTCTTCACCTCCGACCTGATCGAGACCTGGATCGACTACAAGCGCACCAACGAGATCGCCCCGATCCAGCTGCGCCCGCACCCGCACGAGTTCGAGATGTACTTCGACATCTAAGAACCCCAGGGGTCAGAGCGAATTCCGCCGGCCGTGCCCTTCCCTTTCGGGAAAGGGCACGGCTGGCGGCCTTTTCGTCTCACCCGTTCGGCCTAACGCCGTCCGTGCCCGTCCCGCCCCATGATGTCCTCAATCGACTTTCGGCCGAGGAAAGGGGCCCGGGATGAGCGACGCAGGAGCCGTCCCCGCGTACAACGTCGATGTGAAGCTCGCCGTCAGGAACGACCCCGATAGGTCCCAGTTCATCAACATGACCATCGACTCCGTCCCCACCGGGTCCACCCGGCTCCGGGGAACGTGGCGCGGCGCCCGCGTCTTCGTTCCCTCCCAGGGCGGAGAGTTCAACTGGGACGGCAGGGCGGGGCAGGAACTCGTCGAGGCCTTCGACGGCCCGGCGTCCGCCGCGCGCGTCGTGCTCGGCCTGGAGAAGTTCGTCGGAGCCCCGGGCAAGCTCCCGGGACGGGGCTCCAACGGCACGGGGGTGGTCTTCGACCCGGACGACCCGGCCTTCCGCCTGGACATCACGTGGCGGATCGCCTGACGGCCGCAGGGCGTCCTACTTGGGCTGCTCCACCAGGCGGACCGTGCTGAGGATCTTGCGGAGGGTGCCGTCCGGGAGTTCGTCCGGCACGCCCTTCGCGCCGAAGATCGTCCAGGACGTGTACTCGTTGCCCTTGGGGTTCTTGAAGACGAAGGCGGTGGCCTTGCCGTCGGAGTCGCACTTGCCCTTCTTCGGGGCGCCCGAGGAGGAGGCCGTGACCAGCGTGCCGGACAGACCGGACTTGGTGGTGTACAGCTCCGCCGGGCCGGACTTGATCTTCTTCTTGTCGGGCTGGGTGTAGAAGCCGTAGAGCCACGCCTCGGCGTTGGCGCGGGCGGCGTCTCCCGGTTCCCGGCCGTCGCGCTCACCGCGGGAGCCCGCCGCGGCGAGGGCCGTGTTCTCCTTCTTGTCGCCGCTGCCGGAGCTGCACCACGTCGGGTTGAGCAGCGCCGGCGCCATGAAGGCGACGAGCGGCTTGTCTTCGGGGTCGCCCTTTTCGGAGACGTAGGTGACCCAGTCGGTCTCCTTGCGGTCCCACTCGGGGGGCACGTCGAAGGCGACGCCCTTCGCGGGGTTGGTGACGACCTTCCAGCCGGGGACGACCGGCTTGGGGTCGTGGTCCGCGCGGGGGTTGTCGGCGCTCGCCGAGGCGGTGGGTTCCGTGCTGTGCCGGGCGGGGGCGGGCTTCGGGTCCTTCGCCTCGGCGTCCTTGCCGCCGCCCAGGACGAGGAAGCCGGTGACACCCGCGGCGATGACGACGGCCGTCGCCGCGGCGATGGCGATGAGCTTCGTCCTGTTTCCCCCGCCCTGCGGCGGCCTGCCCTGGGGCGGCTGAGAAGGCCCGTACGGGCCCGGCTGCTGATACGGATTCGGTTGCCCGCCCTGCGGGTTTCCGCCACCCCCCGGCGGCTGCTGTCCTTGCCACATGGGGTGCAAGCCTACGCGGCGGTCCGCGGGTGGCCCGCGGCGCCCGCCCGGCCGTTTCAGCGCGTGGTGCGGCCGCCGTCAGCGCGTGGTGTAGCCGCCGTTGATGAAGAGCGTCTGGCCGTTGAGCCACCAGCCGTCCGTCAGCAGGAACTTCACGTACGGGACGATGTCCTCGATCTTGGTGAGGTCGCCGTTCATGGACGAGGACTTGTGGTACGCGACGGAGTCGTCCGTCTCGGCCGGGTAGAAGAACGAGGTGTCCATCGGCCCGGGGGCGATGTTGTTCACCGAGATGTTCCGCCCGAAGAGCTCCTTGGAGAGCGCGCGGGTGAAGTGCTCGACGGGGGCCTTGCTGCCGGCGTAGACGGAGTAGAGGCCGGTGTAGGCGGCGAGCAGGGAGGTCACGATGGTGACGATGGATCCGTCGCGCTCGATGCGCTTGGCGGCCTCGCGCATCATGAAGTACGCCGCCTTGCTGTTGACGGCGAACATCTTGTCGAACTCCTCCTCCGAGGTCTCGGTCATCGGCTTCTTGATGACCATGCCGGCGGTGTTCACCATGTGGTCGACCCTGCCGAACGCCTGCACCGCCGCGTCGAAGAGCCTCCCGACCTCGGCGACCTTCGTCAGGTCGCCCTGGTGGGCGAAGGCGTCGCCGCCGGCCTTCTTCACGTCGGCCACGGTCTGCTCGGCCTTGTCGCGCGAGGAGTCGCTGTTGTAGTGGACGACGACCTTGGCGCCGTCCGCGGCGATCTCGCGGGCGATGAGGCCGCCGAGGTTCTTCGACGCGCCGCCGATGACGACGACCTTGTCCTTGAGCGTACGAGCAGGCATGGCTGGCCTCTCCCAGTGACGACACGGCGGTCCGCCCCTCTTGTCACGTTATGTGCAAGTGCGGCGGTTCGCATGCGGGCACCGGGAGGGGCCCTCCGTCACTCACTCCTGTCAGTAGTTGGCGGCGTCGTGGATGAGGGAGCGCACCGCCCGGCACGTCGTGTCGGAGGGCGAGTGGACGCCGATGCGGACCGCCGTGGCCCGTATCCGGCGGTTGCTCGCCTGCTCCGGGCGGTACACCCCGGAGTGCAGGAGGGCGATCGCGAGGCGCATCGCCTTCAGCTGGCGGTTGTGGGACTCGTACCAGCCGCGCGGGCGGCCCGCGGGCATGGGCTTCTTCGGCAGCGTGGCAAGGCTCGGGAGATCGGGAAGAGTGGGTGCGGCTACGGCCATCGGCGTTCCTCCTGAGGGGGGTTCACAACCTCTCTCGTATGCCTTCGATTTTACCGCCCCCCACTGACAATCGCCCCAGCTCAGACGGGATTTGACAGGGGTACGCGGTACGGTGTGCGGCATGGAGATCTGGATCAATCCCGCCTGTTCGAAGTGCCGCAGCGCCCTCGGCCTGCTCGACGCCGAAGGAGCCGGGTACACCGTGCGCCGCTATCTGGAGGACGTCCCCGGCGAGGACGAGCTCCGCGCGCTGCTCGGCCGGCTCGGCCTGGAGCCGTGGGACATCACGCGCACCCAGGAGGCGGCGGCGAAGGAGCTCGGCGTGAAGGACTGGCCGCGCGACGCGGGCTCCCGCGAGCAGTGGATCAAGGCCCTGGCGGAGCACCCCAAGCTCATCCAGCGGCCGATCATCACCGCTGACGACGGCACGGCAGTGGTGGCGCGTACGGAGGAGGCCGTACGGGAGGCCCTGGCGCGGTCGCAGCCCGGCGGGTGAGAAGAGGGCTCACGACAGAGCCGGTGGGAGGGCCCTGTCGACAGAGCCGGTGAGAGGGCCGGCGGCAGGCATCCCGGACAGGGCAAGGCGTCCGGACACCGCAGGCATCCGGAGGGCAAGGCATCCGGCCGCGGAAGGCATCCGGCCTCCCCCGGCGGTATAACGGGTGGTGTGGCATGCCGCTCCGCAGAGGAGGGGCCATGAAACCCGGCTACCTGCCCATCGAGGACCACGGGATCATCGGCGACCTGCACACCGTGGCGCTCGTCGGGGTGGACGGCACGATCGACTGGTGCTGCCTGCCCCGCTTCGACGCGCCCTCCGTCTTCGGGTCCCTGCTCGACGCCGACCGCGGCGGGTCGTTCTCCGTCACGGTGCGCGACGCGGAGCGCACCAAGCAGATGTACATGCCCGACTCGAACGTCCTGCTCACCCGGTTCCTCGGCCAGGAGTCGGTGGCCGAGCTGTACGACTTCATGGTGCCCGACCACCCGTCCTGCCCGGCCTCGGGCATCCGCCAGATCGTGCGGGAGGTGCGCGTGCTGCGCGGCCGCGCCGTGATCGACGTGTGCTGCCGGCCCGCCTTCGACTACGGCCGCGCCCCGCACACGGTCACCCCGGTGCAGGGCGCGGGCGCCGTCTTCGCGGGCCCGGCGGGCTTCCTCGTACTGCGCTCGTCCGTGCCGCTGACGCCCGGCGACGGCGGCGCCGCGTGCGCGACGGTGACGCTGGAGCCCGGCCAGTCCCTGGAGCTCGCCGTGCAGTGGGACGGGGCGGGGGCCGTGCGGGAGGGCGTGGTGCGCCCGCTCGACTGCGCGGAGGCCACCCGCCTGCTGGACAAGACGCTGCAGTACTGGGACGGCTGGCTGCGGCAGTCGCAGTACCGCGGCCGCTACCGCGAGACGGTGGAACGCTCGGCGCTGGCCCTGAAGCTGCTGGTCTACCAGCCCACCGGCGCCCTGGTCGCCGCGGCGACCACCTCCCTGCCCGAGGCCCCGGGCGGCGGCCGCAACTGGGACTACCGCTACACGTGGGTCCGCGACGCCGCCTTCACGCTCTACGCGCTGATGCGGCTGGGCTTCACGGAGGAGGCCGCCGCGTTCATCGACTGGCTCCACCAGCGCTGCGCGCAGGCCCCGCCCGGCGCCGGGCTGCAGGTGCTGTACGGCATCGACGGCCGCCCCGACCTGCCCGAGACGGTCCTGGAGCACCTCTGCGGCTACAACGGCGCGCGCCCGGTCCGGATCGGCAACGCCGCCGCCGGCCAGACCCAGCTCGACATCCACGGCGAGCTCATGGACTCCGTCTACCTGTACAACAAACACGCCGAGCCGATCTCCTACGAGCTGTGGGAGGCGCTCGCCCGCCAGCTCGACTGGCTGCAGAAGAACTGGGAGGAGCCCGACGACGGGATCTGGGAGACCCGCGGCGGCCGGCAGCGCTTCACGTACTCCGCGCTGATGACCTGGGTCGCCTTCGAGCGGGCCATGCGCATCGCGCGCCACCGCGGCATGCCGGCCCCCGTCGAGCAGTGGCGGGACACGGCCGCGGCCGCGTACCGGTTCGTGCAGGACCGCTGCTGGTCGCCGGAGCTCGGCGCGTACTGCCAGTACCCGGACGGCCCGACGCTGGACGCCTCGCTGCTGGTGATGCCGCTGGTGAAGTTCTCCGGGCCCAAGGACCCGCGGTTCCTGTCCACGGTGCGGCGGATCGAGGAGGAGCTGGTCAGCGACAGTCTGGTGCACCGCTACCGGACCGACGGCAGCGACGGGCTGGACGGCGGCGAGGGAACGTTCAACCTGTGCTCGTTCTGGTACGTCGAGGCGCTCGCCCGCTCCGGGCGGATCGGCGAGGCCCGCTACGTCTTCGAGAAGATGATCACGCATGCGAACCACCTCGGCCTCTACGCCGAGGAGATCGGGCCCGCGGGCGAGGCGCTCGGCAACTTCCCGCAGGCGTTCACCCACCTCGCGCTGATCAGCGCCGCCACGAACCTGGACCGCGCCCTGGCCACGCACCACGGGCCGACGGCGCGGCACTGGCGCGTCGGCTGCCACGGCGAGCGGCCCTGAGCCCTGAGAGCCGCCGTCTCCGCCGTACGCCTGTCAGATGCCCGTCAGGCGCTCCTGCAGGGCCTTGGGGTCGGCCCTCCACTCCCGTCCGACCTGAGCGGCGAACGCGTCCGGGAAGATGTCCTCCTCGCCCGCCTCCAGGCCGTCGAGCGTGGCGGCGGCCACTTCGGCCACGGACGCCCGGGGGAAATCCCCGAACGCGGGCTCGTTGCGGGCCACGTAGTCGAGCATGTCGGTGTCGACGGGCCCCGGGAAGACGGCGTGGACGGTGATGCCGCGCGGGCGGAGGTCCGCCCGTACGGCTTGGGTCATCAGGTGCAGCGCGGCCTTCGAGGCCGGATATCCGCCGAGCGACGGCGTGCCCGCGAAGGCGCCGACGCTGATGACGTTGGCGACGGCACCGCCGCCGTTGCGCTCCAGGACGGGCACGAAGGCCCGGAGGACGCGCAGGGTGCCCAGGTAGTTGGTGCGCATGACGTCCTCGACGGCGCCGAGGTCCATGTCGAGGAGGTGGCCGACCGCGTGCGTGCCGGCGTTGTTGACGAGCAGGTTGACGTCGGGGGCCGCTTTCGCCGCGGCTTCGACGGTCGCGGGCGCGGTGAGGTCCAACTCCAGCGGAACCACTCGGTCCGGGGCTTCGGCCACGACCGGTTCCAGGGTCGCCGGATTCCGCGCGGCAGCGTGCACGCGCCGGGCGCCGCGCGCCAGGAAGGCGGAGACGAGCGCCCGGCCGATGCCGCGGTTGGCGCCGGTCACGAGCACGGTGGAGCCGTCGATGCGCACAGGAGCGTTCCCTTCCGGAGAACCGTTTCCGGAGAACCGTTCACCTCAGCGGGAGGCCGAACAGCTCTTCCAGCTTCTTCACCGTCTCCGCGGGTCCGGCGTCCAGGACGGTGGTCATGCCGAGGTCCTGGGCGGGCGGCAGGTTGCGGGCCGAGTCGTCCACGAAGACGCAGGCCTCGGCGGGCAGGTTCAGCTTCTTCAGAATGAGCGGGTAGATCCCGGGCTCCGGCTTGCGGACGCCGTGGTCGCCCGACAGCACCACGGCGTCGTACAGGGTGCCGAAGCCGTAGCCCCGGTAGGGGTCGTAGGGACCGGAGCCGAGGCTGTTGGACAGGATGCCCACCTTCACGCCCGCGCGGCGGGCCGCCTGGCCCGCCGCGAGCATCAGGGGCTCGGGGCGGAGGTCGGCGAGGACCCGTCCGATCAGGTTCTCGGGGGCGACGCCGAGCAGCGCGGCGGTGCGTTCGTTCCACTCCGGCTGGCCGATCCGGCCGAGCTCCAGCTGCGCGTAGATCTCGCGCCCTTCCGGGTCCGTGGAGATGACCTGGAGGAACGCGTCGGGGGCGAGGCCCTCGCGCAGGCAGAAGGCCCGGGTGCAGTCGGCGATCGGGGTGGTCAGGACGCCGCCGAAATCGAGCACGAGACCCTGGTGCAGGGGCGGGGGCATGAGAACTCCTCACGGTGGGTCGGTCACCGCACCTCTTCCACTCTTCCAACGCACTCAACGACTCATGCGCGGTCGCGACACGAAGTCGTCTTCCCGCGTAGGGGAATTGATCACCGTAAGGATGTCGGGAAGTAACAGGGGCTGATGTGATGTTGCTATGCCGAACCTCAAGCCCGCGCTCACGATCACGCTCGCCGCCGTCGCGTTCGCCGCCGCGGTACCGCAGACGGCCGCCCGGGCCGCCACGACCGCCGACGTTCCGGAATTGAAGGTGCTGACGTACAACACGTTCCTGATGAGCAAGAACCTGTATCCCAACTGGGGGCAGGACCACCGCGCCCGGGAAATACCCGCCGCCGGATTCTTCCGGGGAAACGACGTCGTCGTCCTGCAGGAGGCGTTCGACAACGGCGCCTCCGACGCGCTGAAAGCGAACGCGGCCGGCTCGTACCCGTACCAGACGCCGGTCGTCGGCCGCAGCAAGGACGGCTGGGACGCCACGAGCGGGAACTACTCCTCCACCACTCCGGAGGACGGCGGGGTGACGGTGCTCAGCAAGTGGCCGATCGTCCGCAAGGAACAGGTCATATTCAAGGACGCGTGCGGCGCGGACTGGTGGTCCAACAAGGGTTTCGCCTACGTGGTGCTGAACGTGAACGGCGCGAAGGTGCACGTGGTCGGCACGCACGCGCAGTCGACCGACAGCGGCTGCGCGGCGGGCGAGGCGGCGGCCGACCGCGCGAAGCAGTTCCGTCAGATCGGCGCCTTCCTGGACGCGAAGAACATTCCCGCGAACGAGCAGGTCATGGTCGCCGGCGACCTGAATGTGGACGCGCACGGCAGCGAATACGCGGCCATGCTCGAAAACGCCGGTCTCGCACCGGCGACGGAGCGCACCGGCCACCCGTACTCCTTCGACACGAAGGAGAACTCGATCGCGGCCTACCGCTATCCGGCGGACGGCCGCGAGGACCTCGACTACGTCCTGCACCGCAACGGTCACGCCCGCCCGGCGTCCTGGAAGAACACGGTCGTCAAGGAGACGTCCGCACCGTGGACGGTCTCCAGCTGGGGCAAGGACTACACCTACACCAACCTCAGCGACCACTACCCGGTCGTCGCGGGGAATTCCTGAACGGGCCGGCGCGGACGGGCGGCGCGTCCCGTTGTCAGTGGGGGGTGCCAGGATTCTTCCTACGCGGGTCGCCGAACGGGGGACGGCCCTTCAGCGAGGGGGATCCATGGTGCCGTCGATGCCGCCCATCACCGTCAACACCGAGTCCGGTGAGGTCCGTTCGCACGTCAGCGGCGAGGAGCTGGCGGGGATCATCGCCCGGCTGGGCGGGGAGGGGGACCGGTTCGCGGTCGTCGAGCGGGCGGAGGGCGCCGAAGGCGGGGGCGACCACTACATCCAGACCTGGCACGAGGGCGACGGGCCGTACGAGGTGGAGTACCGCGAGGGCACGGCCGAGCAGCACTTCGGGGTGCGGATGGAGAGTGCCGGCGAGGTGACGGCCGTGTTCGTGGCGTGGGCGCGCGGCGAGGAGGGGTGGGCGGACGGGTACGCGTGGGAGCGGGTCCGGTTTCCGGCGGAGGATCCGGAGGAGGAGCCCGATCCCGTCCTGGATCCGGAGCTGCTCGCGGAGGCGGAGGCGGAGGCCGGCCGGATGATCCGGTGCGGGTTCGGCACGGCCGGGGAGATCGCCGGGGCCGTCTCCGACCACTTCCACGCCGACGGCGGCACCCCGCTCTCGGTGCCGGCTGCCCGCCGGATCGTGCGCCGCCTGTGGCGCGAGCGGCTGGCCGAGCAGGAGGGCTGGCCCGAGGTGACCGACGCGGACCGGGTCGCGGCGGCGTTCGCGGCGCTGAACGGCAGCGGTGTCACGGCCCGGATGCACTTCGCCTGCTGCGGCAACTGCGCCTTCGCGGAGATCGGCGGCGAGGCCGCCGAGGGCGACCACGGCTTCGTGTTCTTCTACCACGACGACACCCGGCACGCCGCCGACGGAGGTGGCCTCCTGCTGACCTACGGCGCTCACGGGAAGGACATGGAGGACGGCGAGGACGGCGGCGAGGAGAAGGAGAAGGAGGCTGCCGCCGCCGTGGGGCGGGAGGTCGTTGCCGCGCTCACCACGGCCGGTCTGTCCGTGAAGTGGGACGGTGATCCGGACCGGGCGATACGGGTCGAGCCGCTGGAGTGGCGCAGGCGGCTGCCTGCGGCGTGATCGCCGCGCGGGGGCGGTCCGACCGCCCCCGTTTTCCGGAGTCGATTGCTCCGCATTTTCCGGGCCCCTCACGGGTGGCGGGCGTCACGCCAAGGATGCGTATCCGTCTGCACCCGGAGTCTGCTGTCCCGTCGCAGGTCATGCTTCAATAGGGGCATGGCCAGCTTCCAGAACACCGCGACGGGTCGCTTCGACCTCGAGCCCTTCTGGCCTTCCCGTCAGCACGACGACTTCGACCGAGTGTGTTGCCGCGCGACTTCCGCGCAGGCCCTCTCCTCCCGCTGACCCCCACGTCGAAGTCAGCCGCCGGTCCCCGGTCCCGGCCAACGGCCCCGCGCACATGCACGACCCCTCGACGGTCTCTCGCGCGAAAGAGCTGAGCTCTCCATGACGAACCTCCGTACCCTCACCGTGCCCGCCCCGTCCGCCACGGCCACCGCCACGGCCGCGTCCGCCGCCCCGCACGCCACGGCGCGTCCCCCGCACGCCGCCCACCCCTCGCATACCGCGCACCGCCACCGGCTCCGGGCCGTCTCGCCGGACGAGGTGCCGCCGGTCGCCGAGCTGCTGCACTCCGGCGCGGCCACCTGGATGCCGGCGCCCCAGCACACCGTGCCGTCGCTGCCCGGCCAGCCGCCGATGATCGGCTATCTGGTGCTCGTCCCGGCGGAGCAGCAGGCCCCCGAGGCCACGCCCGCCGCCACCCACGGGGACGCGCTGGTGAGCATCGACCCCGAGCAGCGCACGGCCAGCGTGGCCGGGCGCCGGCTCGACCTCACGTACCTGGAGTTCGAGCTGCTGGCCCACCTGGTCGCGCACCCCCACCGGGTGCACACGCGCGACCAGTTGGTGACGACCGTGTGGGGCTACGGTCACGTGGGCGACGGCCGGACCGTGGACGTCCACGTGGCCCGGCTGCGCCGCAAGATGGGCGCCGAGCACCGCGCGTCGATCGTGACCGTCCGCCGGGTCGGCTACAAGTACGCGCCGCCGGCCGGCTACTGATCCCTGCCCGAGACCCCCGGGGATCCCCGAGATCGCCGTGATCCCCGGAATCCCCGAAATCGCCGTGAACGCCGAGGTCGGAGGGTGGGGCTAGGTACACCATGGCCGGGGCGGCACCCCCCGTGACGATCATGACGTGATCGTCCAGACTGGTTCCCGGGCCCGAGGGGCGGGCCCGGGAGCTCGGCACCAGGGGGAACACCGGATGAGGAAGATCAGCGGCGCACTGCTGACGGCGGCGCGCGGCCTGTGGCTGGCGATCTTCGGCATGGCGACGTCGATCCTGCTGTTCGTACTGACCGTGCTCTCGATCGCGTTCACGCTGCTGGGGATCGGCCTGTTCACCACTCCCCCGGCCGTGGGGGCCGTCCGGGCCCACGCCTCCCTGCGCCGCCGCCAGGCGAAGCGGTGGGCGAGCGTGGAGATCCCCGAGCCGTACCGTCCGCTTCCCGCCCGCCGGCCCGGCCTCGCGGGGCAGGTGGAGCGCTGCACCGCCCTGCTGAAGGACCCCGCGACCTGGCGCGACCTGCTGTGGCTGCTGGTGGACGCGACGGCCGGCACGGTGCTGTCGCTGCTCGCCCCCGCCCTCGTCCTCTACCTGCCGTGGGGGATCGTGCTGGCCCTCGGCGTCTGGGAACCGATCGACCGGGCCGGCGGAGGCCTCTGGTACACCTTCGTCCACATCACCGACCAGTCCTCCGCGAACCTGGCGGCCGCGCTCGGCCTGGTCTGGGGCGTCGTGGGCACGTTCGCCGCCCGGCCCCTGCTGCGCACGGACTTCCTGCTGGCCAGGCAGCTGCTCGCGCCCGGCCCGGCCACGGCCCGCGAGCTGGAGCTGGCCCGGCGCGTGGACCGGCTCACCGAGTCCCGGCACGACGCGGTGGACGACTCCGCGGCCGAGCTGCGCCGCATCGAGCGCGACCTGCACGACGGGGCGCAGGCCCGCCTGGTCGCCATGGGCATGAGCCTGGGCACGATCGAGGCGCTGATCGAGAAGGACCCGGCCCGCGCCAAGAAGCTCGTCGCCGCGGCCCGCGCCGATTCCGCCGAGGCCCTGACCGAGCTGCGCGACCTGGTGCGGGGCATCCACCCGCCGGTGCTCGCCGAGCGCGGCCTGGGCGACGCCCTGCGGGCCCTGGCGCTGCGGATGCCGCTGCCCGTCGAGGTGGACGTCGAGCTGGCGGGGCGGGCGGAGGAGCCGGTCGAGACGGCGGCGTACTTCGCGGTGAGCGAGGTGCTCACCAATGCCGCCAAGCACTCGGGGGCCCGGCAGGTGTGGCTCGACGTGCACCACGCGGAGGGCATGCTGCGGATCGCCGTGACGGACGACGGCCGCGGCGGGGCGGGCGCCCCGGCCGGCGGCACGGCCGGGGCGGGTCGTCCGGCGGGCTCCGGGCTCGCCGGCATCGAGCGGCGCATCGGCACGCTGGACGGCGTCCTGGCCGTGAGCAGCCCCGTGGGCGGTCCCACCATGATCACGATGGAGATCCCCTGCGCTTTGCGCTGACGCTCGCGTCGGCGACGATGAGGGCGCCCCCCACCTGAACCGCAGACGCTGGAGTGCCCGTTGCGCGTTGTGCTCGCCGAAGACCTGTTCCTGCTGAGGGACGGCCTGGTCCGGCTGCTGGAGGCGTACGACTTCGAGATCGCGGCGGCGGTGGAGAGCGGCCCCGAACTGTCCCGGGCCCTCGCCGAGCTGCGGCCGGACGTGGCGGTGGTGGACGTGCGGCTGCCGCCGTCGTTCACCGACGAGGGCCTGCAGTGCGCGCTCGCCGCGCGGCGGGAGACGCCGGGCCTGCCGGTGCTGGTGCTGTCCCAGCACGTGGAGCAGCTGTACGCGCGGGAGCTGCTCGCGGACGGCAGCGGGGGCGTCGGCTATCTGCTGAAGGACCGGGTCTTCGACGCCGACCAGTTCGTGGACGCGGTCCGCAGGGTCGCGGCGGGCGGCACGGCCATGGATCCGCAGGTCATCTCGCAGCTGCTGTCGCGGCGGGCGCAGGACCGGCCGATGGGCCGGCTGACGCCGCGCGAGCGGGAGGTGATCGAGCTGATGGCCCAGGGCCGGTCGAACGCGGCGATCGCCGCGCAGCTGCGCGTGACCGAGCGGGCGGTGGCGAAGCACACGTCGAACATCTTCGGGAAGCTCGGTCTGCCGCCGTCCGACGACGACAACCGCCGCGTCCTCGCGGTGCTGGCGTATCTCGACCGTGGCTGACCGGTCTCGGCCGGGGCTGACCGGCTCCCGGCCGGAGCCGACCGGCCCACTCGCCCCCGGGCCGGGGCTGAACGCCGAGCGCGCCCCATTGCTCCCTCTGGTGACGCCGGTTAACGTGCGCCGCGCACGCGTCCGTTGTCGCATTCAGCACAGTGGAGAGCGCCATGACCGATCAGCCGACCCGTCAGCCGACCGATCAGCCGGGCCCGTCGAGACGCCTGCTGCTGGGGACCGCCGGTGCGCTCGGAGCCGGAGCCGCCCTCGCCTCCCACGCGCCGCCCGCCCGGGCCGCGGCCCGCCCGTCCTTCGACACCGCCCCCGCCGCGGCGGCCCTCGTGCGGCTGCTGGGCAGGGGCCATGCGGAGCAGTTCCGGCTGACCGCGCTCGCGGCCGCCGGGGACGAGGACCGCTTCGAGGTGACCGGCCGCACGGGGCGGATCGAGGTCGCCGGTACGAGTCCGGCCGTGCTGCTGACGGGGGTGCACTGGTACCTCAGGTACACGTGCGGGGCGCACATCACCTGGGGCGCGCGCCACGTGGACCTGCCGCGCGGCCTGCCCGCCCCGGCCCGCCCGCTGAAACGATCCACCAGGCTCCGGCACCGCTTCGCCCTCAACGACACCAACGACGGCTACACCTTCCCGTACGCCGACTGGCCCTACTGGGAACGGATGATCGACGTCCTGGCCCTGCACGGCTGCAACGAGGTCCTCGTCATAAGCGGGCACGAGGCGGTCTACCAGCGTGTCCTCCTCGACTTCGGCTACAGCGACGCCGAGGCCCGCGGCTGGCTGCCCGCCCCCTCCCACCAGCCGTGGTGGCTCCTGCAGAACCTCAGCGGCTACGGCGGCCCGCTCGGCCAGAAGCTCATCGACTCCCGCGCCGCCCTCGGCGCCCGGATCACCGCGCGGCTGCGCGAGCTGGGCATGGCGCCCGTGCTCCCGGGCTACTACGGCTCCGTGCCGGAAGGCTTCACCGCGCGGAACCCCGATGCCCGCGTCGTCCCGCAGGGCACCTGGCACGGCTTCCGGCGCCCGGACTGGCTGGACCCGCGCTCCGGCGCGTTCGCCCGCGTCGCCGCCTCCTTCTACGGGCACCAGGCCCGTCTCCTCGGCCCTGCCCGGCACTTCAAGATGGACCTGCTGCACGAGGGCGGCACCGCGGGTGACGTGCCCGTCGCGGCCGCCGCCCGGGCCGTCGAGCAGGCCCTGCGCACCGCGCACCCGGAGGCGACGTGGGTGATCCTCGGCTGGGAGGACAACCCGCTGCCCGAGCTGCTCGGCGCCGTCGACCGCCGGCGGATGCTGATCGTCGACGGCGTCTCCGACCGCTTCTCGCGCGTCCCCGACCGGGAGAGGGACTGGGGCGGCACCCCGTACGCGTTCGGCAGCATCCCCAACTACGGCGGGCGCACCACGCTCGGCGCCAAGACGCACGTGTGGGAGGAGAGGTTCTTCGCCTGGCGCGACAAGCCGGGCAGCGCCCTGGCGGGCACGGCGTACATGCCCGAGGGCGCCGACCGCGACCCCGCCGCCTTCGCGTACTTCTCCGAGCTGGCGTGGCTGGAGGGCGCGCCGGACCGGGCCCGGTGGTTCGGCGCCTACGCGGACTTCCGCTACGGCCGTGCGGACAAGGCGGCGCGGGAGGCGTGGACCGTGCTGGGCGACACCGCGTACCGGCAGAACGCCCCCGAGCGCAGCGACCCGCACGACAGCCTCTTCGCCGCCCGCCCGGCCCTCGGGGCGGACCGCGCCGCCGAGTACGCGCCGAGCGCCCCCGCCTACGACCCCGTCCGCTTCGACGCCGCCCTCGGCGGGCTGCTCGGCGTCGCGCCGGGCCTGCGCGGCGCGGACACCTACCGCTACGACCTGGTCGACGTGGCCCGGCAGACCGTCGCCCACCGCAGCCGGGTGCTCCTCCCCCAGCTCAAGGAGGCGTACGCGCGCAAGGACCGCGCCGCCTTCCGCGCGCTGTCCGCGCTGTGGCTGAAGCTGATGCGGCTCGCCGACGACATCGCGGGCACGCACAGGGCGTTCATGCTCGGCCCCTGGACCGCGGCCGCCCGGTCGATGGGCTCCGACGCGGACGAGGCCGCCGAGCTGGAGCGCACCGCGCGCGTGCTCATCACCGTGTGGGGCGACCGGAGCACGTCCGACGGCGGCAAGCTGCACGACTACGGGAGCCGCGACTGGCACGGCCTCGTCGGCGACTTCTACCTGCCGCGCTGGCGGCGCCGGCTGGAGGAGCTGGAGGACGCGCTGCGGGCCGGGCGGGCGCCGCGGGCCGTGGACTGGTTCACGATAGAGGAGTTCTGGACGCGCGAGCGCACCGAGCACCCGGTGCGGCCGGTGGGCGACCCGTACCGCACGGCGGTGCGCGTGCGGGACACGCTGGCCGCCGCGCCCTACCAGGGGGCGCTCGCGACCGTGCTCGACCCGGTGGCCGTCGCGCCGGGCGGCACGGCGGCCCTCTCCGCCTCGCTCACGAACGTCAACGGCTTCCGCGCCACGGGCCGCGTCGACCTCGCCGTCTCGGGTCTGCCCGCCGAGGCGCAGGGCCCCACGTCGGTGCCGCAACTGCAGCCCGGCGCCACGGCGTCGGCCCGCTGGCGCGTCACCGCCCCCGCGGGGCCCCTGGAACGGCCGCTGCAGCCGCTGCCGTACGAGGTGAGCGCGCGCTACGGGCCGCAGGGCGAGGAGCCGGTGCGGGCCGTACGGGCGGGAACGCTGTTCCTGGCCGGGCCGCTGTCCGCCGGCTGGCGGACGGTCACCAACAACGCCGCGGTCTTCGGGCAGTTGGGCGAGGACCGCTTCGGGATCGACGGCTCCGGCGACGACCTGTGGAAGCGGACCGAGGAGTTCGGCGCGGTGTACCGGGAGGGCGCGCTGGGAGCCGGCGCGGCCGTCGGCGTGCGGGTCCTGAGCCAGACCGACACGAACAGCTGGGCCCGCGCGGGCATCATCGCGCGGAACGCTCTCGGCACGCGGGGGTCCGCGGGGGCGGTGAACCTCGCGCTGACGCCCGGGCAGGGCGTCGTCCTGTCGTACGACGCGAACGGCGACGGCTCGTTCGACGCCTACCGGCAGGTGGCCGGCGTCCGCGCTCCGGTCTCCCTGCGGCTGACGCGCACGGGCCCCGGCCTGTTCGCCGCGGAGTACTCCACGGACGGCACGACGTGGCTCCCGGTCGCCACGGCGAGGGTGCCGGGAGCGGCTCCCGTCCAGGACGTGGGCCTGTTCCTGACCGCGGGGAACGACGGTACCGGGGCGCGGGGGCTGGCTCAGTTTGCCGACTGGTCGGTACGGGGGTAGGCCGGTGCGGCGCCGCCGGACTCCACCGTCGTGGTGGCGCGCCGTCGCGGCGGGGTTTTCGCCGGGCGAGCAGCCGAAAGGCCCGGCCTCTCCTGGTGCGGGGCCCCGCGGGCGCGGGCTTCGACTCTGTTGGGCACAATAACGGTAGATAAACGGCAAATATCTGATCAATTTCAGACACGCTGTGCGCTACAGACACAGGAGACGCCCGCATGCCGCAGTTCGACGCCTCGACCATCATCAACCTCCGTGACCTCGGAGGCATCGCGCTGACCGGCGACTCCGCCGTCCGCCCCGGCCTGCTGCTGCGCTCGGGCCAGCTCGACCGGCTCGACCCCGCCACCGACCCGGCGGTCGCCGCCCTCGGCATCCACACGGTCGTCGACCTGCGTACCGAGCACGAGCGGGACGAGCGGCCCGACCAGGTCCCGGACGGCGCCCGGCTGATCGTCGCGGACGTGATGGCCGACAGCGCGGCGGCCCGCGCCGCCGCCTCGGGCGACGGCGTGCCGGCCAGGCTCGACTCCGTGCTGGGCAGCCCCGCCCTCGCCGAGGAGCACCTGGGCGGCGGCAAGGCCGAGAAGCTGCTCTGCGACTCGTACCGCTCCTTCGTCACCTCGGAGTCGGCCTGTTCCGCCTACGGCCGCCTGCTGTCCGCGCTCGCCGAGCCGGACTGCGGCCCGCTGCTGTTCCACTGCACGGCGGGCAAGGACCGCACGGGCTGGGCGGCCGCCGTGATCCTGCTGCTCCTGGGCGCGGACGAGGAGGCGGTCCGCGCCGAGTACCTCGCGGTGAACCCGGCGGTGCGGGCCGCCTTCGCCCCGCTCAGCGACCGGTTCACCGCGGCGGGCGGCGACCCGGAGATCGCCGACGCGATCCTCGGGGTGCGCTCGGCGTACCTGACGGCGGCGCTGGAGGAGATGGAGCGCACCTACGGCGGGGTGAAGGCGTACGTCCGCGACGGCCTCGGCATCCCCGACGACGCCGTCGACCGCATCCGGGCGCGCTGCACCGCCTGACGCACGGGCGGAGCAGGGGGCGCGGAGGGGTGAGGTGACCATCTCACCATTCACTCGTTCTATGGATCGTGGAGCAGCAAGCGACAGCCCCCCGCCCCCTCCCCGCCCCCGTCGACGTCGAGCAGGCCGAGGCCGCGCTCATCGAGCACTACCCGCGCCTGGTGCGCCTCGGGTACCTCGTCCTGCCGCCGTCACTGGGCCGCAACCGCCGCGTGCTGACCGCGCACGCCCTCGCCCAGCGCGCCCTGCCGCGCAACCGCGTCGCGGCGGACGAACAGGCCGGGCTCCCGGTGCCGGCGCCGCGCGGGCCGGGCGGCGCCCCCGCCGACCCCGGCTACGCCTATGTGCGGCTGCGGGTGCTGCGGTCGGCGCTGGAGGCCGGCCGGCCGCGCGGGCGCTGGCAGTTGCCGCGCCCGGGCCAGCTGCCGCCGCTGCTGCCGCAGGTGTGGGGGCTGCGGCTGTTCCCCCGCTCGGGCGGTGCCGACGAGCTCGCCCTGGACCAGGCACTGGCCGCCCTGTCCGGCCCCGGCCGGGCGGCGTACGTGCTGCGCGCCCTGGAGCTGCCCGCGGACCGTGACGTCCGGCAGGTGCTGGCCGCGGCGGGCGTCGAGGACCCGGGGGCGGCGGTGCTCGAAGCGGCCGGGCTGCGCACCCCGGCGGGCAGCCGGGACGCCTCGCTGCTGGATTCGATGGAGTTCGACCCCTGCTCCCTGCAGGCCCGGCCCACGGACCTGATGCGCCGCCGGCACCACACGCGGGCGGCGCTGGCGGCCGCCGCGGCGGCCGCGGTGTGCGGGATCCTCGTCGCCCTGCCGGGCAACGGCTGGGGCCCGGACGGCGCCGCCGCCCCGCCCTACGCGCAGAACGCCGCCGCGCAGCAGGCCCTCGACCCCGCCAAGTTGACGAAGGCGGCGCCCGGCGCCTGGAAGAGCGCGGACCGCCCCGGCTTCGCCGCGTGGCCCGCCCGCGGCAACCGCCTCGGCGACGAGGAGCTGCTGCACCGCGCGCTCGCCGTGTGGGCGCGCCCCGGCCGTTCGGTCCAGGTCACGGCCACCCCCGGCACCCCGTCCGGGCCGGCGGCCGGCCCGCCCCAGCTGCTGTTCGCGGGCGAGGTCGGCCAGGCCGCGGTGGTGCTGCTCCACGACGGCCTGCGCGTCGTGCGCTACGCCGAGTCGAAGGACGGCGACACCGGCGCCGCGGCCCTGGACTTCGCCCGGACGGACGCCGCGGACGCCGGCACCGCGACGGCCGTCGTCGTGGGCCGCGCCGACAACAACGTCCGCTATCTGACCGCCCCTTGGGTCGACGGGGTCTCCGTGCGCGACCTCCTCAAGCCCGGCGACGCCCCGATCCCGCTGCGCCGCGACGCCGACGGCGTGACCGACCCGACGCCCAGCCCCGCCCCCGGCAACGACTGCAACGGCTGGCCCGCCCTGCAGATGGGCGACCGCCTCGTCACCGACCTCGGCGAGCTGACCCCCGCCCTCCTCACCGCGGGCACTCCCGCCGCCCCCCGCGACGTGAGCGGCGACCGCGGCCGGGCCGGCTGGGCCCACGCCGCCTGTCACCTGCAGACCATGCGGGGCCAGGGCGTGCGCTCGGTCAACGCCTGGCCGTTCGCGGCGCAGCAGCTGCCCGGCGGGGCCGGCACCGCCGAGTGGACGTGCACCCGCGCCGAGACGTGGCGCGGCGCGGGCAGCCGGGCACTGGCCCTGTTCCAGCCGCCGGGCACGCGGGCCGGGGCGCCGGCCACCGTCGTGGCCCGCGCCGAGTCCTCCCCCGCCTGCGGGGCCCGCGACCCGCACGTCCTCGCGGGCGTCCTGTGGAAGGCGGCGAGCGGCACGTGGTACGCCCTGGCGGCCGGCGGCGGCGACGTCCGGTCCATCACGGCCACGGGCGGCGTCCACGGCACCGCCGCCGGCGACCGGCTGGCCGTCCCGGCCAAGGCCGGGGCCCAGGCCGAGCTCAGCGCCCGCCTCGCCGACGGAACGCGGATTTCCACTCTGCGGTAGCACCGCTCCAGGAGCTGAAATAGAGTCAGCAGAGCGGAAACCAGAGGCGGATGACGGTTTCCGGTCTGCCCTAAGATGACCGCCATGAAGACCGGGATACGTCGCAGGATGGGTGTCGAGCAGCGCCGTGAGCAGCTGATCTCGGTCGCGCTCGAGCTGTTCGGGCACCGTGCGCCGGACGACGTCTCCATCGACGAGATAGCAGCGGCGGCCGGGATCTCCCGGCCGCTCGTCTATCACTACTTCCCCGGGAAGCAGAGCCTCTACGAGGCGGCGCTCAGCCGCGCCGCGCAGGAGCTGGCGGCCCTCTTCGACGAGCCCCGCGAGGGCCCCCTCGGCGCCCGGCTGCTGCGCGTGATGGGCCGCTTCTTCGACTTCGTGGAGGAGCACGGCACGGGCTTCTCCGCCCTCGTGCGCGGCGGTCCCGTGGCGGGCTCCGGCCGGACGTGCGCCCTGATCAACAAGGTGCGGCGGGCCGCGTACGACGAGATGCTCGGCCACCTGGGCATCCCCTCCCCCGGCCCGCGCCTGGAGCTCGCCCTCCGCTCCTGGATCTCCCTCACGGAGACGACGGCCCTGCTCTGGCTCGACGGCCGCCGCGTCCCCCGCGGCGACCTGGAGGTGCAGCTGGTCCACGCCTTCGCGGCGCTCGCCGCCGTGGGCGCGGCCGGCGACGAGGACATGGCGGCCGTGCTGCACCGCCTCCTGGAGGACGAGCCGGTCCACGGTCCGTTCGCGGACCTCGTGGACCGGCTCGGCGCGGCGGCCCCTCAGCCGGCCTGACGCCCTGGCCTGCGTACGTCCTAGCCCGCCTTGAAGACGGCGACGGTCCGGGCGGGGACGGTGAACGTGCCCGTCGCGGGCGCATAGGCCGCGGCCTTGACCGCGGTGTCCGCGCCGGACGCCTGCACCGGGTGCAGGGCGTAGGACGTGCCGGAGAGGGCCGCGACGCGCTGGTCCTGCGACCGCGGGGTCGCGTTGAAGACGACGACCAGGTCGCCGAGGCGCATGGTGACGACGCCGGGCGTCTCGTCCGGGCCGGACAGCGGGAACGACAGCGCCGCCTGGACGGCCTCGGTGGTCGCGAGGCCGAACGCCTTCTCCGTCGTACGGATGCGCAGCAGGTCGCGGTAGGCGGCGGAGGCCGCCTCGACGGGCCCGCAGCCGGCCTTCAGGGCCGGGTCCGCGAGGAGCGGCCGGGCGTAGGACCACTTGGCCTCGTTGTCGCGGGCCGGGGGCAGGCCGCGGCCGAAGCCGTTGCCGGCGGCGCAGTCCCAGTGGATCGCGTTGAACCAGTCGCCGCTGTCGTACGAGTTGCGGTCCAGCGACTTCGAGCGCAGCCGGTCCGTGCCGGCCTGGGAGAGCGCCGGGCCCTGGGACAGAGTGGCCGTGGCCATGGCGAGGACCTGCGTACGGGCCCGGTCGGCGGGCGACGTGGACTGCGGGAGCTTGAAGGCGAGCGCGTCGTAGAGGGTCTCGTTGTCGTGCGCGTCGGCGTAGGCGAGGGCGTCGCCGGGGGCGGCGGCGTAGCCGGCGGGCCGGCCGTTGTAGTCGACGTCGGCGCCGCGCACGCTCCGGCCCGCGGAGTCGGTGAAGCGGTAGCCGGCGAGGTTGCCCGTCAGGCCGACCTTGAGGAGGTCCTGGTCGTGCAGGAGCCGGGCGCGCTGCTCGGCCGGGGTGCCCTGCGGGGCGGCGTTGGGGTCGGTGAGGAGCCCGGAGGCGAAGCCCTGCATGCGGGGGTCGGCGTCGAAGGGGCCGCCGCCGCGGACGGCGTCGCGGGCGCGGTCGGAGAAGGTGGCGATGCCGGTGCCCGCCATGTTCTTCTGCGTGGCCTGGACGAAGCGGGAGTCGTTCGCGGCCTCGCCGAAGTCCCAGCCCTCGCCGTAGAGGATCACGGACTTGCCGTCGACGCCGTCCTCGGCCGGGGTGAGGGCGTCGAGGGCCTTGCGCACGGCCAGGATGTTCGCCTTGGGGTGGTGGCCCATCAGGTCGAAGCGGAAGCCGTCGACCTTGTACTCCTTCGCCCACGTGACCACGGAGTCCACGACGAGCTTGCCCATCATGGCGTGCTCGGGCGCGGTGCCCGCGCAGCACGTCGACGTGGCGACGCTGCCGTCGTCCATGAGGCGCTGGTAGTAGCCGGGCACGATCCGGTCGAGGACGGACTTGTCGTCCTGCCCGGCCGCGGCGGTGTGGTTGTAGACGACGTCCATGACCGTGCGCAGGCCGGCGCCGGCCAGGCCCTGCACCATCCGCCGGAACTCGCGGGTGCGGCCGGGACCGTCCGGGTCGGAGGCGTACGAGCCCTCGGGGACGGTGTAGTGGAGCGGGTCGTAGCCCCAGTTGTACGCGTCACGCGCGGCGGTGCCGCGGACGCACTCCTGCTGGCGGTCCGAATCGGCCGGCAGGGCGGCCAGGTCGCACGGCGGCGTGGCCTGGTCCGCGCGCCGCTCGGGGACGGTGGCGAAGTCGAAGGCGGGGAGGAGGTGGACGTAGGAGGTGCCGGCGGCGGCGAGCGACGTCAGGTGGCGCATGCCGGGGGACGTGCGGTCGGCGAAGGCGAGGTAGCCGCCTCCGCCCGGGCCTCCGCCGGAGAAGTCGCGTATGTGCAGCTCCTGGATCTGCGCGTCGCGCAGCGGTACGGCCTTCGGCTTGCGCAGGCCGCGCCAGCCGGGCGGGGCCAGGACCGGGTCGGCGAGGTCCGTGACGAGGCTGCGGGCGGAGTCGGCGGTCAGGGCCGTGGAGTACGGGTCCGTGACGAGGTTGGTGACCACTTTGCCGGCGGCCGGGGCGTGGACGGTGACGGCGTAGCGGTAGGGCTTGCCGGCCCAGTCGCGGGTGCCGTCCGCCCGCCAGACCCCACTGGCGTCGTCGCGGTGCATGGGGACGGTGCGGCCGTCGAGTTCGAGGGCGACGCTGCGGGCCGTGGGGGCCCAGAGGGCGAGGGTGGGGCGGCCGTTGCGGAAGGACGGGCCGAGGGTGGCCTTGGCGGCGGCGGCCGCGTACAGGTCGTCGAGGACGCCGGGGGTCTGGACGCCGGTGGTGACGTCGCCGGCGGCGGCGGTCAGGGCGCCTCGGAGGGCGGTCCGCTCCTGGTCCGGGGTCGCGTTGACGCGGTAGGCGTCGTATCCGGCGAGGTGGGGGTACTTCGCCCGTTGGGCGGGGGTGAGGCCGCCGGGGGTGGCCGTGAGCGTGAAGCTGCCGCGGTCGTGGAGGAGGCGGTGGGGGCGGGCGGGGTCGCCGAGGCCTTTCGGCCAGGCGACGGTGGTGCGGTCGATCCACTGGGCCCTTGCCCCTGTGGGGGGCGGGGTGGTGGCGTGGGCGGTGCCGGTGCCGGTGCCGGCCAGAGGGAGGGCGATCGCGGCCGCCACGAGTGCGGCTAGGCGTTTCACGGAACGGTGCTCCTTTGGTCGAGGTCAGAGACAGAGCTCTCCCCTGACCCGCCCCTTCCCGTAACCGGGGCAAGCCCCCGGACCCCCGTATCGCGCTGGACGCGCTCGTCCTCGAACGCCGGACGGGCTGAGATTCGGCTGGGCCTCGGCCCACGGGGTCCAGGGGCGGAGCCCCGGTTCGGGAAGGGGCGGGTAGGGGAAAATCAACCGCACGTACGCGCGCCGACGTGCACCGCCAGCGCCGTGTTCGGCGCCACAGTGGCCGTGAAGCGGCCGTTCGCGTCCACCGTCACCCGCCGTCCGCTCTGCACGTCGCAGTAGTCACCGCCCGGCAGCCCCGTCTCGAAGGTGCGCGTGAGCGCGAAGCCCTCGTGGTTGACGACGACATAACCCTTGTCTCCGCGCGCGAAGGCGATCGCCTGGTAGCCGTTGTCCCACCAGTGGGTCACCGCCGTTCCCCGCACCGCATTGCGGAACCCCACCATGCTCCGGATCTCCGGCCACTTGTGCTGGCACTTCCACCCTTCCTGCCAGCACGCCGTCACCGCGCCCCCGTTGGGCGGGCCCGCGTCGCGGTCGGTGAACTCGTAGCCGGAGTGGACGTCGGGCGAGCCGTAGGGCCAGGCGAGCATGAAGACGTTGGCGAGGGTGTAGTCGGCGCCGTCCTTGTAGGTGAGGGTGTCGCCGCCGCGCTCGGTGTCGTGGTTGTCGACGAAGACGGACGCCTGGCCGCCGGGCAGGTAGCCCCAGCCCTCGCCGTAGTTCTTCAGGTAGGCGAGCCGCTCGCGCTGGAACACGCGCTTGAGGTCGCGCGCGTAGCGGAACTCCTGGGCGTCGCCGGTGCCGAGGTACTCCTCGGGCCGGACGGCTTCTCCCGCGCCGTAGATGGTCTCCTGCTTCCAGTAGACGCCGCTGCGGCTCAGCCGGGACTTGAGGTCCGCGAGGTCCGCCGCGGGGATGTGCTTGGCCGCGTCGATGCGGAAGCCGTCGGCGCCGAGCGACAGCAGGTCGTTCAGGTACCGGGCCAGCCGGGCCCGGACGTGCTCCTCGCCGGTGTCGAGGTCGGCGAGGCCGACGAGTTCGCAGTCCTGGACGTTCCGGCGGTCGCGGTAGTCGCTGACGACAGCGGTGCAGTCGTCCATGTCCTGGCGCTGGTACGTGCCGGGGTAGTCGTACTTCGTATACGCGGAGCCGCCCGTTCCGGTGCCGGAGCCGGCGGCCATGTGGTTGACGACGGCGTCGACGACGACCTTGACACCCGCGCTATGGCATGAATTGACCATGTTCGCGAAGGCGGCCCGGTCGCCCAGCCGGCCCGCTATCGCGTAACTCACCGGCTGGTAAGAGGTCCACCACTGCGGGCCCTGGACGTGCTCCTGCGGCGGGGAGACCTGGGCGTAGCCGTAACCCGACGGCCCGAGAACGTCCTTGCACTCCTTCGCGACCGCGTCGTACTTCCACTCGAAGAGGACGGCGGTGACGTCCTTGTCGCCGGGCGCGGCCGCCTCCGCCCGGGGGGCGCAGACCGTGACGGCGGCCGCCAGGGCAAAGGCTGCAGAAAGGGTTCTTCGGGCTGTCGCAGGCATGCGGAGCTCCTGGGGTGGGGGATGTGCAGCAATGAAGGTTCTTGCGCAAGCCGTTCGCAAGCCAACCGGAACCTGCCGCGCACGAGACCGTACGAGGCCCGTAAGAGCCGGTCAACCCCCTGGACACGAGACGGTTACCACCGAGAAATCTCGCCGTTTCGTTCTTGCAAACCCTTTCGCAAGAGATTGCAGCCTGTTACCTTCCTCCACAGCTCGGGGCCGCCCGCGACGGTCGGCCTCCTTCACGAGGAGATCCATATGCGAAGAGGCATATCGGTCGCTGCCGTCGTCGGTGTGCTCGCGCTCACCGCGACCGCGTGCGGCGGTGACGGCGGAGGCGGTAACGACGGCGCCAAGGCGGCAAGCGACCCGGGCAGCGTCAGCGGCACCGTCACCTGGTGGGACACCTCGGACGCCACCAACGAGGCGCCCGCGTTCAAGAAGCTGGTCTCGGCCTTCGAGCAGAAGTACCCGAAGATCAAGGTCGAGTACGTCAACGTGCCCTTCGACCAGGCCCAGCAGAAGTTCAAGACCGCCGCCGCCACCGGCAAGGGCGCCCCGGACGTGCTCCGTTCCGACGTCGGCTGGACGCCCGGCTTCGCCCAGCTCGGCTACCTCAAGGACCTCACCGGCACCCCCGCGCTCGAGGCGCCCGAGGACTTCCTGGAAGGCCCGCTGAAGAACGCGGCCTACCAGGGCAAGACGTACGGCGTCCCGCAGGTCACCGACACCCTCGGACTGCTCTACAACAAGGAGCTGTTCGCCAAGGCGGGCATCGAGAAGGCGCCGGCCACCTGGCAGGAGGTCAAGGACGCCGCCGCGAAGATCAAGGACAAGACGGGCGCCGAGGGCATCGGCCTGAGCCCGGACAGCTACTACTCGCTGCCCTTCCTCTACGGCGAGAACAGCGACATGGTCGACGTCGCCAAGAAGAAGATCACCATCTCCTCCGCCGCGTCCCGCAAGGGCATCGAGACGGCCGTCGACCTGGTGAAGTCCGGCGCCGCGCCCAAGCCGGCCGGCACCGACGGCTACAACGCCCTCAAGACGGACTTCAAGAACGGCAAGCTGTCGATGCTGATCGACGGCCCCTGGGCCACCAAGGAGATCTTCGGCGGCGACGCGTACAAGTCCAAGGACAACCTGGGCATCGCGGCCATCCCGGCCGGTTCCACGGGCACCGCGGGCGCGCCGGTCGGCGGCCACAACCTGGTGGTCTACGCGGGCTCGAAGAACTTCGACGCCTCCTACCTCTTCACCCGCTTCATGACCGACGCGGCGCAGCAGGAGCAGGCCTCGACGGGCGTCGGCGTGCTGCCGACGCGCAAGTCCGCCTACACCAAGGAGGTGCTGGCCGACCCGGTGCGCAGCGCGTACTACCAGGCGCTGTCGAAGGCCCACGCGCGGCCCGCGATCCCGCAGGGCGGCGACCTCTTCACCGACTGGCTGAAGCACTACACCCAGATCCTCACGCTCAAGGAGGACCCGAAGGACGGGCTGGACGCCACGGCCAAGGCCTGGCAGTCGGCGCTCCTCAAGGACTACGGCATCGAGGAGTAGGGCCTGATGGCCACAGTCGTCACCACGGTCAGGCGCTCCTTCAGCACCCACTGGTACGCGTGGGCGATGGTGCTGCCCGTCGTCATCGTCCTGGCGGTCCTCGTGGGGTATCCGCTGGGCAAGGGCATCTACCTGTCCTTCACCGACGCCAACGAGGCGAACGTCGCGCGCACGATCGGTGTCAACCACATCGAGGCGACGTACAAGTCCGTCGGCCTGGACAACTACTGGAAGGTGCTGTCCGGGCAGGAGGGGCACTTCTACTCGCGCCTCGGCTGGACGGTCGTGTGGACCGCGTCGTGCGTGTTCCTGCACTACACGATCGGGCTCGGGCTCGCTCTCCTGCTGAACCGGCCGATGCGCTTCCGGGCGCTGTACCGGGTGCTGCTGATCCTGCCGTGGGCGGTGCCGGCCTTCGTCGCCACCTTCTCGTGGCGGCTGATGTTCAACGAGAAGTACGGCGTGCTCAACGCCTTCCTCACGAAGCTCGGCGTGGGCTCCGTGGACTGGCTGGGCGACGCGACGCTGCAGAAGGTGTCGGCGGTCGCGGTCAACGTGTGGCTGGGCGTGCCGTTCATGATGGTGGCGATCCTCGGCGGGCTCCAGTCGATCCCGCGGGAGCTGCACGAGGCCGCCGAGATGGACGGCGCGACGCCCTGGCAGCGCTTCGTGCACGTGACGCTGCCGGGCCTGCGCACGGTGAGCGGGACGGTGATCCTGCTCGGCGTGATCTGGACGTTCAACATGTTCCAGGTGATCTACCTGCTGATCGGGCAGGGCGCGGGCTCCGAGAGCGAGATCCTGGTGACGTACGCCTACCGGCTGGCGTTCCAGGGGATCCGCGACTACGCGGGCTCGGCCACGTACGGCATCCTCATCCTTTCGCTGCTGCTGGTCTTCGCCGTGTTCTACCGCCGGATGCTGTCCCGACAGGAGGCCGTGCGATGAGCGCAGCCCAGACCGTACGGCCGCCCCGCAAGCACCGCCCGCGCGAGCAGCGTTCGCGCACGGCGTCGGCGGCGCTGCACACGGCGCTGGCCGCCGCGAGCGTGGTGGCCGTCTTCCCCGTCCTGTTCATCGTCTACGTGTCGCTGCGCGGCCGGGACGGCTGGCAGGAGCCCACGCGGTGGACCGGCCTCGACGTCTCGAACTACACCCACATCCTGGGCGAGACGAAGTTCCTGACCTGGTTCGGGAACTCGGTGATCGTGGCGCTGGGCGCGACCGTGCTCGGCGTGCTCATCGCGGCGACGGCCGGCTACGCCGTCTCGCGGATGCGCTTCCCCGGCCACCGGCCGCTGATGTGGACCTTCCTCATCGTGCAGATGTTCCCGATGGCGGTGCTCATCGTGCCGCTGTACAACATTCTCGGTGAGCTGGAACTCCTGGACTCCTACGCCGGGCTGATCGTGACGTACTGCTCGGTCTCCGTGCCGTTCTGCGCCTGGATGCTCAAGGGGTACTTCGACACCATCCCCGCCGAGATCGACGAGGCGGGGCGGGTGGACGGGCTGAGCCCCTTCGGCACCTTCTGGCGGCTCGTCGTGCCGCTCGCGCGGCCGGGCCTGGCCGTGACCGGCTTCTACTCGTTCATCACCGCCTGGGGCGAGGTCGCCTTCGCCAGCCAGTTCATGAGCTCCGAGGAGCACTACACCCTCGCGGTCGGCCTGCAGACGTTCGTCGGCCAGCAGAAGGCCGAGTGGGGCCTGATGACGGCCGCCGCCGTGCTGATCACCGTTCCCGCGGCCGTGGTGTTCTTCGTCGCCCAGCGGCACCTGGTGGCCGGCCTGACCGCGGGCGGCACCAAGGGCTGACCTCCGCCGGCATCCGCTGACCTTGTCCGCCCGCCGTCGTTGACCGTGTTGACCGCTGCGCACCACCGCAGCCGGCTCCTTGCTCGTAGTGCCCCGTAGTCCCCGTAGTTCCCCGAATCCGAATAGGACGTACATGACCCAGGACCTCGCGCCCTCCGTCCGCCCGGCCGCCGCTTCCCCGTCCGAGACCGGGGGATGGTGGCGCAGCGCCGTCATCTACCAGGTGTACGTGCGCTCGTTCGCGGACAGCGACGGTGACGGCATCGGCGACCTGCGGGGGATCCGCGACCGCCTGCCGTACCTGGCGGAGCTGGGTGTGGACGCCGTGTGGCTCACGCCGTTCTACGCCTCGCCGCAGGCGGACGGCGGCTACGACGTCGCGGACTACCGGGCCGTGGACCCGCTGTTCGGGGACCTGTCGGACGCGGACGACCTGGTGCGGGAGGCGCACCGGCTGGGTCTGCGGGTGATCGTCGACATCGTGCCGAACCACACCTCGGACCAGCACGCCTGGTTCCGGGCGGCGCTGGCCGACCGGGAGGGCGGGCCGGCGCGGGAGCGCTACCACTTCCGGCCGGGCCGCGGGACGGCCGGGGAACTGCCTCCGAACGACTGGGAGTCGGTCTTCGGCGGCCCGGCGTGGACGCGGACGGCGCGCGCGGACGGCACGCCCGGCGAGTGGTACCTGCACCTGTTCGCGCCGGAGCAGCCGGACCTCAACTGGGAGAACCAGGAGGTCCGCGAGGAGTTCGAGTCGGTGCTGCGGTTCTGGCTGGACCTGGGCGTGGACGGGTTCCGCATCGACGTGGCGCACGGCATGGTGAAGGCGGCGGGCCTGCCCGACATCGGGCTGAGCGAGCAGGCGAAGCTCATCGGGGCCCAGGTGCTGCCGTTCTTCGACCAGGACGGGGTGCACGAGATCCACCGCGCCTGGCGGCGGCTGCTGGACTCGTACCCGGGCGAGCGGGTGGGCGTGGCGGAGGCGTGGGCGCCGACGGCGGAACGGCTCGCGCTGTACGTGCGGCCGGACGAGCTGCACCAGGCGTTCAACTTCCAGTTCCTGACGTGCGACTGGGGCGCCGCCGCGATGCGGACCGTCATCGACGAGTCGCTGGCCGCGACGCTGTCGGTGGGCGCGCCGACGACGTGGGTGCTGTCCAACCACGACGTGGTGCGGCACACCACGCGCTACGGCGGCGGCGAGCGGGGGCTGGCGCGGGCCCGGGCGGCGGCGCTGCTGATGCTGGCCCTGCCGGGTTCGGCGTACATCTACCAGGGCGAGGAGCTGGGCCTGCCGGAGGTCGTGGACCTGCCGGACGAGGTGCGCCAGGACCCGGCGTTCTTCCGCGGCGACGGGCAGGACGGCACGCGCGACGGCTGCCGGGTGCCGATCCCGTGGTCGGGCGAGGCCGCTCCGTACGGCTTCGGGCCGGGCGGCAGCTGGCTGCCGCAGCCGGAGCAGTGGGCGGAGCTGTCGGTGGCGGCGCAGTCGGGGGACCCGCGCTCGACGCTGGAGCTCTACCGCTCGGCGCTGGCGCTGCGGCACGAGCTGCCTGGCCTGGGCGACGGGGAGATGACGTGGCTGGAGGCGCCCGAGGGGGTGCTCGCGTTCTCCCGGCCGGGTCTGGTGTGCACGCTGAACACGCGGGGCGAGGAGGTGGGGATGCCGGTGCCGGGCCGTCCGGTGCTGGCCACGGCCGCCCTGGAATTCACCGGTGGTACGGTCCGTATCCCCGTCGATTCCTGTGTTTGGTGGGCAGTCTGAAATGCGACCGGTAAGGTCCAGTCCTGTGACCGCACGGTTGGCCGATATCGCAGCCCAAGCGGGTGTCAGCGAAGCAACCGTCAGCCGGGTACTCAACGGGAAGCCGGGGGTCGCCGCCTCCACCCGCGAGTCCGTGCTGGCCGCGCTCGACGTCCTGGGCTACGAGCGCCCCGTGCGGCTGCGGCAGCGCAGCGCGGGCCTGGTGGGGCTCATCACGCCCGGGCTGGACAACCCCATATTCCCGGCCTTCGCCCAGGTGATAGGCCAGGCCCTGACGCGCCAGGGCTACACCCCGGTGCTGGCCACGCAGACGCCCGGCGGCTCCACGGAGGACGAGCTGACGGAGATGCTCGTGGACCGCGGGGTCTCCGGCATCATTTTCGTCTCCGGGCTGCACGCCGACACCTCGGCGGACATGGGGCGCTACGAGCGGCTGCGCGCGCAGGGCGTCCCGTTCGTCCTGATCAACGGTTTCTCGCCGAAGGTACGGGCCCCGTTCGTGTCTCCGGACGACCGGGCGGCGGTCGGGCTGGCCGTCACCCATTTGGCCGCACTGGGGCACCGCAGGATCGGGCTCGCGCTGGGGCCGCGCCGGTACGTGCCGGTGCAGCGGAAGATCGAGGGTTTCCTGCGCAGCATGCGCGAGGAGCTGGGCATGGCGGAGGCCGAGGCCGAGCGGCTGGTGCAGCACTCGCTGTTCTCGCTGGAGGGCGGGCAGGCGGCGGCCTCGGCGCTCATCGACCGGGGCTGCACGGCCGTGGTGTGCGCGAGCGACATGATGGCGCTCGGCGTCGTGCGGGCGGCCCGTCAGCGGGGCCTGGAAGTGCCGCGGGACGTCTCGGTCGTCGGCTTCGACGACTCGCCGCTCATCGCCTTCACGGACCCGCCGCTGACCACGATCCGGCAGCCGGTGCAGTCGATGGGGCAGGCGGCGGTGCGGGCGCTGCTGGAGGAGGTCGGCGGTACCCCGGCGCCGCACAGCGAGTTCGTGTTCCTCCCCGAACTGGTGGTTCGGGGTTCAACCGCATCGGTTCCGGAAACCCGGCCGAAAGCGGGCGAAGACCAGACTCGGGGATGATCTGCGGCAGGCCGGTTTCTGGCAGACTGTTTCCCTATGGGTGAAGCGACGGCAAGGACACTGGAGGGCCGGACGGCCGCCCCGCCACCCAGCGAGGAGCGAGCGGACCGGCCGCCGGCCGAGGGTGCCGCAGCCCGGAAGGCGGGCCTGCGCCGGCTCCGCTCTCCGCGCAGGCCCCGGCTGTGGTTCGAGGTGCTGCTGATCGCGGTGAGTTACTGGATCTACTCACTGGTGCGCAATGCCGTTCCCGAGCAGCGCGCGGCCGCGCTCCGCAACGCGGACTGGATATGGCGGGCCGAGCACACGCTCCACATCGCCGTGGAGAGCAGCGTCAACCACGCCGTGAATTCGGTGACGTGGCTGATCGTGGGGATGAACTACTACTACGCCACCCTGCACTTCGTCCTGACGATCGGGGTGCTGGTGTGGCTCTACCGCTGGCATCCCGGCCGCTATGCCGCAGGCCGGCTCGCCCTCTTCGCCACCACCGCCGTGGCCCTGCTCGGCTATTACCTCTTCCCCCTCGCGCCGCCGCGCCTGATGTCCGGCGAGCACTTCATCGACACCGTCGTCGTGCACCACACGTGGGGCTCGATGGCCTCGGGCAACCTCGCCGACATGTCCAACCAGTACGCGGCGATGCCGTCGATGCACATCGGCTGGTCGACCTGGTGCGGCGTCATCATCGCGATGGTGGCGCGGCCCGTGTGGGCGAAGGTGCTGGGCCTGCTGTATCCGCTGGCGACGCTGGTGGTCATCGTCTCCACGGCGAACCACTTCTGGCTGGACGCCGTGGGCGGCCTGCTGTGCCTGTCGTTCGGCTTCGCCGCCTCGTTCCTGTGGTTCGGGGCGACGCCGGGGCGGCTGGAGCGGCACGTGGCGTAGGAGCCGCGGCCGCCACCGGCTCACGCCCCGTAGAACAGCTCCTCCACCACCGCGCGGGCGCGCCGCGTCGTACGGCGGTAGTCGTCCAGCATCTCCCCCACGTGCCCGGGCTCGTAGCCGAGGTAGCGGCCCACCGCCGCGAGCTCCCGCGGCTGCGTGGGGAAGGTGTCCCCGGACCGGCCGCGGACGAGCATGACCGCATTGCGCACGCTCGTCGCGAGAACCCACGCGTCGTCCAGTATGGCCGCGGCCTCCGCGCTCAGCAGCCCGGCCGCGCAGGCGGCCGCGAGGGCCTCGCGGGTGCGGGTCGTGCGCAGCCCGGGCTCCGCCCAGGCGTGCCGCATCTGCAGCAGCTGTACCGTCCACTCCACGTCCGACAGGCCGCCGCGCCCGAGCTTGGTGTGGGTCGTCGGGTCCGCGCCGCGGGGCAGCCGCTCGCTCTCCATGCGGGCCTTGAGCCGCCGGATCTCGCGCACCGCGTCCTCGCCGAGGCCCTCGGCGGGATACCGCAGCGGGTCGATGAGCTCGATGAAGCGCTGCCCGAGCCCCGGGTCGCCGGCGACCGGGCGGGCGCGCAGCAGCGCCTGGCTCTCCCACACCAGCGACCAGCGCCGGTAGTAGGCGGCGTACGAGGCGAGGCTGCGCACGATGGGCCCGGACTTGCCCTCGGGCCGCAGGTCGGCGTCGATGTGCAGGGGCGGGTCGGTCGTGGGAAGTTGGAGGAGGCGGCGCATCTCCCCGGCGACGGCGAAGGCGGCCTTGGCGGCCTCCTCGTCGGGCACTCCCTCGCGCGGCTCGTGCACGAACAGCACGTCGGCGTCGGAGCCGTAGCCCTGCTCGTGGCCGCCGAAGCGGCCCATGCCGATGACGGCGAAGCGCGTGGGCAGGGTGTCGCCCCACTCGGCGCGCACGGCGGCGCGCAGGGCGCCCGCGACGGCGGCGGCGTTGACCTCGGAGACGGCGTCGCCGACGGTGTCGACGCGGACGTGGGGGTCGCGCTCGCCGTTGGGCTCGCCCGTGCCGTGGGAGCCGCCCCGTCCGTACGCCCCGATGATGTCGGCGGCGGAGGTGCGGAACAGCTCGCGGCGGCGGACGCCGCGGACGGCGACGATCGCGGCCTCGGCGTCCTCGGAGCGGTTGACGGCGGCCAGCGTCTCCTGTTCGAGGGCTTCCAGGCCGCGCGGGCGCAGGCCCTCCGGGTCGCCGAGCAGGGCGACGGCCTCGGGGGCGCGCAGCAGCAGGTCGGGGGCGAGGCGGCCGGCGGACAGGACGCGGGCGAGGTTCTCGGCGGCGGCGCCCTCGTCGCGCAGCAGCCGCAGGTACCAGGGGGTGCGGCCGAGGGCGTCGGAGACCTTGTGGAAGTTGAGCAGGCCGGCGTCGGGGTCGGCGGAGTCGGCGAACCAGCCGAGCAGGACGGGCAGCAGGGTGCGCTGGATGGCGGCCTTGCGGGACACGCCCGAGGCGAGCGCCTCCAGGTGGCGCAGGGCGGCGGCGGGGTCGGCGTAGCCGAGGGCCTGCAGGCGATTTCCGGCCTCTTTCGCGCTGAGCCGGATCTCGCCGGGCTCCAGCTGGGCGACGGCGTCCAGCAGGGGCCGGTAGAACAGCTTCTCGTGCAGCCGGCGCACCTCGCGCGCGTGCCGCTTCCACTCGCGGCCCAGGCCCTCGACGGGCTCCGTGCCCGGCGGCCACGAAAGGACCCGGGCGAGGGAGCGGCCGAGGCGGCGCTGGTCGGCCTCGGCCTCCGGCATCAGGTGCGTGCGGCGCAGGCGGTGGAGCTGGATGTGGTGCTCCACGGTGCGCAGGAAGCGGTAGGCGGCGTCGAGGGCGGCGGCGTCGGAGCGGCCCACGTAGCCGCCCGCGGCGAGCGCGGTCAGGGCGTCGAGGGTGCCGGAGGCGCGCAGCGTGGCGTCCCCGCGGCCGTGGACGAGCTGCAGCAGCTGCACGGCGAACTCGACGTCGCGCAGCCCGCCCGGGCCGAGCTTGAGCTCCCGGTCGACCTGGCCGGCGGGGATGGAGGCGATGACGCGGCGGCGCATCTGCTGCACGTCGGGCACGAAGTTCTCGCGCTCGGCGGCCTGCCACACCAGCGGTGCGACGGCATCGGTGTAGGACCGGCCGAGGGTGAGGTCGCCGGCGACCGGGCGGGCCTTGAGGAGGGCCTGGAACTCCCAGGTCTTGGCCCAGCGCTGGTAGTAGGCGAGGTGGCTGGAGAGGGTGCGCACGAGGGGGCCGTTGCGGCCCTCGGGCCGCAGGTTGGCGTCGACGGGCCAGATGGTGCCCTCGGCGGTGACGTCGGAGCAGACGCGCATCATCCGGGAGGCGAGCCGGGTGGCGGCCTGCAGGGCGGGGCCCTCGGCGGTCCCCTCCTTCGCCTCCGCCACGAAGACGACGTCCACGTCGGAGACGTAATTGAGCTCCCGGCCGCCGCACTTGCCCATGCCGATGACGGCGAGCCGGCAGGCCGCGGCGTCCGCGGGCTGCTCCTCGGCGGCGATGGCGAGGGCGGCGCGCAGGGTGGCCGTGGCCAGGTCGGCGAGCTCGGCGGCGGTCTGGTCGACGTCCGTGGTGCCGCACACGTCGCGCGCGGCGATGGTCAGCAGGCAGCGGCGGTAGGCGGCGCGCAGGGCGTCGGCGGCGCCCAGGCCGGCCTCCCGCCGGGCGCGCGCGCCGTCGGCCAGCGCCTTCTCGAACTCCGGGACGCCCGGGTTGAGATCGGCCGCCTCGTACGTGACGAGGGCGTGCCAGTCGCCGGGATGGCGGGCCAGGTGGTCGCCGAGGGCCTCGGAGGCGCCGAGCACCCCGAGCAGCCGGTCGCGCAGCGGCTTGGCCGTCACGAGCGTGTCCAGCAGGGCCTGCCGGTCACCGTCCGGCCGGGCGTCCAGCGCCTCGGCGAGCCGGACCAGGCCGTGCAGGGCCTGGTCCGGGTCGGCGGTGGCGCCGAGGGCGTCGAGCAGGACGGGGTCGCCGCGTCTCGCGGCGAGCGGCGGAGCCTCCAGCCGCCGCTCGGCGGCCGCCGGATCGGTGAAGCCGTACTTCAGCAGCCGGGTGTACGCGCTGCTGCGACGCCCCTCGGGCAGTGTCATCGGCACCCCTCGCTCCGCGCTGCCGCCCATGATACGAACCGGCTAGAGCACCGGCAGCATCTTGCGGAGCTCGAACGCGGTGACCTCCGAACGGTACTCCTCCCACTCCTGCTTCTTGTTGCGCAGGAAGAAGTCGAAGACGTGCTCGCCGAGGGTCTCGGCCACCAGCTCGCTGCGCTCCATCAGCTCGATGGCCTCGCCCAGGTTCTGCGGGAGCGGCTCGATGCCCATGGCCCGGCGCTCGGAGTCGGACAGCGCCCAGACGTCGTCGTCGGCGCCGGCCGGGAGCTCGTAGCCCTCCTCGATGCCCTTGAGGCCGGCGGCCAGCAGCACCGCGTAGGTCAGGTACGGGTTGGCGCCGGAGTCGATGGAGCGGACCTCGACGCGCGTGGAGCCGGTCTTGCCGGGCTTGTACATGGGCACGCGGATCAGCGCGGAGCGGTTGTTGTGGCCCCAGCAGATGTACGAGGGGGCCTCGCCGCCGGCGCCGGCGGTGCGCTGTGAGCCGCCCCAGATCCGCTTGTACGAGTTGACCCACTGGTTGGTGACGGCGGACGTCTCGGCGGCGTGCCGGAGCAGGCCGGCGATGAAGGAACGGCCGACCTTGGAGAGCTGGTACTCGGCGCCGGACTCGTAGAAGGCGTTGCGGTCTCCCTCGAAGAGGGAGAGGTGGGTGTGCATGCCCGAGCCGGGGTACTCGGAGAACGGCTTCGGCATGAACGTGGCCTGGACGCCCTGCTCCAGCGCCACCTGCTTCATCACGAGCCGGAAGGTCATGATGTTGTCGGCGGTGGAGAGCGCGTCGGCGTAGCGCAGGTCGATCTCCTGCTGGCCGGGGGCGCCCTCGTGGTGGCTGAACTCGACCGAGATGCCCATGGATTCGAGCATGGTGATGGCCTGGCGGCGGAAGTCCATGCCCACGTTCTGCGGGGTGTGGTCGAAGTAGCCGGAGGAGTCGGCGGGCACCGGGCGGGTGCCGTCCACCGGCTTGTCCTTGAGCAGGAAGAACTCGATCTCGGGGTGGGTGTAGAAGGTGAAGCCGAGGTCGGAGGTCTTGGCGAGGATGCGCTTGAGGACGTAGCGCGGGTCGGCGTAGGAGGGCGAGCCGTCCGGCATGAGGATGTCGCAGAACATCCGGGCGGTGCCGGGGGCCTCCGCGCGCCAGGGCAGGATCTGGAAGGTGCCCGGGTCCGGCTTGGCGATCATGTCGGACTCGTAGACCCGTGCGAAGCCCTCGATCGCGGAGCCGTCGAAGCCGATGCCCTCGTCGAAGGCCTGCTCCAGCTCGGCGGGGGCGACGGCCACGGACTTCAGATAGCCGAGCACGTCGGTGAACCACAGCCGCACGAAGCGGATGTCGCGCTCTTCCAGGGTGCGGAGCACGAACTCCTGCTGCTTATCCATAGCTACCCATCCTCGCTGGTCAGGCCGCCCCTTCCCAAGCCTCGGGGCACATCGGGGGCATAGAGCATCCCACCACATGATGTCGGGTGCGTTGCAGACGTGGGTCCGAACGTTCCGCATCGTGTGCGTGTACGGCTCTCCCCCCATACTGCCTGCTCGGGGGCGGTCGCCGCACCGGCGGGGCGGCGCCCGTGGCCGGGGGCCCGGCCTCCGGCTACCGCGAGCGCTCCGTGGGTCGGAGCAGCAGACGGCGCGGGTACTGCACGGTGGCCAGGGCCGGCGGCCGCGTGTCCGCGCCCGGTGCGAACTCCATGCGCCAGCGGTGGCAGAACGTGGCCAGGGCGAGGACGGCCTCGGTCATGGCGTAGACGTCGCCGATGCACTTGCGGGGCCCGGCGCCGAAGATCGCGAATCCTTCGCGGGGCGGCCGGCCGGGCCGGGCGGCGGGCCAGCGGGCGGGGCGGAAGTCCGCCGGGCACGCGTGGACGGCGGGGTTGTGGTGGACGACCGGCGGGCTGACGACCATCGTGGTGCCGGCCGGCAGCCGGCGGCCCGCCATGTCCACCGGGGCGGTCGTGACGCGGGTGAACAGCCATGCGGGCGGGTAGCGGCGCAGGGCCTCGGTGACGACCTGCCCGGTGCGGGGCAGGCGCGGCACGTCGGCGGGCGTCACGGGCCGGCCGCCGAGGACCGCGTCGAGCTCCTCGTGGAGCTCGCGGGCCGCCTCCGGGTGCCGGGCCAGGGCGTACAGGGACCAGGTCAGGGACGCGGCCATGGTCTCCGAGCCGCCGAAGACCATGGTCATGACCTGGTCGTGGATCTCGGTGTCGGTCAGTGCTCCGCCGTCCTCGTCCCGGGCGGCGATCAGGGTGGACAGCAGGTCGCCGTGGTCCTTGCCGCTGCTGCGGTACGCGGTGACGAGCCGGTCCACGGTGGCGTGGAGGTCGGCGAGGGCCCGTGCGTAGCGGCGGTTGGCGGGCAGCGGCAGGCGCTGCACCGGCCCGGGGACGAACATCCGCCGGAAGAGGCCGCCGAGCGCGACGGCGAAGGAGTGCTGGAGGCGGGCCACGTCGTCCTCGGCGACGCGGGCCGAGAACAGGGTGCGGGTGACGGTCCGCAGGGCGAGGCCGAACATGGCGGGGAAGACGTCGACGGTCCGCCCCGCGCGCCAGGAGGCGGACAGGCGGGCGGCCTCCTCCGCCATCACCCCGGCGTAGCCGTCGAGGCGGGCGCGGTGGAAGGCGGGCTGGACGAGGCGGCGCTGGCGGCGGTGGTCCCCGTGCGCGCAGCTGCCGAGGCCGTTGCCGACGATGTCGCGGAGCCGGGTGAAGAACGGGCCTCCCTTGTCGAAGGTCCGGTCGTCGAAGAGCACTTGGTGCAGGAGGTCGGGGTGGCAGGGGACATAGGCCGGGACGGACCCGAGGCGGATCTCCACCAGGTCGCCGTGGGCCGGCAGGGAACGGAGGAAGTCGAGGGGCCTGCGCATCAGCGGCCAGGCGTGGCCGACGAGCGGCAGGGCCCCGGGGGCGGTTCCGGACACGTACGTGACGGGCATGGCGGTCCCTCGATCGGCGGTGCGTGGGGCGCGCCACGAGGTTTTCCGCCGGGATGGGGGCCAAAACCCCGGGTTTTTCGCGTTTGACGGGATCTGAACGCAGGGCGTGGGGCGGATGGACGACGGTTGGAAGGACCGGTTCCGCGCGGGTGGCTCCGCCGGGGGCCTTCCGCCGCGACGGTGACCGGCCACCGCGGCGGGTCCCGGCGGTGCCGTAACGCCGAAGATCACTACGGCACCGCCGGACGCCGTCAGCGCCCTGCCGGGCCCGTTGCCAGGACCGCCGCCGCGACCGCCTGCGGGCGGTCGTACATCAGGAGGTGGCCCGCCGGGGCCACCGCCTCGAAGCGGCCGTCGAGCCGCTCGGCGAGCGCCCGCTGCCGCTCCAGCCAGCGGCGTTCCAGCCAGGATCCTGTGCCCGGGGAGGCCGCCAGCACGCTCACGGGCACGGGCGGCATGGGGCTGCTCTCGCGCAGGGCGCCGAGCTCCGCGGCCACGTCGCGGTAGCGGGCGTTCTCCATGAGGAGCGCCCGCGCCACCCGCCCCGTGCCGTACGTGCGCCGCACGAGGTCCGCGGGCGCCGGGTCCTGGCGGCTGACGGACGAGGCGCGGACGGTGAGCCGGCGCAGGGCGGGGCCGAGCGCCCGCGGCAGCCCCGCCGCGGCGAGGACGCGGCCGCGGGCGTGGGCGGCGGTGGTGCGCAGCTCGCGGGCGGGCGCGGGCCGCGGGTCCTCCTCGACGCTGCCGTCGACGAGGACGACGCCGGCGGTGCGCTGCGGGTGCAGGCGGGCGAACGCCTCCGCATGGAAGCCGGCCAGGGAGTGGCCGACGACGGTCGCGGGCCCGGGCAGCCCGAGGGCGTCGAGGACACCGGCTATCCGGTCGGCCTCGCCCGCGGCGGTGGGCGGTTCGAGGGGCGGGGCGCTGAAGCCGAGGCCGGGCCGGTCGAAGCGGACGACGGTGCGGTGCGGGGTGAGCAGCGGCACGACGGGCTCCCAGTCGAACCAGCCCATGCCGAGCCCGGCGCTGAGCACGCACACCGGCCCGGAGCCCTCGCGCACCACGTGCAGCGGCACTCCGCCGACCCGGAGCATGCGCCCCGGGGGCCGCTCCGTGCCGGGCCCCGCCGGCGGCCGCACCGTGCCGTTCACGCCGTTGCCGCCGTTCGCGCTGATCATGGGCTTCCCCCTCGTCGCTCTCCGACAAGCTAACGGACGGGGCTCTCCCGGTGCTCCGGCGCCACCCAGTGCGGTTTGCGGAACTTCAGCAGGGCGAGCGGGGTGAGGAACCCGAGGACGAACAGCCCGCCGCCGACGGTGAGCAGGTAGCGCCAGAGCGGGCCGCCGCCGAACTGCTCGGGCGGGACGAAGCCGATGCACATGGCGGCGAGCGAGGCGGCGAAGCCGACGCCGGCGACGAGGTGCAGGGCGGGCACGCGGAAGCCGCGCGGCCGGTCCGGCTGGTCGCGGCGCAGCCGGACGGCGGCGGCGAACATCAGCAGGTAGACGACGAGGTAGATCTGCGTGGTGATCACGGAGAAGATCCAGTACGCGCTGGAGACGTCCGGGACGAACGCGTAGAGGAGCGCGATGACGGTGGTGAGCGCGCCCTGGGCGACCATGATGTTGCGCTGGACGCCGTTCTTGTTGAGCTTCTGCAGCGCGGGCGGCAGGTAGCCCTCCTGCCGGGCGACCATCAGCAGGCCCTTGGAGGGCCCGGCCAGCCACGCGAGCATCCCGCCGAGCGCCGCGGCGACGAGCAGCACGCCGACGACCTTGGTCAGCCAGCCCACGTGGAAGTGGTCGAAGAAGCCCTGGAAGGCCTGCATCACACCGGCGGTGAGGCTGAGGTCCTCGCCCGGCATGACCCAGCTGATGGCCAGCGCGGGCAGGATGAAGATCAGCAGGACGAGGCCGGTGGCCGCGAACACCGAGCGCGGGAACTGCTTGCCGGGCTCGCGCAGCGAGGAGACGTGGACGCCGTTCATCTCCATGCCCGCGTACGACAGGAAGTTGCCGACGATCAGCACGAGGCTGGCGAGGCCGGTCCACGGCGGGAGGAGGTGGCCGCTGTCCATGGGCGCGGCGGAGGCGTTGCCCTGGCCGAGGAAGACCAGGCCGAGGACGACGAGGACGACGCCCGGGACGAGGGTGCCGATGACGAGGCCCATGCTGGACAGCCCGGCCACGGCCTTGGTGCCGCGGGAGGAGATCAGCACGCCGGCCCAGTAGACGACGACGATCACGACGGCGACGTAGACGCCGTTGTCGGCGAGCCGCGGGTCGACGACGTAGGCGAAGGTGCTCGCCACGTAGGCCAGCAGGCTCGGGTAGTAGGCGATCGTCATCGCGAACTGGCACCACACGGCCAGGAAGCCCAGCGGCTTGGAGAGCCCCTCGCTGACCCAGCGGTAGATGCCGCCGGTCCAGCCGGAGGCCAGCTCGGCGGAGACGAGGGCGGTCGGCAGCAGGAAGACCACGGCCGGGAGGAGGTAGAGGAAGACGGCGGCCAGTCCGTAGAGCGCCATGGACGGCGCGGGCCGCAGGTTGGCCACGGAGGCCGTGGTCATCATCGCGAGGGTGACCCACGAGATGAACTGGGGCCGAGACGAGGGCTGCGGGGTCTTCGGCGAGGCGGGGACGGCGACGGGACGGTCGTCCCTCACCGGTTCCGTGATGGTCATGGGAGGGGGAGCGTCCTTCAGGGCCGTGCGTGGTGCGCGTGGAGCGTCAAACGTTTCGCCCCATAATCCCATTTCCGGGGCCGTGGAGCGGGCATACCCCGTAGGGGTAGGGTGCGAGGGTGACGAGGGGGATCAGCAACGGGCAGCAGGGGACGGCGGCCGCGTGGTGCGGCCGGCTGCTGCTGCTCTCCGCCCTGCTGCTGGGCATCGTCACGATGCACACGCTGGGCCATCCGACGGGGCACGCGGGGATGAGCCATGAGGCCCGTACGCATGCGACGGCCGGCGCGCACCCGCAGACGCATTCCGCCCCTGCCGTCTCCCCCGTCGCGGACGATCCGCTGACCGCCCCCGGCATGGATCCCATGTCGGTCTGCCTGGCCGTCCTCGGCGCCGCCTTCCTGGCGCTCGTCCTGCTGCTGGTCACCGCGGCCCTGCGCCGTCCCGCCGCCGCCCTGGCCGCGGCAAGGGCGCGGTTGCTGCGGTCGCTGCGGCCGATCCCGCCGCCTCCACGGCACAAGTCCCTCGCGCGGCTGTCGGTGCTGCGGGTGTAGGAGCGCGCTTCCCGCGCGTCCCTGCCCCTTCTTCACCGACCCCTCAGAGGTGCACTCACCCATGCGTACGCACAACCGCACACACACCCGCCGCGCCGTCCTCGGCGCCGGTCTCGCCGCGGCCGGCGGCGGTCTGCTCGCCGCCTGCTCCGACGGCGCGGGCGGCTCCTCCTCCCCGTCGGCCGCGCCCGCCGCCTTCGTCACCCCGGACGGCGCGGAGGTCGCCGCGGCCGAGGCGAAGCGCGGCAGCGGCCCGGTCCGCAGCGTCCGGCTGACCGCGACCCGCGCGCGGATCGACCTGGGCGGCCGTACGGTCGACACCTGGGCCTACGGCGACCGGCTGCCCGGCAAGGAGGTCCGGGTCACCGCGGGCGACACCCTCGCCCTCACCCTCGCCAACCACCTGCCCGAGCCCACGTCCATGCACTGGCACGGGCTCGCGCTCCGCAACGACATGGACGGCGTTCCCGGCGTCACCCAGCGCCCCGTACAGGCGGGCGCGTCCTTCGACTACCGCTTCGCGGTCACGCACCCCGGCACGTACTGGTTCCACCCCCACTCGGGCGTCCAGCAGGACCGCGGGCTGTACGCGCCGCTGGTCGTGGAGGACCCCAAGGAGCCGCTGCAGTACGACAAGGAGTGGGTCGTCGTCCTCGACGACTGGGTCGACGGGGTGGACGGCAGCACGCCGGACGCGGTGCTGGCCGAACTGTCGAAGGGCATGGGCGGCATGGACCACGACATGGGTGGCATGGACCACGGCGCCGGGGGCATGGACCACGGCGGCGGGGGCGGCGGCATGCACCACATGTCGATGACGGCCGCCAGGGCGGAGAAGTCCCCCTCCCGCATGCTGATGGGCGCCACCAGCCCCCTCCTCGGCGGCGACGCGGGCGACGTCGCCTACCCGTACTACCTGGTCAACGGGCGCGCGGCGGCCGACCCCGAGACCTTCGCGGCCAAGCCCGGCGACCGGATCCGGATCCGTTTCGTCAACGCGGGCGGGGACACCGCCTTCCGCGTGGCCCTCGGCGACCACAAGATGACGGTCACGCACACGGACGGCTTCCCCGTCGAGCACGCGGAGACCGACGCCCTGCTGCTGGGCATGGGCGAGCGCTACGACGTGCTCGTCGAGGCGAAGGACGGCGTCTTCCCGCTGACGGCGGTGGCCGAGGGCAAGAAGGAGGCCGCGCTCGCGCTGCTGCGGACGGGCGGCGGCTCCGCCCCCGGCGCGTCGGCGCGCCCGCGCGAGCTGGACGGGCGGCTGCTGACCGCCGACCGGCTCAAGGCGGACAAGGCCGTACGCCTGCGGGACCGCTCCCCCGACCGCACGGTCACGCTCCGGCTGACCGGGTCCATGGCGAAGTACGACTGGGCGATCAACGGGGAGAAGTACGCGCCCTCGCGGCGGCTCCCCGTGGCCGCGGGCGAGCGCGTGCGGCTCTCGTTCGTCAACGCGACGACGATGTGGCACCCCATGCACCTGCACGGCCACACGTTCGGCCTGGCGGGCGGGGGAGCGCGCAAGGACACGGCGATCGTGCTGCCGGGCAAGCGGCTGGACGTGGACTTCGACGCCGACAACCCGGGCCTGTGGATGCTCCACTGCCACAACGTCTACCACTCCGAATCCGGGATGATGACGCTGCTCGGCTACCGGAAGTAACGTCCGTCGGCGCAGCTCGCCGCTCAGAGATCGCGTCAGATAGACGAGTACTCTGGGCGGCGTGCCTCAACTTCGCCTGGCTCTGAACCAGATCGACTCCTGCGTCGGCGATCTCGCCGGGAACGCCGAGTCCATCGTCCACTGGACCCGGCACTCCGCCGGGCAGGGCGCCCACCTGGTGGCGTTCCCCGAGATGGCGCTGACCGGCTATCCGGTCGAGGACCTGGCCCTGCGGCCCTCCTTCGTGGACGCCTCGCGCGCCGCGCTGGACGCCCTCGCCGCGCGCCTGGCCGCCGAGGGCCTCGGCGAGCTGCCGGTGCTCGTCGGCTACCTGGACCGCAGCGAGGAGGCGCGCCCGCGCCTGGGCCGCCCCGCGGGCGCACCGCGCAACGCCGCGGCCGTGCTGCACCGCGGCGCGGTCGCGCTGTCCTTCGCCAAGCACCACCTGCCGAACTACGGCGTCTTCGACGAGTTCCGGTACTTCGTGCCCGGCGACACCATGCCGGTGGTCCGGGTGCACGGCGTGGACGTCGCGCTGGCGATCTGCGAGGACCTGTGGCAGGAGGGCGGCCGGGTGCCCGCGGCGCGCGCGGCGGGCGCCGGGCTGCTGCTGTCGGTCAACGCCTCCCCGTACGAGCGGGAGAAGGACGACACCCGCCTGGAGCTGGTGCGCAAGCGCGCCCAGGAGGCCGGCTGCACGACCGCGTACCTGGCCATGACCGGCGGCCAGGACGAGCTGGTCTTCGACGGCGACACCATCGTCGTCGACCGCGACGGCGGGGTGATCGCGCGGGCCCCGCAGTTCGAGGAGGGCTGCGTCCTGCTCGACCTCGACCTGCCGGCCGCCGCCCCTGAGGCACCGTCCGGGGTCGTGGCCGACGGGCTGCGCATCGACCACGTCACGCTGTCCGCGGACCCGCTCCCTCCGTACGAGCCGGAGACGCCCGGCGGCGCGGCGCCGCACCTGAGCGACGACGCCGAGGTCTACCAGGCGCTGGTCACGGGCCTGCGCGCGTACGTCGTCAAGAACGGCTTCCGCAGCGTCCTCATCGGCCTGTCCGGCGGCATCGACTCCGCGCTCGTCGCGGCCATCGCCTGCGACGCGGTCGGGGCGGAGAACGTGTACGGCGTGGCCATGCCGTCGCGCTACTCCTCCGAGCACTCCCTCGCCGACGCCGAGGAGCTTGCCCGGCGCACCGGGCTCCACTTCCGCACCGTCCCGATCGCGCCGATGTTCGACGCGTACATGGGGGCGCTGGGCCTGACCGGCCTCGCCGAGGAGAACCTGCAGTCGCGGCTGCGCGGCACGATGCTGATGGCCATCTCCAACCAGGAGGGCCACATCGTCCTCGCGCCGGGCAACAAGTCCGAGCTCGCGTGCGGCTACTCGACGCTCTACGGCGACTCGGTCGGCGCGTACGGGCCGATCAAGGACGTCTACAAGACCTGGATCTTCCGCCTCGCGAAGTGGCGCAACGCGGACGCCGCGTCCCGCGACGAGACCCCGCCCATCCCGGAGAACTCCATCTCCAAGCCCCCGAGCGCCGAACTGCGCCCGGGCCAGGTGGACACGGACTCCCTCCCCGACTACGACGTCCTCGACCGGATCCTGGAGCTCTACGTCGACCGCGACCGCGGCCACGCGGAGATCGTCGCCGAGGGCTTCGAGGCGGAGCTGGTCACCCGCGTCCTGCGGATGGTCGACACGGCGGAGTACAAGCGGCGGCAGTACCCGCCGGGCACGAAGATCTCGGCGAAGGGGTTCGGGAAGGACCGGCGGCTGCCGATCACGAACCGGTGGCGCGAGACGGGGTGAGGCGGGCGCTCCCCCCCCCATCCCCCCGGATATTCGGACAACTGAGGCCGTACTGCGTGGTAGCTTGCGGACCTGGCTTTATTCGAATCCGGGGGGATTCTTCGTGCTTTCTCGTGCACGCACTTTTTCTCGCACACGCACTCTTCTGATCGGCGGCGCCGGCGCCGCGGCCGTCGTCCTGGGCGCTGCCGCGCCCGGCGTCGCGGCGGGCGACGACACCACGCTGCCGTCCGCGGTGGAGACCTTCGAGTATCCCGGCGCCGCGAAGATCTTCAAGGAGCGGGGCATCAAGCTGGAGCGGGGCGACGGGCACATCCTGTTCGCCGATTGCGACGCCTCCGAGGACATCGTCGTCTACACGAAGACGACCGCCGGGCCCAACCACGGCAGGTACTGCTTCCGGGTCACCGGGAACGGCAAGAAGGGCTACCTCGCCCTCGGCCTTCCCGACGCGATCGGTGTCGGCGCCGGCAAGTACACCACGTGGGCCTCCGTGACGGGCAACGGCATCACCGAGGTGCCCAAGGGCGGCTTCAAGGCCGTCGGCGAGTCCGCCACGGGCACGCCCGGCTCCCTGCTCGCGCTCCGGATCTGACGGCCGCCGGCACGTCCGGCGCCACGCACCACAGCTCATGACTCGGGCCCGCCGCACGACGGGCCCTCGAGGAGAACATCAATGTCTGCCATACGTCCGCGCGCCGCGTGGATGACCGGCCTGCTCGCCTCCGCCGTCACGGCGGGCCTGCTGACCGCCGCTCCGGCGCACGCCGTCGCCGGCGAGCCGGTCGCCGACGGCGAGTACGCCTTCACCGCGAAGCTCGACATCAACGAGGGCGCGCGCAGTTGCTCCGCCACCCTCGTCCAGCAGGAGTGGCTGATCACCGCTGCCAGCTGCTTCGCCGACGACCCCGCCAAGGGCTTCAAGGTCGCCCCCGGCGCACCGAAGTGGAAGACGACCGCCACCATCGGCCGCACGGACCTCGGCCGCGAGAACGGCGGCGCCGTCGTGGACGTCGTCGAGCTCGTCCCGCGCGAGGACCGCGACCTGGTGATGGCGCGGCTGGCGCAGCCGGTCACCGGCGTGCAGCCCATCAGCGGCATCTCGGCCGCTTCCCCGCAGAAGGGCGACACCCTGTGGGCGGCCGGCTACGGCCGGACCAAGGACGAGTGGGTTCCCGACCGCCTGCACGCCGCCCGCTTCACCACCGATGCGGTCGACGCCACCACACTTCGTCTCACCGGCGAGTCCCCGGACGCCGCCGTGTGCCAGGGCGACACGGGCGGTCCCGTCTTCCACCAGGTCAGCACGTTCCGCGTGCTGCACGGCGTGCACAGCACCTCCGGCCAGGCCGGGTGCTTCGGCGCGGACGAGTCGGAGAAGCGCCGGACCGCGTCCGAGACCCGGGTGGACGACATCGCGGGGTGGATCAAGGCCGTCGCCGCCCGCACCGTTCTCCCCCGGGTGAACTGGAAGGACGCCGTCCACGTCGTTCCGGGACACTTCGTCGCGACGAACGAAGAGCGCTCCGACCTCTTCGTGGTCTGGGCCGACGGCTCGGCCAGTCTCTTCGAGGGCTCCGGCCGGGCCGACCCCAAGCTCCCCTTCTGGAAGGAGCACAAGCTCGCGGCCGCGGGCAGCTACTGGAAGGACGCGGAGGCCGTCACCTCCATCGGCGTGGACGCCTCCGGTACCGACGGGCTCACCGTCCGCTGGAAGAGCGGCAAGCTCTCGACCTACGCCCAGGCCAACGAGTTCGGTTTCGCCCGCGAGAAGACCCTGGCATACGGCAACGGCTGGAAGAACGCCCGCTCCATCACGGCCGGCCGCCACACCGATCCGTACCGGAGTGACGACCTCGTCGTCCTGTGGGCCGACGGTTCGACCTCGTTGTACGCGGACACCGACGCCAGCGGCGTCTCCAAGGAGACCCAGCTGACCAAGGCCGACAAGACCCGGGTCGACGCACAGATCACCTCCGGCCGGTTCACCGGCAAGGACGCCGACGACGTGATCGTCCGCCGGAAGGACGGGAAGACCGACCTCTTCCCCGGCCTGGACGCCCGCGGCTTCCATGACGGCATCAACCTCCGCCCGGAGGGTTCCGCCTGGAAGTACGCCCAGCCCCTGGTGGCCGGTTCCTTCGGCGGCGGGAAGCAGGAGGACCTCCTGGCCCGCTGGGCCGACGGCAACCTCAGCTACTACGCCGACGTGAACGCCTCCGGCGCCGGCAAGGAGATCCAGCTCGTCGGCTGACGGCACTCCCGCCACCCGCGTTAGCATTGTTTGATTATTCAAGCAATGCTGATGGAGTGAGTCTGCAGTGAAGGTCGAGATCTACAGCGACATCGCCTGCCCGTGGTGCCACGTCGGCAAGCGCCGCTTCGAGCAGGCGCTCGCCGCGTTCCCCGGCGCGGGCGATGTCGAGGTCGTCTACCGGCCCTTCCAGCTCGACCCGCACGCCCCCGAGGAGCCGCTCCCCCACCGCGAGGTGCTGGCCGCCAAGTACGGACCGCAGTCCGTCGCCATGGACGACCACATCACGCGGCTGGGGGCGGACGAGGGGCTCGTCTTCGACTTCGACACCGTCGTCGAGAACAACTCCCTGCTGGCCCACCGCCTGCTGCGCTTCGTCCTGGAGGAGTACGGGCGGGACGCCCAGGCCCGCCTCAAGGGCCGGCTCCTGGAGGCCCACTTCGGCGAGGGCCTCGACATCGGCGACCGCGAGCACCTCGCGGACGCCGCCGTCACCGTGGGCCTGGACCGCGACCCCGTCACCGCGTTCCTCGACGGAGACGACCTGCACGACGAGGTCCTGGACGAGATCGAGGAGGCGCGGCAGCGCGGCGTCACGGCCGTCCCGACGTTCGTCTTCGAGGGGCAGTGGGCCGTGCAGGGCGGGCAGGAGGCGTCGACCTTCCTGAACATCCTGCAGCAGGTCGCCGACGCGACGGCCGCCCCGGCGGCGGAAGCGGGCGACGCCTGCGCCGACGGCGCCTGCGCGGTCTGAGCACGCCGGGCTACCCCTTCGCCGCGCCGCGCACCTCCAGGCCGTCGAGCAGCCGCTTCGTGGCCGCCGCCACGGCGGCCACGGCCTCCTCGAACACGGCCTCGTTGTGCGCGGCGGGGCGGTGGAACCCCGACACCTTCCGCACGTACTGCAGGGCGGCCGCCCGGATGTCCTCGTCCTCCACGGAGAGCGTCATCGGCGGGCGCAGGGTCTTGATGCTGCGGCACATGAGTCCAGTGTGCCGCCCGCTCCCTCGTACGTGCGTGCACGGCAGCGTGACAGTATCGCTGTCATGACTACTTCTGATGACGCCCAGAACGTGAAGAAGGCCCCGGCGAAGGACCCTTGGGAGCTGCCCGACGTCTCCGGCCTCGTGGTCGGCGTGCTCGGCGGCACCGGTGACCAGGGCCGCGGCCTCGCCTACCGGCTGGCCAAGGCCGGCCAGCGGGTGATCATCGGCTCGCGTGCGGCCGAGCGGGCGCAGGCGGCCGCCGGCGAGCTGGGCCTCGGCATCGAGGGCGCCGACAACGCCGAGTGCGCGCGGCGCAGCGACATCGTGATCGTCGCGGTGCCGTGGGACGGCCACGCCAAGACCCTCGAAGGGCTGCGCGAGGAGCTCGCCGGCAAGCTCGTCGTCGACTGCGTGAACCCGCTCGGCTTCGACAAGCAGGGCGCGTACGCCCTCAAGCCGGAGGAGGGCAGCGCCGCCGAGCAGGCCGCCGCCCTGCTGCCGGACTCGCGCGTCACCGCCGCCTTCCACCACCTGTCGGCCGTCCTGCTGCAGGACCCGGAGATCGACGCGATCGACACGGACGTGATGGTGCTCGGCGAGGCGCGCGCCGACACCGACGTCGTGCAGGCGCTGGCGGGCCGCATTCCCGGCATGCGCGGCGTCTTCGCCGGCCGGCTGCGCAACGCGCACCAGGTGGAGTCGCTGGTCGCCAACCTGATCTCGGTGAACCGCCGCTACAAGGCGCACGCCGGGCTGCGGGTCACCGACGTCTGACCGGACGCGAGGGCCGGGGCGGGGGGACGCGGGCGCGGCGCCTGAGCGACAATGGCCGGGATCGTGACCGTATGCGCCCCCGGACAGGAGCCGTCCCCCATGCCCCGCCTCGCCCTCTACGCCCTCGCCGTCTGCGTCCTCTCGGTCGCGGCGGCCGTCGTCTCCTTCGCGCGGGGCAGCTGGCTCGGCATCGTCTGGGTCCTGATGCTCGGCGTCTCGTCCAACATCGCCTGGTACTACGTGCGCAAGGCGATGACCGACATGGCCGGGGCCGCGGCCGCCGGCGAGAACTCCTGAGGCAGGCGCGGGGCCGCCCGGTCGGCGGCCCCGGACGGGTCAGGCCACGGCCACGGCCCGGTCACGGCCCGGCCTCAGTCGTCGTGCGGCCGCGGTTCCCAGCCCGGCCCGCCCAGCGGCCACTGGTACGAGGGCCTGCCCTCGGCACCGCTGGTGCGGAAGGGCCTGCCCCGGTCGTCGATCCGCAGGACCCCGCGCCGGCCGCCGCTGGACCACTGCACCTCCAGGTACCAGGTGACGTCGTGGCGCCGGGCGGCCGCCTTGACGTAGAAGACCTCGGGATCGGCCTCGCTCACCTTGTACGGGAAGTCGCGCTGCCCGTCCCTGGGCGCGGCGACGGGCCGCGCGGAGTCGAGGTCGACGCCGAAGGAGCGCGTCGCGACGTCGCCGCCGCATCCGACGCCCGTCGCGTACTCGTTCCAGGCGAGCGGCGCCTTGGTGTCCTGCACCCGGACCTGCAGCCCTTCGAGGACGACGGTCTCCTTGCCGGTGCCCTGCAGGGTGATCTTGATGTACTGCTCGCCGGCGGAGACGGCGCCGAGCCGGGACACCCAGCCGGGCGCGTCCGGCTCCGAGGGCGGCACCGGGACGCCGCCGGGCGAGCGGTCGACCAGGTAGTGCTGGGTGCAGGGGTCTTCGTAGGCGTGGGGCCGGACGTGCGCGGTCAGGGGAACGCCGGCGGGCTTGCCCGGTCCCGCTCCGCCGCCGGTCTCCGGCTCCGGCCCGTTCCCGGGGGAAGGGGACGCGCCGCCCTTTCCGGTCTCCTGCTCCCGGCTCCGTGAGGGGGACGGCTCGCCCGACGGCCCGCCCGACGGGCTGCTGCTGCCGCCCGTGCCCGGCTCGGCGGACGCGTGCGGCTTCCCCTTCGCCGACGAGGCGGCTTCCACGATCCGGCCCCTCCCGTCGTCGCCGGAGCCGCTGCCGCCGCCGTTGCCGTCGCCGCCGCTGAGCGTGACGGCGAGCGCGGCGGAGCCCAGGACGGTGACGGTCGCGGCGGCGGCGAGCGCCGCGAGGGCGCTCCTGCGGGGCAGCCTCCTGCGCTGTGGCGCCGCCGTCCGCTCCGATGGGGCCACGGTTGGCGCCACCGGCGCCTCGCCCGGTTCGGGCTCTTTCCGCGGCTCGGTTCCTTCCCCCGCCGGGGGTTCCTCCGGCGCCGCGGAGGAGCCCACGGGTATCGCCTTCGCCGCGGCGCCCGCGGACGCCGCGGAATCCGCGGGCCCGGCCGGCTCAGCGGGCTCGGCCTGCTGCTTGCGCCCCCGCGTCGCGTCCGCCACGATCCACCGCCGGTGAACCTCCATCAGCTCTTGCGGCGTGGCCTTGCACAGACGGGCCAGCCGCTCGACCGGGGCGAACTCCGCCGGCACGGCGGCCCCGCTGCAATACCGGTGCAGCGTCGACGTACTGACGTGCAGTCGCTTGGCCAGCACGCCGTAGCTCAGGCCCGAACGCTCCTTCAGCTCGCGCAGCAGATCAGCGAGATCGCCCGCCCCCACGTCACTCCCCATCCCAGCTCCCCATTCCAGGGAACGACCATTTCCCCAGGTCAAAGCCTATGCGGGCATTCCCGCGTCCCGTACTGGGCCGTATCGCTGGCCTCCGGGACACGTTCCCGCACAAGCTTTCGTCATCCAAGCACGCCGCTCCCACATCCGGTTGAGCGGCGCCCCGCCGCCCGCGGACGGAGAACCGTCCGCGCAGGCCACCCGCACCGAAACCGAAAGAGATTCCGTCATGCGCGCCTCCGCCAGCCGCCCCGACCCCCGCCCCCGCCTGCTCGCCGCCGCCATGGCCGCCGTCGCCGTCGCCGCGCTCTCCCTGACGGCGTGCGGGGCCGACGGGAAGGGGGAGGGCGTCCGCCAGGAAGGCGCCGCCTCCCCGCAGGCATCCTCCGCGGCCCCGCAGCCCTCCGGGCCGGCCCGGGCGCCGGAGCGGGACGCATCGGCCGCGAAGTCCGCCGCACCCGCCTCCTCCACGTCCCACCGCGCCCGCGGAACGGAGGGAACGACTGGAACGGGCAGGAAGGGCGACAAGGACGGAAAGGGCAGCGGTTCCCGCGACCCGTACGCCCCCGGGAACCGCGTGGACTGCAGCGCCGCCGACGTGGAGGTCGTCGCCACGCCGGTCTCCCGCCCCTTGAACCACATGCTGCTCACCCTCACCAACAAGGGCTCCAAGATGTGCGATCTGAAGGGCTATCCCGTCGTCAAGTTCGAGGGGGCCCAGTCCGTTCCGCCGGTCATCGAGGGCACCGAGCCGCAGGCGGTCACCTCGCTCAAGCCGGGCGAGAAGGGCTACGCCGGCGTGATCCTTTCCTCGGGCGAGGGCAGCGGCGGCGAGGGCCGCACGGCGCAGAGCCTGCAGATCGGCTTCGAGGGCAGCGACAGGATGGTCGACGCCGCGCTGCAGGCGAAGGGCGTGCACGTCGACAACGCCCTGTGCGTCACGTACTGGGTGACGTCTCCCGGGGACGCGCTCTCCTGACACCCGCCCCTCCATTGGCACCCCCCTCCATTGGCGCCGCCCTTCCCTCCCCATCTTGGCGCCAATACCTCTTGCCTGCGGCGCCATTTCAATGCCATGGTGGCGTCATGGATGACGAACTGCAGGCGCAGTCCCCCGTATCCCTGCCGACCGCCCGCCCCGCAGGCTGTCCCTTCGACCCGCCCGCCGGGCTGGGCATCCTGCGCGAGGAGCAGCCGCTGGTTCCGATGCGCTACCCCGACGGGCACGTGGGCTGGCTGGCCACCGGCTGGTCCACGGTCCGCACGATCCTGGCCGACTCCCGCTTCAGCGCGCGCTACGAGCTCATGCACTACCCCCTCCCCGGAGGGCCCGAGGGCACCCTGCCGCCCGCGCCGACCGGGGACATGACCGGGATGGACGCCCCCGAGCACACCCGTTACCGGCGACTGCTCGCCGGGAAGTTCACCGTCCGCCGGATGGACGCGCTCACCGCGCGCCTGGAGGAGATCACCACCGCGCAGCTGGACGCCATGGAGCGGCGGGGAGGCCCGCTGGACCTGGTCGAGGCGTTCGCGCGGCCCGTGCCCGCGCTGATGATCTGCGAGCTGCTGGGGGTGCCGTACGCGGACCGGGAGGTCTTCCAGCGGCACACGGAGGCGCTGATGGACCAGAGCTCCTCAGTGGAGGAGATGCAGGCGGCGATGACCGGCCTGCAGGACTACATCCGGGCGCTGGTGTCGGCCAAGCGCGCCGCGCCCACCGACGACCTGCTCAGCGACCTGACCACCGGCGACCTCACCGACGACGAGCTCTCCGGCCTCGGCGGCTTCCTGCTGGGCGCCGGCCTCGACACCACCGCGAACATGCTCGCGCACGGCACCTTCGCCCTGCTGAGCAACCCGGACCAGCTCGCCGCCCTGCGCGCCGACCCCGGGCTCGCCGGCGGGGCCGTGGAGGAGCTGATGCGCTACCTGACCGTCGCGCCCACCACCGTGCGGTCGGCGCTGGAGGACGTCGAGGTGGACGGCCTGCTGATCAGGGCCGGCGAGACGGTCACCCTCTCCCTCCAGGCCGCCAACCGCGACCCCGAGCGCTTCCCGGGCCCCGACGCGCTCGACCTGAGCCGCAGGGCCGTCGGCCAGCTGGGCTTCGGCCACGGCATCCACCAGTGCCTGGGCCAGCAGCTGGCCCGCGTCGAGATGCGGGTCGCCTTCCCGGCGCTCTTCGCCCGCTTCCCGTCGCTGCGGCTGGCGGTCCCGCCCGGGGAGGTGCCGCTCCGTCACCACGCGAACGTCTACGGCGTGCACCGGCTCCCGGTCACCTGGGACCGCCCCTGAGGGACCTGCCTCAGAACACCAGGCCCGACAGCGGCGGGATGTCCGGCGTCCCCTGCCAGAAGCGGAACAGCTCCTGGCCCCAGTACGTGTCCCACGGCGTGACGCCGAGGAACCGCAGCACCGCGTCGATCATGTCGAAGAACGCGTGGTTGACCTCGGGGATCCACAGGAAGCCGAAGACGGCCAGTATCCCGAACGGGGCGAACGGCTCCACCTGGCGCCGCACCTTGTACGACAGCCACGGCTCGACGACGCCGTAGCCGTCCAGGCCGGGCACGGGCAGGAAGTTGAGGATCGCGGCCGTCACCTGCAGCTGGGCCATGAAGCCGAGCGCGTAGCGGAAGTGGTCCGGCACGCCGTCCATGGCGCCCAGCCAGAAGGGGGCCGTGACGACCACGGCGAACGCGGCGTTCGTCAGCGGGCCCGCGGCCGAGATCATGCTGTGCTTCCAGCGGCCGCGGATACGGTGGCGCTCGATGAAGACGGCCCCGCCGGGCAGGCCGATCCCGCCCATGATCACGAAGATGACGGGCAGGACGATGCTCAGCAGGGCGTGCGTGTACTTCAGCGGATCGAGCGTCAGATAGCCCTTGGCGCCGACCGTGAGGTCGCCCCCGTGCAGGGCCGTGCGCGCGTGCGCGTACTCGTGCAGGCACAGCGACACGACCCACCCGGAGACGACGAACAGGAAGACGGCGAAGCCGGGGCTCGCCGAGAAGTCCGTCCACACCGCCCATATGGAGACCGCCATGATGGCGACGAGGGCGAGGAAGACGGGGCTCACGCGCCGATCGCCGCGGGTCGCTGTCGACATACCTGTGCTCCTGTGGGACGGGGCCTTGGCGTACCGGGAGGTACCGGAGTGACGGTACTTGCTCCGCCCCTCCCGCCCGTAACCCGGTCGTGCGGGCCGGGGGACAATGGGCGGGTGCGTTACGGCATCCTCGGCACCACCCAGGCCCACTCCGGCGACGGCCGGGCCGCCGCCCTCGGCGGCGCCCGGCTGCGCGCCCTCCTCGCCGCGCTCGCGCTGCACCCGGGGCGCGTCCGCACCGCCGAGGCGCTGATCGACGCCGTCTGGGACGACGAGCCGCCCGCCGACGCGGCGGGCGCGCTGCAGGCCCTCGTGGGCCGGCTCCGCCGTGCCATCGGCCATGCCGCCGTGGCCTCGGCGGCCGGCGGCTACCGGCTCTGCGCCGGGCCCGAGGACGTCGACCTGCACCGCTTCCAGCGGCTCGCCGAGGAGGGGGCCCGGGCCCTGGCCGACGGCGACCCCGCCAAGGCCGCCGACCTGCTGGACGCCGGGCTGGCCCTGTGGCGCGGGCCCGTCCTCGCCGACCTCCCGGGCCGGGCGGCCCTGGCCGTGCGCTACGAGGCCCGCCGCCTGGACGCCCGGCGCACGCGCCTGGCGGCCGCGGTCGCCCTCGGCCGTGCGGAGCAGGTCCTCCCGGAGCTCGCGGCGCTGTGCGAGGAGCATCCGCTGGACGAGCCGCTGCATGCCGTCCGCCTGCGCGCCCTGCGCGCGGCGGGCCGCCCGGCGGAGGCCCTCGCCGCGTACGCGGACATCGCGAACGACCTCGCCGCCCGCCTGGGCACGGACCCGGGCCCGGAACTCAGAGCGCTCCACGCGGAGCTGCTGTCGCACGACACCCCGCCGGGCACCACCAGCGCGTCCACCACACCGTCCCCGCATGGGCCGGCAGCACTCCACGACAGCCCCGCGCTCCCCCGCACGACCGCCCCGCACGGCGCGGTCGGCGCGCCCCGCGGGGCCCTCGCCGGTGGTGGTCCCGCGGGCGCGCACGGGACCGTCCCCCCGGGGAACCTCCGCGCCCGGCTCACGTCCTTCGTCGGGCGCGAGGACGACATCGCGTCCATCGGCGCCGACCTGCGGGTGCAGCGTCTGGTCACCCTCCTCGGCCCCGGCGGGGCCGGGAAGACGCGGCTGTCGCAGGAGGCCGCCGAGGCCGCCGCCGCGGGCGGGGGCGAGTGGCCGGACGGGGTGTGGTTCGCCGAGCTCGCGCCCGTCGACGACCCCGCCACCGTGCCCGAGACCGTGCTGACGGCGCTCGGCGGCCGCGAGACCGTGGTGCGGACCACCGCCGACGGGCTGCGGGCCGCGAGCGACGCCTCGGCGACCGACCCGCTGGTGCGGCTCGCCGAGCACTGCGCGGCGCGCCGCATGCTGCTCGTCCTCGACAACTGCGAGCACCTGGTCGACGCCGCCGCCCGCGTCGCCGAGACGCTCCTCGCGCAGTGCCCGGGCGTCACGGTGCTCGCCACCAGCCGCGAGCCGCTGGGCGTGCCCGGCGAGGCGGTGCGCCCCGTGGAGCCGCTGCCCGACACCGTGGCCCTGCGGCTGCTCGCCGACCGCGGCGCCGCGGCCCGCCCGGGCTTCCGCGTCAAGGACGACCCGGAGGCCTGCACCGAGATCTGCCGCCGGCTGGACGGGCTCCCGCTGGCGATCGAGCTCGCGGCCGCCCGGCTGCGGATGCTCAGCCCGCGCACCCTCGCCGACCGCCTGGACGACCGCTTCCGGCTGCTGACCTCCGGCAGCCGCACCGTGCTGCCGCGCCAGCAGACCCTGCGCGCGGTCGTCGACTGGTCCTGGGACCTGCTGGCCGGGCCCGAGCGGGCCGTCCTGCGCCGCCTGTCCGTCTTCTCCGGCGGCTGCGACCTGGCCGCCGCGGAAGAGGTCTGCTCGGACGGCCCGGACGCCGCCCCGGGCCCCGACGCCGCCCCGGCCCGCGACGTCGCCGCCCTCCTCGGCTCGCTCGTCGACAAGTCGCTGGTGGTCGCCGCGCCCGCCGCCGACGGCGAGATGCGCTACCGGCTGCTGGAGACCGTCGGCGAGTACGCCGCCGAGCGCCTGGACGAGGCGCGCGAGCGCGCCGCCACCGAGCGCCGCCACCTCGTGGCGTACCGCGAGCTGGCCCGCACCGCCGACCCGCTCCTGCGCGGCCCCGCCCAGGGCACGTGGCTGGAACGCCTGGAGCTGGAGCACGACAACCTGCGCACCGCCCTGCGCCGCGCCGTCGCCGCGCAGGACGAGCAGGAGGCCCTGTGCCTGGTGCTGTCCCTGGGCTGGTTCTGGCAGCTCAGGGAACACCGCGCGGACGCCGCGCACTGGGCGGAGACGGTGGGCGCGATGGGCCCCGACCCGTTCGCCGGGCCGGCCGCCCCGGCCGCCCCGCTGTACGTGACGTGCACCGAGCAGCCGCCGCCGATGCCGCCCGAGGTGCTGGCGGAGGCGCGGCGCGGGGTCCACCTGACGCGGCTGATCAGCATCACGGACATGGCCGAGGTCAACGCGCCCGAGACGCAGCGCAGGCTGCGCGTCATCGCCGCGGCCTACGCCGACGGGCAGCCGCAGACCTGCCGCGTGCCGGGCTTCATCGTCTTCTTCGCCGTCCTCATGACGGGCGATTTCGACGCGCTCTACAGGACTTTGGACACGACGGTCGCGCGCTGCCGCGAGCTGGGCTACGCATGGGAGCTGGCCCACGCGCTGCAGCTGCGCTCCAAGATATTCAACGACCACCCCGGCGGGCTGGACCAGGCCACCGTGGACGCGGAGGAGAGCGTACGGATCTTCCGGCGGCTCGGGGACTCCTGGGGCGTGGCGGAGGGCCTGACGGGCCTGGGCGAGGTGCACGAGCGGCGCGGGCAGTACGGTCTGGCGGCCGAGGACTACCGGGAGGCTCTGGAGCAGGTCCGTGAGCTCGGTTCGACCGGGCAGCTGCCGGCGCTGCGCGCCCGGCTGGCCGGTGCCCTGGTCGAGGCGGGGGCGGTCGGCGACGAGGAGGGCGAGCAGATGCTCCGCGACGCCATCGCGGAGGCCGAGCAGGGCAACACGGACGCCGCGATCTTCGGCCGGCTGCAGCTCGGCGTGCGGGTCGCCCGCGCCGGGCGCACGGCCGAGGCCCGGGAGATCTTCGAGGAGCTGATGGCCGACTTCGGCATCCGCTCGGTGGTGATGTTCGAAGCCATGATGTGTGGTCAGATGGCGTGGCTGGACACGCTGGAGGGCCGCCCGGCGGACGCCCTGCCCAGGCTGCGCAAGGCCCTGTCGATGGCCGGCGACCCGCTGTCGACGCTGGCGGTGCCGCAGCTGGCGATGACGCACCTGCTCTTCTCCGCCTTCGCCCACGCCGAGCTGGCGGGCGGGGAGCACGCGGAGCCGGCGGCCCGCGAGGAGCACGCGCTGCGCGCGGCCCGGCTGCTGGGCGCCGGTCAGGCCCTGCGCCCGTCCGACTTCCCCGTGACGTCGGTGGAGCGCGACGTGTACGAGAGCGCGGAGGCCGGGGTGCGGCAGGTGCTCGACGACGGTGCGTACGAGCAGGCGCACGCCGAAGGCGGCGGCCTCTCCCTGGAGGAGGCCACCGCCCTCGTATGACGCGTACGACCCGCTGACGCGTGCGACCCGTGCGCTGCCGGCCCGGCTCAGGTCTTCTTGCGGAACTTCGAGACGGCCAGGGGCGCGGTCACGAGGGTGATGGCGACGGCCCAGGCCAGCGTCATCCACACCGAGTGGGCGACGGGCCCGCCGCGCATCAGGTGCCGTGCGGCGTCGGCGAGGTTGGACAGCGGGTTGTACTCGGTGAAGCCCTCCAGCCAGCCGGGCATCTTCGCGGTCGGTGCGAAGATCGAGCTGCCGAACTGCAGCGGCATCAGGACGAGCATCGCTATGCCCTGGACGGCCTGCGGCGTCTTCAGGGACAGGCCCAGCAGGATGAAGACCCACATCAGCGAGGCGCCGAACGTCACGGAGAGGGCGACCGCGGCCAGCAGGTGCAGCGGGGTGGTCGTGATGGACAGGCCGAGGGCGAAGCCCATGCCGAGCAGGATGGCGGTGGCGACGAGCATCCGGCCGATCTCGACCACGATCTTCGCGATGAGGACGGAGGACCGGGCTATCGGCATGGTCCGGAAGCGGTCCATCACCCCCTTCTTGAAGTCGTCGTTGACGCCGGTGCCGACGGCCATGGCGATGTTCATGCCCTGCATGGCCATCAGGCCGGGCACCAGGTAGTTGAGGTACTCCTTCTCGTGGCCCTTGCCGGCCATCGAGCCGCCGAAGACGTACGTGAAGAGCAGGATGAAGATGATCGGCATGATCACGGCGTCGAACATCGACTCCGGGTCGGCCTTGATCTGCAGCAGGTTGCGGCGCGCGAGGGCGCCGATGTGCCGCAGGTTGGCCCGCAGGCCGATGCGGCCCTCGCGGGCGGGCGCCGCCGCGGGCGCGCTGAGCGTAGCCGCGCTCATGCGGCGACCTCCTGGAGTGTGTCGGTGTCGGCGGCGTCCTGCTCCGGGGCGGACGCCTTCTGGCCGGTGACGGCGAGGAAGACCTCGTCGAGGCTCGGCAGGTGGGTGGAGATGCCGGAGATCGCGAAGCCGCGCGAGCCCAGTAGGGCGACGACGGCCGTCAGCTGCTCGTCGCTGACGATCGGGACGTTGACGACGCCCTCGGCCTCGTCGGCGGTGGCGCCGGCGATCCCGTCGAGCTGGGCGTGGGCCAGCGCGCCGACCATGCGGTGCAGCTCGCCGCGGTCCGCCGGGCGGATCTGCAGGGTGCGGCCGCCGACCTTCGCCTTCAGCTCGTCCACCCGGCCGCCCGCGATGACCTGGCCGCGGTCGATGACCGTCAGCTCACTGGCGAGCTGCTCGGCCTCCTCCATGTACTGCGTGGTGAGGAGGACGGTGGCGCCCTCGGCGACCATCCGCTGGACCTCCTCCCACACCTCGTTGCGGGTGCGGGGGTCGAGGCCGGTGGTGGGCTCGTCCAGGTAGAGCACCGCCGGCCGGCCGATCATCGAGGCGGCCAGGTCCAGGCGGCGGCGCATGCCGCCGGAGTACTGCCCGGCGGGGCGCTTGGCGGCCTCGGTCAGGGAGAAGCGCTCCAGCATCTCCTCGCCGCGGCGGCGGGCGTCCTTGCGGGACAGGTCCAGCAGCCGGCCGATCATGTACAGGTTCTCGAAGCCGGACAGCTTCTCGTCCACGGAGGCGTACTGCCCGGTCAGGCCGATCACCCGGCGCAGCTGCCGGGGCTGGGCCACCACGTCGTACCCCGCGACGCGGGCGGTGCCCGCGTCCGGCCGGAGCAGCGTGGACAGGCAGCGCACGAGCGTGGTCTTGCCGGCGCCGTTGGGGCCGAGGACGCCGAGGACGGTGCCCTCGCGTACGTCCAGGTCGACCCCGTTGAGCGCCTTGGTGGCGCCGAAGTGCTTGACGAGGCCGCGGACCTCGACGGCGTTCCCGCCGCGGCCCGCCCCCCGAGTGGTGTCGTTTCGCGTCATGCCCACCACGGTGCCAGGGCCCACTGACAACGCGCCGACAGGCCACCGACAGAGGTGTCGGTGGCCTGTCGGCGCGTTGTCGGCGACCGACCGGTCCCCTCCGCCGCGACGGCGGTCAACCCACGCGGCGGCCACCGGCGGCGCCGGACCGGCCCCCAGGTCGGCACGGCACCGCCGGACAACGCCTTGGGGGCTGAGCACCGCTGCGGCGGAAGGAAAGTGCCCGCCGCGGCGGAAGGGGCATGCGGCCGCCCAACGCCCACCGAGCCCGGCCGGCGGGCACACCCCCGGCACCTCTCACCGCCGCAACGGCGAACAACCGACCGGCGGCCACCGGCGGCGCCGGACCGGCCCCCAGCCGGGCACGGCACCGCCGGACAGCCCCATCGGGGCTGATCGCCGCCGCGGCGGAAGGCAAGCGCCGGGGCATCCCCGCGGCGGAAGGAAACGCGGCCACCCCGCGCCGTGGAGGCGGCGGGGCCCCACGGCTAGTGGAACGCGTGTTCCGGGGCCGGGTACGCGCCCTCGACCACGTCCTCCGCGAAGGCGCGCGCCGCCCCGCCGAGGACCTCCCGCAGCTGGGCGTACTGCTTCACGAAGCGCGGCAGGCGCCCCGGGGTCATGCCGGCCATGTCCGTCCACACCAGCACCTGCGCGTCGCACTCCGAGCCCGCGCCGATGCCGACGGTCGGGATGTGCAGCGTGCGCGTGACCTCGGCGGCCAGCTCGGCCGGGACGAGCTCCAGGACGACGGAGAAGGCGCCCGCGCCCTGCACGGCCTTGGCGTCGCGCAGCAGCTGCTGCGCGGCTTCCTCGCCGCGGCCCTGCACGGGGTAGCCGCCGAAGGCGTTGACGGACTGGGGGGTGAGGCCGATGTGGGCCATCACCGGGATGCCGGCGTCGACCAGCAGCTTGATCGCCTCGGCGGACCGCTCGCCGCCCTCCAGCTTGACCGCCTGCGCACCGGTCTCCTTGATCAGCCGCGTGGCGCTGCGGAGCGCCTGGACCGGGCCTTCCTGGTAGGAGCCGAAGGGCAGGTCGGCGACGATCAGGGCGCGCTTGGTGCCGCGTACGACGGCGGCGGAGAGGACGGCTATCTCGTCCATGGTGACGGGCACGGTGGACTCGTAGCCGAGGTGGCAGTTGCCCATGGAGTCGCCGACGAGGAGGACGGGGATGCCGGCCTCGTCGAAGACGGAGGCGGTCATCGCGTCGTAGGCGGTGAGCATGGGCCACTTCTCGCCGCGCGCCTTGGCGGCGGCGATGTCGCGGACGGTGATGCGCCGGGAGCTCGTGCCCCCGTACAGCGCCTTGGGATCGCGGCTGCTGTCCGAGGCGTTCTGGGCAGGCGTCGTCGTCATGGCGGTGTGCTCCTGTGATGTGTCGTCTCGAGGCGCCCTGACGGCGTCCCCGGATCGTCTCCATGCTGACACGCCGCCTGCGGACGGGGAAGGGACCCCCCGCGCACACGCGTTCGCCGGATCCGGGTAAAGGTTTTCAATACGAGACGGACCCGTATCGAAAAAAGATCTAGGCTGGTCGGCATGGCTACCGATCCCTCCGGCGCCCCGGGCGCCGCCCCGCCCCGGAGAGTCCCCGAGGCGGTCCACCGCAGACGCTGGGCGATCCTGGCCGTCCTGCTGCTCAGCCTGCTCATCGTGGTGCTGGACAACTCGATCCTGAACGTGGCGATGAAGACGATCGCCACCCCCGCCCCCACGGGCCTCGGCGCCACGCAGAGCGAGCTGGAGTGGGCCATAAACTCCTACACCCTCGTCTTCGCCGGGATCCTGTTCACGGCGGGCGTGCTGGGCGACCGGCTCGGCCGCAAGAAGGTCCTGCTCTTCGGCATGGCCGTCTTCGGCGTCGGGTCCGTGCTCTCGGCGCTCTCCGGCTCGCCCCACGAGCTGATCGCCTTCCGCGCGGTCATGGGCTTCGGCGGCGCGTTCGTCATGCCCGCCACGCTCGCGATCATCGTGAACGTCTTCGAGCGCGAGGAGCAGCCCAAGGCCATCGGCATCTGGGCGGGCGCCGTCGGCCTGGCCGTCGCGATAGGCCCGATCACGGGCGGCATCCTGCTCGACCACTTCTGGTGGGGCTCGGTCTTCCTCGTGAACGTGCCCATCGTGATCACCGCTGTGATCGCGATGTCCCTGCTGGTCCCCGACTCCAAGGACCCGAAGCCGGGCCGTCTGGACCCGCTCGGCGTAGTGCTCTCCGTCGCGGGCCTGGTCCTGCTGGTGTACGGCATCATCAAGGGCGGCCAGCTCGCCGACTTCACCGATCCCGAGGTCTACGGCACGGCCGGCGGTGGCCTGCTGATCCTGGCCCTCTTCGTCCTGCACGAGCGGCGCTCCGGGCACCCCGCGCTCGACGTGCGCTGGTTCCGCAAGCCGGCGTTCTCCGCCGCGGTCTCCTCCATCGCGCTGGTCTTCTTCGCCCTCATGGGCGTCACGTTCTTCACCGTCTTCTACACGCAGAGCGTGCGGGGCTTCACCCCGCTGCAGAGCGGGCTGCTGATGCTGCCGCTGGCGGCGGCCCACATGTTCTTCGCCGTGCGCGTCCGCCGCGTGGTCGCGAAGCTCGGCGTGCGCGTCGTCTGCACGGGCGGCATGGTGATGGTCGCCGCGACCATGGCCGGCTTCCTGCTGCTCGACCAGGACACCCCGGTGTGGGTGCTGGAGGTGCTGCTGTTCTTCCAGGGCGCCTCGATGGCGCACATCATGCCGCCCGCCACCGTCTCGATCATGCAGTCGCTGCCGCGCGACAAGGCCGGCTCGGGCTCGGCGGTGAACAACACCTTCCGGCAGCTCGGCGGGGCGCTCGGCATCGCCGTGCTCGGCTCCGTGCTGTCCACGACGTACCGCGACGGGATCTCCGCCCGGCTCGACGCCCTGCCCGGCCTGAGCGAGGAGGCCCGGCACGCGGCGGGCGAGTCCATCGAGGCCACGCTGAACGCGGCGGCCCGGCTCGGCCCGCAGGGCAAGGAGCTCATCGGCCCGGCCGACGACGCGTTCGTCCACGCCATGCACGTCACCGTCCTGTGCGCCAGCTCGTCGGCGCTGCTCGGCGCGGTCGTGGTGGCGCTGTTCCTGCCCAAGCGGGGGGCGGCGCGCCCGGCGGCGGGGGCGGCGCGGCCGGACGGCCAGAAGGAGCAGGCGGGGGCGGGAGCATGACGGAGACCACAGCGACCGCTGCGGCAGCGGCCCCGCCCGCGGCCGCCGAGCGGCGCGGCCGGCCCCGTAACGCCGCCGTCGGCACCGCCGTCGTCGAGACCGTCCTGCGCCTCCTCGAAGAGGGCGTCCCCCTCGGCGAACTGTCGATGGAGCGCATCGCGCGCGAGGCCGGCGTCGGCAAGGCCACGGTCTACCGCCGCTGGGCCGGCAAGGAGGCGCTGATGCTCGACGTCATGCGCTCCCTGGAGGACGCCGCCCCCGAGCTCGCCGGGGAGTCCGTCCGCGACGACCTCGTGACGCTGCTGGAGACGCTGCGCCGGCGCGGGCTGGCCAAGCGCTCCTCCGCCGTCCTGCGCACGGTCCTCGCCCAGGTCAAGGCCCATCCCGAGCTCTGGCGGGAGTACCACGAGAAGGTCGTCAGGGTCCGCCGCGAGGCGGTCCACGCCGTCCTGCGGCGCGGCGCGGCCACCGGCGAGCTCCGCTCCGACCTCGACGTCGAGCTGATGGGCGACCTCATCGTCAGCCCCATGCTGTCGCGGGCGATGTTCCACGACCGGGCGGAGCTGCCGGAGGACCTCCCCGGGAAGATCGTCGACGCGGTGCTGGAGGGCGTGCGTCCGCGCTGAGCGGACGTCCGCTCGTGCCCCGCCGGCACCTCGCCGCGCCGCAGCCTGCGAATATGCCCGTTCTGTCACAGCACGCCCTATGGATCTCCGGGCCGGAACCCCGTTCCGCCGGGGCGTCGTCCTCCCTTGCGACACCCCCTCCAGGGGTGCCCGGCAAGAAGCGGAAGCGGCGCATGCCGCGCCCACTCGGTGATCACCTATCGTCTGGTGGGCGGGGCCGCAGCGGATGAAGAGTTGAGGACGACGGATGGCGCAGGCGTACATGCAGGAGACGGGCCGAGACGGGACCGGTCCGGAGCGGACCGGATCCGGGGCCCGGCGCCTCATGGACCAGTGGCGGGACCGCAACGTCTGGCGGCGCGGCGTCGTCCTCGCCGTCCTCGCCGCCCTGCTGGGGCTGCTGATGCTCCTGCACACCCAGCTCCCCAACAGGATCGGCAACCTCGGCAGCCTGACCGAGACCTTCCTGCCCTGGCTCGGCCTCGCGATACCGGTCCTGTTCGTCCTCGCGCTGGTGCGCCGCTCGGCGACCGCGCTCGTCGCGCTGCTGCTCCCGGTCGTCACGTGGGTGAACCTCTTCGGCGGCCTGCTGAGCGACAAGACCGGCAAGGGCGGCAACTTCACGGTCGCCACGCACAACGTGAACGCCGAGAACCCCGACCCCGCCTCGACCGCGCGGGCCGTCGCCGCCTCCGGCGCCGACGTGGTGGCCCTGGAGGAGCTCACCAACACCTCGCGCTACGAGAAGGCGCTCGCGGGCACGTACAAGTACCACTCCGTGCAGGGCACGGTCGGCATCTGGAGCAAGTACCCGCTGGAGCTGGTGCAGCCCGTCGACATCCGGCTCGGCTGGGTGCGGGCCCTGCGCGCCACCGTCCGCACGCCCCAGGGGCCGGTGGCCGTGTACGTCGCGCACCTGCCGTCGGTGCGCGTGAAGTTCAACGCCGGCTTCACCGCCGGGCAGCGCGACCGCAGCGCCGAGGCGCTCGGCCGGGCCATCGCCCAGGAGCCGGAGAAGCGCGTCGTCCTCCTCGGTGACCTCAACGGCACCATGAACGACCGCTCCCTCGCCCCCGTCACCTCGCAGCTGCGGTCCGCCCAGGGCGCCGCGGGCGACGGCTTCGGCTTCAGCTGGCCGGCGAGCTTCCCGATGGCCCGGATCGACCAGATCATGGTGCGCGGGATGGACCCCGTCTCGGCGTGGACGCTGCCGGCGACGAAGAGCGACCACCTGCCGGTGGCGGCCCGCGTCAAGATCTGACCCTCCCCTTCCCCCGTCTCGCCGGCCGGGGAGCGGCTACTTCATGAGCCACTCCCTGGCCAGCAGCATGACCTCCTGGCGGCTGCGGCCCCCGTGGTCGGCGGCGATGAAGCGGGTGCCGATCCGCGACGAGAAGGTGAGCAGGGCGCGCACCTCGACCTCGTCCTCGTCGGCGCAGAACGAGCGGTACAGCGAGCGCAGGTAGTCCATGCGCCGGTTGTCGACGCGCCGGAGCCGCTCCGCGACGGCCTCGTCGCGCCGGGCCCAGTCGCGGACCGCGAGCTCGGCCGTCACGCTGATCACCGACCCGTCGGAGGCGGCCGCGACGATCGCGAACAGCCGCGCCAGCCGGGCCCGGGCGTCTCCCCCGCCGTCCTCGGCCTGCTCGATCACCGCCTCCGTGACCTCGCGCTCCCACGTGTCGAGCATCTCCGCGAGCAGCGCGTCCCGGTTGCGGAAGTAGCCGTAGAAGCCGCCCTTGCTGACGCCGAGGGCCTGGGCGAGCGACTCGATCCGGACGGCCTCGGGGCCGCCCGCCGCGAGCGCCCGCAGCCCCTCTTCGATCCACTTGTCGCGAGGCGTGCGAATGGCGCCCATGACTGTGTCTCCCCTCACGTGACACCCATCTATACGGCACCGTATAGACGGGTCTACCTTTGATCTATACGGCATCGTATAGATCGTATGGATGGGGGACGACGACCATGAGGCTGCCGGTCACCGCGCACACCACCCGGCCCTGGCGGATCCACGAGATCGCCTACGACTTCCGCGTGGAGGACGTCTGGGAGCTCCCGACGCCGGGCGGTCCGGACGACCTCGCGCACCTGGTCACACAGTTCACGACCGGCACGGGGGACTACGTCGACTCCCCCGTGGCGCGCACGCTCTTCGCCATCCGCTGGAAGCTCGGGGCGCTCCTCGGCTGGGACAAGCCCGGCACCGGCGTGGGCGACCGGCAGCCCGGGCTGCGGGACCGGCTCCCCGCGGACCTCCGCGACGCCCCCCGGGCACCCGACTTCCGCAAGTTCACGTCCGTCTACCAGACGCACGACGAGTGGGCGGCCGAGATGTCCAACGAGACCTGCCGCGGGGTGCTGCACCTCGGCTGGGTCCCGGACGCGGACGGGAACGGGGGCTACCACGCGCAGATGGCCGTCCTGGTGAAGCCGAACGGCCTGTTCGGCGCCGTGTACATGGCGGGCATCAAGGCCTTCCGGTACGTGGGGGTGTATCCGGCGCTGCTCCGGATGATCGGACGCGGGTGGGAGGAGAGCGCGGGCGAGAGGAGCGCGAGCCGAGGAGCGTGATCCGGGAGCGCGGCCGGGGCAGCGGGAACGGGTGCGCCGGAGCCATCCCGTAGGCTGGACGGCTTGCCCCGCACCCCCGTTCGAAAGGCCTCCTCATGCCCGTGGCGCTGCTGGCGCTCGCCGTCTCGGCCTTCGGCATAGGGACGACCGAGTTCGTGATGATGGGCCTCCTGCCCAACGTCGCCGACGACCTGGGGACCTCCGTCCCCACCGCCGGCTACCTCGTCTCCGCCTACGCCCTGGGCGTCGTCTTCGGCGCCCCGCTGCTCACCGCGCTCGGCTCGCGCATCCCCCGCAAGCGGATGCTGATCCTGCTCATGGGCGTCTTCACGCTCGGGAACCTGGCCTCGGCGCTCGCCCCCACCTTCGGGACGCTCGTCGCGGGCCGGGTCCTGGCCGGGCTGCCGCACGGCGCGTTCTTCGGCGTGGGCTCCGTGGTCGCCGCCCGCCTCGCGGGCGAGGGGCGGCAGGCGCGGGCCGTCGCCATGATGTTCCTCGGCCTGACCGTCGCCAACATCGTCGGCGTCCCGGCCGCGACGCTGCTGGGCCAGCACCTGGGGTGGCGCGCGACGTTCCTCGTCGTGACCGGCATCGGCCTCGCCGCCATGGCCGCACTGGCCCGGCTGATCCCCGACCTGCCGCACGAGCAGGGCGCGGGCCTGGGCCGCGAGCTGCGCGCGCTCGGCGGCCGCCAGGTGCTGCTCGGCCTGCTGACCACCGTCTTCGGCTTCGCCGGCGTCTTCGCCGTCTACAGCTACCTGTCGGCGATGGCCGTCGAGGTCACGGGCTTCTCCGAAACCTCCGTGACCTTCGTGCTGGCCCTGTTCGGCACCGGCATGACCCTGGGCGTCCTGGCCGCGGGCCCGTTGACCGACCGGGCGCTGCGCCCCACGCTCTACGGGGCCCTGGCCGGGCTCGCGGCGGTCCTGGTCCTCTTCGACTTCACGGTGCACGTGAAGTGGGCCGCACTGGCGACCGTCGTCCTGATCGGAGCCGCCGGCTCCATGACCAGCACCCCCCTGCAGATGCTGATCATGAACAAGGCCAAGTCCGCCCCCACCCTCGCCGCCGCCTCCAACCACTCCGCGTTCAACCTCGCCAACGCGGGCGGCGCGTGGCTGGGCGGCGTCGCCATCGCCGCAGGCTGGGGCTGGACGTCCCCCACCCTCGTCGGCGCGGCCCTCGCCGCGGCGGGCCTGCTGTGCGCGGTGGTGTCGGGAGCGCTCGACCGCGACGGCGCGGAGCCGTCGAAGGTGGTCGCCGGCGGCGAGACGAACCGGGCTCCGGCCCCGGACCGGGTGGCGTAGAGACCCCGCTCTGCCGTCGGCGAATCTGCCGGGGGCAGAGAAAGCTGCCGGGGCGATGCCGGTGGCCGGAGAGTGGGAGGACAGCGTCCACCGCTCCCCGGCCCAGGAGGTCCCATGTCCCCACTCGCCCTCGAACCCCGCGCCACCGACGGCGACCCGTCACCGGCGGCGACCCGCTTCGACGACCACCTCGCCTCGCTGCTCCTCATGCAGCGCATCGTCGTCCTCGGCACGGAGGTCAACGAGGTCTCCGCCAACCGCGTCTGCGCGCAGCTGCTCCTCCTCTCCGCCGAGGACCCCCGCACCGACATCGCCCTCTACATCAACAGCCCGGGCGGCTCCGTCACGGCCGGGCTCGCGATCTACGACACGATGCGGCTCATCCCCAACGACGTCTCCACCCTCGCCATGGGATTCGCCGCCAGCATGGGCCAGTTCCTCCTCACCGTCGGCACGCCCGGCAAGCGTTACGCCCTCCCCAACGCGCGGATCATGATGCACCAGCCGTCCGCCGGCATCGGCGGCACCGTCGCCGACATCGCCATCCAGGCGGAGAACCTCGAATTCACGAAGAAGACCGTCGAGCGCCTCCTCTCCGAGCACACCGGCCAGACCCACGAGACCATCTCCCGCGACAGCGACCGCGACCGGTGGTTCACCGCCCAGCAAGCACTGGAGTACGGCATGGTCGACCGCGTCGTCACGTCCCTCGACGACGTCCGCCCGGCCGGCACGAAGCGACGCATCGGACTCTGAGGGTCTGAGGAACTGAGGAACCGACACCATGAGCCAGTACACGATCCCGACCGTGGTCGAGCGCACCCCCAACGGAGAGCGCGCCTTCGACGTCTACAGCCGGCTGCTGTCCGAGCGCATCATCTTCCTCGGCACGGAGATCGACGACGGCGTCGCCAACGTCGTCATCGCCCAGCTCCTGCACCTCGAATCGTCCAGCCCGGACTCCGAGATCTCCCTCTACATCAACTCGCCGGGCGGATCCTTCACTTCCCTCATGGCCATCTACGACACCATGACGTTCGTCCAGGCCCCCATCTCGACGTTCTGCGTCGGCCAGGCCGCCTCCACCGCGGCCGTCCTCCTCGCCGGAGGCGACCCGGGACGGCGCTTCGTCCTCGAACACGCGCGGATCCTGCTCGGCCAGCCGGCGAGCGGTGGCCGCCAGGGGACCGTCTCGGACCTCGCGCTCCAGGCGAAGGAAATGCTCCGGATCCGCTCGGAAGTGGAAGAGGTCCTCTCCCGGCACACCGGCCACGACGTCGCGTCCCTCCGCGCGGACATGGACCGCGACAAGATCTTCACCGCGCGGGAGGCCGTGGCCTACGGGCTCGCCGACGAGGTCCTGAGCCGCAGGGCGCTGTCGATACCGGCTGCCGCCTGAGGACGGAGGCGGCTGCACCACGGGGGTGTGCGGCCGCCTTTGCCTTGTCAGGCCGCGAGGCGCACTTCGCCCTGGCGGGCGGGTTGTGCGTGGGCGGGCTGTACGTGCTGTACGTGGGTGTACGTACGGCTGGCCAGCCGGATGAGCTCCTTGTGTACGAGAACGAGGAGTTCGGCCAGGCTGAGGCCGAGCGCCTGCGCGGCGGCCGCGAGCACTTCGGACGACGCCTCCTTGCGCCCGCGCTCCACCTCGGAGAGGTACGGCATGGAGATCCGCCCCGCGTCGGCCACGTCCTTGAGCGTCCGCTTCTGCGCCAGCCGCTCACGACGGAGGACGTCTCCGACGACGTCCCGCCAGAGGGGTTCCCTGGAGAGGGGCTCCCCGGCGGGGCGCAGGGGGATGACGCGGGCGGCGGCCGCGGCTGTCTTGGGCGCTTGGCTGGTCACCGTCCCAGCGTAGAAGGGCGGCAGCGGTTCAGGGGCGTTGAGCCGTTCTGCCGCCCGCGAAATATTCTTGCGCCGGTAAGAACCCACCGACCGCAGGAGACTGGCTGTGATTCTTGAGATCCGCACGTACCGGCTGAAGCCCGGCACCGGCGACGAGTTCGTTCGCGTGATGCGGGAGGAGTCGGTTCCGTTGCTGGAGAAGGCCGGAATCCGGGTGGTGGACTGCGGGGCTTCCCTGGTGGCCGAGGACGGACACGAAGAGGCGTACCTGATCCGCGCGTTCGCCTCGCTTGAGGAGCACCGCGGACAGGAAGAGGCGTTCTACTCCAGTGACGCCTGGCGACAAGGGCCCCGCGAGGCCATCGTGTCCCGGATCGACAGCTCCCACACCATCGTTCTCGACGTGCCGGAGGAGGCGGCGGAGGCGTTCCGGCGTGGGTAGCAGGCCTCCGGCCGCCAGCTCATTCTGACCCGCAGTCACACCACGGATGTGAAGGCGACGAAGTGGGCCCAGGCGGCCGCCGGAACGGCCAGTTGGGGGCCCTGTGGGCGCTTCGAGTCCCTTATGTGGACAGCTTGGGAGACGGCGGCCACTTCGACGCAGTCGCCAGCTGTCGTCCCACTGTGGCTGGACTTACGCCACGAGCAGGCGACTTCGACACAGTCGCCTCCCGCGGTTCCGCTGTAGCTGGACTTGCGCCAGGAAAGGGCCACCTCAACGCACTCGCCCCCATCGCCCTGGCTGTAGCTGGACTTGAACCATATGAGGCCGTCGCTGTTCATAGCTCTTCCGCCAACCTTCTAATGAACCGTGCCGAGTCGTCGGGGTCGAGGGCGCACTGGGCGATCATGACATGGCTCTGCACAAGGGCGTTGACCTTCTCAGGGCTGGAATGCAGCGTGCTGCTCGTCGGACCCTCTTCGTACGCGTACCGCTCGTGCGTCGGTGACTCCAGGAGGACGAACGGCCCATTGATCCCCGGGTTGGCGCCCTCGGTCGGCAGGACCTGAATGACGACGTTGCGCTGTCGCCCCACTTCCAGCAGGTGGAGGAGCTGCCGCTTGTGCGCCTCGCGACAGCCGAGAGTGTTACGGAGCGCCGCCTCACCGATGGCGAAGGTGAACGCCTTGGTCTGCGTCGCCATAATTGCCTGCCGCGCCAGACGGGCCTTTACGCGTTCTTCGACCGTCTCGTCGTCCAGCGGCGGCCAGTGCACGTCGAAGAGCCGTCGCATCGTCTCCTCTGTCTGCAACAGCCCGGGGATCAGCAGTGGCTGATACGAGGTCAGCGCAACCGCCTCCGCCTCGTACCGCATGAAGTCCTTGGCGTACGGCACGAACGGATCCGGCTGCAGGTATTCCTGCGTCGCGATCAGCTTCCCCCGTGCCCCGCACATCTGGTCGGCGACCTCCAGGAACCGCGGCGTGGGGCGCCGCCGCCCCTGCTCCATGGACTTGACCGTCTCCTCTCCGTACCCCGCCTCGCGGCCCAGCTCCTCACGTGTGACACCCGCATCCGTGCGCCACAGCTTGACCTGGTTGCCGCAGAGCCGCCAAGACATCGGCGGCTGAGAAAGCGAACTCACGATTCCCCGCCCCTTCCCGTACCTCGTCCGTATCAACGGACGCTACGGCGGACAAGGCCGGTACAAGCCGGGTTCGAACCCGCATCCCACGTGTGAGTGAACGATCGCTACGGTGACGCCCATGGCCGACCGCCGCGCTCTCCCCGTCCCCGTCCCGGGCGTCCGCGCCCGCGTGACGTTGAACATCGGCGGCTGCGGGCCGTACGCGCACATCGTCGCGGACTTCGAGCCGCCGGGGCCCGGCGGCGAAGGCGGCGGGGCGCTGGAGCTGATCAGCATCGTGCCGAAGCGGCGGCTGCCCAAGGCGATGCTTCCTGCTTTGCGGGAGGGGCTGTTGGAGGGGCTCGGCGGGGTGGCGGCGGCCGTGCTCGTCACGGACGGGAGCTTCGACGACGTGAGCTCCTGGGACCTGGGGTACCGCCTGGCCGGGCAGGAAGCGGGCCGCGCCGCGCTCATCGGGGCGGGTCTGCTGCCGCCCGCGGAAGCGGACACGCTGCGCTGGACGACGTGGCCGGGGCGGCCCCGGACGCGACCGAAGCGCCGTCCGCGCTCATATGGGTGAGAACCCCCGTAACCCGCCCTTCCGCCCCCACCCCTGCGGAAGGCTCGCCGTATGGACGCCGTACGGGTCGCACTGCTGAGGGAAGTGCTCGCCGGGACCGAGTGGTTGCAGGACACGCGCCGGTTCGCCGGGGCGTTGCGGGCCTCGGTGGCGCGGCGGCACGGGGGGCTGTTGCTGGTGGGGACGGAGGGGTACGAGCCGTGGCATCTCGCGGCGCATCTGGATGACGAGGCCGCCTGGTCAGGGCTGCCGGAGCTGTCGCCGACGCTCGTGCGGCACCGGGTGCCGCCGGGTGTCCCCGCGCACCTGTCCGTCGGCCTGGGCAGGCTGGAGGCCGCACGGCGGGGCGAAACCCTCCTCGTGGTGACCGCGGACGAGCCGGGGGACGGCCTGCTGGAGCGGGTTCACGACGCGCGGCGGGGCGGGGCGACCGTGCTGTCGCTGGACGGGGCGCCCGCGGAGGCCGGTGCGGAGCTGCGCGCGCTCGCGCACGACCGGCTGGCCGTGCCGCCGCCCGCGCCGTGTTCGACGAGGACGGAGCTCGATCTGGACACCGTGCAGCACCTGGTCAGCGCGGCCGCCGGGGAGAACGGACTGCCCGCGCCGCGCGGTGGGCGGCGGCGGTTCCGGGACCGGCTGGCGCGGCTGGCCGATCAGCTGACGGCGCCGCCTCCGCCGCGCTGGTAGGCGCGTCGAGCGAAGGCTTTGGTTCGAAAAAGCGTTTGCTGCCGATCTTCCGCTTATGGACCATGGTCTTCCGTGACTGCGCAAGACCCCCCTCCCCCCTCTTCTTCCTCTTCCCGGCGGCTCCGTGCCCTGCTGCCCGATCTGACGCCGTGGCACTCCTCGCGTGACTTCCGCCGCATGTGGGTGGCGGGTCTCGTGACCGTCTTCGGCACGTTCCTGACGTTCATCGCCGTGCCGCTGCAGCTCAAGGAGCTGACCGGGTCGGCTCTGGCCGTCGGCGCGGTCGGGGTGGTCGAGCTGGTCCCGCTGGTGGTCTTCGGGCTGTACGGGGGCGCGCTCGCCGACGCCCTCGACCGGCGCAAGCTGATCCTGTGGACGGAGGCCGGTCTCGGCGTCCTCTCCGCGCTCCTGCTGCTGAACACGCTCTTGCCGCGCCCCATGCTGTGGCCGCTGTACGTGGTCGCGGCGCTGGTCAGCGCGCTGAGCGGGCTGCAGCGACCGGCTCTGCAGGCAATCGTGCCGCGCGTCGTCGCGCACGACCAGCTGCCCGCGGCGATCGCGCTGAACTCGATGCGCTGGCAGGTCGGTGCGATCGCCGGCCCGTCCCTCGCCGGCGTGCTGATCGCGTTCGCGGGCCTGCAGTGGGCGTACGCGCTGGACGTCGTCTCGTACGCGGTCTCCGCCGTGCTGCTCTTCGGGCTGGCCCCCTCCCCCGCCTCGCGCGAGGCCGACAAGCCGTCGCTGCGCGGCATCCTGGAGGGCGCGCAGTACGCGTGGAGCCGCAAGGAGCTGCTCGGCACGTACGTGATCGACATGGCGGCGATGCTGTTCGCCTTCCCGACGGCGATCTTCCCGTTCCTGGCCGACGATCTGGACGCGCCGTGGGCGCTGGGCCTGATGTACGCGGCGGGCGCGGTGGGATCTCTCGTCGTGAGCCTGACCAGCGGCTGGGCGTCGCGGGTGCACCGGCACGGCCGGATGGTCGTCTACGCGGCGCTGGGCTGGGGCGCGGCGATGGCCGTCGCGGGCTGGCTGGGCAATGTGTGGCTGGTGCTGCTGTTCCTGGCGGTGGCGGGCGGCTGCGACATGGTGAGCGGTCTGTTCCGCTCGGCGATCTGGGATCAGACGATCCCGGACGAGCTGCGGGGCCGGCTGGCGGGGATCGAGATGCTGTCGTACTCGATCGGGCCGCAGCTGGGCCAGGTCCGGGCGGGCGGCATGGCGTCCCTGACGAACGTGCGGGCCTCGGTGTGGGCCGGCGGGCTGGCGTGCGTGGCGTCGGTGGGGCTGCTGGCCGTGTCGCTGCCGAAGCTGATGTCGTACGACCAGCGGACGGACGAGCACGCGGTACGGATGCGCCGGCTTAAGGCCGCGGACGCGGTGGCTGAGGCGGCTTAGGCACCGCCGGACACGCCCGTGGGGGTTGCTCGCCGTCGCGGCGGGATTTTCTTGCCTGCGGCAAGAAAGGCAGTGGGGTCGAAAGGCCTCGCCTTTCACTCCCGCTGCGACGGCGATCAGCCCCCACCGGGGAGCCCGGCGGTGCCGAACCCCCTCAGCCCGTTTTCGGGTCCTCGCCGGCTTCGCCGACGTCGTCGTTCCAGCGCGGATCCGTCCGCCATTCCTCGTTCCGCTCGCGCGCCGTCTCCATCGCGTGCGAGGCCTCCTCACGCGTGCCGTACGGGCCGAGCCGGTCCGCGGCGCGGCACTCGGGGCCCTCCTCGACCCGGCCGTGCTTCAGGCAGTAGTACCACTCGCCCGGTTTGCCCTCCGGGCGCTTCTTGAACAGGGGCATCGGGATCTCCCTCACATCCGTTCTCTCGCCCACATGCTCCCCGATGGGCCCTGGCTACACTCGCTGACATGTCTGGCCAGTCGCTTCTCACGCCGGGGACCCTGTCCCCCACCCGCCCCGTTCCCGCCTCCATCGCGCGGCCCGAGTACGTCGGGAAGGCGGCGCCCACCCCGTACTCCGGCCCGGAGATCCAGGACGCGGAGACGATCGAGCGGATGCGCGTCGCGGGCCGCATCGCCGCGCGGGCGATGGAGGAGGCGGCCAAGCTGATCGCCCCGGGCGTGACGACGGACGAGCTGGACCGCGTCGCGCACGAGTACATGTGCGATCACGGCGCCTACCCGTCCACGCTCGGTTACCGCGGTTACCCGAAGTCGCTGTGCGCGTCGATCAACGAGGTCATCTGCCACGGCATCCCGGACTCGACCGTCCTGCGCGACGGCGACATCGTGAACCTGGACGTGACGGCGTTCATCGGCGGCGTCCACGGCGACAACAACGCCACCTACCTGTGCGGTGACGTGGACGAGGAGTCGCGCCTGCTCGTCGAGCGGACGCGCGAGGCCCTCAACCGCGCGATCAAGGCGGTCAAGCCGGGCCGCCGGATCAACGTCATCGGCCGGGTCATCGAGTCGTACGCCAAGCGCTTCGGCTACGGGGTCGTCCGCGACTTCACGGGCCACGGCATCAACTCGTCCTTCCACTCCGGCCTGATCGTCCCCCACTACGACAGCCCGCACCACGACACCCTGATCCAGCCCGGCATGACGTTCACGATCGAGCCGATGCTGACGCTCGGGACGTACGAGTACGACATGTGGGAGGACGGCTGGACGGTCGTCACGAAGGACCGGAAGCGGACGGCGCAGTTCGAGCACACGCTGGTGGTGACGGACACGGGTGCGGAGATCCTCACTCTCCCGTAACCCTGCGGGGCGGCCGCCCGGGCGCTAACGTTTTTACCGACGGGACGTCGGGAACTCATTGACTTAGGTAAGCCTAAGTAGCAAGAATGGCTTCCCGACGCCACGCCCGTCCCCTCGGTCACCCGGAGGTCCGCCTTGGACGCGCCCGCCAGCACCGCCGGCAGCACGCCGTTCTCCACGCTCATCCGCACCGCCTCGCACGAGCAGCACACGGAGGCGGAGAACTCCACGTTCATGAGCGACATGCTCGGCGGCCGCCTCGGCGTCGACGCGTACCGCCGCTACACCGAGCAGCTCTGGTTCGTCTACCAGGCCCTGGAGTCCGCTGCCGGGTCCCTCGCGGACGACCCCGTGGCCGGGCCCTTCCTCCGCCCCGAGCTGACCCGCACCCCGGAGCTGGAGCGCGACCTGACCCACCTCGGCGGCCCGGACTGGCGCGGCGGCCTCACGCCCCTGCCCGCGACGGCGCGGTACGCGGCCCGCGTGGAGGAGTGCGCCCGCCAGTGGCCCGCGGGCTACGTCGCCCACCACTACACGCGCTATCTCGGCGACCTCTCCGGCGGCCAGATCATCCGCGGCACGGCGGAGAAGACGTGGGGCTTCGCCCGCAAGGGCGACGGCGTCCGCTTCTACGTCTTCGAGGCCATAGGCAACCCGGCCGCCTTCAAGCGCGAGTACCGCGAGCTGCTGGACGCCCTGCCGGTGGACGACCTGGAGAAGCAGCGCGTCATCGACGAGTGCAAGCGGGCGTTCGCGCTGAACACGGCGGTGTTCCAGGAGCTGGGGCGGGAGTTCCCGCTCACTGCCTAGCAGGAGCGCTGGTAGGCCACGTCCGAGAAGAGGTTCTTCCAGTCCTCCTCGGGGACGCTCGACGGGGAGGTACGGCACAGTTCCGCGTAGAGGCGGTCGGTGTCGGGGTGCAGGAGGAAGGTCAGCGCGCCGAGGCCCGCCTTCGCGGACGAGACCGCGATGAGGGGCAGCCGGTCCGGGAAGAGGAAGACGCGGCTCGCCTCCGGCAGCTCGGCGAAGTGGGGCGTGCGCCAGTCCCCGCCGGGTCCGATGTTCCAGATCCGCCAGGGCTTGGCGCCCGTCAGGATCCGGCTGCGGTCCGGGCCCTTCTTGATCTCGGCGCGGCCCTGGATCTGGTCCACAGGCATGGTGCGCGTCTTCCGTGGGTGCCGGAGGTCCTTCACGTCCCAGAACGCAATGCTGTTGTTCCGGTCGACGGCTGCCAGTACGTCACTGCTGATCCACTGATATCCGCTCGCACCGAGCGGCAGCAGACCGCCGCGCCGCGGCCGGTAGAGGTCCGAGAGGTCCCACAGCGCCGCCTTCCGGCCGGGCTCCTCGGCCAAGAGCAGGTTCCGGGAGGCGGTGAAGCCGAGGCTTCCGTCGGGCTGGAGGCCCGTGACGGCCCCTGCCTTCCGGGGGTGGCCCGGATCGGCGACGTCCCAGAGCTGCAGCGTCTTCTTCTCCTCCACGGTCGCGACGGCCCGGGGTGTCAGGAACAGGATGCTCGCCGACCAGTCCCTCGTACTGCCCTCGAACACCGACCGGCGCACCGGTGTGCGCGGCCTGCTCACGTCCCACAGCTCGATGCGGCGGTCGAACGCCCGCCCGATGGCCAGCAGCCGGCCGTCGGGGCTGAAGCCGAGGTTCACGTCCGGGGCGTTGAGGGTGATGTCGCCGCCCGGGACCGGGGCGCCGGGCCCGCTCATGTCCCACAAGCGGAAGACATGCTCTTTGGTGCTCTTCGTCCACTTGTGGACCACAAGGACGGACGTTCCGGGCAGGAAGTTGCGGGCCTCCCAGGGCTGGGGGAGGGTCAGCTTCAGCCGCGGGGCCGTCCACCGGCTGACGTCCCACACCCGGAACGTCTCCTCCGACGAGCCCTTCGTCCGCTCCCCCGTGACCATGAGGGTGCCGTCGTGGCTGATGGGGCTGGTCCCGAAGTCGGTGTCGGGCAGTTCGCCGACGGCCGCCGGGGCGGTCGGCCGCAACGGCCACAGCCGTACCGTGCCGTCCTCCCCTCCCACGGCGACGTACGCCCCTCCGGGATCCCAGGCGACGGCCTGGGTGGGTGAGCTCACGGGCAGCTCGCTCTCCGTCGTGAGGCTGTCGGAGAGTGCGGAATCCTTGTCACCGACGCGCCGCAGAAGCACGTTGCTCGGCGTCGTGTCAGAGGCCCGCTTGCCCGCCCACGCCAGCGTGGCGCCGTCCCCGCTGAAGCCGAGGGCGGGCAGGTCGTCGAACTTCCAGTACGCGTAGGACTTGTCCGGCGCGAGGAACTTCAGCCGCTCGCCTTTCTCCACCGTCCATCCGGCCGGCTCGCTCTTCCGGCTCGCCCCGGCGAGCAGATCGCGCCGCGGGTGGAAGGCGAGGGCCGTCGCCGTGCCGGTCTTCACCGTGTCCTTGAGGACAGGCCGCGCCGCATCCCGTACGTCCCACAGCCCGATCGCGCCCGATCCGCCCGTCCCGTCCTCCGCCCCCAGAACGCCACTGCTCACCGCCAGCAGCCGACCGTCCCGGTTGAACGCGACGGACACCACGTCCTCCGCGGCGACCGTCCGGTCAGTGCGCAGTTCCGGCCGGGCGGGGTCGGCCAGGTCCCAGAGCAGGAGGCGGCCCTTCTCCAGGCCCGCGGCCAGCGTCCTGCCGTCCGGGCTGAAGACGAGCGACGACGCCGCCCCGCCGGGTGCTCCGCGCGCCGCGAGGCGGCGCGGACGAGTCGGGTCGGCGGCGTCCCACACCGCGAACCCGCCGGCCGTCTGGGCGGCCAGCAAGCGCGTACGGGGGTGGAACGCGACGACCGCCGCGGAGCCGGGGTCCAGGGCGGCGGCCTTGCGCGGGGAGGTCGGGCGGCTCACGTCCCACAGCTGCACCCGGCCGCCGCTCTGGCTGGTCACCAGCACCTTGCCGTCCCCGCTGTACGCCACGTGGTGCACGGGCCCGTCCGTCCCCTTGAGGTCCACGGGCACCTGGGACATCTGCGCCGCGTACAGGCTCGACCGGCTCTCCGGGGTCTTCGCCAGGCGGTAGGCGGCGAGGCTCAGCCGGAAGGCCGTCAGGGGGTCGCGCCCGCGCAGGGTGTCGGCCTTGGCCGCCAGCTGCCGGGCGAGCAGCACCGACTCCCGGTCCTCCGCCCGCTGCTGCGCGCCCCTCGCCAGAACGGCGAGCGTGGACGCGAGGACCGCGAGGACGACGACGATCGCGAGCGCCGCCCGGCCGGCCGTCTTCCGGCGGCGCTCGGTGCGCCCGCTCGCCGCCAGGAAGTCCTGCTCCACCGGGCGGAGCGGCAGGCGCCCGAGCCCTTCCCCGGCGGTCACGGAGCGGGCCGCCGCCAAGTGCTTGCCCGCGTACAGGCCGCTGGAGGGGCGCCCGGCCTCCGCCCAGGCGTCGGCGGCGTCGCCCAGCCTGCGCCGCACCAGCAGCCCGTCGAGGTCGGCGTTGATCCATCCGCGGAGCCGGGGCCAGGCGTGGAGCAGCGAGTCGTGACACAGCTGGGCTTCGCCGTCATCGTCGACGACGACCAGGCGGGCGTCGGTGAGGCGCTTCAGCAGCGCCGCGTGGCCTTCGAGCTCGTCGGCGCGGACGCGGCGCCGTACGGCCCTGCCGTCGCCGTCCACCAGCCGCACCATGCGCAGCAGGAGTTCCCGTAACGCCTGCTGGCCGTCGGCGTCGAGGGAGTCGTGGATGCGTTCGGCGGCGGTGCCGACGGAGGTGCGGATGCCGCCGGTGGCCTGGTAGCCGGCGAAGGTCAGCCGGTTGCCGTCGCGGCGGGCCCAGGTCTCCTGCAGGGCGTGGGCGAGGAACGGCAGGGCGATGGCCCCGCGCGGGCCGGGGGCCTCGTCCTTGAGCTCCCGCAGCAGGTGGTCGACCAGGCCGTCCTCGAAGGCCAGCCCGGCGTGCGCGGCGGGCTTCTCGACGGCCGCGCGCAGTTCGTCGCCGGCCATCGGGGGCACGGTGAGCTGGCCGTTGCGCACGAGGCGGGCGAGCCTGGGGTCGCGCAGGCAGTGGCCGAAGTAGTCGGCGCGCAGGCCGAGGACGATGCGGGGGCCGGGGCCCGGTTCGGCACCGGTGAGGGCGCGGACGAACAGCTCGCGCTCCTCGTCGTCCTCGCAGTGCGTGAAGATCTCTTCGAGCTGGTCGACGATCAGGACGCGGGGCGGCCTCCTGCCGTCCGCCGGCCCGCCGAACCGCCCCGCCCCCAGGCCTCGTTCGACCTCGCTGAAGGGCCGGCCCGTGGCGTCCGACCAGGCCGCCGTGAGCGTGCGGAAGGGCCGGGCTCCGGGTGCGGGCACGAGCAGCACGGAGCCGTGTCCCTCGCCCTCCACCTCCGCGCCGAGGCCCGCCCGCAGCAGCGAGGACTTGCCGACGCCGGAGGGGCCCACGAGGACGACGGGGCCGCAGGGTCCGGCGGCCGTCACCCGGTCGACCAGGTCCAGGGTGAGCTTCTCGCGGCCGAAGAAGACGTCGTGCTGCTCGGGCAGGAAGGGGCGCATGCCGGGGTACGGGCACTCGCCCTCCGACGGCGGCTCCGCGCCGGGCGGGACCGCGGGCGCGTAGCGCGGATTGGGGGCGACGACCAGGTCACCGATCCGGCCCTCGCTGCCGGAGTGCGGCCGGGCGGGCGCGCTCTGGAGGCGGCGGTCGAGGTGGCGGTAGAGGTCGGCGAGCGTGAACCGCTTCGGGCCGCCCGCGTCGCCCTCCCGCAGCAGGCGCAGGAGTTCGCCGCTGAACAGCGTGTACTCCTCGTCCTCCGGGGCGAAGGCGGCGGCGTAGTGCGTGGCGGAGGCGAGGAGGAAGCTGCCGTCCGGGCGGGCCGAGACGTACGGATCGCGGCGCGGCTCCCGCTGGACGGCCTCCGCGAGCCCGGAGAAGCAGCAGTCCAGGATCACCACGGGGCGGGCGGAGGAGTCGCCGAGCAGGTTCCTGATCTCGGAGTACGGGACGGCGTCGGCGGTGTCCTGCGCGGAGTCGGTGGCCGCGGTGGCGAGGTAGAGCTGCTCGGCCGGGCCGAGGAGGCCGTGGCCGACGAAGCAGAAGAGGACGACGCCGCCTTCCGCCCGCTCGGCGACGTCCCTCATGGCGGACAGGACGACCGACGGTGCGAGCGGGTCGGTGATCAAGGTGACGCGGTCGCCGCGGCCGTCCGCCATGCCGCCGACCGTGCGGAGCGCCTCGGCGAGGGCGGCGGCGGAGCGGGCGGCGCTCGGCAGGCCGGCGAGCCGGGCGCCGGCGGGGTGCTCGCCCGTACCGACCACGAGGGCGTGGCAGTCCGGGCCGGCGAGATCCCTTCCGGGGTCCTCCTCCACCGAGGTCAGGACCCGTCCGCCGGGGGCAGTTCGCCTCGCTGGAGGGCCTCGGCCAGCCGCTGGGCCAGCTCACCGCTGTCCTTGGCGCTCAGATCGCGCACCCTCTCCGTGGTGACGGTGACCTGCGCGCCGCCGGGCAGGGTGATGGTGACCGTCTGATTGCCGCGGCGGTTCTGCAGCCAGGCGACGACCGCGGCCGACAGCGCGACCGTCACCCCGCCCGGCGCGAGCACGAGGGTGAGGAGCTCGGACGCCGCGCCCATCGTGCCGGGCGCGGGCTCGGGGGCCGGCTCCTGTCTGAGCAGCGACCGCAGCTCCGGGTGGCGCTGCAGCCACCGGCGGAGGTCGTTCACCGCGCCGGGGCCGGGGTGCCCGGTGCGAGTGCCGGAGCCGGTGCCCGGGCCGCTGACCGTCAGCGTTGCCTTCACTGCGCCCTCACTGCCCCTTTCACGCCTCACGTGACTGCCGAGAGCTATGACGCTACACCGCAACGCCGTTGTGCCGCACGGGAGTTCGGTCACGGTTGCATCGCACGCGGCGGCGCCCCCCGCCGGGGCCAGTGAAGGCAGGGGACGCCGGTCTGCGGGCGCGGGGGTCAGCCCTACGCGTGGTACGGCGCGGGGGTCAGCCCTACGCCGTGGTGCGGCCGCGGGGGTTGGCCCTACGCCGTGGTGCGGCCGCGGCGGCGCGTGGCGAACACGGCACCGCCACCGGCGAGCACGAGGGCGCCGGCGGCGCCGAGGAGGGGGCCGGTGGGGGTGTTGGCACCGGTGCTGGCGAGGGAGGTGGTGTCACCGGTCGTGGCGCCGGTGCCGCCGGTGGTTGCGGCAGTGCCGCCGGTGGTGTTGGCGGTGCTGGTGTTGGTGGCAGTGGTGCCGCTTCCGGTGCTACCGGTGGTGCCGGTGCTGCCGGTGCCGCTGCTGGTACCGGCCGGAGGCTCCGGGAGCTTGGCGTCCTTCACGGTGGCGACGGCCACGGTCACCGGGTCGAACTCCGCGCCCTCCTTGTAGCCCGGGAACGTCTTGCCCTTGTACGAGAACACCTTCGCGCCCTCGGCGGTCATCTTCGCGGTCACGGCCGGGAGGAAGACCACGCCGTCCTTGGCCTTGAGCGCGTCGGTGGGCAGCGTCAGGTCGGCGAGCTTCACCGTCTTGGTGGTCGTGCCGGCCTTGGGGTCCTTGGTGGCGACGTCAGCGGTGAGGGTGCCGGACGTGCCGGAGGCGTGGACCTTGAACTTGCTGAAAGCCAGGTCCAGCTGGCCCTCGTGGCCCGTGAAGTGCACCTGCCCCTTGAAGTTCAGGTCCAGGGTGGACGTGGCCGCGTCGAACTTGCCGTCCTCCTTGGTGAGGCGGTAGCCCTCACCGGACTTCACGGCACCGTCGGACAGCTCGACCTTGCCGTCGGCCGGGCCGCTGACGATGTAGTCACGGAAGGACTTCTTCACACCCCAGTGGAAGTAGCCGTCGTAGAGGACGCCGTTGGTCTGCGGGTCGCCGGTGCCGGTGCTGCCGCCGGTGGTGCCACCGCTCTGACCACCTGTGGTCTGACCGCCCGTGGTCTGACCGCCCGTGGTCTGACCACCGGTGGTCTGACCACCGGCAGCACCACCGGCAGCACCACCGGTCTGGCCGCCCGTGGTCTGGCCACCGGTCGTGCCACCTGTCCGGCCGCCCTGCGCCGCATCGTCCGCCTTGGCCGAGACCGTGACCGGGTCCAGCTCCACGCCCGCCTTGTAGACCGGCTTCCCCCCGTACGAGAACACCTTGGTCCCGGCCTCCGTCAGCGTCGCCCGTATCTTCGGGTAGACGATCGCGCCGCCCGTGCCGCCGGCCTTCACCCCCGTCAGGTCGAGGGCCGCTATCTCGACGTCCTGCTGAACCGGGGCGCCGTTGGTCGTGACGTCGGCGGTGATGCTGCCCTTCTTGCCCTCGGACTTGAACTTCAGGTCGTCGAGCTTGAGGTCGAGCTGCCACTTGCCGTCGTCGTCGGCGTGGCCGAGGAACCGCACGCTGCCCTTGAAGGTGGTGGTGACCGCGTGCTTGTCCTGGTCGTACGCGCCCGTCCCTTCACCGAAGGTGAAGGCGCCGTTGCCGGAAGCCTGCTTGGCGCCGCCGCCCACTCTGATCTGGCCGTCGGCCGCGCCGTTGACGACATAGTCCCGGAAGGACTCCTTCACACCCCACTCCAGAGTGGCGTCCTTCAGCCCGAGGGTCGACGGCTTCCCGTCGGTCTTCGGTGGGGCGTCCGCCGCGAACGCAGGCACGGCCAGCGCCGTAGCGCCCAGCACGGTCGCCGTGGCGAGCGCGGCAAGCGCCCGGCGGGAGGTGACGGTCATCGTCGGTGGTCTCCTTAGCTAGAGCAAGAGAAGAAAAGAGCGCGCCGGCAGTCGGCGCGGAGCCGTATCGGGCTCAGCCGGCGGACCGGCGCCGGCGGCGCCGTAGGGCGACGAGGGAGGCCGCGGCCACCACGACGACGCCCACGGCGCCCGCGACTACCGGAAGCACCGGGAAGGACGAGGTGGATGAGGTGTCGGTTGCACTTTTTGTGGCCACCTTACGGCCGGAATCCGCCTTTTGACCCGCCGTCGGGTCACCCCCGGCCGGCGCCGACGCCTTCCCGAGGTCGGGCAGCGGCGGAAGCTTCGCTTCCGCGCGTAGGGGGACAGCGAGCGAGACCGGGTCCATGGCCTCCCCCTTGCGGTACATCCCGGCGAACGCCTCCGCCCCTTCCGCCGTGAGCTCGGCCGGAGCTTCGGCAACCGCGGCGAGGCCGTCCTTCTCCTTGAGGCCCGAGGCGTCGAAGGTGACGAGCGGAACGTTCCGCCGCGGCTCGCCGCCGCCGCTCGCGACATCCGCCGCCAGCGTTCCCTTGCCGTCCTTCGCCGTCACCTTGACCGCGCTCAGGGCCAGGTCGAGGTGGTTGCCGGTGAAGCGGACCGTGCCGATGAACGCGGCGTCGAGGGTACGGGCCCCCTCGTCGAACGTGCCCCTGCCGGCCGGGAAGCGGAAGAGCGCGCCGCCGTCCTGGGCGCCGTCGGTCAGCTTCCAGGAGCCCTGGGCGATGGATCCGGTGACGTATTCGCGGAAGGTGCGGCGCACGCCCCAGTCGACGGCGGCGCCGGTGAACTCGCCCTTGGGAGCGTCCTTCTTCTCCGGTTCCGGCGCACCGGAGGACGGCGCTCCGGATGCCGGCGCGCCGCTCGCCGCGGCCAGGACGTCCGCTGACAGCGCGACCGGGTCCAGTGCCGTACCGGCCGTGTAGTAGCCCGCGAAGGCCTTCGCTCCGTCGTCCGTGAGCGTCGCGGGGACGTTGGCCAGGGAGACGGCCGTCCCCGCGCCGCGCATGTCCACGCCCTTGAGGTCGAGCGCGGCCAGCGGCACTTGCGAGGCGCGGGTGACCTCGCCCGTGCCCTTGGCCTTGCTGACCATGTCGGCGTAGAGCGTGCCGCTCGCGCCCGCGATGCGGACGGTGGGGCGGCTGAGGGTGAGGTCGAGTTCGTACGAGCCGTCGGGCTTCTTGTGGCCCGTGAAGTGCACGCCGCCCGAGAAGCCGGCCTCGAAGGCCCCGCTGCCCGCGTCGTAGCTGCCCTTGGCGGAGTGGAAGCGGAACCGGCTGCCGCCGACGGTGGCGGCGCCGCCCTGCAGGTCCCAGCGGCCCTGGGCGATGGGGCCGGTGACGTAGCTCTGGAAGGAGGACTTCACGCCCCAGTCCAGACGGCCGCCGGAGACGGTCCGCGCCGCGCCGTCCGCGTGCGCGACCCCGCTCGGCGCCACCCCCGGGACCACTCCCGGCACCAGCCCCGCCAGCACGGCGACGACGGGGGCGCGAGCGGGTCTGGACGACGGCAGCATCGGGAGGCCCCTTTCGGGCGGGACAGCAGGCATTGCCGGACGTCGCACTATGGCGACTTAGGTAAGGCTAACCTAAGCTACGTCCCATCAGGTCGGAAACCCCCGGCCGGAGCGAAAGGCAGACAGAACCGTGCTTCAACGGCAGTCGGCGGGCGCCGCGATACCTACCCCACGCCGCACCGGCATACGCGCCGCACTGCTCACTTGGCTCACTTTGCTCGCCCTCGCCCTCACCGGCTGCGGCTCCTCGGGGAGTTCGAGCAGCTCAGGGGCGCCCGCGGCAGCGGCCAAGACTCCGGCGGCCGACCGTATCGAGCCACTCGCCGGCGGCGCCCCCACGGCTCAACTGCCCGCGACCGTACGGTCCGCGGACGGCCACGACGTCACCGTCAGCAGCACGGACCGGATCGTTCCGCTCACTGGCGCCCTGTCCGAGATCGTCTTCAGCCTCGGCCTCGGCGACCGGGTCGTCGCCCGCGACACCACCGCCACCTTCGAGCAGGCGGCGAAGCTCCCCGTGGTGACCCGCGCCCACGACGTCTCGGCCGAGGGCGTGCTCTCGCTCAAGCCCACGCTCGTGCTGGCCGAGACCACGACCGGGCCCGCGGAGGCCGTCGAGCAGATCCGCGCCGCCGGCGTCCCCCTCGTCGTCCTCGACCCGGCCCGGAAGCTCGCCGACGTCGGGCCGCGCATCGGCAAGGTCGCCGCGGCCCTCGGCGTCCCCGCCGCCGGCGACGCGCTCGACCGCCGTACGCGGCAGCGCCTGGAGAAGGCCGCGGGGGCCGTCCCGCACGACGGCGGCAGGAAGCCCCGCGTCGCCTTCCTCTACCTGCGCGGCACGGCCTCCGTCTACCTCCTCGGCGGCGCCGGGTCCGGCGCCGACTCGCTCATCGAGGCCGCGGGCGGGGTGGACGCCGGCAAGGAGTCCGGGCTGAAGAAGGACTTCACGCCCCTCACGAGCGAGGCCCTCGCCAAGGCCGCGCCGGACGTCATCCTCGTCATGAGCAAGGGCCTCGCCTCCGTCGGCGGCGTGGACGGCCTGGTGAAGATCCCCGGCGTCGGGCAGACGCCGGCCGGCCTGGACCGCCGCGTCGCCTCCGTGGACGACGGCGTCCTGCTGAACTTCGGCCCGCGCACGGACACGGTCCTCGCCTCCCTCGTCCAGCAGATCCACAGCGGGAAGTGACGTGAGCCTTCTGAAGACCACGGGCTCCTCCCCCGTGTCCGCCCCCGCCGGACCCGACGGCTCGCCGCCGCCCGCCCGGCGCCGCCGCGCCAGCGCGCTCCTCACCGCCGGCCTGGTCGCGGCCCTGCTCCTCGCGTGCCTGCTCTCCGCCGGGCTCGGCGCGTACGAGATCCCCCTCGGCGACGTCCTGGGCTCGCTGCTGCACCGGGCGGGGCTCGGCGGGGCCGAGCTGGACCGGGTCCCCGAGAGCGTGCTGTGGAACGTACGGCTGCCCCGCGTCGCCCTGGCCCTGCTCGTGGGGGCCTCGCTCGGCTGCGCGGGCGCGCTGATGCAGGGCGTGTTCGGCAATCCCCTCGCCGAACCCGGCGTCATCGGCATCTCGATGGGCTCGGCGGTCGGCGCGGTCGCCGCGATCGCCCTGGGGCTGGACTTCCTCGGCAACTGGACCGTCACCGCCTGCGCGTTCGCCGCCGGGCTCGTGACCGTCCTGCTCGTCTACGCGCTCTCGCGCGCGGGCGGCCGTACGGAAGTGGTCACGCTCATCCTCACCGGCATCGCGGTGAACGCGTTCGGTGGCGCGCTCGTCGGCCTCGGCGTGTTCCTCGCGGACAACGCCCAGGTCACCCAGATCACGTTCTGGCAGCTCGGTTCGCTCGCGCAGGCGACCTGGCCGAAGGTGCTCGCCGTCCTGCCGTGCGCCCTCGTGGGGCTGGCCGTCGCGCCGCTGTACGGGCGGAAGCTGGACCTCCTCGCGCTCGGCGAACGGCCCGCGCGCCACCTGGGCGTGGACGTGGAGCGGTTGCGGCTGGTGATGGTCCTGGTGGTGGCGTTGCTGACGGCGGCGGCGGTGGCCGTGGCGGGGGTCATCACCTTCGTGGGGCTGCTGGTGCCGCACGTGCTGCGGATGGCCGCGGGCCCCGGTCACCGGTTCCTGGTGCCGGGCAGTGCGCTGGGCGGGGCGCTGGTCCTCGTCGCGGCGGACCTCGCGGCCCGCACGGCCGCCCAGCCGGCGGAGCTGCCGCTGGGCGTCCTGACGGCACTCTTCGGCAGCCCGTTCTTCTTCTGGCTGCTGCGCAGGACGCGGCGGAAGCAGGGAGGCTGGGCGTGAGGCCCACGCTGTTCACCCGACGCAACCGCCGTCTCCCCCTCCCCTCCCCCCTCGGCACCGTTCTCGCCGAGGCCCGTTCCCTCTCCGTGCGTCTCGGCGGCCGTGCCGTCCTCGACGGTGTCGACCTGGGCGTCGCCGCGGGCGAGGTCCTCGCCCTCGTCGGCCCCAACGGCGCCGGCAAGTCCACGCTCCTGGCCGCGCTCGCGCACGACCTGCCCGCCGCGGCCGGCGAGGTGCGGATCGACGGCGAGCCCGCCACCGCCTGGTCGGCCGCCGAACTCGCCCTGCGCCGGGCCGTGCTGCCGCAGTCGGCCGAGCTGTCGTTCCCGTTCCCGGTGGAGGAGGTCGTGCGCATGGGCCGCGCGCCCTGGGCCGGGACGCCCGCCGAGGGCGAGGACGACGCGGCCGTGCGGGAGGCGATGGCCGCCGCGGAGGTGACCGGATTCGCCTCCCGCCCGTTCGCCGCGCTCTCGGGCGGCGAACGGGCGAGGGTCGCGCTGGCGCGCGTCCTCGCGCAGCGCACCCCGCTCCTGCTGCTGGACGAGCCGACCGCCGCGCTGGACCTGCGCCACCAGGAGCTGGCGCTGAGGATCTGCCGCGAACGGGCGGCGGCCGGGGCGGCCGTCGTGGTCGTGCTGCACGATCTCGGGCTCGCGGGCGCCTACGCGGACCGGGTGGCGGTGCTGCACGGGGGGCGGGTCGCGGCGGAGGGGCCGCCGGCCCGCGTACTCGAAGCGGAGTTGCTCACTCGTGTCTATTTGCAGCCGGTGGAGGTAATTGATCATCCGCGCACCGGTGAACCTTTGGTGATCCCGTGGCGCGCGGGACGAGATTTTGCCTCGTGAGAGCAGAATCACGCACCCTTCCGGGAACAGGGTAGGCAAGCCTCAGATAAGTTAGGGCGGCCTTATTCGGCCAGCTGCTTTTCAGCCATGCCGTTTATGGCGTGTACGTCCTTTCCGTCCTCTCCGAGCACGCCTGGAGCCCTTATGCGCGCCTTCCGCTCCTCCGCCATAGCCGCCGTCGCCGCGGCCGCGGCCCTGACCGCCGTGTCCGGCTGCGCCGAGAAGTCGGACAGCAAGGACACGGACGCGATCAAGGTCACCGCCTCCGACGACAAGTGCGAGGTCTCGAAGACCTCGTTCCCCGCCGGGCACATAAAGATCAACATCGAGAACGCCGGCTCGAAGGTCACCGAGGTCTACGTCTACGCCGCGGGCGACCGGATCGTGACGGAGCGGGAGAACATAGGCCCGAAGACCAAGGCCGAGATCACCGCGACGATCAAGAAGTCGGGCGACTACGAAATCGCCTGCAAGCCCGGCATGAAGGGCGACGGCATCCGCCAGAAGATCACGGTGACCGGCGGCGGCAAGGCGGAGAAGGCGAACCCGGAGCTGGACAAGGCGGTCGCCGAGTACCGCAAGTACGCGCAGGCGCAGGCCGACGAGACGATCCCGGCGGCGCAGAAGTTCGCCGACGCGGTCAAGAGCGGCGACGTCGACGAGGCGAAGAAGCTCTACGCGGTCTCCCGCATCGGCTGGGAGCGCACCGAGCCGGTCGCGGAGTCCTTCGGTGACATCGACCCGAAGGTCGACGTCCGCGAGGACGGCCTGGAGAAGGACCAGAAGTGGACCGGCTGGCACAAGCTGGAGAAGTCGCTCTGGGACGAGAAGAAGATCGACGAGGACGACAAGAAGCTGGCCGACCAGCTGATGACGGACCTCAAGGACTGGCAGAAGCGCGTCGGCACCGCCGAGATCACCCCGACCAGCATGGCCAACGGCGCCAAGGAGCTGCTCGACGAGGTGGCGACCGGCAAGGTCACCGGTGAGGAGGAGCGCTACAGCCACACCGACCTCGTCGACTTCCAGGCCAACGTCGAGGGCGCCGAGAAGTCCTACGAGCTGCTGAAGCCCGTCGCCGCCAAGAGCGACGCCGCGCTCGTCACGGAGCTGGACAAGCAGTTCGCCGCCCTGAAGACGCTGCTCGGCGAGTACCGCGACGGCGACTCCTTCAAGGCGTACGACAGCGTCGGCAAGGACGACCGCAAGAAGCTGTCCGACGGCGTGAACGCCCTCGCGGAGCCCCTGTCCAAGCTCGCCGGCGCCGTCGCGAAGTAACGGGGGACCTCCGATGACTGACAAGACCGACGAGACCGGCAGCACCACCACCGCCACCACCACCGCCACCGCGGACTCCCCGGAGGCCGCGCAGGGCTCCGCGAAGCCCTCCCGCCGTTCCGTCCTCGGCTGGGGCGGCGCGGGCCTCGCGCTCGGCGCCGCGGTCGCGGGCGGCACCGCCACCGCGCTGCGCCTCGGGGAGGACGCCGCCCCGGCCGCCTCGGCCGGCGACGCGGTGCCCTTCCTCGGCGAGCACCAGGCCGGCATCGCCACCCCGGTCCAGGACCGGCTGCACTTCGCCGCCTTCGACGTGACGACGACCGACCGCGCCGCCCTGGTGAAGATGCTGCGGGAGTGGACGGCCGCCGCCGCGCGGATGACCGCGGGCCACGAGGTGGGCGAGGGCGCCGTCCAGGACAACGACGAGCTGCCGCCGGACGACACCGGCGAGGCCCTCGGCCTCAAGCCGTCCCGGCTGACCCTCACCTTCGGCGTCGGCCCCGGCCTGTTCGAGAAGGACGGCAAGGACCGCTTCGGCCTCAAGGACCGCCGTCCCAAGGCCCTGATCGACCTGCCGGCCTTCCCCGGCGACAACCTCGACGCGGCCCGCAGCGGCGGCGACCTGTGCGTCCAGGCCTGCGCCGACGACCCGCAGGTCGCGGTGCACGCGATCCGCAACCTGGCCCGCATCGGCATGGGCAAGGTCGCGATCCGCTGGTCGCAGCTCGGCTTCGGCAAGACGTCCTCGACGACGCCGGACGCCCAGACGCCGCGCAACATGATGGGCTTCAAGGACGGCACCCGGAACATCGCGGGCACCGACACCGACCGCCTCGCCAAGCACGTGTGGGTCGGCGAGAAGGAGGGCCCGGACTGGATGGTCGGCGGCTCCTACCTGGTCGCGCGCCGCATCCGGATGCACATCGAGACCTGGGACCGCACCTCGCTCGCCGAGCAGGAGGACGTCTTCGGCCGCGACAAGGCCGAGGGCGCGCCCGTCGGCAAGCAGCGCGAGCACGACGAGCCGCTGCTGAAGGCCATGAAGCCCGACGCGCACGTGCGCCTCGCCCACCCCGACAGCAACAACGGGGTGACGATCCTGCGCCGCGGCTACTCCTTCACGGACGGCACCGACGGGCTGGGCCGGCTGGACGCCGGGCTGTTCTTCATCGCGTACCAGAAGGACGTCCGCGACGGCTTCGTGCCGCTGCAGGCGAACCTGGCGCGCAACGACGCCCTCAACGAGTACATCCAGCACGTGGGTTCGGCGGTCTTCGCCGTGCCGCCGGGCGTCCGCGACAAGGGCGACTGGTGGGGCAAGGCCCTGTTCGCGTGACCCGACTGTCCTTCCCGAACGGAGGCGCCGCGTGTTCGGCAACTACCTGATCGGCCTGCGCGAGGGCCTGGAGGCCAGCCTGGTCGTGTGCATCCTCGTGGCCTACCTGGTCAAGACCGGGCGCCGGGACGCCCTGCGCCCGGTGTGGGCCGGCATCGCCGCGGCCGTGCTGCTGAGCATGGGCTTCGGCGCGCTGCTCCAGTACGGCTCGCAGACCATGACCTTCGAGGCCCAGGAGATGCTCGGCGGCTCGCTGTCGGTCATCGCCGTCGGCCTGGTGACGTGGATGGTCTTCTGGATGCGGCGCACCGCGCGGCACCTGAAGAAGGAGCTGCACGGCAAGCTGGACGCCGCGCTCGCGATGGGCACGACCGCGCTGGTCGTCACCGCCTTCCTGGCCGTGGGCCGGGAGGGCCTGGAGACCGCGCTGTTCATCTGGACGGCCGTGCAGGCCACCGACGACGGCGTCCGGCCGCTGGTCGGCGCGCTGCTCGGGCTGCTGACCGCCGTGGTGCTGGGCTGGCTGTTCTACCGCGGCGCGCTGCGGATCAACCTGGCGAAGTTCTTCACGTGGACCGGCGCCATGCTGATCGTGGTCGCGGCGGGCGTGCTCGCCTACGGCTTCCACGACCTGCAGGAGGCCGACGTCCTGCCGGGCCTGGGCGACAAAGCCTTCGACATCAGCGAGCAGATCCCGGTCGACAGCTGGTACGGCACCCTCCTCAAGGGCGTCTTCAACTTCCAGCCGGACCCGACCTGGCTGCAGGTGGCGGTGTGGGCGCTGTATCTGGTCCCCACCCTCCTGGTCTTCTTCGCCCCGGGTAGGGTGGCGCCGAACCGAGCAGCCACCAAGGAGTCGAAGCCCGATGAGACGACGGCGGGCCGGCGGACCGCGCACGACGCGGACGGCCGTGACGGCGGCGGCGCTGCTGCTGACGGCGACCGGGTGCGTGACGGTGCACGGCGAACGGGAGATCGTCCCGTCGGTGGGCAGGGCTGAGGCCGCCAAGGTCCTCAAGGCCTTCACCGACGGCTACAACGAGGGTTACCGCAAGCTCGACCCGGGCGTCATCGCCCGGGTCGAGACCGGTGCCCTGGCCGAGATAGGCAGGTCCGACCTGGCGGCGCAGAGCGCGCAGACGCCCGGCGGGAACCCGGACTACCCCTCCCTGGTCCTGGACGACGCCCGGTTCACCGTCCCGAAGCAGGCCGGCTGGCCGAAGTTCTTCCTCGCCGACACGCGCAGCAACCGCGACGGCAACCGCTGGCTCGTGGTCTTCACGCGGTACGGGGTGAAGGAGCCGTGGAAGGCCGCCTACCTGTCGATCGTGAACCCGGGGAAGGTCCCGGAGTTCGTGACGGACAAGGACGGCTACGCGGAGGCCGTGCCCGCGGCCAAGGGCAAGGACCACGGCCTGCTGGCCGACCCCGGCAAGGTGAGCGCCGCCTACACCGACTTCCTGCGCACGGGCGAGGGCAGGACCTTCGTGCCGGGGCCGCGCACGACGGGGCTGCGGGAAGAGCGCGACAAGGTGCGCCGTACGACCACGTTCTGGACGGAGTTCATCGACACCCCCGAGCAGGCCCCCGCCTTCCCCGCCCCGGCGCTGCGGGTCAAGGGCGGTGGCGCGCTGGTCTTCTTCACCGCGCACCACCGGGAGAAGCGGACCATGGCCGAGGGGCTGCGGCCCGCGGTCACCGACCCGCGGACGAAGGCGCTGCTGAAGGGCGACCTCAAGCGCTCGGTGACCTACACGCGGGTCTCGGAGGCGGCGGTCGAGGTGCCTCCGCGGGACGCGGACGGCGGGATGATCAACTTCCTCAACCGGATCGACACGATGACGGCGGCGCAGGGCGAATAGCCGCGACGGCGGCGTGCGGGCGGTTTCTGCAGATCCAGCGGCTTCTGCAGGTCAGCGGTTTCCGCGGCTCGGCGCTTCTACGGCTCGGCAGCTCTACAGCTCGGCGGCTCAGCGGCCGATGGGCCAGGCCGCCTCGTGGTCGGGGCGGTCCCCCGCGTACTGGGCGCAGGCGTCCGTGAGGGTCTCCAGGAGGGTCAGCGGATCCGGCAGGGGCCGCTCGGGGCCCTGCAGCCAGGCGACTCCGGCGTCCTCCGGCAGGCGTGAGGGGGGCAGCAGCACATAGCTCCCGCGGCAGTGCCAGCGCAGGCCCGGATGCTCGTCCATCGTCTCGGGATGGCAGTCGAGCTCGCAGGGCCACCACTCGTCCTCGTCGTCCGGGGTGCCGCGGGTGGCGGTGAAGAAGAGCATGCGGTCGGGGGCGACGGTGGCCACGGGGCCCGTCTCGACGCCGGCCTTCTGCAGCCGCTCCAGGGCCTGCCGGCCGGCCTCCACGGGCACGTCGAGGACGTCGTGGGCGATGCCGGTGGCGGTGACGAAGTTGGCCTCGGGCTGGCCGCGCAGCCATGCCGTGACCTTCTCGGCGTCGGTGGTGGCGAGGGTCTGCCAGGCGAAGGAGACGGGGTGGCGGCCCGGGGTGGGACAGCCGATGCGCTCGCAGGAACAGCCGTACCCGGACGGGTGGGCGGCCGGGGCCAGCGGGAAGCCTGCGGCCGCCGCGGCCAGGAGCAGTTCCTCGCGGGCGGCGCCGTCCGCCGCCCCCGTGCCCGTACCGCCGCCCGCTCCGCTCCTGGGACGGCGCAGCCACTGGGAGAACCTGCTCTTGCGTTCCATCTATCCCCTCACTTCGACCGCGGTCTCCGGTCAATGCTGCCACCATCCTGCGCCTGGTGTGACCGTCGGACGTATCCAAAAGGTGTGAGACCGGCCGCTCGCGCGGGCGGGGCCACCCTTCTCCCCGCCGCCGCGAGCGGCTCCCCCGGACGAGTGACGGGCCGGGCGCGGGTCAGGGGAGCCGCGGGGCCATGCCGCGCAGGGCCAGGTCGACGACGGTGTCGGCGTAGGCGTGGGTGAGCGGCAGGGTGCGGGTCTGCCAGCGGTGGAAGAGCGGGCCGACCAGCAGTTCCAGGGCGATGCGGAGGTCGGCGTCGGGGTCGACCTGGCCCGCTTCCTGGGCGGCGCGCAGCCGCCGGACGTACGCCTGGAGCTGGGGTTCGAGGACCTTCTCGGTGAGGGCGCGGCCGAGCTCGGGGTCGTTGGCGGTCTCGGCGGTCAGGGCGCGGGTGGGGGCGTCGAGGCGCGCGTCGTTGAGGTCGTCGACGGTGGCGCGCAGCACGGTCTTCAGGTCGGCGGTGATGTCGCCGGTGTCGGGGAGCTCGATGGAGGCGGGGTCGATGCCCTCGGGGACGCAGGCCTCGAAGAGGACCGCGGCCTTGGAGGGCCACCAGCGGTAGATGGTCTGCTTGCCGACGCCGGCGCGGGCGGCGATGGCCTCGATGGTGAGCTTGGCGAAGCCGGACTCGCCGACGAGTTCCAGGGCGGCGTCGAGGATCGCGCGGCGGGAGCGCTCGCTGCGGCGGGAGGCGTCGGGGGCCTTGGGCGGCGGGGTGGAGGCGTCGGTCATGGCGGCAATCCTAGCGACGCATGAAGCGAGACGTATCGTCTTGACAAGACGATACGTCTCGTTGCAAGCTGACGTCTCAAAGCGAGACGGAGCGTCTCGCACGATGAAGGGAGAACCCCCATGAGCCGAAGCGGTGCGGGCAGCATGCTCGGAGTCGGCGGCACCCGCAGCAACCTCTCCCGCAGCGCCCTGCGCGGCGGCGGCCGGGGCGGGCGCGCGGGCGGCGGCACCGACGCGGCGGCCCAGAAGCGGGAACTGCTGCGGAAGTTGCGGGAAGGGCGAAGCGGAACCACCGGCGCGTGAGTGAGCCAGCGGTAAACCACCCGTACGGTTCATGCGCCAAAGCCCTTGCAGCGTGGACGATTTGGGCACGCACGACGATCCCGTGCGTGCCCAACACCACCGTGAGGAGCACTCCTTGCGTAGTACAGCTCCACGCGTTGCCACTCCGCGGCGCTATCTGATGTGCCCCCCGGCCCACTTCAGGGTCACCTACTCCATCAACCCCTGGATGGATCCGGGCAAGCCGGTCGACCTCCCCCTCGCCCTCGCGCAGTGGGAGGACCTCAGGGACCGCTACCTGGCCCTCGGGCACACCGTCGAGGAACTCGAACCCCGGCGCGAACTGCCCGACATGGTCTACGCCGCCAACGGCGCGACCGTCGTCGACGGCCGGGTGCTCGGCGCGCGCTTCGCCCACCCCGAACGGGCCGAGGAGGCCGCGGTCCACGCCGCCTGGTTCCGCGCGCAGGGCTACGCCGACGTGCTCGAACCCGAGCACATCAACGAGGGCGAGGGCGACTTCGCCGTCACCGCCTCCTGGCTGCTCGCCGGGCGCGGCTTCCGCAGCAGCCCGCTCTCCCACCCCGAGGCACAGGAGTTCTTCGGCCGGCCGGTCATCGGCCTCGACCTCGTCAACCCCCGCTACTACCACCTCGACACCGCGCTGTGCGTCCTCGACGACTCCACCGACGGCGAGATCATGTACTACCCCGGCGCGTTCTCGGAGGGCAGCCGGGAAGTCCTGAGACGGCTCTTCCCCGACGCCCTCGTCGCGAGCGAGGAGGACGCGGCGGCACTGGGCCTCAACGCCGTCTCCGACGGCCGGCACGTGCTGCTGCCGCAAGCGGCGGTCGGCCTCTTCGAACCGCTGCGGGCACGGGGCTACGAGCCGATCGGCATGGACCTCGGCGAACTGCTCAAGGGCGGCGGCAGCGTCAAATGCTGCACGCAGGAGCTCAGGGCTTAGCGCGGTTCGGCACCGCCGGGCAGCGGCGTCGTGGCGACGCGCCGCTGCGGCGGGAAAAGGCCGCCTCGCCGCAGCGGCGAGACACCCCTGCGGCGAAGGTCCGCGCCCCGCAAGGGGCGCGGGGCGGCGCCGATCTGCGGCTCCGCCGCGTGGGCGCGATCAGCCGCGCACGGCCCGCGGCCGGCGGAAGAACGTCACACCCCGGCCGGAGGCCACTCGTCGCCCCAGTCCGCGTCCCGCGCCACCTTGTACGCGTCGCCATGCCGCTTCGTCACCGTCTCACGGGTCAGGCCGTCCTCGGGCGTGCACAGTTCGAGGAGGACCTGGCCCTTGCGGATCTGCGGCTTGCGGACGATGCGGGCGGGCACGGCCTCGGAAGCCTCCGGCAGGGAACCCCGCACGGCCGCCACGTACGCGAACTTCTCGTCCTCGTACGCCAGCGAACCGCCCTTGACCTGCCGGTGCAGCGAGGAGCGGCTCACCCGCGCCGAGAAGTGGCACCAGTCCTTGCCCGGCTCTATGGGGCACGCCCCGCTGTGCGGGCAGGGCGCGACGACGCGGAAGCCGGCGGCGATCAGCCGGTCGCGCGCCTCGATGATCCGCAGGTAGCCGTCCGGCGTGCCCGGCTCGACGATCACGACCGCCTGCGCGGCGCGGGCGGCCTCGGCCACGACCGCGGCCCGGCCGGCGTCGGTCAGCTCCTTCAGGACGTACGAGACGGTGACGAGGTCCGTGCCGTCCGGCACGCGCAGGCCGTCGCCGATGATGCCCCGCTCCCAGCGGGCCGCGCGCAGGGCCGGGTCGGAGGCCGTCCCGGCGAGCTCGGCGCCGAGGGCGAGGGCGGGGGCGGCCCAGTCCAGGACGGTCGTCTCCCGGACCGTGTCCCCGTCGCTCTCCCAGGCGGACGCCACGGCCCACGTCGCCGCGCCCGTGCCGCCGCCCACGTCGACGTGCGAGGCGGGGACGAAGGCCGGCAGCCGGTCGCGGAACGCCTCCAGCGCGGAGCGGACGGCCTCGAACGTCGCCGGCATGCGGTAGGCGGCGTACGCGGCCACGTCGGAGCGGTCGCGCAGTACGGGGGCGTCGGTGGGGGTCAGCCCCCGGTAGCTGGCGATCAGCCGCTCGACGGCCTGAGCGGCCTGGCGGGGCGGCAGTCCGTCGAGGAGGCCGGCGAGCGCGGAGCGGAGTTCCTCACCGGACCGGGGGAAATGGGGGGCGTGCATTTGATGGAGTCTATGCGGGCACGGTGGCGGCTCCGCCGAGGCCACGACGAACGGCAGTCCCGGCACCGCCGGGCCGCGCCGTCGGGGTGACTCGCCGTCGCGGCGGAGGAGCCTGCCGGGGCGGAAGCCCCGGCAGACCGGCCGCACCGTGAGGACCGGGCTCGCCCGCGCCGCGGCTGCGTCGAGGGCAACGGCTCGGAAGATTCCTCCGCCGCGACGGCGAAAGACCACCACGTACGTGACCGGCGGTGCCGGACCGGACGGCGGCGAGGCCGGCGCGGGCACGGCTGCAGCCGAAGCGCGGACCGCGCACCGTCCCCCGCCCCCGCCCCCGCCGGGAGGCTACCGTCGCTGCCAAGGCCGGCACAGGCCCAGGAAGCACGCCGCCGAGGCGACCGCGCACACCAGCTGCACCGTCGCCATCGGCACCGCCGTGCCCTCCCCCGCGATGCCCACGAGCGGGGAGACCAGCGCGCCCAGCAGGAACGTGGACGTGCCCAGCAGGGCCGAGGCGGAGCCCGCCGCGTCGCGGGAGCGCATCAGGGCCTGGGCGTTGGTGTTGGGCATGGCGAGGCCCATCGCGGACATCAGGACGAACAGCCCGCCCGCGATCGGCGCGAGACCCGCCTTCCCGAAGACCCCGGAGGCCATCAGCAGCAGGGCCGCGGCGGCCAGGGCGATCACCACGAGGCCGACGGCGAGGGCCTTGTCGAGGCTGACCCGGCCGACGAGCAGCTTGCCGTTGATCTGGCCGACCAGCACGAGGCCGATGGAGTTGAGGCCGAAGAGGAGGCTGAAGGTCTGCGGGGAGGCCCCGTAGATGTCCTGGACGACGAACGGCGACGCCGAGATGTAGGCGAAGAGCGCGGCGAAGGCGAAGCCGCCGGCGAGCATGTAGCCGGTGAAGACCCGGTCCGCGAGGAGGGCGCCCATGGCGCGCAGGGCGGCGCCGAGGCCGCCGGCCTGGCGCTTCTCCGGCGGGAGGGTCTCGTGGAGGAAGCGCCACACGGCGAGGGTGAGCAGCACGCCGACGGCGGTGAGGACGACGAAGACGCCGCGCCAGTCGGTCAGGCGCAGGATCTGGCCGCCGATGAGGGGTGCGACGACGGGGGCCACGCCGGAGATCAGCATGAGGGTGGAGAAGAAGCGGGCCATGGCCACGCCGTCGTAGAGGTCGCGCACGACGGCCCGGGCGATGACGATGCCGGCGGCGCCGGCGAGGCCCTGGACGAGGCGGCAGCCGATCAGCAGCCCGGCGGTGGGGGCGAGGGCGCACGCGGCGGTGGCGAGGACGTAGACGACCATGCCGGCGAGGAGGGGGCGGCGGCGCCCCCACTTGTCGCTCATGGGGCCGACGACGAGCTGGCCGAGCGCCATGCCCATGAGGCAGGCGGTGAGGGTGAGCTGGACGGTGGCGGCGGGGCTGTGGAGCGCGCCGGTGACCTCCGGGAGGGCCGGGAGGTACATGTCCATGGAGAGCGGTGGCAGCGCGGTCAGGCCGCCGAGGACGAGGGTGACGATCAGGCCCGTGGCACGGGCCCCGGATATGCCGGGGCCCGCGGGGTCCCGTTCGGCGGGCCGGGCGGGCTGCTGCTGCTCGGCCGTGTCCTGGCCGGGATCCGTCATGCGTCGCGCTCCATGGGTTGTCGTCCGTTCAACCATGGTGTCATGACCGCGGCCAATACTTGGGTCTTACATGTTATTCAGGGGGCCGATGTGACGGGACGCACGGGTTCCGGGGCGCGTCACGCCCCGTGGAGCCCCGGCGCGCCCGCTTCCGAGACGAACGACGCGGCGGTCGCGATGGGCGCGCCCGGCGTCGTGACCTTCGCGATCGTACGGAAGTCGCCCCGCACCCGCTGCGGGTCGAGCGTCACCACCACGTAGCCGCGGCGCCCGTCGTAGTACTTCAGGTGCGGATTGGCGGCGAGCGTCGTCTCCCAGTCCGGGGGCCGCTCGTCGCCGTCGAAGCCGCTGGAGACGGAGGTGCCGAGGAGCTCCACGCCGAGCGTGGCCGAGTCCGGGTCGTCGAAGTCCTTCTTCACGTCGTACGCGAAGTGGACGTGGTCGTCGCCGGTGAGGACCACCAGGTTCCGGACGCCGGCCTGTTCGACGCCGTCCAGGACGCGGCCGCGGGAGGCGGAGTAGCCGTCCCAGGTGTCCATGCTGACGCGGGCGTCGTCGTCCGGCGTCTCCTTGTGCTGGGAGAAGGCCACCTGCTGGGCGACGACGTTCCAGGTGGCGGTGGAGGCGCGGAAGCCGTCGAGGAGCCAGCGCTCCTGCGCGTCGCCGGTGATCGTGCGGGCCGGGTCCCGCGTCTCGGGCCCGGGGGTGTGCCAGCCGTCCCCGTAGGCCTGGTCGGAGCGGTACTGGCGGGTGTCGAGGATGTCGAACTGGGCGAGCCGCCCGTAGGAGAAGCGGCGGTACAGGTTCATGTCCGGCCCGGCGGGCCGCTGCGGTCTTCTCAGCGGCATGTTCTCCCAGTAGGCGCGGTAGGCGGCGGCGCGGCGGGCGCGGAACTGGTCGACGGGGTCGTTGTCCTGCGAGATGTCGCCCGCGTAGTTGTTCGCGACCTCGTGGTCGTCCCAGGTGACGTACCAGGGGTGGGCGGCGTGCGCGGCCTGGAGCTCGGGGTCGGACTTGTAGAGGGCGTAGCGCTGGCGGTAGTCCTCCAGGGTGAGCGTCCAGTGGTCGTAGAAGGACGGGAGCGGGTTCGCCAGCCGGCGGGCGCCGCCCTGGGCGTTGATGGCGTTCTCGTAGATGTAGTCGCCGACGAAGAACACCGCGTCGAGGTCCTCGCGGGCGAGGTGGCCGAGGGCCGTGTAGTAGCCCTCGTCGAACTGCTGGCAGGAGAGCAGGCCGAAGCGGGCGGTGGCGACGTGCGCGTCGGGCCGGGGCGCGGTGCGGGTGCGGCCCACGGGGCTGATCCAGCGGTCGGCGCGGAAGCGGTACCAGTAGACGCGGTCGGGTTCGAGGCCGCGCAGGTCCAGGTGGACGGTGTGGCTGTCGGCGGCGGGCGCGTCGGCGGTGCCGCTCCGCACGAGGCGGCGGAAGGTGTCGTCCTCGGAGAGCTCCCACTGGACGGCGATGCTGCCGTCGGCGGGCAGCCCGTTGCCCGGCTCGTGGGGCGCGGGGGCGAGCCGGGTCCACAGCACCACGGAGTCCGGCAGCGGGTCGCCGGAGGCCACTCCGAGGGTGAACGGATTTTCGGAGAGGGGGGTCATGTGTTCAGACTGCGCGCGGGTGGGGCGGCTGTGAAGGGGTGCGGCGCGGGCGGGAGCCGGCGAGCGCGCTCAGAACCCGGCCCCGTCAGGCCCGCGCCGCAACCCCGCCGCCTCCCGGGCCAGTTCGGTCACACGCCCCCAGTCGCGGCGCGCGAGGACGTCGCGGGGCAGCATCCACGAGCCGCCCACGCAACCGACGTTCGGCAGGGAGAGGTACGCGGGTGCCGTGGCCGGGCCGATGCCTCCCGTGGGGCAGAAGCGGGCCTCGGGCAGCGGCGAAGCCAGGGAGGCGAGGTACGGGGCGCCGCCCGCCGCCTGCGCGGGGAAGAACTTCATCTCGCGCACCCCGCGCTCCAGCAGGGCCATGACCTCCGACACCGTCGAGACGCCGGGCAGGAACGGCACCCCCGCCGCCCGCAGCGCCGCGAGCAGCGGGTCCGTCCAGCCGGGGCTCACCAGGAAGCGGGCCCCGGCCCGCACGGCCGCGGCGGCCCGGGCCGGGGAGAGGACCGTGCCCGCGCCCACGGCCGCCTCCGGCACCTCCGCGGCGACGGCCCGTATCGCGTCGAGGGCCGCGTCCGTCCGCAGGGTCACCTCGATCGCCGGGAGCCCGCCCGCCACGAGCGCGCGGGCGAGGGGCACGGCGTCGGCCGCGTCGGAGAGGACGGCGACGGGGAGGACGGGGGCGAGGCCGAGGACGGAGGCGGTCACGCCGCCATCCTGTTCCCCTGCCACGGCTCACGCAACGGGCGTTGCGTCATGCGCAACGGGATGTGACGGCCCCTACAGCTCCGTCACGATCACGTCCAGCGCCCACGGCCTCCCGCCCTTCGCCGGGGCGCTCCCCTCCACCGCGTACCCCAGGTCGCGCAGCGCCTCCGCGAGTTCGCCGGGCCCGCCGGGCTCCGCGCCCGCCGTCAGCAGGTCCCGGACCAGCCGCCCCTTGGTGGCCTTGTTGAAGTGGCTGACGACGGACCGCTTCTCGACCCCGTCCACGACCTTCGCCTGCAGCACCCGGACCGTCGCCGTCCGCTCCGCGACCTCGCCCTTCGGCTTCCACGCGGCGGCGTAGGCGGCCGACCTGAGGTCGAGCACCAGCCCGTCACCCGCCTCCTGCGGCAGGTGGTCGTCCATGACCCCGCGCCAGTACGCGCCCAGCGCGCCCAGGCCCGGCAGCTTCACGCCCATCGAGCAGCGGTACGAGGGGATCGCGTCACCGACGCGGACCGCGCCCCACAGCCCCGAGAAGACCAGCAGGGACCGCTCCGCCCGCTCCCGCGCCGCGGCGTCCAGCGAGGCCAGGCCCAGCGCGTCGTACAGCACGCCCGTGTAGACCTCCCCCGCCGGGCGGGTGCCCGCGGTCCGCAGCTCCGCGTTCTTGGCGATCTCACCCCGCAGCCCCGGGGACAGGCCGAGCACCTCCGCGGCCTTGTCCTCGTCGCCCGCGCACAGCTCCACGAGCTCCGTCAGCACGGCCTCCCGCGCCCCGGTCAGCCCCGGCAGCGACAGCGCACCGACCTCCAGCACGGCCCCGGCGCCGGTTCCGACGGCGGCGGCCTTCCCCTCGGACGGCGGCAACAGCACGAGCACGGTGTCTTCTCCCATCGGTACGGATACGGGTCGAGTCGACGAGCCTAATTCCTTCCGTTCCTGGCGCCGCACCGTCACCCGCCCCTCACCCGCCCGGCGCCGCCGCGCCGCTCGCCGTGCCCTGCGCCCGCACCGGAAATACGCTCGTCCCATGCCACGGCGCAAGATGCACGTGACCGACGCGGACGGCAGCCCCCTGCGGGCCGCCCTGCGCAGGCTGCGTGAGGACACCGGCGTGACCGAGGACTTCCCGGCGGCCGCCCTCGCGGAGGCCGAGCAGGCCGCGCGGCAGCCCCGCCTCCCCGCGCACGACGCCACCGACCTGCCGCTCTTCACCATCGACCCGCCGGGCGCGAAGGACCTCGACCAGGCCATGTACCTGGAGCGGCGCCGGGGCGGCGGCTTCCGCGTCCACTACGCGATCGCCGACGTCGCCGCGTTCGTCCGCCCCGGGCAGGCCCTCGACGCCGAGACCCACCGCCGCGCCATGACCCTCTACTACCCCGACGGGCGCGTCCCCCTGCACCCCGGCGTCCTCGGCGAGGGCGCCGCCAGCCTCCTCCCCGACCACGACCGGCCGGCCCTGCTGTGGCGCTTCGACCTCGACGCGGACGGCCGGGTGACGGCGACCGGCGTACGGCGCGCGCTCGTCCGCAGCCGGGCCCGGCTCGACTACGCGGGCGTCCAGCACGCGATCGACACCGGCATCGCCGAGGAACCGCTGGCCCTGCTGCGCGACATCGGGCTGCGCCGGGAGGCGCTGGAGCGCGCCCGGGGCGGGATCTCGCTCAACGTGCCCGAGCAGGAGATCGTGCGCCGCGACGGCCACTACGAGCTCGCCTACCGCGCTCCCCTGCCCGCGGACGGCTGGAACGCCCAGGTGTCCCTGATGACCGGCATGGCCGCGGCCGACCTCATGCTGCGCTCGGGCACCGGCATCCTGCGCACGCTCCCCGCCGCGTCCGAGCGCGCGGTCGAACGGCTGCGGCGCGTGGCCGCCGCCCTCGGCGTCACCTGGCCGGAGGACATGCCGTACGGGGCGGTGATCCGCGCGCTCGACCCGTCCCGCCCCCGGCACGCGGCCTTCCTGCAGGAGTGCACGGCGCTGCTGCGGGGCGCCGGCTACACCGTCTTCGACCGCGAACGCCCCACGGAACGCCCGGTGCCGGCCGATCCGGGCCACGCCGCCCTCGCCGCCCCGTACACCCACTGCACCGCTCCCCTGCGCCGCCTCGTCGACCGCTACACCGGCGAGCTGTGCCTCGCCGCCGCCCGCGGCGCCGGACCGCCCGAGTGGGTGCGGGCCGCCCTCGACGCCCTGCCCGGCGAGATGGAGACGGGGGCGCGGCGCGCGGGCCGGGTGGAGCGGGAGTGCGTGGACCTGGTCGAGGCGGCGCTGCTGCGCGACCGGATCGGCCAGGTCTTCGACGCGTACGTGGTGGACGTCCAGGAGGACCGGCCGACCGCCGGCACCGTCCACCTCTACGAGCCCGCCGTGATCGGTCACGTCGAGGGGGACAGGGACGGGCCGCTGCTGGCGGCGGGCCACCGGATGCGGGTGCGGGTGATCGAGGCGGCCCCGGGCCGCGACAAGGTGTGGTTCACACCGGCCTAGCGGGCGGGCTCGGCGGCCATGAGCCCCCGTATCGCCTCGACGGCGGCGTGCGGCTCGTCGGCGTGGAAGCGGACCGTACGGACCTCGCGGGGCCGCCGGAAGAGCCGGGTGACGGTGACGGGACCGGTGAGCTCGACGGTGACGGAGGTCTGGGAGGCGACGGGCACCTCAAGGGTGCCGTCCGGGGTGCCGCTGCCGGGAAAGAACAGGTCGCGGCGGACGGCGCCGATGAGCGACGCCGGGATGCGCAGGTCCAAGGTGGCGCCCTGGCGGATCCGCAGCCCCTCCGGGCCGGCGGTGTGCGGGCGGACGACGCTGCCGGCGTGGAAGCCGAGGACGAGCAGCAGGGTGTAGACGTCGAGGGCCAGGACCACCCAGTGGAGGACGGGGTACGCGGCGGTGAAGAAGGACATCCCCGCCGTCTCCACGACGCACACGAACAGGAAGGCGTACATCGTCGACGCCTGGGCCCGGGCGTAGGGCAGCGCCCGGACGCCGTCGCCGACGCCGTCGCGGCGGCGGGTGAGCCACAGCGCGAGCCCGGCCCAGACGCGGGCCTCGTGCACGGCGAACGCCCTCGCGAGGCTCATGCGGCCGGCTCCTCTCCCGTGACGATGCGGATCGCCCGGCGCAGGGCGGCGGCCTGGGCGGGGGCGAAGTCGGCGAAGAAGGCGGCGAGGAAGGGATCGTCGCCCCCGGTGCGCCCGGCCGTGCCCTCGGCGAGCCCGGGCGGGACGACCGCGGCGAGCGCCCGCGCGGCCTCCTCCACGCGGGGATCGCCGGGGTCCACGGGCTCCGTGACCGCGGCCAGGGCGTCGAGCAGCGCGTAGGCCTCGTAGACCCGCCGGACGTCGCCGGGGCCGCGGAAGGCCGAGCGCAGCTGCTCCAGCAGGCGGTCCCGCTCCCCGGGCCCGGCCGCGGTCTCCAGGAAGGCCAGCAGCTCGCGGTCCTTCGCGGCCATGGCGGGCTCGGGGCCGGGCAGGCCGCGGGCGGCGTGCGCCAGCTCGCCGAAGAGGTCGGCGAGCCCGGCGGAGACCGGCCCCTCCGCGGGCAGCCCGCCGGTGCCGGCGCGGCGCAGCAGGTCGGCGAGACGGGCGCGGCGGGCCCGGATCGCCTCCTCCTGCCGGGCCAGGTCGGCGTCCAGCTCGGCGAGGACGTCGCGCAGCTCGCGCCCGGCGTCGTCGGCCAGGACGTCCCGCACCTCGTCCAGGCCGAGGCCCAGCTCGGTGAGGCGGCGGACGCGGGCGAGCGCGACGGCGTCGCGGAGCCCGTAGACGCGGTAGCCGTTGGCCCGCCGCGCGGGCTCGGGCAGCAGCCCCAGGTGGTGGTAGTGCCGCACGGTCCGGGTACTGACCCCGGCCAGCGCGGCGAGCTCTCCGATCCTCATGCGATCACCGTCATGGAACCAGTAGAGACGTTGACGCTGCGGCAAGGTCAAGGACCGGGCCGAGGACGCCGGCGCGGTGGGGGCGGGGCGGAGACCCGGGCGGAGACCGGGCGGCGATCGTGACAGCCCCCGCCAGGTAGCATGGTCGGCACGGCGGACGAGCCGGCCGGGCGGCCGCGTGGGATCTTCGGATCTCCCGAGGAACGTCCGGGCTCCACACGGCAGGGTGGTGGGTAACACCCACCCGGGGTGACCCGCGGGACAGTGCCACAGAAAACAGACCGCCGGGGGCCGCAAGGCTTCCGGTAAGGGTGAAACGGTGGTGTAAGAGACCACCAGCGCCTGAGGTGACTCAGGCGGCTAGGTAAACCCCACCCGGAGCAAGGTCAAGAGGGGCCGCTTCACGGCGGCCCTGCGCGGACGTTCGAGGGCTGCCCGCCCGAGTCCGCGGGTAGACCGCACGAGCCTGCCGGCAACGGCAGGCCTAGATGGATGGCCGCCTCCCCGAGGGCCGCAAGGCCCCCGGGAGACAGAACCCGGCGTACAGGCCGACTCGTCCGCCGCCCCCCTTTTTCTCCTCCCCCTGCGGGGGCGGGACTCCCTTTCCGCCGCGCGGTGTCCCGCTACAGCCAGCCGTTCTGCCGCGCCGCCCGGACCGCTTCCATGCGGTTGCGGGTCTGGGTCTTGCCGATGGCCGCGGAGAGGTAGTTGCGGACCGTCGCGGGCGACAGGTGGACCTTCGCCGCGATGTCGGCCACCGTCGCCCCGTCGACCGCCGCCGCGAGGACGTCGCGTTCGCGCTGGGTCAGGGGGTTGGGGCCGGCGCTGAGGGCGGCGGCCGCGAGGGCCGGGTCGATGACGCGCTCACCGGCGAGGACGCGGCGGATCGCCGCGGCCAGGTCCTCGACCGGGCCGTCCTTGACGAGGAAGCCGGCCGCGCCGGCCTCCATCGCGCGGCGCAGGTAGCCGGGGCGGCCGAAGGTGGTGAGTATGAGGACCTGGCAGGCGGGCATGCGGGCGCGCAGGTCCGCGGCGGCGTCGAGGCCGCTGCGGCCGGGCAGTTCGATGTCGAGGAGCGCGACGTCCGGCTTCGTCTCCAGGGCCTTGGGAACGATCTCGTCGCCGTCGCCGACCTGGGCGACGATCTCGATGTCCTCCTCCAGCCCGAGCAGCAGCGCGAGCGCGCCGCGCATCATTCCCTGGTCCTCGGCGAGGAGCAGCTTGATCATGAGCGGTGGTCCTCCTCGGACTCCGAGTCCACGGGCAGTTCGGCCACGAGCCGGAAGCCCTTGCGCCCGTCCGGGCCGGCGGTCAGGTGGCCGCCCGCGGCGGCCAGCCGCTCGGTCAGGCCCTTGAGGCCGTTGCCCGGCGAGCCGGCGGTAGCCGTGTCCGAGCCTACGCCGCTGCCGTTGTCCGTGATCTCCAGGCGTACCTGGTCGGTCTCGCCGCGCACCTCGACCGTGCAGCGGCCGGCGCCGCTGTGCCGGACGACGTTCGTGACGCCCTCCCGTACGACCCAGCCCAGCAGGGCCGCGCTCTGCGGCGGCAGCGGGGGCCCGGACTGGCGGATGTCCGGGGTGATGCCGGAGGCCTCCAGGAGGGAGCGGGCGCGGTCGAGTTCGGTGGTAAGGGTGGATTCGCGGTAGCCGGTGACGGCCTCGCGGATCTCGGTGAGGGCCTGCCGGCCCACGGCCTCGATGTCCGCCGCCTGTCCTATCGCGGCGTCCAGGTCGCGCGGGGCGAGACGGCGCACCGCCTCCGCCTTGACGACGACGACGGACATGGTGTGGCCGAGCAGGTCGTGCAAGTCGCGCGAGAACCGCAGCCGTTCGCGCTCCACGGCGCTGCGGGCCAGCTCCTCGCGGGTGGCGCGCAGTTGGGCCACGGTCTCGAAGAGGCTGAGGATCGCGGCGGTGACGAAGCCGGAGAGCAGGGTGCCGTAGGCGACAGTAAGGGTCTCCGACGGGCCGCCCCGGAAGCTCGCGATCACTCCAGCCGAGCCGGCGATGGCGAGGACGACGATGCCCAGGCGGCGCCCGCTCTCGGTCAGCCCGCGCCGCAGCACGATGCCGGTGGCCAGCGACAGCAGCGGGAAGCACAGCAGCCAGTCGCCGCCGTAGCCGATCGTCAGCGCGTACGTCATGACGGCCAGTCCGGCGAGTGAGAGGACCGGAAGGCGGGTCGTCCGCTGCTGCTTGTCCAGGCCGGTGAAGACCGTCATGGCGTACAGCACGGCGAAGGCCAGCACGCCCAGTCCACCGAGCCAGGGCAGCGGCACCTCGCCCCGGAACAGGCCTTCGACGTCCCCTGTGAGCATGAAGAGCCAGGGCAGGAAGGCGAACTTCCCCGGGGGTTTGTGCCGCTCAATCTCGGACTTGCGGCCGGCCTTGCGCGCGGACTTGCTGTCGGTCATGGCTCAGACTCTACGAAGTGCGCCGCTGAGCTGGGCAGATGCAAGTGTGGGCGGCCACCCGTGACATTTGTCCCGGGCCCGGCTATACATGGGGTCCATCGGATCGGCTAGAACGCGTTCTAGGAAGGTTCCCGATGCCCATCGACGCACGCCAGGCCGTCGCCGCCGAGCCCCGCCGCACGTCCCTGACCTGGGACCACAAGGACGTCCTGCTCTACCACCTCGGCATCGGCGCCGGCACCCCGGCCACCGACCCGGACGAGCTCCGCTACACCCTCGAAAGCCGGCTGCACGTCCTGCCGAGCTTCGCGACCGTCGCCGGCGGCGGCATGGCCCAGACCGGCGGCCTCGCCGCGCCCGGCATCGACATCGACCTCGCCGCCGTGCTCCACGGCGGGCAGTCCGTCGAGGTGCACCGGCCCCTCCCCGCCCGCGGCGCCGTCTCCCACACCTCCCGCGTCACCGCCGTCCACGACAAGGGCAAGGCCGCCGTCATCGTGCTGCGCGCGGAAGCAGCCGACGCCGAGGGGCCGCTGTGGACGAGCGAGAGCCAGATCTTCGTCAAGGGCGAAGGCGGCTTCGGCGGCGAACGCGGCAGCTCCACCCGCCTGGAGCAGCCCGCCCGCACCCCCGACCACACCGTGGAGCGCCCCGTCCGCGAGGACCAGGCCCTGCTCTACCGCCTCAACGGCGACTGGAACCCCCTGCACGCCGACCCCGACTTCGCCAAGCGCGCGGGCTTCGACCGGCCCATCCTGCACGGCCTGTGCTCGTACGGCATCGCCCTCAAGGCCGTCGTCGACACCGCGCTCGCCGGGGACGTCACCCGCGTCCGCGCCTACCGCACCCGCTTCGCCGGCGTCGCCTACCCCGGCGAGACGCTGCGCGTACGGATGTGGCGCGAGACCCCGGCGCCCGGCCGGATCCAGGTGACCGTGACCGCCGTGGAGCGCGACGACGCCCCCGTGCTCGCGGACACCGTCGTCACGCACGGCTGAGTCCGCGGCCGCACCCGTGGGACACCCACCGGATGCGACCCGCACGGCCCCGCCGTAGCGGCGGAAACGGCAGCGGAAACAACAGCCCGCCGCCGGGGCGAGGCCACCACGACGGCGGGAGTCCGGCGGATCCCGCAGCCACCGCAACCGACACGCACTGCGCATCGGAAACCGCGTCAGAGGAGTGGTCATGCGCGCAGCCGTACAGCACGAGACAGGACGGCCCGAGCTCGACGTCCGCGACGACGTCGAAGCGGTGGGCTTCGGCCCCGGCAAGGTCCGGCTGCGCATGCGGGCCACCGGGCTCTGCCACTCCGACCTCTCCGCCATGACCGGGGTGCTGCCCCAGCTCGTCCCCTTCGTCCCCGGCCACGAGGGCGCCGGGGAGGTCGTCGCGGTCGGCGACGGCGTCACCGGACTGCGGCCCGGCGACCGCGTCCTCGTCTGCTGGCTCCCGTCCTGCGGTGGCTGTCCCGCCTGCAAGCGCGGCCAGACCCAGCTGTGCCTGGCCGGCCTCATGGCGGCCGGCGCCCCCAACTTCCGCCTGGGCGGCTCCGGTGCCGACCTCTTCGGCTTCGCCGGCACCGGCACCTTCGCCGAGGAGGCCGTCGTGGGCGCGGGCTGCGCCGTGCCCATCCCGGACGACCTGCCCTACGACATCGCCGCCCTCATCGGCTGCGGCGTCACCACCGGCCTCGGCGCCGCCCTCAACACCGCCGACGTGGAGGCCGGTTCCTCCGTCGCCGTCATCGGCTGCGGAGGCGTCGGGATCTGCGCGGTCCAGGGCGCGCGGGCCGCGGGCGCCGCGCAGATCGTCGCCGTCGACCCGGTCGCCTCCCGGCGCGAGGCCGCACTGCGCTTCGGCGCCACCGAGGCCGTGCCGCCCGACGCGCTCGCCGACGCCCGGGCGCGCGTCACCGGCGGGGAGGGCTTCGACTACGCCTTCGAGGTCGTCGGCACCTCCGCCACCGCCCGCGCCGCCTACGACGCCACCCGGCGCGGCGGCACCCTCTGCGTCGTCGGGGCGGGCGCCATGGACGACCTCTTCCAGGTCAACATGTTCGAGCTGTTCTTCGACGAGAAGAAGATCCTGCCCTCCCTGTACGGCGGCGGCGACGTCCGGCGCTCCTACGAACGGGCCATCAGCCTGTGGCGGGCCGGCCGCATCGAGCTCGCGGGCCTCATCACGCACCGGGTCCCGCTGTCCGGCGTCAACGACGCGCTGGAACAGATGCGGACGGGCGAGGCGCTCCGTACGTGCATAGAGATCTGAGGGGGGTGACGGACATGGTGTCCCTGCACGGCAGGACCGCGATCGTCACCGGCGCGGGGCGCGGCCTCGGCCGCGCCGAGGCCCTCGAACTGGCCCGGCTCGGCGCCCACGTCGTCGTCAACGACTACGGGCAGCCCGGCCCGGACGGCTCCGGAGAGGCGTCCTCCGGGCCCGCCGAGGCCGTCGCCGCCGAGATCCGGGCGGCGGGCGGCCGGGCCACCGCCCACGCCGGCGACGTCGCCGACTTCGGACAGGCCCGCGATCTCGTACGGCTCGCCGTCGAGACCGGCGGCGGCTCGCTCGACGTCCTCGTCAACAACGCCGGCATCCTGCGCGACCGCATGCTCTTCTCCATGAGCGAGGACGAGTGGGACGCCGTGATCCGCGTCCACCTCAAGGGCCACTTCAACACCCTGCGCTTCGCGGCCGCACACTGGCGGGAGCGGGCGAAGGCGACCGGGCGGCCGGTGTACGGACGGGTCGTCAACACCTCCTCCGAGGCGTTCCTCATCGGCTCGCCCGGCCAGCCCAACTACGCGGCGGCCAAGGGCGGCATCGTCGGCCTCACCACGTCGACGGCGGAGGCCCTGCGCAAGTACGGGGTGACGGCGAACGCCATCTGCCCGCGGGCCCGCACCCGGATGACGGAGCAGGTCTTCGCCGGCGTCGGCGCGCCGGAGGCCGGCGGGCCCGACCCGCTGGACCCCGGGCACGTCGCGCCGCTCGTCGGCTACCTCGCCGCGCCGTCCGCGGCGGGGGTGACCGGGCAGGTGTTCCTCGTGCACGGCGGGATGGTCGCCGTCATGGAGCGGCCGAAGGTCGCGGCGCGGTTCGGCACGGCGAAGGACGTCTTCACCGCCGAGGAGCTGGACGGCCTCCTCACCCCGCACTTCGCCGGCCGCCCGCCGGGCGAGACGTTCGCGGCACCGGAGGTGTGGCGGCTGGGCCCCGGCTGACGGGGCGCCGGCTCACATGGCGCGGGGCCCCGGAAACGCCTCGGGCGCCGGGGGTCTCCGCTGAGCGGGACCACCCGGCGCCCGAGGGCTGACCGGAGCCGTGGACGGCTGCGGTCAGTGGCCTTCCGGCGTACGGCGGTGCTTGCCGTGGGCGGGTGCGCTGTTGTCGTCGGGGGAAGCGGGACCGCGGTGCCTGCCGGAGCCGGCGGCTGCGGCCTGGGCGGACGCCTCAAGGGGGCGCGCCTCGGTCGTGTCGGTTCGGGCGTCGGGCATGGGGAAAGTCACTCCGTCGGATGGGGATGCGTGCTGTGCGCGTAGGGGCTGCCACGGCAGTGGCGCACGGTGTCGGCGGACGCCGACACGCCCTCCGCGCACGGCCGTTCGGCTCACGAAACGGTGTCCGCCCGGTACAGCCACGCAACCCCCGCCCGGATTCTAACGGGACCTTGATCGCCGAGGCCACCCGGCCGGGCGGCGAGTCGGCTCCCGCTGCACGCACCTTCCGGGACCTTCCGGGGCGCCTCTCGGCGCGCCGCTTCAGGTCCGGGGCTCCCGGCCCAGCGGGGCCTGCTGCAGGGGCACGGGCCTGGACGCGGCCGCCGACCACGCTCCCGGCATGGCCGCTCCGGAGAGGCCGTGGGCGCCGGCGGGGTCCACGGCGGTCCAGACCGAGGCGGGCGACTCGGCGCGCTCGGCGGGCGCCGTGCCACCGGTCGGGGGCATGGCCACGGGCCCCTGCGGACCCGCCTGCGGCACGCCGGGTGACAGCCCCTCATGCGGCCGCTCCAGCAGCGGGCCGTCCTGCGGCGGGACGGGAACGCGGAGCAACGGCATCTGCGGCGGCGCGGCGGGGGGCGCCTGCTCGGCGTGGGCCCGGGGGCCCGGCTGCGGCGGCGTGTCCGCCCGGGGCGCTTCCCGCACCGGCGGAAGCGGCGGCTCGGAACACGGCGCGGAGGTGGCCGTCGGGCGGGGCACCTCTTGCAGCAGCGACGCGGGCTGCGGCGGCGCGGCGGCCGACTCGGGCCGGGGCAGCAGCGGCGATACGGGCCGCGCGGCCTCGTGCGGCAGCGGTACGGCAGTGCTCGCCTCGGGCCAGGGCAGCGGCGGCGATGCGGGCCGCGGGGCCTCGTGCAGCGACGGTGACTGCGGCGGTACGGCAGAGCTCGCCTCGGGCCGGGACGACGGCGATGACGCGGGCCGCGAGACCTCGTGCAGCGAGGGTGACTGCGGGGGTACGTCGATGCTCGCCTCGGGCCGGGACAGCAGCGACGATGACGCGGGCCGCGGGGCCTCGTGCAGCGACGGCGGCTCCGACGCCACGGGAGACAGCTGCGGCGGCACCGGTCGCAGGGCCTCGCCCGCCGGCGGCTGCAGCGCCCCCGGGGAGAACTGCTCCGGCCGGGCCGCCCGCAGCGGCTCAGGCTGCGGGGCCTCACGCAGCAACGGCGCTTGCGGCGCCCCCGGAGGTGTCTGTTCCGGCCGCGCCCCGGTGAAGGCCGGCTCCGGCGGCTCGGGCTGCGGGACCGTGCGCAGCGGCGGCGCGCCGAGGGGCGCCCGGCCCGGTGCCGGCTGCGGCATCCCGGGCGCCGCGCGGGGCAGCCCGTGCAGCAGCGGAACCGGCTGCGCGGCGGGCGCCACCGCCGGCTCCGGCTCCGGGCGAAGCCCGTCGTGCCGCGTCTGCGCCTGCGGCTGCACTTGCGGCTGCATCCCGGGAGAGGCCGGCTCCGGCCGCGGCACCTCCTGCAGCAGCGGCTGCTCCTGACCGGGCCCCGGACGGGGCACTTGCAGCGACGGCGCCGGCCGCCCCGCCCGGGGCGCCGCGCGGGGCGCCGCGCGGGGCGCTTCTTGCCGCAGCGGAACCGGCTGCGCGGCAGCCTCCTGCGCCGGCGGCTGCTCCTGGCCGGGGCCCGGACGGGGCACCTGCGGCAGCGGCTGCGACGCGGGCCGCGAGGCCTCCCGCGGCGCGGCCGGCGCCCCGGCCGGCGCCGACGGACCCGCCGCGCCCCGCACCTCGCCCGCCGCCGGCCCCGCCCCGCTCGTGGCACCGCCGCGCCCGCCGGTATCCCGTGTTTCTCCGCGCTCGGCCTCCGGCAGCCGCAGGCGGGCCAGGCCGCAGCGCACGTAGGGCGTCACGAACGGCAGCCGCAGCTCGCCGCCGCTGGTCCACAGGCCCGCGCCGACGAGCCAGCCGGCGGGCGCCGGGAACTGCTGGAGCTGTTTGCCCGAGGGGCGCCAGACGCCCACCCAGCTGCCGGTCGCGCCCTCGACCCGGAAGGAGACCGCGCACCCTTCGGGGGTGAGCTCCTGACCGGGCTGGGTGGCGAAGGGGGTGAGCACGGCGCCCGCGGGGCGCAGGCACTCGGGGAAGCGGACGGGCCGGGCGGAGCCGAGCACGCCCCAGCCGAGCCGGTCCTGCCCGGGGGCGTCGGAGCGGACGAGGAGGAGGCCGCTGTACGGGTCGGCGAGGAGCAGCCGGTCGTTGCTGTCCTCGGTGATCTGGAGGAGCGGGCTGGTCTCGCCGCCGCGCTCCAGGTCCACCACGACGGTCTTGGTGCGGCCGTCCAGCTCGCGGTCGAGGGCGAGGAGCCGGCCCGTGCGGTCGAGCCAGGCGCCGCCCGTGCAGCGGCCGGGCACCTCGACGACCCGCTCGGGCCCGAAGGCGCCCCCGTGCAGCCGCCACAGCGCGGTCGAGCGCTCGGCGTGGACGAGCCCGTAGGCGGAGGAGCCGCCCGGCGCGGGGGGCAGCAGGGAGAGCCGGGCGCACTCGACGGCGCCGACCGGCAGCTCCCCGGTGCCGGGGCCGGTGGGGTAGAGCAGCGAGAGCGTGTGCCGCTCGGCGACCCGGCGGCGGATGAGGACCCGGCCGTCGGCGAGCGGCTGGACCTCGCTGTCGGGCTCCTCGGGCTGGCTGCCGGGCAGCGGCACGGCGTAGGGCTCGGGGCCGTCGAGGGTCCAGCGCTCGGGGAACCAGCCGCCCGTGGCGCCGTCGAGGGCCAGCCGGGCGGCGTACGAGCCGTTCGCCGTGACCGTGAACGCCGGGCGCCTCATGTCCGTCGAGCCACTCCGCGGGGTGCTCTGCGGGGTGCTCTGGGGGGCACAGACCGTCATGAGAAACGTCACCTCCGGCACAGAACGTAGTTATCGCACTTCCTGCCGAACAATGAGAGTCGGCCCGCTTCACGCGTAAGGGTGGCTCTTGTCCGATTCGCCTGAGGGGTACGAGGAGGGTGTGCTTCGCGCGTTCCATGCCGTCACGTAAGGTAAGGCGAGCCTAAGTAGTCGCGGGGGGTGGCTGAAGAGGCCCCCTTGACCACCCGCCGGCCGTGACGGCCGGTCGGCCGGACCCGACCCTGGAGTACGTGATGTCCCTTCGCCGCCGCGGCACCGCCGCCGTCGCCCTGTCCGCAGTCGCCGCGCTCGCCCTCGCGGCCTGCGGCTCATCGGACGGCGGGAACGGCAAGGACGACGGCAGCGGCTCGAAGGCCGTGTCGGAGAGCGGCAAGGACTTCGGCAAGGCCGGCGAGCAGACGGCGAAGATGGGCACCGACGCCGCGCCCGGGCAGTTCCCGCGCACGATCAAGCACGCCCTCGGCACGACCGAACTCAAGGAGCGCCCCAAGCGCGTCGTCGTCCTCGACGTCGGCGAGCTCGACAACGTGGTCTCGCTCGGTATCCAGCCGGTCGGCTGGGCTCCCAGCGAGGGCAGCCAGGAGCTCCCGGAGTACCTGAAGAAGGACGCCGGCGACCCGAAGAACGTCGGGACGATCAACAACCTCAACCTGGAAGCCATCAACGAGCTCCACCCGGACCTGATCCTCGGCAGCAAGCTGCGCGCGGAGAAGAACTACAAGGACCTCGCCAAGATCGCCCCGACCGTCTTCTCCGTCCGCCCGGGCTTCACGTGGAAGGAGAACTACCTCCTCAACGCGGCCGCGCTCGACAAGACCGCCGAGGCGAAGAAGAACCTCGGCGCGTACGAGGCGAAGGCGAAGAAGCTCGGCGAGGACCTCGGCGGGAAGAAGCCCACGATCTCGATGGTCCGCTACCTGCCGCAGTTCACGCGCCTGTACGCCGGCCAGTCCTTCATCGGCACGATCCTCAAGGACGCGGGCCTGCCGCGCCCGAAGAACCAGCAGGCCGACAAGCTCGCCGTGGAGATCAGCCCCGAGCAGATCGACCAGGCCGACGCCGACTGGATCTTCACCGGCGTCTACGGCGCCCCGGACAAGACCAAGCGCGACACCGTCCAGGACAACCCGCTGTGGAAGAACCTGAACGCGGTCAAGGAAGGCCGCGCCAAGGACGTCTCGGACGAGACCTGGTACCTGGGCCTGGGCGTCACCGCCGCGGACAAGGTCCTCGACGACCTGCGGGGCTTCCTCGTGAAGTGACGCCCGGCGTGCGCCCCGGATCGGGCGGAGCCCGCGCGGGCACGGCGGACAGGTAGCCTTTCCTCCGTGCCCGCACTGTCTGAAGTCATCGCCGCCCTCGACGCCCTCTGGCCCCCGGAGCAGGCCGAGCAGTGGGACGCCGTCGGCACCGTCTGCGGCGACCCCGCGGCCCCGGTCGGCCGGGTGCTGTTCGCCGTCGACCCCGTGCAGGAGGTCGTCGACGAGGCCGTGGCGCTCGGCGCCGACCTGCTGGTCACCCACCACCCGCTCTACCTGCGCGGGACCACGACCGTCGCGGCCTCGACCTTCAAGGGCCGCGCCGTGCACACCCTGATCAAGCACGACATCGCCCTGCACGTCGCGCACACCAACGCCGACCGCGCCGACCCCGGCGTCTCCGACGCCCTCGCCGGCGCGCTCGACCTGCGCGTCACCGGCCCCCTCGTGCCCGATCCGGCGGACCCGGCAGGCCGCCGCGGCCTCGGCCGCGTCTGCGAGCTCGACCCGCCCATGAGCCTGGCCGCGTTCGCCGAGCGCGCCGCCAAGCACCTGCCCGGCACGGCGCAGGGCATCCGGGTCGCCGGCGACCCGGAGCGCACCCTCCGCACCGTGGCCGTGTGCGGCGGCTCCGGCGACTCCCTCTTCGACGAGGTGCGCGCCGCCGGCGTCGACGCCTACGTCACCGCCGACCTGCGCCACCACCCCGCCTCCGAGGCCCAGCAGCACAGCCCGCTGGCGCTCGTCGACGCGGCCCACTGGGCCACCGAATGGCCGTGGGTGGAGCAGGCCGCCGCCCAGCTCGACGAGATCTCCGACCGGCACGGCTGGGGACTGCGCACCCACGTCTCCAAGATCGTCACCGACCCCTGGACCGCCCACGCGGCGTCCACCGTCACCAACCACTAACAGGAGCCCCCAACTGAACGCCGCGCCCGCAGACCAGATCCGCCTCCTCGACCTCCAGGCGCTGGACACCCGCCTCGGTCAGCTCGCCCACAAGCGCCGGAGCCTGCCCGAGCACGCCGAGATCGCCTCCCTCGAGGCCGACCTCACCCAGCACCGCGACCTCCTCGTCGCCGCGCAGACCGAGGAGAGCGACACCGCCCGCGAGCAGACCAAGGCCGAGCAGGACGTCGACCAGGTCCGCCAGCGCGCCGCCCGTGACCAGCAGCGCCTGGACACCGGCGTCGGCATGTCCGCGAAGGACCTGGAGAACCTGCAGCGCGAGGTGGCCTCGCTGGCCAAGCGCCAGGGCGATCTGGAGGACGTCGTCCTGGAGGTCATGGAGCGCCGCGAGTCCGCGCAGGAGCGCGTCACCGAGCTGACCGGCCGCGTCGGCTCCGTCCAGGCCAAGGTCGACGACGCCGTCGCGCGCCGCGACGCCGCCGTCGCCGAGATCGACGCCGAGACCGCCTCGGTCACCAAGGAGCGCGAGATCGTCGCCGCCTCCGTCCCGGCCGACCTGCTGAAGCTCTACGACCGGCTGCGGGAGAAGCAGGGCGGCATCGGCGCGGCGCGCCTGAACCAGCGCCGCTGCGAGGGCTGCCGCCTGGAGCTGGACATCACCGAGCTCAACGAGGTCCGCGCCGCCGCGCCGGACCAGGTCGTCCGCTGCGAGAACTGCAGCCGCATCCTGGTCCGCACCAACGAGTCGGGCCTGTAAGCCCGATGGCTCCTCGCTTCATCGTCGAGGCGGACGGCGGTTCCCGGGGCAACCCGGGCCCCGCCGGCTACGGCGCCGTCGTCCTGGACGCGGTGACCGGCGAGGCGCTCGCCGAGGCCGCCGAGTACATCGGCACCGCCACGAACAACGTGGCCGAGTACCGGGGCCTCATCGCCGGCCTGGAGGCCGCGAAGGCCCTCGACCCCGCGGCCGAGGTCCGGGTCCGGATGGACTCCAAGCTCGTCGTGGAGCAGATGTCGGGCCGCTGGAAGATCAAGCACCCGGACATGCGGCCGCTGGCCGCCCGGGCGCGGGCGCTCTTCCCCGCGGGGCAGGTCGCCTACGAGTGGATCCCGCGCGAGGAGAACAAGCACGCGGACCGGCTCGCCAACGAGGCGATGGACGCGGGCAAGGCGGGCCGGCAGTGGGACGCGGGCGCCTCCGCGGCGGCGCTCGCCGAGCGGACGGCCGCCCGGACGGCCGTCCGCGCGGCCGGGCCCGAGGCCGAGCCCCTCGCGGAGCCCAAGGCCGCCCCCGTCGGCTGGGCCGCCCCCGCCGACCTCGGGGCGCCGACCACGTTCGTCATGCTGCGGCACGGCGAGACGGCCCTCACTCCGCAGAAGCGATTCTCCGGAAGCGGCGGCAGCGACCCGGAGCTGTCGCCCGTGGGCCTGCACCAGGCCGAGCGCGCCGGTGCCGCGCTCGCCGCCCGCGGCACCATCCAGGCCGTCGTCTCCTCGCCGATGCGGCGCTGCCGCGAGACGGCCGCGGCCGTGGCCGCGCGCCTCGGCCTGGAGGTCCGCGTCGAAGACGGCCTGCGCGAGGCCGACTTCGGCGCCTGGGAGGGCCTGACGTTCGCCGAGGTCCGCGAGCGCTGGCCCGACGACCTCGACGCCTGGCTCGCCTCCTCCAAGGCCGCCCCGACCGGCGGCGGCGAGAGCTTCGCCGCGGTCGCCCGCCGGATGTCCGTCACGCGGGACAAGCTCCTCGCCCGGTACGCGGGCCGTACGGTCCTGCTGGTCACGCATGTGACGCCGGTCAAGACGCTCGTACGACTGGCCCTCGGCGCCCCGCCGGAGTCCCTGTTCCGCATGGAACTCTCGGCGGCGTCGGTGTCGGCCGTGGCCTATTACGCGGACGGCAACGCGTCGCTGCGGCTGCTGAACGACACGGGGCACCTGCGGTGAGCCTGCGGCGGTGTTGCACCCGACTCGAGCTCGGTTCGGCACCGCCGGTCAGGCACGTGGTGGTTTCGCGCCGCTGCGGCGGAAGAAGTTGCCGACCGTAGCCCCGTAAGGGGCGCGGGGAACTGCGCGACCAGCCACGCACGGCCCGCAGCCGAACGACTGCCCGCCCGGCGGAGCCCCGCACCCGGCAGGCGCACCGCACCCGCCGGCGGGCGCACCGCACTCCGCGAACCCCTCACTCGCCCGCCCGCAGGGCCATCGCCTCCTCCAGCGCGGCGACGGCCACGACCCGCTGCCGCTCCCGTTCCTCGATGTCCTGCGCGCTCTCACCCGTGGCCGCGACCCGAGGGCATTGGGGGCACTGCCACCGGTCCGGGGCTCCGGGCGGCGGCGGGGTCATGGCGACCTCGCAATGGGGACAGTTCACGGTCACTCCTTCGACGTGGCCGCACGACGCGCAGACCCACACGGGCCCTTCCGCGTCCTGCTGCCGCCACGCAGTCCTCAGGCACTGCGCGCATCCGGTGGTGACGATCCCGGCCCGGCTCATGACAGGCGGCTCCGGGGTGGTGTCCGCGTACTCGATGATCCGTGCCCTGACCCGGTCGTCCGTGGTGTTGGCCATCCGGAGCAGGTGTGCGACGCGCGAGCGTGCTTCGTCAACGAAATCGTTCATGGCGGGAGCAGGCTACGGCGCGGGGAGCGGCGCCCGGGGCCGGCGGCGCACACGATCACCCTTGCGAGTGCCCCGCCCTTGCGTTCGAACTCATGCGAAGGACGTGCTCACGCGATGAACACGCTCACGCGAAGGGCACGTTCACACACGCCAGCCGCGCCCCCGCCGTGCCCGCCCGGCCCGGGGCCGTGTCGGTGGCGTGCTCGTGGATGACGACGGAGCGGGCCTCGCCGGGGCGGAAGCGCCAGGCGACCGAGGTGGACGACGCGCCGTCGCCCCGCCGGTCGGTGGTGAGGTCCAGCCAGACCTCGTTGCGCGGATTGGCGTACGCGGGGTCGGTGGAGGGCTGCTCGGGGTCCTTGACCTGCTGGTAGTGCGCGCCGGAGTCCTCGGGGCGGGTGCCGCACGGGTTCGTGTGGACGTGGGCGCCGAACGTGCGGTCCGGATCGACGCCGTACAGGCGCAGGTGGATGCGGGTGCCGTCGCGGCCGGTGCGTTCGGTGACGGTGACGCGGGCGCCCGGCGGGATCGCGTCGCCGTCGAACGTCACGGCGCGCAGCACATCGCCCGTGGGGTCGGCGAAGACGGCGCTGACGTCGGCGCCGTCCTTGTGGGCGTCGCCCGCGGGAGAGAGGCCCACGGGGGAGAGAGCGAGCGTCGATGCGGCGAGCAGCGCTACGGCGAAGGACATCTTCCGCCCCTTTCGGGAGCTTTGACAGCGGCTTCCTGCGTCCCCCGCTCGTGCTTCCCACGGTATCGGCCCCTCACGCACCGCGCGCGGCGGCCGGTGAGGACAATGAGCCGACCACCGCGTACCCCCAGGAGGACGACACATGCCGCCCAAGCCCGAGATAGTCGCCGCGTTCGAGGCGGCCAAGGGGTTCATGCCGCTCGACGAGGGGCTCGCCCTCCACGCCGCCGCCGAGGAGGCCGCGGGGCTGGGGCTGCCGCTGCTCGAAGTCGGCACCTACTGCGGCCGGTCGACGATCCTGCTGGCCGCCGCCGCCCGGGAGGCGGGGACGACGGCGGTCACCGTGGACCACCACCGGGGCAGCGAGGAGCAGCAGCCGGGCTGGGAGTACCACGACGCCTCGCTCGTCGACGAGACCGTGGGGCGGATGGACACGCTGCCGGTGTTCCGGCGCACGCTGCATCAGGCGGGGCTGGAGGAGCACGTGCTGGCGCTCGTGGGGCGGTCGCCGCTGGCGGCCTCGCTCTGGGGGAAGCCGCTGGGGCTGGTGTTCATCGACGGCGGGCACACCGACGAGCACGCGACGGCCGACTACGAGGGCTGGGTCCCGCACCTCGCGCCGGGCGGGCTGCTGGTCATCCACGACGTGTTCCCGGACCCGGCGGACGGCGGGCAGGCCCCGTACCGCGTGTACCTCAGGGCACTGGAATCCGGGGAGTTCACCGAGGTGTCGGTGACGCGGTCGCTGCGGGTGCTGCGGCGCGGACCGGTTACGGCGTAGGGTCCCTGCGCGGCGGGGCGGCGGCGTAGCATCGCCGGGTGTCCAAAGGCAGCTTTCCCCGCTTCCCCCGCTCGCCGCGCGCCGGCCGCCCCGGCCGCCCGGCCGGCTTCCGCACGCCCGTAGTCGTCGCGGTGGCGGCCCTGGTCCCGGCCGGGGTCGCGGGCTGGCTGCTGTGGGACGCGGAGGCGGACGGCGGGAAGAAGGCGCCGGTGGCCGCCGCGTCGGCGGCGTCGCCCGGCGGGGCCCCCGCGTCGCGGGCCCCGTCCCGGCAGCCCTCGCCGGAGGGCAAGGAGCCTTCGGCGCCCGGGTCGTCCGCGCCGGCGGACGCGCAGAGTCCCTCGCCGGCCGCGGCGGACGACGGGCCGCTGCCCGACGGGCCCCTCAAGGGCAAGGTGGTCGTGGTCGACCCCGGGCACAACATCCGCAACAGCGAGCACACCGCGGAGATCGACCGCTCCGTCGACATCGGCACGGGCCGCAAGGAGTGCGACACCACCGGCACGTCCACGGACGACGGCTACGCCGAGGCCTCGTTCAGCCTCGACGTCGCGCACCGGCTGCGCACGATCCTGCGGGCGCAGGGCGCCAAGGTGGTGTTCACGCACGACGGGGAGCGTCCGTACGGCCCGTGCGTGGACGAGCGTGCGGCGATCGGGAACCGGGCGCACGCCGACGCCGCCGTCTCCGTGCACGCCGACGGCTCGGCCGTCGGCAACCGCGGCTTCCATGTGATCCTGCCCGCTTCCGTCAAGGGCGGCCGCGCGGACACCGCGCCGATCGTCGGGCCGTCGAAGGAGCTCGGCGTGCGGATCGCGGGCCACTTCGTGCGGGTGACGCGCAGTGCCGCGTCCAACTACATCGGCGGCGGTACGGGCCTGGACACCCGCGGTGACCTCGGTGGCCTCAACCTCTCGACCGTGCCGAAGGTGTTCATCGAGTGCGGCAACATGCGGGACCCGAAGGACGCGGCCCTGCTGACGGACGGGGCCTGGCGGGAGAAGGCGGCGCAGGGTATCGCCGACGGCATCACGGACTTCCTGGACGGGTAGGTCCGAAGCGGGCCCCGGGGCCGCCGGCGCGGCCGTCCGCGCAGACCACGGGCTTGTCACGAGGCAGATACGAAGAAGACGCCCCGACCGTGCAGGCGATAGGTTCACCCGTACGATGGGGGGCCACCCCCGCGCCCCCGCATCCTCGCGTGCCGGCGACAGCGACGTTAATGATCACACTGACAAAGGACATGAGAGTGAACATCCGCTCCCTCACTCGAGGCGACGGCGTGGTGATCGGAGCAGCGGTGTTGCTGTTCATCGCCTCGTTCCTCAGCTTCTACTCGTACGACTGCGCGGGTTCGATCTGCCCCACGGAGCCCAACGGCTGGAAGGCCGGCCTCTTCCCCGTCCTGCCGTCGATCTTCCTCGCCGGGATCATCGCCGCCGGTCTCATCGTCGCCGCCCGCTTCCAGCCCGAGGGCCGCAAGCTCGTGGGCCTGGAGCTCGGCCAGTGGGGCACCGCGTTCGCCGTGTTCGCCGCGTGGTCCTCGCTGTGGACGATCATCGGCGGCGCCCAGGGCGTGTCCCCGGGCGTCGGCCAGATCCTGGGCCTCCTCGCCAACGCGGCCCTGGCCGCCACGGCGCTGATGACCCCGCGCATCCCGGCCCTGAAGGCCCCGCTGGTGAACGCCGCGGGCCCGCAGGCCCCGTCCCCGTACGGCGCCGGCCCGAACCCGGGCTACGGCTACCCGGGCCCGGGCGGTGCCCAGGCCGGTCCGTACGGCGGCGCCCAGCAGCCCTACGGCGCCCAGCAGGGCCAGCCGGACGCGAGCCTCGGCGGTGCCGCGGCCGCGCCGTCGCCCGCCGCCGGCCAGTCCGCGGCCCCGGCCGGGGACTTCGCCCCGTTCTGGTTCGCGGTGCCGGTGCCGCGCCCGCTGTACGGCGAGGACGGTTCGCCGACGCAGATCGCCGAGCTCGCGCCCGGCACGTGGTACCTCGCGGTGGAGCAGCGCGGCCAGGCCCTGGTCGCGCAGACGCAGGACGGCCGCCGCGGCCTGCTGCAGGACACGACGGGCATCCAGCGCGGCTGACGCGCGCGGTGCACGGACGGGGGGCCCGCCCCGGGTAAGCGCGGCGCGCGCGCCCGTGCGCGGCGCGGGG